>NZ_BLLN01000003.1:0-655000 GCF_011170125.1 Streptomyces diastaticus subsp. diastaticus | reverse complement strand
CCGGCGTTGGCGTAGGCGATGAGGTCGTGCGGGCCGCGGACGCCGGACTCGGCGATCCGCACCCGGTCGGCCGGGATCTCCGGGGCGACCCGCTCGAAGGTGTCGCGGTCGACCTTGAGCGTCTTGAGGTTGCGGGCGTTGACGCCGATGACGCGGGCCCCGGCCTCCAGGGCGCGCTCGGCCTCCTCCTCGTCGTGCACCTCGACGAGCGGGGTGAGCCCGATGGACTCGGCGCGCTCGATGAGGGAGACCAGCGCGGGCTGGTCGAGGGCGGCGACGATCAGCAGGGCGAGGTCGGCGCCGTACGCGCGGGCCTCCCAGAGCTGGTAGGCGGTGACGATGAAGTCCTTGCGCAGGACCGGGATGTCGACCTTGGCGCGGACCGCCTCCAGGTCGGCGAGCGAGCCGCCGAAACGGCGCTGCTCGGTGAGGACGGAGATGACGGAGGCGCCGCCCGCCTCGTAGTCGGCGGCGAGGCCGGCCGGGTCGGCGATGGCGGCCAGCGCGCCCTTGGAGGGGCTGGACCGCTTGACCTCGCAGATGACGCCGACGCCGTCGCCGCGCAGCGCGGCGTAGCCGTCGCGGACCTGCGGGGCGGCGGCCGCGCGCTCCTTGAGCTCGTCGAGGCTGACGCGCGCCTGCCGCTCCGCGAGGTCGGCACGGACTCCGTCGATGATCTCGTCGAGCACACTCACGCGAGCGGCCCCCTTTCCCGGACGGTAGTGCTGGTGGTCTCGGTGACCCCCCGCCCCGATCCGGACGCGTCCGGTCATGACGCCGCGGAGGGGGAGGCACTTGCGATGGTAGCGGCCGGGAGCCGGTGGAGGCGCATCCGGTGGGGGGCGGTCCCACCCCGTGGACAGTGCCGCTTTCCCGCGGGCGGGCTCCGCCGCAGCTCAGCGGGGGTGGACAGCGGCGTTCAGGGGTGCAGCCAGCCGCCCTGAGGCATGTTTCGGGCCACGCTGAAGCAGGCGAGGACCACCCCGGCGGCCCAGGCGTGGGCCCGCGAGGGCGAGAAGCGGACGGGCCGCCCGCGGGCCGCGCAGACCACCCACACCAGCCAGCCGACGGCGAACAGCGCGTAGCCCGCGACGGCGAGCGCGTTGGCATGGAGCGCCGTGGCCAGCTCCCCGTGCCAGACCGCGTGGGCGCTGCGCAGACCGCCGCAGCCGGGGCACCAGATCCCGGCGTGGGCCAGCAGCGGGCAGGCCGGGTAGTGGCCGGGTTCGTTGGGGTCGACCGTGCCGACGTAGGCGAAGGCCGCGACGGTGGCGGCCAGCACGCCTGCGGGTACGGCGAGCCGGCGGGCGGGGCCGCGGCGCCGCGGGGCCTCGGCGGTGGTCGGCGGGGCGGAGGGGTCGGCGGGAGCGCTCACGGGGGCATTGTCGCCCGGCGCCGGCCCGGACGCCCGCCGGGCCGCGCCCGGCCAGTACCCGTCCGGCGGATCTTCGTGGGCCGGCGACGCCTGGCGCGCACTTCCGCCGCACGCCCCCATCACCCGAGTACGTCCAGTACGAGGGAGCTCCGGGCGCACGCCGAGAGCACGCACCGGACGCCGCGGGCTGTGCCACGAAGATCCGCCGGACAGGCCCTACGGGCCACAACGCGCGCGGGGCCCCGGCCGGACGTACCGGCGGGGCCCCGCGTCGGGTGCGGCGGCCGGTCAGGCGGCGTTGGCGGTCTTCTGCTCGACGGCGGCGCGGCTCATCCGCTTCTGCCCGAGGCCCATCAGGTGCATGATGCCGCCGACGGCGCCGCCGGCCAGGACGACGGCGATGCCGACCCAGAAACCGACGGTGTTGGCCATCACCATGAAGACACCGGCCACGCAGAAGCCGATGAAGGAGATGATGACGCCGGTCCATGCGGCCAGAGTGTGGCCGTGGCTGCTGCCCGACATGTCTTGCTCCTCGGTTGCTGTAAAGGGTTACGGGGTGGTCCCGGCGCCGCCTCGTGACGACGCCGTCCTGGCGCACATTGTTCCGTACGGCGGCGGGTGGGGCGCGCTCGGGGTACGGCGCGGCCCGGTCAACTCTCCCGGGTCGGGTCCTCGCCGCGGTCCAGGGCCTTCCACAGGTCCTCGGGCCGGTCGGGGTCGACGGCCGGGCCGGCCTTGCGGGCGCGGGGGGTGCCGTCGCGTTCGTAGCGGCCGGACATGGCGGGCCAGCGGCGGCCGAACCAGAGGGCGAGCAGCCCCGCGGCGAGCAGCAGGGCACCGCCGAGGACGGCCGCGTAGGGCCAGCCGGTGTGAGTGAGGCCGGTGACGGTGGCGGCGGTGTCGCCGCTGGTCTCGGCGGCCTTCTCGTCCAGGGCGGCGCTGTCGCCGACGCCCAGCAGCGCGGCGGCGACGGTGCCGGCGCCGCTGAGGGCGAGCAGGCCGGAGACCAGGTGGCGGCCGGTGCGGCGGACCGCGAAGACGGCGACGAGCGCGGCCAGGCCGACGACGGCGAGGGCGGCGGGTACGCCGGTGACGTCGCTGCCGGTGGCGGTGAGCGGGAATTCGCCGCCGGCCACCGCGACGCTGCCGCGCGCCCAGGTCTGGCGGGTGGCGAGCAGGGAGACCGCAGCGCCGACGGCGCCGAGCAGCAGCGCCAGGGCGAGGCTGCGCCGGGCGCCGCGGCGGGCTCCGCCGGGCCCGCCGGACGGTGCGGCTTCGGTTCGGGGCTGGGGTACGGCTGAAGTCACCCCTCCACTATCCCTCACGGCTGCTCCCGGCGGGCCGGGCGGGGGCGGGGCGTCATCCGCCGAGCCGGTTGGCGGTGTGCACGGCGCGCAGCACCGCGGCGGCCTTGTTGCGGCACTCGGTGTCCTCGGCGGCCGGGTCGGAGTCGGCGACGACCCCGGCCCCGGCCTGGACGTGGGCGGTGCCGTCGCGGAGCAGGGCGGTGCGGATGGCGATGGCGGTGTCGGAGTTCCCCGCGAAGTCGAGGTAGCCGACGCAGCCGCCGTACAGGCCGCGCCGGGTGGGCTCCAGCTCGTCGATGATCTGGAGGGCGCGCGGCTTGGGCGCGCCGGAGAGGGTGCCCGCGGGGAAGCAGGCGGTGAGCACGTCGAAGGCGGTGCGGCCGGGGGCGACGTCGCCGGTGACGGTCGAGACGATGTGCATGACGTGCGAGTACTTCTCGACGGACATGAAGTCGACCACCTCGACGCTGCCGGGCGTGCAGACCCGGCCGAGGTCGTTGCGGCCGAGGTCGACCAGCATCAGGTGTTCGGCGCGCTCCTTGGGGTCGGCGAGGAGTTCCTCGGCGAGTGCCTGGTCCGCCTGCGGGGTGGCGCCGCGCGGCCGGGTCCCGGCGATGGGGTGGAGCATCGCCCGGCCGTCCTCGACCTTGACCAGCGCCTCCGGGCTGGAGCCGACGACGTCGAAGCCGTCGAGGCGGAACAGGTACATGTACGGCGAGGGGTTGGTGGCGCGCAGCACCCGGTACACGTCGAGCGCGGAGGCGGTGCAGGGCGTCTCGAACCGCTGCGAGGGGACGACCTGGAAGGCGTCCCCGGCGCGGATGCGCTCCTTGATGTCCTCGACGGCCGCCCGGTACGCCGCACCGCCCCACTCGCCGGTGAACACGGGGAGCTCGGACTCGGGCAGCGCCAGCGGCGGGGCCGTCACGGGCCGGGTGAGGTCGGCCTCCATCGCGTCGAGCCGGGCGACGGCGTCGGCGTACGCCTCGTCGACGCCGGTGTCGAGGTCGTTGTGGTTGATGGCGTTGGCGATCAGCAGGACGGAGCCGTCCCAGTGGTCGAGGACGGCGAGGTCGGAGGTGAGGAGCATGGTCAGCTCCGGCAGCCGCAGGTCGTCGCGGCCCCCGTCGCCGACCTTCTCCAGGCGGCGGACGACGTCGTAGCCGAGGTAGCCCACCATGCCGCCGGTGAACGGCGGCATGTCCCCGTCGAGTTCGCCGGGGGTGTGCAGGGTCTCGACGGTGGCGCGCAGCGCGGCCAGCGGGTCACCGTCGGTGGGCACGCCGGTGGGCGGGGTGCCCAGCCAGTGCGCCTGTCCGTCGTGGGTGGTGAGGGTGGCGGCGCTGCGGACCCCGACGAAGGAGTACCGCGACCAGCTCCGGCCGTTCTCGGCGGATTCCAGGAGGAAGGTGCCGGGGCGTTCGGCGGCGAGCTTGCGGTAGAGGCCGACCGGGGTGTCACCGTCCACCAGGAGCTTGCGGCTGACGGGGACTACCCGGCGGTCCTGGGCGAGCTTGCGGAACGTGTCGAGGTCCATGCGCGGAAGGATAGGGGCAGACGGCGAGCGGTCACGGCGCGTTCCGTGTCGCGGACCGCCTCCGGGCCCGCGGACCGCTAGGACATGACCCATGACCGCACAGCGCTCCTCCCTCCGCCCGGCCACCCCGTCCGCCGCCCGTGCCCGCCGCACACTGCCGGGGGTACGCCGTACGCTCTGCGCGGCCTCGCTGGCGCTGGCGCTGGCCGCGGGTCCGGCCGCCGCCGCGGCGGGCGGTGTGGAGTGGCCGGCGGCGAGGGACACGGCGGCCCAGGTGGAGAAGGCCGGCCTGACGATGCTCGACACGGAGCAGCTGGCCATGCACATCCACACCACCCTGGAGGTGTTCGCCGACGGCGAGCAGGTGACGGTCCCCGCCGACATCGGCATCGACCGTTCCGGGCCCGAGCCGCTCTACAGCCCGCTGCACACCCACGACGAGACCGGCACCGTCCACGTGGAGTCGGCCGAGTGGCGTGACTTCACTCTCGGCCAGTTCCTCACCGAGTGGGGCGCCCCCCGCGAGGACACCCGTTTCGGGGCGCCGCTGGCCTGGGTGGACGGGCGGCTGTGGGCGGGCGAGGCCGACGACCTCGTCCTGCGCGACGGGGAGACGATCACGCTGCGCTACACCTCACGCTGACCGCCCCGCCGGGCCCTGCCGCCCGGGGTCAGAGCAGCACGTCCTCGTCGAAACAGGTCCGGGCCCCGGTGTGGCAGGCGGCGCCGACCTGGTCGACCTTGACCAGCAGGGTGTCCCCGTCGCAGTCGAGCGCCACGGACTTCACGTGCTGCACGTGGCCCGAGGTGTCCCCCTTGACCCAGTACTCGCCCCGGCTGCGCGACCAGTAGGTGCAACGGCCGGTGGTGAGGGTCCGGTGCAGGGCCTCGTCGTCCATCCAGCCCATCATCAGCACCTCCCCGGTGTCGTACTGCTGGGCGATGGCGGGGACCAGGCCGTCGGCGGTGCGCTTCAGGCGGGAGGCGAGGGCCGGGTCGAGTCCGGCCGAGGGACCGGGCGTGCTGCTGCTCATGGCGTCCATTGTGCCGGGCCCATGCGGGTGAGCGGGCGCGGCTGCCGTGGTCAGGCGGCGGGGGCGGCCGTAGGCTTGGCCCATGTCGACTCATGCGAAGCGTGAACGCCTGCTCCTGGCCGATCTGTTGGAGTCCGCGGGCCCGGACGCCCCGACGCTCTGCGAGGGGTGGCGGACCAAGGACCTCGCCGCCCACGTGGTGCTCCGCGAGCGCCGCCCCGACGCGGCGGGCGGCATGCTCGTCAAGCCGCTGGCGGGCCGCCTGGAGCGGGTCCAGGCCGAGTTCACCGCCAAGCCGTACGACGAACTGGTCCAGCTCATCCGCACCGGCCCGCCGCGCTTCTCGCCCTTCGGTCTCAAGCAGGTCGACGAGGCGGCCAACACCGTCGAGTTCTACGTGCACGCGGAGGACGTCCGCCGGGCCCAGCCCGAGTGGTCCGGCCGCGAGCTGGACCCGGTCTTCTCCGACGTGCTCTGGTCCCGGCTGGAGAAGATGGCCCGGGGGCTGGGCCGCAAGGCGCCGGTGGGGCTGGTGCTGCGCCGCCCCGACGGCCGGACGGCGGTGGCGCACCGGGGGACGCCGGTGGTCACGGTCACCGGTGAGCCGGGCGAGCTGACCCTCTTCGCGATGGGCCGCCAGGCCCACGCCGAGGTGGCGCTGGACGGCGAGGAGGACGCCGTCGCCAAGGCCCGGGCCACCAAGGAGCTCGGTTTCTGAGACCCGGCAGGGGCGCGGGCGGGGCCTCTGGCACCCTGCTCCCATGAACACGCGAGCGACGACGGAACAGAACCCCGCCCCGTGGACCGTGGCCGTCCTCGGCCCCGGCGGCATCGGCGGCCTGGTGGCCTCACTGCTGGCCCGTCGGGGACACCGGGTGATCGTGGTGGCGGGCGAGCAGACCGCCCGGACGCTGAACGAGCAGGGGCTGACCCTGCGCAGCGGCCAGTTCGGGGACGGCACCCTGCCCGTCGAGGCGGTCACGGAGCTGACGGAGCCGGTCGACCTGTGTGTGGTCGCCACCAAGGAGACGGGCCTCGCCGAGGCGCTCCGGCGGGTTCCGGCCGCGGCGCTCGGCTCCGGCCTGGTCCTGCCGCTGCTCAACGGCTTCGAGCACGTCGCCCTGTTGCGGGAGACCTACCCGGCCGGGCAGGTCGTCCCCGCCGTGATCTGGGCGGAGTCGACGCGGACCGCGCCCGGCGTCATCGAGCACACCACCCCGTTCTGCCGGATCGAGCTGGCCAGTGCCGCCGCCCCGGCCGCCCGGGTCGCGGCGCTCGGCGCGCTCCTGGAGGACGCCGGCATGGGCGGCCTGGTCCGCGAGGACGAGACGGCCCTGCTCTGGGGCAAGCTCACCTTCCTCGCCCCGTTCGCCCTGCTGACCACCCGGCACGCCGCCCCGGTCGGCACCGTACGCAGCGAGCACCGCGAGGAACTCATCTCCGTGCTGGACGAGTTGGCCCGGCTCGCAGTCACCGTCGACGTGCCGACGGAGGCCTCCGCGCTGCTGGACAGGTTCGACAACGCTCCGGAGGGGATGCGCTCCTCCATGCAGCGGGACGCCGCCGCCGGCCGCCCGGTGGAGATCGAGGCCATCGGCCGCGCCCTGCTCCGCCAGGCCGACCGCTCGGGCACCCCGGTACCGGCGCTGACCGCGCTGGTGACCTCGGTGGCGAAGGCGCACGGCGCCTCCTGAACCCGGCCCGGGCCCGTCCTTCTACCGGACGGACGGGCCGGGTCGGTCCAGCCGCAGGCCCAGGTAGGTGAGCGGCCCGGGGTCCGCCACCGGGATCTCGTGGAAGCCCAGGCGGTCGTGGAAGGCGCGGGCCGGGGTGTTGGCGGTGACCATACCCAGGTGGACACCGCTCACCCTGCGGGCCCGCAGGGCGTCGAGGTACGCCGCCATCAGCCGCCGCCCGTGGCCCTGGCGCTGGTGGCCGGGGAGCAGGTCGATGTGGAGGTGGGCGGGGTACGCGTCCAGCTCCCCCAGGACCATCCGCTCGGGGCGGTGGAGCAGGTCGCGCATCACCTCGGCGGGGGTCGCCGGGGGCCCGGCGGGCGCCGGGTGGCGGGCGGCCACCCGGGGCAGCCACTCCTGGCGGAAGCGCCGGGCGAAGGCCGCCGTGTCCGCCGTCCCCAGCACGTAGCCGACGGCCCGGCCGCCGTTCTCCACCACGAAGGCCAGCTCCGGTTCGAGGACGGCGTAGGGCTCGGCGAAGATGCTGGGGAGCAGTTCGTGGTCGGGGTAGTAGGGGCGCGCGTCACCGCCTTCGTGGCCGGTGCGTACGCAGATGTCGATGAGCGCCTCCCGGTCCGCCGGGCGGTACGGACGTGGCGCTGCCGCAGTGGCCATACGTGATTCTCGGCCGGCTGGGAGCGCTCCCACAAGGGCCCCCGCTCCCCCGTTCCGCCAGAACCGGGGGTGGGGCGTGCTCAGCGCACCGGGCGGCCCGCGTCCTTCAGGGCGCTCTTGACCTCACCGATGCGCAGTTCGCCGAAGTGGAAGACCGAGGCGGCGAGGACCGCGTCGGCGCCGGCCTCGACGGCGGGGGCGAAGTCGCTGACGCGGCCGGCGCCGCCCGAGGCGATGACGGGCACGGTGACGTGGCGGCGGACCTGGGTGATCATCTCCAGGTCGTAGCCGTCCTTGGTGCCGTCGGCGTCCATGGAGTTGAGCAGGATCTCCCCGGCCCCCAGTTCGGCGGCCCGGTGGGCCCACTCGACGGCGTCGACGCCGGTGCCACGGCGGCCGCCGTGGGTGGTGACCTCGAAACCGCCGCCCTCTGCCCGGCGGGCGTCGACGGACAGGACGAGGACCTGGCGGCCGAAGCGCTCGGCGATCTCGCGGATCAGCTCCGGGCGGGCGATGGCCGCGGTGTTGACGCCCACCTTGTCGGCCCCGGCGCGCAGCAGCTTGTCCACGTCCTCGGCGGTGCGGACGCCGCCGCCGACGGTGAGCGGGATGAAGACCTGCTCGGCGGTGCGGCGGACCACGTCGTAGGTGGTCTCGCGGTTGCCGGAGGAGGCGGTGATGTCGAGGAAGGTCAGTTCGTCGGCGCCTTCGGCGTCGTAGACCTTGGCCATCTCGACGGGGTCGCCGGCGTCCCGCAGGTTCTGGAAGTTGACCCCCTTGACGACGCGGCCGCTGTCCACGTCCAGGCAGGGGATGACTCGGACCGCGAGGGTCATCGGGCAGCTCCTCGGTACGCCCCGGCCACCACGACCGGTCGGGGGCCGGTGATGCCGGGGACGGTGATCATGGGCGCGGTCGGTCGGACCGCGTCGGACAGTGCGTGACGGGCACGCCCCGCCGTCTCGGTGCCGCGGGCGCGCCAGAGGTACGTCCGGGCACCCCCTCGGGCGGCGAGGGCGGCGCGGAAGGCGGTCGGGATCTGCTCGCACGGGTCGCCGGAGGCGGTCTCGCGGATCGGTTCCCGGCCGCCTTCCGCAAAGGTCATGCCACGGCCTTGAGGGCCTCTTCGAGGGTGAACGCCTCGGCGTAGAGGGCCTTGCCGACGATGGCGCCCTCGACGCCCTCGTCCACCAGGGAGGCGAGTGCGCGCAGGTCGTCCAGGGAGGAGACGCCGCCGGAGGCGACGACGGGCCGGTCGGTAACGGCGCAGACGTTCCTCAGCAGCTCCAGGTTGGGGCCCTGGAGGGTGCCGTCCTTGGCGATGTCGGTGACGACGTACCGGGCGCAGCCCTCGGAGTCGAGGCGGGCCAGCGTCTCGTAGAGGTCGCCGCCGTCGCGGGTCCAGCCGCGGCCGCGCAGGGTGGTGCCGCGCACGTCGAGGCCGACGGCGACGCGGTCGCCGTGGTCGGCGATGACCTTGGCGACCCACTCGGGGGTCTCCAGGGCGGCGGTGCCGAGGTTGACCCGGGTGCAGCCGGTGGCGAGGGCGGCGGCGAGGGTGTCGTCGTCGCGGATGCCGCCGGAGAGTTCCACCTTGATGTCCATGGCGCCGGCGACCTCGGCGATGAGCTGCCGGTTGTCGCCGGTGCCGAAGGCCGCGTCGAGGTCGACGAGGTGCAGCCACTCGGCACCGGAACGCTGCCAGGCGAGGGCGGCCTCCAGCGGCGAGCCGTAGGAGGTCTCCGTGCCGGACTCACCGTGGACCAGGCGGACGGCCTGGCCGTCGCGGACGTCGACGGCGGGGAGGAGTTCGAGCTGCTTGGCCATGATCAGAGGGTCTCGATCCAGTTGGTGAGGAGCTGGGCTCCGGCGTCGCCGGACTTCTCGGGGTGGAACTGGGTGGCCCACAGGGCGCCGTTCTCCACGGCTGCGACGAACGGCTCGCCGTAGGTGGACCAGGTGACGTGCGGAGCGCGCATCGCCGGGTTGGTGACCTCCAGGCTCCAGTCGTGCACCGCGTAGGAGTGGACGAAGTAGAAGCGCTCGTCGGGGTCCACGCCCTGGAAGAGGCGGGAGCCGGCGGGCGCCCGTACGGTGTTCCACCCCATGTGGGGGACGACCTCGGCCTTGAGCGGGCCGACCGTGCCGGGCCACTCGTCCAGGCCCTCGGCCTCGGTGCCGTGCTCGATGCCGCGCTCGAAGAGGACCTGCATGCCCACGCAGATGCCCATGACGGGGCGGCCGCCGGAGAGCCGGCGGCCGATGATCCAGTCGCCGCGGGCCTCCTTGAGTCCCGCCATGCAGGAGGCGAAGGCACCGACGCCGGGGACCAGGAGGCCGTCGGCGTTCATGGCTCGGTCGTAGTCGCGGGTGATCTCGACCTCGGCGCCGGCCCGGGCGAGGGCCCGCTCGGCGGAGCGGACGTTGCCGAAGCCGTAGTCGAGGACGACGACGTTCTTGCCGGTCATCACATCACCCCCAGACGTCCAGGCGCAGCACGCCCGCGGTGAGGGACATGGCCGCGCCGATGCCGAGCACCACGAGGATGCCGGTGGGCAGCTTCTGCTTGTAGAAGGAGTAGACGCCGCCGAGGAAGAACAGGCCGAGCACGATCAGCGCGGTGGAGACACCGTTCACGGTTACAGGGCACCCTTCGTGGAGGGAATGATTCCGGCCGCCCGGGTGTCGCGCTCGCAGGCGTACCGCAGGGCGCGGGCGAGCGCCTTGAACTGGCACTCCACGATGTGGTGCGCGTTGCGGCCGTACGGGACGTGGACGTGCAGGGCGATCTGCGCCTGGGCGACGAACGACTCCAGGATGTGCCGGGTCATCGTGGTGTCGTAGCTGCCGATCATCGGCGCCATGTTCTCCGGCTCGGTGTGCACCAGGTACGGGCGGCCGGAGAGGTCCACGGTGACCTGGGCGAGGGATTCGTCCAGCGGCACGGTGCAGTTGCCGAAGCGGTAGATGCCGACCTTGTCGCCGAGGGCCTGCCTGAAGGCGGCACCGAGGGCCAGCGCGGTGTCCTCGATGGTGTGGTGGGTGTCGATGTGCAGGTCGCCGTCGGTCTTGACCCGCAGGTCGAAGAGGCCGTGGCGGCCGATTTGGTCGAGCATGTGGTCGTAGAAGCCGACGCCGGTGGCGACATCGACCTGCCCGGTGCCGTCGAGGTCGATCTCGACCAGGACCGAGGTCTCCTTGGTGGTGCGCTCCACGCGCCCGACGCGGCTCATGACAACTGCTCCTTGCTCTTGGGGTGGTCGGCGACCACCTCGCGCACCGCTTCGAGGAAAGCGGTGTTCTCTTCGGGGGTTCCGGTACTGACACGCAGCCGGCCGGGCACGCCGTTGTCGCGGACCAGGACGCCGTGGTCGAGGAGGCCCTGCCAGACGGCGTGCTGGCCGCCGGGGCCCTCGAAACGGCCGAACTGGACGAAGTTGGCGTCGGAGTCGGTGACCTCGAGGCCCAGCGCGCGCAGCCCGTCGACGACGCGGTCGCGTTCGGCCTTGAGCCGGTCGACGTAGCCGAGCAGCGTGTCGGTGTACTCCAGGGCGGCGAGCGCGGTGGCCTGGTTGACGGCCGAGAGGTGGTACGGCAGACGGACCAGCTGGAGGGCGTCGACCACGGCCGGGTCGGCGGCGAGGTAGCCGAGGCGCAGTCCGGCGGCGCCGAACGCCTTCGACATGGTGCGGGAGACCACCAGGTGCGGCCGGCCCGCCAGCAGCGGCAGCAGCGAGGCGCCGTGGCTGAACTCGACGTACGCCTCGTCCACCACGACCATGGCCGGCTTCACGGCCTGCGCCGCGTCGTGCAGCGCGAGGACGGTCTCGCGGTCGACGGCGGTGCCGGTCGGGTTGTTGGGCGAGGTGATGAAGACCACGTCGGGCCGGTGCTCGGCGATGGCCCGCCGGGCCGCCTCCACGTCGATGGTGAAGTCCTCACGACGCGGCCCGGAGACCCAGCCGGTGTTGGTCCCGCGCGCGATGAGGCTGTGCATCGAGTACGAGGGCTCGAAGCCCAGCGCGGTGCGGCCGGGCCCGCCGAACGCCTGGAGGAGCTGCTGGAGCACCTCGTTGGAGCCGTTGGCCGCCCAGACCTGCTCGAAGGCGACCGGGTGGCCGCCGGTACGGGTGAGGTAGCGGGCCAGCTCGGTGCGCAGCTCGACGGCGTCGCGGTCCGGGTAGCGGTTGAGGGCGCGGGCGGCCTCGGCGACCCGCTCGGCGATCCGCGCCACCAGCGGCTCGGGCAGCGGGTAGGGGTTCTCGTTGGTG
Organism: Streptomyces diastaticus subsp. diastaticus; assembly: GCF_011170125.1. Taxonomy (NCBI): domain Bacteria; kingdom Bacillati; phylum Actinomycetota; class Actinomycetes; order Kitasatosporales; family Streptomycetaceae; genus Streptomyces; species Streptomyces diastaticus. The sequence continues at coordinate 643,122 of NZ_BLLN01000003.1, read as the reverse complement.
TTGAGCCGGACCGGCACGTCGAGCTGGGGGGCGCCGTACGGGGACTTGCCGCGCAGCTCCTCGCGGACGGGGAGCTGGTCCAGGGTCAGGGCGGTGCTCACTGCTGGGGGACCTTCCAGTCGAACCGGGCCTTCACCGCCGCGCCGTGCGCGGGCAGGTCCTCGGCCTCGGCGAGGGTGACGACGTGCCGGGCGACGTCGGCCAGCGCCTCGCGGCTGTAGTCCACGACGTGGATGCCGCGCAGGAAGGACTGCACGGACAGGCCCGAGGAGTGGCAGGCGCAGCCGCCGGTGGGCAGCACGTGGTTGGAGCCGGCGCAGTAGTCACCGAGGGAGACCGGCGCCCAGGGGCCGACGAAGACCGCGCCGGCGTTGCGGACCCGGTCGGCGACGGCGGCGGCGTCGGCGGTCTGGACCTCGAGGTGCTCGGCCCCGTAGGCGTCGACCACCTTGAGGCCGTCCTCCAGGCCGTCGACGAGGACCAGCGCGGACTGGCGTCCGGCGAGGGCGGGCGCGATGCGGTCCTCGACGTGCCGGGTCGCGGGGACCTGGACGGCCAGTTCCTTCTCCACGGCGTCCGCGAGGGCCTCGGAGTCGGTGACGAGGACGGCGGCGGCCAGCGGGTCGTGCTCGGCCTGGCTGATCAGGTCGGCGGCGACGTGCGCCGGGTCGGCGGTGTCGTCGGCGAGGACGGCGATCTCGGTCGGCCCGGCCTCGGTGTCGATGCCGATGAGGCCGGTGAAGTAGCGCTTGGCGGCGGCCACCCAGATGTTGCCCGGCCCGGTGACCATGCGGGCCGGGGGGCAGGACTCGGTGCCGTACGCGAACATCGCGACGGCGGTGGCGCCGCCCGCGGCGTAGACCTCGTCGATGCCGAGCAGGGCGCAGGCGGCGAGGATCGTCGGGTGCGGCAGGCCGCCGAACTCGGCCTGCGGCGGCGAGGCGAGCGCGACGGAGGGGACGCCGGCCTCCTGCGCCGGGACCGCGTTCATGATCACGGACGAGGGGTAGACCGAGCGGCCGCCGGGAGCGTACAGCCCGACGCGGTCGACGGGGACCCACTTCTCGGTGACGGTGCCGCCGGGGACGACCTGGGTGGTGTGCGGGGTGCGGCGCTGGGCGCGGTGGACGGTGCGGGCCCGCCGGATCGACTCCTCCAGGGCCGCGCGGACCTCCTCGGTGAGCCCGGCGAGCGCCTCGGTGAGGGCTTCGGCGGGGACCCGGACGTGCTCCAGGGTGACCTGGTCGAACCGCTGGGCGTACTCGATCAGCGCCGCGTCGCCGCGATGGTGCACGTCCTCGCAGATCGGCCGCACCTTCTCCAGGGCGGCCGTCACGTCGAAGTCGGCACGGGGCAGCAGAGCGCGCAGGGCCGGGCCCTCGGGAAGGGCCTCGCCGCGCAGGTCGATACGAGAGATCACACGGCAATTCTCTCAGACCGCCTCAGGTCACCGGCGCCCCGTATCACCGTGTGATACGCCCGCCGGACACATTCCGTGACGATGGGCGTTCAATTCGTCACTCAGCGGGCATCACCGGGGTGGGAGCCCGCCCCGGTGGGCACACGGGCCCCGTCCCCGTCGGCGCCGCGCTCGGGGCGGGCCCGCCCCGTCGAGGAGTACGCGGCACAGCACGGGGAGGCAGGCGCGTGTCCACCGAACAGGGCGGTGAGCCGCCACAGGGCCTGACGGCCGCCGAGTACGGGATGTGGCAGGCGTTCCGCAACGGCAGCACCTACGACCTGCGGGCCGGTGAGGCCGCGCTGGACGATCCGCACGGCGGGCTGCCGTGGGGCGAGGAGCGCACGGTCCGCGCCCGCGTGATCAGCCTGCTGCTGCTGCACGGCCCCGACCCGCTGCCCGGCCGGGTCTCCTCGCTGAAGCTGGCCGGGGTGCAGATCACCGACGTGCTGGACCTGGCGGGCGGCACCGTCGAGCCGTACGTCGAGCTGATCGACTGCCGGTTCGAGAAGGAGGTGCTGCTGCCGGAGACGCGGTTCACCACGCTGCGGATGGTCGACTGCTCGCTGCCCCGCCTGGAGGCGGCCCGCCTGCACACCGAGGGCGACCTGCACCTGCCCCGCTGCCGGGTGCACCGCGGGGTGCGGCTGACCGACGCCCAGATCGGCACCGACCTGCTGCTGAACCAGGCGGTGGTGCACCGGGACCGGCGCGGCACCTCACTGCTGGGCGACGGACTCTCGGTCGGCCAGGACTTCCAGGCCGAGATGATGGAGGCGCACGGCGAGGTGAGCCTGCGCGGCGCCCAGATCGGGGTGTCGCTGAGCCTGCGCGGCAGCCGCCTGTCCAACCCGTACGGCCGCCGCGCGCTCAACGCCCCGCAGCTGACCGTGGGCCGCACCCTCTACCTGACCCCGGCGGGCGTCGGGAACCCGGCGCTGACCAGCGGGACGACCCCGGCGCGCGGCACGCGGGTGCAGCGCTTCGAGTGCCGGGGCGGGGTGCGGCTGGACGACGGGCGGGTGGGCGACGCCGTCGACCTCGACCAGGCGCGGTTCGTGATGGAGGAGTACCAGGAGCTGTCGATGCGCCGGATGCAGACGCCGGAGCTGCGGTTCCTCTGCGAGCGCCCGGCGCAGGGCCGGGTGGTGCTCTCGGGGGCCCGCGTCGGCAACCTGATGGACCAGACGCAGAGCTGGCCCGGGCTGGGCGGCCTGGCGATGGGCGGCTTCACCTACGACAACCTGGTGCCGCGCGGCCGCTTCACCCTCGCCGAGCGGCTGACCTGGGTGGAGGCGGCCACCCCGGAGTACAACCCGGAGCCGTACGAGCTGCTGGCGACGGTGCTGCGGGCCGGCGGGGAGGACGCGGACGCCCGCGAGGTGCTCCTCGCCAAGCAGCGCCGGCGCCGCGAGACGCTGGGGCTGACGGGGACGGCGTGGGGATACCTCCAGGACTGGACGGTGGCCTACGGCTACCGGCCGGGACGGGCGGCGCTGTGGATGGCGGTGCTCTGGGCGGTCAGCGCGCTGGCCTTCGCCCAGGTCGACCCCGCTCCGATCAAGGACGACGAGCATCCGCCGTGGAGCGCCTCCCTCTTCACCCTCGACCTGCTGCTGCCCGTCATCGACCTGGGCCAGACCGGCTACTGGCAACTGGACGGCCCCTGGCAGTGGGTCACCGCCCTGCTGATCCTGCTGGGCTGGGTCCTCGCCACGACGGTGGCGGCGGGCGCGACGCGGCTGCTGCGCCGGAGCTGACGCCCGGAAGCGGGGCACGGCGCGTCCGGCGCGCGCCGGACGCGCCCCGACGTGCCACACACCACCCTTCTTTACCTTCTCTTGACCATCGCCGAGGCAACCCTTCGACCGATACGAAAGCGTCACCCGGACTCTCTGGCCCAGGCCCGACCTGCGGTTTTCAATGGTCGGCACGATGGCCCTGCTGCAAGCGCTGATCCGGACGGCCCGGATGGTGACCCACACGCCCCGCCTCGCCGCCGGGCTGCCTCCCGACGAGGAGGTCTACCTCGACCTGCCCGACGACCGGCTCACTCCGGCGCTGGCGGCGGCCGGGCTCGGCGACCACCGTCCGGCCGCCGCCGCCCTCGCCGCCAGCCGCGAGGCCGCCGCCTGGGAGACCCGCGACCGGCAGGTGCAGCGTCTCGCCGCCTTCGCCCGCAACCGGCCCGAGTGGTTCGACGCCTGGCAGTACGCGGCGCCGCACGACCCCGACGTGGCGCTGATCCGCGCCGAACTCGCCGTCCGGCGCGGCTGGGAGTCGCCCGCCCGCGCCGAACTCCTGCACGACGTCACCCCGCTCATCGCCGCCGCCGCCCGCGCCGAGCCCGCGGACCCGGTCCCCTGGCGGATCGCGCTCGACCACGCCCGCGGCACCGGCGCCCCGCACACCGAGTTCGAGGCGCGCTGGGAGCAGGCGGTGCGCCGCTCCTCGTACCACTACGGCTGCCATGTGGCGGCGCTCCAGTACCTGTCGGCCGCCTGGTTCGGCTCGCACCGCGAGTCGTTCGCCTTCGCCGAGCGCGCCGCCGAGGACGCGCTGCCCGGCTCCCTGGTGCGGGGACTGCCGGTGCGGGCCGCGTTCGGCGCGCTGCACGCGGGCCCCGACGCGCCCGGGCGGGGCGGTCCCGTTCTGCGCGAGCGGCTGGACGCGGCCGCCGACACGGCCATCGGCCTCTCCGCCGAGTACCCGGCGGGCGACCCGTGGCCCGCCGAGGTCCGCAACGTCCTCTTCTACGTGCTGATCCGCCTGGAACGGTGGGGCGAGGCGCTGGAACAGGCCCGGCTGATCGGCACCCGCGCCACCTCCTTCCCGTGGGACCGGATCAGCGACGATCCGCTCGGCCAGTTCCTCCAGGCGCGCGACGGGGTCCGCATCGAAGTGGCCGCGACATTGCCGTTGCGGGGGACGCGGCGGCGCGAGGGGCCCGGGGACCATTAGGCTTGCGCGTCGTGACCACCGTCCGGCTGCCGCTCTTCCCGTTGAACACGGTCCTCTTCCCGGGGCTCGTGCTGCCCCTCAATGTCTTCGAGGCGCGCTACCGCGCCCTGATGCGGGACCTTCTGGACTCCCTCCCGGAGGACCCCGAGGCCGATGAGCCCTGCCAGTTCGTGGTCGTCGCCATCCGCGACGGCCACGAGGTGGCGCCGAGCGAGCCGGGCATGCCCGACGACGCCGGGCGCCCGGACGCCGGGCCCATGACGGGCTTCGGGGACGACCCGGCCCGCTCCCTGCACGCCGTCGGCTGCATCGCCGACGCCGCCACCATCCGCGAACGCGAGGACGGCGGCTACGAGGTCCTCGCCACCGGCACCACCCGCGTCCGCCTCCACTCCATCGACACCTCCGGGCCCTACCTGACCGCCGAGGCGGAGCCGTTGCCCGAGGACCCGGGCGACGAGGCGGGCGCCCTCGCCGAGGGGGTCCTGCGCGCCTTCCGGTCGTACCAGAAACGCCTGGCCGGAGCCCGCGAACTGACCCTCACCGCCGACGCCGACCTGCCCGACGAGCCCGCCGTCGTCTCCTACCTGGTCGCCGCCGCCACGGTCCTGGACGTCCCCACCCGCCAGCGCCTGCTCCAGGCCCCCGACACGGCGTCCCGGCTCCGCGACGAACTGGCGCTGCTGCGCCGCGAGACCGCGGTGATACGGCATCTCCCCTCGCTCCCGGCCGCCGAGCTGACCCGCTCGCCCACCAGCCTCAACTGATTGCCCGGAGCAGGCACCTCATGGCCAGGAAGCAGAAGAAGCAGTCCGGTGGCACCCCCGCCACCGTCGCCCTGAAGGCCGCCGGCGCCGCGTACACCACGCACGCCTACGCCCACGACCCGGCGCACCCCTCCTACGGAGAGGAGGCCGCCGAGGCCCTGGGCGTCTCCCCCGACCGCGTCTTCAAGACCCTCCTCGCCGAGGTCGACGGGCGCCTCACCGTCGCCGTGGTCCCCGTCGCCGGCACCCTCGACCTGAAGGCCCTCGCCGCCGCCGCCGGCGGCAAACGCGCCACCATGGCCGACCCGGCCGCCGCCGAACGCGCCACGGGCTACGTGCGCGGCGGCATCTCCCCCCTCGGCCAGCGCAGATCCCTGCCGACCGTGCTGGACGCCTCAGCCACCGACCACACCACGATCTGCGTGTCGGCGGGCCGCCGGGGCCTGGAGGTGGAACTGGCACCGGGGACCCTGGCCGGCCTGACCGGCGCGGTCACGGCACGGATCGCCCGGCCGGCCTGACCGGGGCGCTCCGTGCGCCCGCGGCGGCACCCGGCCGAGACGACGGTGGGCGTACCGGGCGGCCCGGGTGCGCCGAGCCCCCGGCGCCGGTACCGGTGATCGCGACAGGCAGCCCGCGGCGGGCGGAGGCAAGGGGCGCGAAGCCGGTCAGCCCTCGGCCTGCTGCCAGTGGACGTCCTTCTGCTCCTCCCGGGGACCGAACAGCGCGGTCAGTCCCAGGTGCACCAGGAGGGCCGCGAGGGGCCAGGCGACCAGTACGCCGAGGGCCCCCAGTTCCAGTGGGGCGTCGAAGGGGACTCCCTGCCCGGCGTCCCGGGCGTGGCCGGCGACGTCGCCGTCCGGGCCGAGCGCCATGCCGAACCGCCAGGCCACGGCGGCACCACCGAGGGAGCCGAGGGCGAGGCCGCAGACCAGGAGGATGCCGCCCGCGCGGTGGACGAGGAAGGCGGCGACGCCGCTGACCGCGCCGAAGGCGAGTGCGAGGAGGGCGAAGGTGCCGTCGGCGCCGATGGCCTGCTCGCCCTCGGTGTCCCTGAGGTAGACGGCCTCGCCGTCGGAGACCAGCGGGACGTGCGGGGCCAGCCGGGACCAGAGGAAGCCGAGCAGCAGACCGAGGAGGGCCACGGCGAGGGCGGTCAGCGCGGCCCGGCGGATCTCATGGCTCAGCGGTTCGTCCCGGACCGGACCGGGGTGGGCCGGGTACGCCCCCTCGGGGAGCTGCCACGGGTCGTACCCGGGGCGTCCGTGCGGCGGCGGGGGCTGGTTCAGCGGTGCGGTCACCCGGACATCGTGCCAGGCCCGGCCGGGCGGGCGCGGGCCGGGAGGTCCGATCGTGGGGCGGCGGGCGCTCAGCGGACGGCGGCCCGGCGGTACGCCCACGTGGCGAGGGTCAGCGAGACCGCGCCGACGCCCGCGCAGACCCCGAGGTCGACGAGGACCGCCGCCCAGTCGGGGTGCGGCGCGAACGTCCGCGCGAAGGCCTCCACGCCGTAGGTGGAGGGCAGCAGGTCGCGGGCGAGGACCAGCAGGGCGGGCAGCCGCTCGGGCGGGAGCACGCCGAGCAGCAGCGCGGCGGACATGCCGAGCTGGCCGAGGAGGGTGGCCAGCTCCGGGCGCGGGGCGAGCAGGCCGAGGGCGGCGCCGAGGCCGGAGAGGGCGGCGCCGGCGAGCGGGATGACCGCGATCAGCACCCACAGCTGGGCCAGCGGCAACTGGAAGAGGACGCAGCCGACCAGCGCGGTGACCAGGGTCCCGGGCACGGTGAAGGAGGCATACGCCCCGGCGGCTCCGAGGACGACGGCGGCGGGCGGCACCGGCAGCGTCGCGTAGTGGTCGAGGCCGCCGCCGGCGCGCAGCTGCCCGAAGTACTGGGCGAGCAGGTTGAGGGCGACGAAGGCGACGACGAGGACACTGGAACCGGCCACGACGGCGTGCGCCTCGGTGCCGCCGTCGACGACGCCGCGCATGAGGATCATGATGCCGACGGACTGGAAGGTCGCGACGAAGAGCAGCGGAATGCGGGCGACCCGGGCCCGGGAGAGCTGCGCCCGGTAGACGGCGGAGAGGGAGGGCAGCAGCCGGGCCCGGGGGGCGAGCGTGGCGGGGGCGGCGACGGCCCGGGGGGCGGCCGTGGGGGCGGTGGTGCTCATGCCGGGTCCCGTTCCGTGGGCGGCGCGGCCGGGCGCGGCGGCCCGGCGGTCGGTCGTGGGGGTCGCGGGGCCGCCTGTCATGTCTTCACCAGTCCCGTTCCGCTGCCGCCGAGTGCCAGGTAGACGTCTTCCAGGCTCGGCGTGGCCAGGGTGAAGTCGTCCAGTGCCGCGAAGGCCGAGCCGCCGGTCACAGCGGCCACGGCGGCGCGTGCCTCGTCGGGCGCCAGGCGCAGCACCCAGCGGCGGCCGGACTCGGCGGCCGAGTCCCGCAGGGCGGCCACCTCGGGGACGTCGAGCGGCGGCCGCTCGCGCCACAACAGGTCGAGCCGGACCTCGTGGGCGACCCGGCTCTTGAGCCCGGAAGGGGTGTCGCAGGCGATGACGCGGCCCTGTTCGAGGACGGCGACCCGGTCGAGGACCGTCTCGGCCTCGATGACGTTGTGGGTGACGAGCAGCACCGTGGTGCCCTCCTCGGCCCGGCGCCGGTCGACGGCGGCCCAGACGGCGCGGCGGGCGACCGGGTCCATGCCGGTGGTGGGCTCGTCCAGGACCAGCAGGGGCCTGCTGCCGACCAGGGCGGTGGCGAAGCAGGCGAGCCGGCGCTGTCCGCCGGAGAGCTTCTTCAGCGGCCGGGAGGCGAGCGGGCCGAGGCCGAGTTCGTCGAGGACGGCGTCACGCTGGGCGCGGGCGGAGGCGGCGTCGAGGCCGCGCAGCCGGGCGGTGGTCTCGGCGGCGAGGGCGACGGTCAGCTCGTCCAGGGCGGTGGACTCCTGGCCGAGGTAGGCGAGGAGCCGGGCGGCCCGCTCGGGGTGGCGGACGACGTCGTGGCCGAGGATGCGGACCGTGCCGGAGTCGGGGCGCATGAGCCCGGTGAGCTGCCGGACGAGGGTGGACTTGCCCGCGCCGTTGGGCCCGAGCAGGCCGAAGATCTCACCGCCCCGCACGTCGAGGTCGATGTGGTCGGTGGCGCGCACCTCCGGGTTCGCGGGGGCGCCGCGTCTGCCCCGGGTCGCCGGATACGTCTTCACGAGGTCCCGCACGACGCAGACGGCTTCCCCCTCGGGGGCGGGTGCGGAGTCCGTGCGGTCCATGCTCACGAGGGACGAGCCTACGGGGTCGCGTTGCCTGCTTTGTGCCCGGGTCCGGGCTGCCGTGTCGGGCGGCGAGCGCTGTCCGGCGGCCCCGGACGGGGCTCGGCGGCGGTGCGCGGCGCTGACCGGCGCGGCGGTGCCGTCAGGTCGGCGGGCGGGCGTGGTCGAGGGGCTGCTGGGCGGCCGGTTCGCCGTTGGCGGGAAGGTCGATCTCGCGCCAGAACCCGGCCCGGATCGCGTACCGGTCGTGTTCGTCGATCTGGTCGTCCTTGTGGGCGAGGAGCCCGAACCGGGCCGCGTAGCGCAGCAGCTCGCCGTCGACGCGGTGCGGGATGCGCGGGTAGAGGGCGGCGAGGCGCGGCAGCAGGGAACGGTCGCCGAGGCGGCCGAGCCAGCGGCGGGCGAAGACCTGGCCGACCTCGAAGGGGTCGCCGCCGACGGTGGTGATGTCCTCCTCGCGGTCGGCCCACCGCTGCTCGGCGGTGGTGAGCTGGGCGAGGGTGGGCAGTACGGTGTCGTCGGGCGAGTCGGCGGCACCGGGGCGTTCGACGAGGCCCTTGTCGGAGGACCAGCGCAGGGTGGCGGTGGCGGGCTGCTCCCTGGCGGGGACGGCCCGGTCGGCGGCGCGCAGGGCGGCCAGGTCCTTGGGGGTGGGGACGGCCCGGGGGTGAGGTGCGCTCGCCGGCGCGGTGCCGTTGGTCCCGGCGGGGGCCGGGGGCTGCTCGGGCTCGGAGTCGCGGGCGGGGCGGGTGGCGGTGTCGGGCAGCGGCGCGGAGAGGATGGCGGCGATCTCGGGGCCGGGGGCGGGCTGGGGGGCGCAGCTCCCGGCGGTGTCGCGGGCGCGGATGGCGCGGGTGATCCAGGCGCGGTCGAGCAGGCGGCGCTCGTCGGCCTCGGCCACCAGGTCCTCGGACTGGTTGTAGTCGCCACCGGCCGCCTGCACGGCCCAGAGGTGGACGGCGACGCCGTGCTCCTTCGCGGCGGTCATACCGGGCAGCAGGTCGCCGTCGCCGGTGACCAGGACGATGTCGGAGCAGGCCTTGTTGCGGGCGAGTTCGGTGAGTTCGGCGTGCATGGCGGCGTCCACGCCCTTCTGGGCCCACCGCCCGTCACTGCGGGTCAGGGCGCCGAGGCGGACGGTGACGCGGGGCATGACGCGCAGCCGGCGGTGCTCGGGCTGGGGGACGCGGTCGGGGGCGCCGTCGAACCAGTAGATGCGCAGCAGCGGCTGGGCCGTCTCGACCTCGGCGCGCTCGCGCAGTTGCCGGACGAGGGTGGCGTGGTCGACGGCGATACGGGAGCGGGAGGGGTCCCCGGCGAGCAGGCTGGCGGCGGCGCCAAGCAAGTATCCGGCGTCCACCAGGACGACGCAGCGGTCCACGCGTACCACCTCATTCCGTCGGTCCCGGGGCGGGCGGGGGCCCGGTGCCGGGTTTCCTTCGAGTCTGCCCGACCCGGTGAGCGTTAACGGCCCGAACTCGATCTTCGGCGTGGCGCATCGGGACCGGGTGGGAGCACCGCCCCACTCACGGACGGTAATTGCCCGAGATGCGCAGAGTGTCGCGCCGTGTGAATCTGGAGTCGGCCCCGGACCCACACCTTTTCGGGAGGCAGATCCCCATGGCCAAGAACAAGAATCGCAAGCAGGGCGGCAGTAGGACCCGCGAGGCGGCGGACACCGCTTCGCAGCAGACGAAGGAGAAGTCGTCCGAGGCGATCTCCTCGATCCAGTCCTCGGCGCAGGGCAGCCCTGCGGACGTGGCGCGCAAGCACCAGCGCAAGTTCGGCCACAACTGATCCGGCGGCCACGGCCCCTGGGGCCGAGCTGACGAGCACGACACAGGAGAGGGGCACACCCGCCGGGCGGGTGTGCCCCTCTCGTGGTGCCGCGGCTCCTGGCCGCCCGGACTCAGCCGGCCAGGCAGGAGGCGCCGAGGAGCACCTTCAGGTCACCGAAGAGCGAGGGGTCGGGCTGGACCCGGTGCCGGTCGAGCCGGAGGACGGTGGTCTTGCGCGGACCCTGGAGCTTGATCCGCACCTCGGAGTTGCCGCGGTGGGAGTCGAGCACCTCGCCGAGGCGGCTGACCATCGGCGGGGTCACCTTGACGGCGGGGATGGTGATGACCACCGGGGCGTTGGTGCCCGCGTTGGACAGGTCGGGGACCTGGAGCTCCATCGCGACCAGCCGCGGGATGTCCTCCCGCTTGTCCAGCCGCCCCTTGACGAAGACGACGGCGTCCTCGACGAGTTGGGTGGAGACGAGCTGGTAGGTGGCGGGGAAGAACATGCACTCGATGGAACCGGCGAGGTCCTCGACGGTGGCGATGGCCCAGGCGTTGCCCTGCTTGGTCATCTTGCGCTGGAGGCCGGAGATGATGCCGCCGACCGTGACGACCGCGCCGTCCCCGAAGTCGCCGCCGGTGAGCTGCCCGATCCCGGCGTCGGCCTTGTCGGAGAGGACGTGCTCCAGACCGAAGAGCGGGTGGTCGGAGACGTAGAGGCCGAGCATCTCGCGCTCCTGGGCGAGGAGGTAGGTCTTGTCCCACTCCTCTTCGGTGAACTCGACGTCGAGCCCGAAACCGGGTTCGTCGGCGCTCTCGTCACCCATGCCGCCGAAGAGGTCGAACTGCCCCTCGGCCTCCTTGCGCTTGACCTGGACCACGTTGTCGATCATCGGCTCGTAGTGCGCGGTGAGGCCCTTGCGGGTGTGGCCGAGCGCGTCGAAGGCGCCGGCCTTGATCAGCGACTCGGTGGTCCGCTTGTTGCACGCCTGGGCCTCGATCTTGTCGAGGTAGTCGGGGAAGGAGGAGAACTTCCCCTTCGCCTTGCGGGCGCGGATGATCGACTCGACCACGTTGGTGCCGACGTTGCGGACCGCTTCGAGGCCGAAGAGGATCACGTCGTCGCTCTGGGCGGCGAAGTTGTGCACCGACTCGTTGACGTCCGGCGGCAGCACCTTGATCTTCATGCGCCGGCACTCGTTCAGGTAGACGGCCGACTTGTCCTTGTCGTCCTTGACCGAGGTGAGCAGCGCCGCCATGTACTCGGCCGGGTAGTTGGCCTTGAGGTAGGCGGTCCAGTAGGTGACCAGGCCGTACGCGGAGGAGTGCGCCTTGTTGAAGGCGTAGCCGGCGAAGGGCACCAGCACGTCCCAGAGGGCCTGGATCGCCTCGTCGGAGAAGCCGTTCTTGCGGGCGCCGGCCTGGAAGAGGACGAAGTTCTTCTCCAGCTCCTCGGGCTTCTTCTTGCCCATCACGCGGCGCAGGATGTCGGCCTCGCCGAGCGAGTACCCGGCGACGATCTGCGCGGCCTTCTGCACCTGCTCCTGGTACACGATGAGGCCGTAGGTGAGCCCCAGGACCTCCTTGAGAGGCTCCTCCAGCTCCGGGTGGATCGGGGTGATCTCCTGCTGGCCGTTCTTGCGCAGGGCGTAGTTGGTGTGCGAGTTCATGCCCATCGGGCCCGGCCGGTACAGGGCCGAGACGGCGGAAATGTCCTCGAAGTTGTCGGGCTTCATCAGCCGCAGCAGGGACCGCATGGGTCCGCCGTCGAACTGGAAGACGCCCAGGGTGTCACCGCGGCAGAGGAGTTCGAAGGTCTTCGGGTCGTCCAGCGGCAGGGCGAGCAGGTCGAGGTCGATGCCCTTGTTGGCCTCCACCATCTTCCGCGCGTCGTCCATGATGGTGAGGTTGCGCAGGCCGAGGAAGTCCATCTTCAGCAGGCCGAGCGACTCGCACTGCGGGTAGTCCCACTGCGTGATGGTGACGCCGTCGGTGTGCCGGGTCCACAGCGGGGCGTGGTCGACGATCGGCTCGCTGGACATGATCACGCCGGCCGCGTGCACACCCATCTGCCGGACCAGGCCCTCGACGCCCTTGGCGGTGTCGATGACCTTCTTCACGTCCGGCTCGTTCTCGTACATCCCCCGGATCTCGCCCGCCTCGCTGTAGCGCGGGTGCTTCGGGTTGGTGATGCCGTCGAGGTCGATGCCCTTGCCGAGGACGTCGGCGGGCATCGCCTTGGTGAGCCGGTCGCCCATCGCGTACGGGTACCCGAGGACGCGGGCCGAGTCCTTGATGGCGTTCTTCGCCTTGATCTTGCCGTACGTGCCGATCATGGCGACCTTGTCGGCGCCGTACTTCTCCGTGACGTACCGGATGACCTCGACGCGCCTGCGCTCGTCGAAGTCGATGTCGACGTCGGGCATGGAGACGCGCTCCGGGTTGAGGAAGCGCTCGAAGATCAGGCCGTGCTCGATCGGGTCGAGGTCGGTGATGCCCATGGCGTACGCGACGATCGAACCTGCGGCGGAGCCTCGGCCGGGGCCGACCGCGATGCCGTTGTTCTTGGCCCACATGATGAAGTCGGCGACGACGAGGAAGTACCCCGGGAACCCCATCTGGATGATGACGTCCATCTCGTACTCGGCCTGCCGCTGGCGGTCCTCGGGGACGCCGGCCGGGAAGCGGCGCGCCATGCCGCGACGGACCTCCTCCTGGAACCAGGTGACCTCGGTGAAGCCGTCCGGGATGTCGAACCTCGGCATCAGGTCGCGCTTCTCGAACATGCCGGTGGTGTCGATCTGCTCGGCGACCAGCAGCGTGTTGCGGCACCCCTCCTGCCAGGCGTCGGAGGAGTCGATGGCGTACATCTCCTCCGTCGACTTCAGGTAGTAGCCCGTGCCGTCGAAGCGGAAGCGGTCCGGGTCGGAGAGGTTCTTGCCGGTCTGGATGCAGAGCAGGGCGTCGTGGGCGACCGACTCGTGGGAGTACGTGTAGTGCGAGTCGTTGGTGACCAGCGGGGGGATGCCGAGCTTCTTGCCGATGTCCAGCAGGCCCTGGCGGACCCGGCGCTCGATCTCGATGCCGTGGTCCATCAGCTCCAGGAAGTACCGGTCCTTGCCGAAGATCTCCTGGTACTCGGCGGCGGCCCGCAGCGCCTCCTCCTCCTGCCCCAGCCGCAGCCGGGTCTGCACCTCGCCGGAGGGGCAGCCGGTGGAGGCGATCAGCCCCTGCGACCACTGCGAGATCGACTCCTTGTCCATCCGGGGCCACTTCTGGAGCCAGCCCTCGGAGTACGCGTCGGAGGAGAGCCTGAAGAGGTTGTGCAGACCGGTGGAGTCGGCCGCCCAGATCGTCTTGTGGGTGTAACCACCGGAACCCGAGACGTCGTCCCGCTTCTGGTGCGGCTGGCCCCACTGGATCTTCCGCTTGGTCCGCCGCGACTCGGGCGCCACGTACGCCTCGATGCCGATGATCGGGATGACCCCGGCCTTCTGGGCGCTGTGGAAGAAGTCGTAGGCGCCGTGGAGGTTGCCGTGGTCGGACATGGCGATGTGCGTCATGCCCATCTCGTTGCACGCGTCGAACATGTCCTTGAGCCGCGCGGCACCGTCCAGCAGCGAGTACTGGGTGTGGACGTGCAGGTGCGTGAAGGGCGGCTTGGACGTGGCGGACACGTGGCCTCCGGGGCGTCGGCGGGATACGGGTTCGGCTCCGGAGTCTACGTGGGGCCGCCGACACCCCGGGGCCCCGTCCACCCCCTCGCCGCCCCCGGCCGCGGCCTCGCCGCCTTGCCCGCGGAACCCGGCCTGACCCGGCCGGCCTCGGACACCGGGACCCCGCCGCCCGGCAGGCGCTGGGCCGACTCTGACCGGCGCGGTCAGGGTCGGCCGGACCGGGACGCGGCCCAGCCACACCCCGGCCCGGCCGGCGTCCGGGGCCATCGGCGGCCGCACGGTCGGGAGGGACCGCGGCCGAACGGCCGCCGGGCCGGCGCCCGAGGCCACCGGGTACGGCACGGCCCCCGGGAGGGACGGCCGGGGAGAGCCCCGCCGGGAACCGGCCCGGCCCCCGGAACGAGGGACGTTTAGGCGCCCCTTACCGGCGGCCGTGGCACACTCGACGGCACAATGGCCTGAGTACCCGCGCGCCCCGGCGCGCCCCCTCCGGACGGAAACGACCCCCAGGTGGACACCCCGATAGCCCAGACAGCGCCGCGCCTCGTGCGCGCGGCGCTGTTCACCGTGCTCGCGGTCACCCTGTCCACCACCTCCCACGTCCTTCTCTCCGGAGCCCCGCTCCCGCTGGTCACCGTGGCCCTGGTGGGGGCGACCGTCTTCGCCCTGGCCTGGTCCCTGGCGTCCCGCGAGCGCGGGTTCGGCCGGATCGCGGCCCTGCTGGTGCCCCTGGAGCTGGCCGCCGACACCGTCTTCACCGCGGGCCAGCACGTCTGCTACGGCACGACGGGCGGCCCGGTCGCGGGCCCCCTGCGCACCGTCGGCGTCGACCTGCTCTGCGGTGGCGGCGCCCTCGGCGCGCCCTTGGCCAGGCTGCTGGGAGCGCCCGCCGAGGCGCCCTCCGCACACCCCCGGCCCGAGCTGGCCTGGCTGCTGCTCGGGGCACACGTCGGCGTCGGCCTGCTGGCCGCCGCCTGGCTGCGGTACGGCGAGCGGGCCCTGGCCCAGGTGCTGCGGGCCGCCGCCGCGCAGGCGTTCCGCCCGCTCGGGCTGGCCGTGGCGCGGGTCCCGGCGCCGCCGGCGCCCGGTTCCGGCCGGGTGGGGCCCGAGACGGGCCCGGCCGGACGCCCGGCGCTGCTCATCGCGCACTGCGTGGGCCGCCGGGGCCCTCCGGCCGGTCCCCTCCCCGTCTGACGCCGGCCCTTCCGGGCCATGGCGCGACGGGGCTCCCACCGGCCATGATCCGGTCACCCCCATAGCCACGTCCCACACGGAGAGCACACCCATGAGCAAGCGGAACAGCCAGGCGGCGAAGAGCGCGGCGCGCGAGCGGCTGCGGATCGAGCGCGAGAAGCAGGCCAAGAGGGACAAGATGCGGCGCCAGTTGATCGTCGCCGGTTCGGTCGTCGGTGTCCTGGCGATAGCCGGCGGCGTCGGTTTCGCCGTGGTCAAGGCCAACGAGCCGGGCCCCTGGGAGAAGGCGGCCGACCAGAAGCTGGTCAAGCCCGCCAACACCGCCGGCGCCCGGGGCACCACCGTCGTCATCGGCAAGGACGACGCCCCCAAGACGCTGAAGATCTACGAGGACCCGCGCTGCCCCGTCTGCGCCTCCTTCGAGCAGAACATCGGCGAGACCATCGACCAGGACCTCAAGGACGGCAAGTACAAGCTCCAGTTCGTGGGCGCCTCCTTCCTCGACCGGGGTCTCGGCGGGGAGGGGTCCAAGAACGCCCTGAGCGCGCTGGGCGCCGCGCTGAACGTCAGCGACGAGGCGTTCATGGCGTACAAGGCCGCGCTCTTCTCGGTGGAGAACCACCCCGAGGAGTCGAAGGACGAGTTCGCCAAGGACAGCCGGCTGCTGGAGATCGCCAACCAGGTGCCGGAGCTGAAGGGCAACAGCGCCTTCAAGAAGGACGTGGAGGACGGCACCTACGACAAGTGGGCGCTGGAGATGTCGAAGGTCTTCGACGACAACAAGGACGACGTCAAGGGCACCCCGTCGCTGGTCATGGACGGAAAGAAGATCACCGCCGAGGGCAGCGACAACGCGCCGCAGACCCCCGAGCAGTTCAACGCCGCCGTCGACAAGGCGCTGAAGGGCTGATCCGGCCGCCTGCGCGCCGGGGGCGGGGCCCGCCCCCGGCGCGCAGGCGACTTCCGGCCGACGAGCGGGCGAACTCTCCCCACGCGGCTGGTCTTGGCGTGTACGGGACAGCGAAGCACGTCTACGGTACTCAGCCGTGACCAGTCGAAGCGAGCACCACCAGACCCCCGGCGCCCCCAGCCGCCGCACCGTCGTCAAGGCCGCGGCGGCCACGGGCGCCCTGCTGCCGCTGGCCGCGGCCACCACCGCCACCGCGGCGGCGACCCCGCGGTTCCTGCACGGCGTGGCCTCCGGCGACCCGCTGCCCGACGGCGTCCTGCTGTGGACCCGGGTCACCCCGACCGAGGAGGCGCGGCCCGGCTCCGGCGCGGGCCCGGACACCGAGGTCGGCTGGGAGGTCGCCGCCGACGCCGCCTTCTCCTCGGTCGTGGCGCGCGGCACCGTCACGGCCCGCGCCGCCACCGACCACACGGTCAAGGCCGACGTGCGCGGCCTGGCCCCCGCCACCGGTTACTGGTTCCGCTTCACCGCCGGCCCGGCCGTCTCCCCGGCCGGCCGCACCCGCACCGCCCCCGCCGCCGGCGCCACCCCCGCCGGGCTGCGGTTCGGTGTCGTCTCCTGCGCCAACTGGGAGGCGGGCTGGTTCTCCGCCTACCGCCACCTCGCGGCCCGCGGCGACCTGGACGCCGTCCTGCACCTGGGCGACTACCTCTACGAGTACGCGACCGGCGTCTACCCGGCGCGCCCCGTCCGCCCGCACCGCCCGGCGCACGAGATCACCACCCTCGCCGACTACCGGCTGCGCCACGCCACCTACAAGACCGACCCCGACCTGGCCGCGCTGCACGCCCGGCACCCGGTCATCGCCATCTGGGACGACCACGAGTTCGCCAACGACGCGTGGTCGGGCGGGGCGGAGAACCACACGCCCGGCGCCGAGGGCGCGTGGAGTGCGCGGGCGGCGGCCGCCCGGCAGGCGTACTTCGAGTGGATGCCGGTCCGCGCCTCCACCGAGGGCACCGTCTTCCGGCGGCTGCGCTTCGGCGACCTCGCCGACCTGCACCTGCTGGACCTGCGTTCCTTCCGTTCCGAGCAGGTCTCCCTCGGCGACGGCGCGGTCGACTCGCCGGACCGCACCATCACCGGGCGCGCCCAGCTCGACTGGCTGAAGGCAGGGCTCTCCGGTTCGCGGGCCGCCTGGCAGCTGGTCGGCACCTCGGTGATGATCTCGCCGGTCGCCTTCGGCTCCGTCCCGGCCCATCTGCTGAAGCCGCTCGCCGAACTCCTCGGCCTGCCCTCCCAGGGCCTGGCCGTCAACGTCGACCAGTGGGACGGCTACACCGCCGACCGCACCGAACTGATCCGGCACCTGCGCGCCGCCGGCATCCGCGACACCGTCTTCCTCACCGGCGACATCCACATGGCGTGGGCCAACGACGTGCCGGTGACCGCGGCGACGTACCCGCTCTCGGAGTCGGCGGCCACCGAGTTCGTCGTCACCTCGGTCACCTCCGACAACCTCGACGACCTGCTCCACGTCGCTCCGGGCACCCTCTCCACGGTGGCGGAGGGCGCGGTGAAGGCCGCCAACCGGCACGTGAGGTGGCTCGACATGGACGGGCACGGGTTCGGCGTCCTCGACGTGACGGCCGAACGCTCCCAGATGGACTACTACCTGCTCTCCGACCGGTCCGACCAGGACGCCACCGTCTCCTGGCTCCGCTCGTACCGCACCCGGCGCGGCACCCAGCGGGTGGAGCGGGCGGACGCACCGGTCGCCTGACCGGCGGGCCCGCCGGTTCCCGCCCCCTTACGGAATGTGACGTTCCGTAAGGGGGCCGGTACCGCCGTTCCCCGTGCTCTATACGCTGTGCCCATGAGTGCACCGGGGGAGATGATCGGCGGCCGTTTCACCTTGCTGGGCCCGCTCGGCAGCGGCGGCATGGGGACGGTCTGGCGGGCCCGGGACGAGGTGCTCCACCGCGAGGTGGCCCTCAAGGAGGTCCGGCCGCCCGACCCGGCGCTCACCGGACCCGAGGCCGCCGCCACCCTGCGCGAGCGCGTGCTGCGCGAGGCCCGCGCGCTGGCCCGGCTCAGCCACCCGCACGTCGTCACCGTCCACCAGACCGTGGACGCCGGGGCGGGGACGCACCCGTGGATCGTGATGGAGCTGGTCCCCGGCGAGAGCCTCGCCGACCGGCTCCAGCGCGGCCCGCTCCTCCCCCGGGAGGCGGCCGTGCTCGGCCGGCAGATCCTGGCCGCGCTGCGGGCCGCGCACGCCGCGGGCATCCAGCACCGGGACGTGAAGCCCGCCAACATCCTGCTCCGCGCCGACCCCGGCGTGCCCGGGCCGCCCAGCGCCGTCCTCACCGACTTCGGCATCGCCGCGCTCCAGGGCTCCACCGCGCTGACCGCCACCGGCGACCTCATCGGCTCACCCGAGTACATCGCCCCCGAACGCGTCCGCGGCCGCGACGCCCCCGCCTCCGACCTGTGGTCCCTGGGCCTGGTCCTCTACGTCGCCGTGGAGGGGCACAGCCCGCTGCGCCGGGCCACCACGCTCGCCACCCTGGCCGCCGTGCTCGACGAGCCGGTGCCGCCCCCGGTCCGCTCCGGCCCGCTGGCCGCCGTCCTCGGCGCTCTGCTGGTCCGCGACCCCGAGGCCCGCCCCGACGCCGCCACCCTGGACCGCCTCCTCGCCGAGGCCGCCTCGGGCAACGCGCCCTCCTGGGCCGAGCCGACCGTCTCCGGTGCGCGTCCGGCCCCGCCCGCACCCGCCGGCGCCCCGGGCACTCCCCCGCCGGGCGCCCCGGCGCCCGCGCCGTACCGGCCGCCGCACCCCACGCCCACCACCGCGGTCGTTCCGCCCCGCCGCCCCACGGGGGCTCTGGTCGCGGCCGCCGCGGCGCTGGTCGCGGTGGCGGTCGCCGCCACCGCCCTGCTCCTCGGCCCCTGGCGCAACGACGACCTGGCCGAGCCCGGCCCGGGCCCCGCACCGACCGCCACCGGGGACCCGGCCGGCGACGGAGCCGGCAAGCCCTCCCCCGACGCGGGCCGCAGCACCGGCACGGACCCCGACGACGACGGGGAGGACGGCACCGGCGGGACCGACGAGGACCCCGGAGCCGGCCCGTCGCCCTCGGCCGCCTCCCGGCCCCCGTCCGCCGGCTCGTGGATCGCCCAGCTCTTCTCCGAACCGGTCTCCACCGGCACCGCCACCCGCGACCGCCGCCTGGCCGCCGTACGCGCCGAGGTGCCCGAGGCGCGCTACCTGCGCAGCGACGACTACGCCTCGCTCCGCCCCGGCTACTGGGTCTTCTACGTCCCCGGCCCGTTCGAGGACGGCCGCGCGGCCCTGCGGTTCTGCGCCGAGAAGGGCCGGACCAGCGGGAACGAGTGCGTGGGCCGCTACCTCAGCGACGACCGGGGCGACGCCGACGCCATCTGCCATCCTCCGGCGGGCTCTGCGAAGGGACGGTGCACACGGTCGTGACCGGCTGGGGTCAGAGCGAGTCGAGGAACCCCTGGACCGTCCGCCAGGTGGCCTCGGCCGCCTCGGGGTCGTGGTCCGGAAGGTCCGGGTCGGTGTACAGGTGCCCGGCGCCCGGATAGCGGTAGACCTCCACGTCGGCTCCGGCCCGCCGCATCCGCAGGTACCACGCGTTGAGCCAGTCGTGCGGCTCGAAGGGGTCGTTCTCGGTGACGTGCAACTGGACGGGCAGGTCCTCGGCGTCGGCGTCGTCCGCCAGGTCGGAGGTGCCGGAGAACAGGACCAGGCCGCGCGCCTTCTCGTCGGCGAGGGCGAGGTTCTGCGCGATGGCGCCGCCCAGCGAGAACCCGGCGTAGACCAGGCCCTTGTCCGAGTGCGGTGCCGCGGCCCGCACGGCCCGCTTCAGCAGCTCGTCCGTACCGATCTCGTCCCGCAGCGCCAGCCCCTCCTCCATGTCCGCGGGGCTCAGGCCCTCGAACAGGTCGGGCACATGCACCTGGTGCCCGGCTTCCCGCAGCCGCTCAGCCGCCTGCTCCAGCGCAGGCCGCACCCCGTACACGGAGTGGATCAGCAAAATCTCCATACCCGTCATCCTCCCACCCCGCCGGCCCCGACCCCACCGGGCGGCGCCCCGCCCGACGGCCGGTCGCCCCCTCCCGGCCGGCGACTCGCGCCCCGGCAGGGCACGCCGAGCCGTCAGCGGCAGGCCGGAGTCCCCGCGTCAGCCCGCCGTGCCCCGCCCGGCCGGCGCTGGAGGCCCCCAACGGCAGCCCGGTCAGGGCCGTACCCGGCGCGAGGCCCGGGCCGGGCCCGGCCCGGCCGCCCGGCTCAGCGAAGGCTCCGTACGTCGAGCTGCCGCAGCACCCGGTCGACCACCTCGGGGTCGGCCCCGGGCTCGTTGCGCGCCGACAACACCTCGTGCCGCGCGGCGGACATCATCTCCCGCTGGACCCGCGACATCGCGGCCACCCGCTCGGCGCGCTGCACCCACCACTCGCGCCGCTCCTCGTCGAGCAGGTCCGGGCTGATCCGGACCCCGATGTCCAGGGCGCCGCGTTGCAGCCGCTCGCTGATGTCCTCGGGCAGTTCCTCGGTGGCCTCGATCTCCTTGAGCCGCCGTCGGGCGGCCTTGGCGGCCCGGACCGCCAGGTCGTGCTCCAGCTTGTGCTCGGCGTCGGTGTCGGCCTTGACCCCGAGCCTGCGCACCAGCCACGGCAGGGTCAGCCCCTGCACCAGCAGGGTCGCCATGATCACGCAGAAGGCGATGAAGATGATCTCGTCGCGGGCCGGGAACGGCTTCCCGTCGTCGGTGGTGAGCGGGATGGCGAGGGCCAGCGCGACGGAGGCCACCCCGCGCATCCCCGACCACCACATGACGACGGTCTCGCGCCAGGAGGTGGGGATCTCCTCGTTCTCGTCGCGCAGGCCGTGCATCTTCTGGGCGAGCCAGGTGGTCGGCAGCAGCCAGAGCAGCCGCACGCCGACGACGACGGCGACGATGACCACGCCCCAGCCGATCATCTGCCCCTCGCGGCCCTCGGCGGCCCGGATGACCGTGTGCAGCTCCAGGCCGATGAGGCCGAAGGCGATGCCGGTGACGAGGGTGTCGACCACGTGCCAGAAGGTCTGCCCGGTGATGCGCCCCAGCACGTCGTCGGCGTCGAGGGCGGTCCCCGCCAGCAGGAGCGCGGTGGTGAGGACGGCGAGGACGCCGGAGCCGTGCAGCTCCTCGGCGAGGATGTAGCTGGCGAACGGCACGAGCAGGGTGAGCCCGGTCTGGAGCGTGGCGTCGCCCAGCATCGACATGGCCTTCTTGCTGATCCAGCCGAGTGCCAGGCCGACCGCGACGGCGACGGCCGCCGACAGGAAGAACTGGGCGACGGCCCCGCCCCAGGAGAAGCTCCCGGTGATCGCCGCGGCGATGGCCACGTGGTAGAGCACGATGGCGGTGACGTCGTTGAACAGCCCCTCGCCCTCCAGCACGGAGACCAGGCGCCGGGGCAGCCCGAGCTGTCCGGCGACGGCGGTCGCGGCGACCGGGTCGGGCGGCGCGACCAGCGCGCCGAGCGCCACGGCGGCGGCCAGCGGCAGCCCCGGGACAATGGCGTTGGCGACGCCCGCCACGGCGGCGGTGGTGACGAAGACCAGCGCGACGGCCAGCAGCAGGATGGGCCGGTAGTTGGCGGTGAACTGCCGCCAGGAGGTCCGTTGCACCGCCGCGTACAGCAGGGGTGGCAGGACCAGCGGGAGGATGTACTGCGGTGGCACGTTGACGTTGGGGACGAACGGCAGCAGCGCGAGGACGATCCCGCCGAGGGTCATCAGCACGGGGGCGGGCAGCCCCAGCCGATCCCCCAGCGGCACCGTGATCACGGCGCCGAGCAGGAGCAGGAGCAGCAGCGCCAACTGGTCCACAGGGTGGCCTCCGGCAAGGTCGGTACGTCAGGAAAACGACCCCACTCTGCCACGCCGCCGCCCCGCCGCACCGCGCGACCCCCTGCCCGGAGAGGGTCCGCCGCTGGTCAGAGCCGCGGAGCGGGCGCCTCCAGCTCCCGGCGCATCGCCCGGTGCGGGATACCCGCGTCCTCGAACTCCGGTCCGTACGCCTGGTATCCCAGCCGCTCGTAGAAGCCGAGGGCGTGGGTCTGGGCGTGCAGGTCGACCGCGCGCAGCCCGAGCCCCGCCGCCGCCCGCTCCAGTCCCCGCACCAGGGCCACGCCGACGCCGAGTCCCCGCGCGGCCCGGCGGACGGCGAGCCGCCCGAGGGAACCCGTGCCCGGGTCGCCGCCGGTCACCCCGGCCGCCGCGGGTCCGTGCAGCAGCCGGCCGGTGCCGAGCGGTCCGTCGGGGCCCTCGGCGAGGACGTGCACGGTGTCGCTGTCCGTGGCGTCGAAGGTGTCGTACTCGATGGCCTCGTCGACGCCCTGCTCGGCGACGAAGACCTCCTTGCGGACCGCGAAGCACGCCTCGCGGTCGGCGGGGCCCTCGGCGGTGCGGACGCGCACGCCGGAGGGGGCGGGCCGGCTCATGCGCGGACCTCCTTCGGACGCAAGGCGGGGGCGGTCAGGCACCGCTCTCCGCGCGCACCGTGTCCAGTGCGTGCCGGAGGTCGGCCGGGTACTCACTGGCGTACTCCACCCAGCCGCCGTCGGCGGGGTGCTCGAAGCCGAGCCGTACCGCGTGCAGCCACTGCCGGGTCAGGCCGAGCCGCTTGGCGAGGGTGGGGTCGGCGCCGTAGGTGAGGTCGCCGGCGCAGGGGTGGCGGTGGGCCGACATGTGGACGCGGATCTGGTGGGTGCGGCCGGTCTCCAGCTTGATGTCGAGCAGGGAGGCGGCGCGGTACGCCTCGATCAGGTCGTAGTGGGTCACCGAGGGCTTGCCCTCGGCGGTGACGGCCCACTTGTAGTCGTGCTGGGGGTGGCGGCCGATGGGGGCGTCGATGGTGCCGCTCATCGGGTCGGGGTGGCCCTGGACGAGCGCGTGGTAGCGCTTGTCGACGGTCCGCTCGCGGAACTGCTGCTTCAGCAGCGTGTAGGCCCGCTCGGACTTGGCGACCACCATCAGCCCCGAGGTGCCGACGTCGAGGCGGTGGACGATGCCCTGGCGCTCGGCGGCGCCGGAGGTGGAGATGCGGTAGCCGGCGGCGGCGAGGCCGCCGATGACGGTGGTGCCGGTCCAGCCGGGGCTGGGGTGCGCGGCGACGCCGACCGGCTTGACGATGACGACGATGTCGTCGTCGTCGTGGACGATCTCCATGCCCTGGACGGGCTCGGCGACGACCTGCACGGGGGCGGGGGCGGCCGGCATCTCGACCTCCAGCCAGGCGCCGCCGTGCACGCGCTCCGACTTCCCCACCGCGGCGCCGTCGACCAGCACCTTGCCTGCTGCGGCCAGCTCGGCGGCCTTGGTGCGGGAGAAGCCGAACATCCGGGAGATGGCGGCGTCGACGCGCTCGCCCTCCAGGCCGTCCGGCACGGGCAGGGTGCGGATCTCGGGAATCGTGCTCACCCGTCGAGTATGCCGGACGGCGGCGGCGCGCCGGACGCCGCCGTCGGACAGGGCGCGACGGCGGCGGGACGGACCGGGTCCCCTCAGTCCTTGTGGACGGTGCCGTCCGGGTCGAGGCCGCGGAAGGAGAGGATCACGATCAGGATGCCGCCGCAGACGATGGCGGAGTCGGCGAGGTTGAAGACCGCGAAGTTCTTCGGCGCGAGGAAGTCCACGACGGCACCCTCGAAGACGCCGGGGGCGCGGAAGACGCGGTCGGTGAGGTTGCCGAGGGCGCCGCCGAGCAGCAGTCCGAGCGCGATGGCCCAGGGCAGGCTGTACAGCTTGCGGGCCAGCCGGGCGATGACGACGATCACGGAGGCGGCGATCACCGTGAAGATGACGGTGAACGCCTCCCCGAAGCCGAAGGCGGCGCCGGCGTTGCGGATGACCCGCAGTTCGAACCAGTCGCCGAGCACCTGGATCGGCGCGTGGTGCTCCAGCTCCGCCACCACCAGCAGCTTGCTGCCGAGGTCCAGCAGGTAGGCGACGACGGCGACGGCGAAGAGCACGGCGATCCGGCGCGGCCCGCGCGCGACGGCGGGGGTGGCCCCGCTCTGCCCGTCCTCGGCCGGCTCCGGCGGTTCGGCGGGCTCCGGCTCGCGCGCTTCAGGGGTGCTGGGCATACCGATGATGCGCTCCGCCTCTGCCACGTGTGTCCCTCGACGATGGGATGGATGCCCCGAGGGTACGACACCGAGGCTCCCGTCCGGACGCGTGTACGCCCCCGGAGCAGCGCCCGGGCGCGTACGCCGCCGGAGTGCGCCCCCGGCGGCGGGGCCGGGCCGGGGCGTCTCAGCCCCGGCGCTCCTGCTTCTGCTTGCAGTCGACGCAGAGCGTGGCCCGCGGGAACGCCTGGAGGCGGGCCTTGCCGATCGGATTGCCGCAGTTCTCACAGCTTCCGTAGGTGCCCTCGTCGAGCCGGACCAGGGCCTGCTCGGTCTGGCGGAGCATCTCGCGGGCGTTGGCGGCCAGCGACAGCTCGTGCTCGCGGGTGATGTTCTTGGTACCGGTGTCGGCCTCGTCGTCCCCGGCCCCGCCGCCACTGTCCCGCATCAGCCCGGCCAGAGCCTGACCGGACGCGTCGATCTCGGCGCGGATGCGCTCGGCGTCGGCGCGCAGGCCCGCGCGGGCCTCCTCGGCCTCGGCCTCGGTCCAGGGGTCCTCCCCGGGCCGGACCGCCAGAGCCTCGGCCCCGGCGTGCGCCTGCGCCCCCGGCCCGGCCTCCTGTGCCGTACCCGTCTTCTTCGCCACCACGGAGCCGGCCTCCTGCGTCTCGTCGGCCGACGCCGGGGCGGCGGCCCTCCTGCCCGGGGACACGGCCGTCCTCTCCGGGGTCCTGCCCGCGGCGCCCTCGCCCGCGTTCGCACCGGCGTGCGCCGGGTCGGCGCCGCGTTCCGGCACCGTCGTCTCCGTCGCCATCCAGACGGCCCCTTCACCCGGTGTGACCTGCTCGCACGTCGTGCTGGGACGATAAATCGACTTCCGGCGGACGGCAACGGGGCACGCCGCCCTGCACCCGTCCCATCGGACGCCGTTCGGCGCCCGCACTCCTTTGTGCCCCCGGCACCGGCCGAATATGCCCCCGGAGACCCGTACGGCTCCCCGTGGCCCCCGGCGAAACCCGGTCGGCCGGGCCGTCCGGGCGCCGTACACTGGCCGGAGCGAGAAGCGACGATGGGGACGAGTAGCGTCGTCAGCGGCCGTGAGCGACCCGGGGACGGTGGAAGCCCGGGGGCCCGCCCGACGTGAAGATCACCCCGGAGCCGCCGGAGGAAAGCCCGGGCTGGGTGAGTAGAACCGGCATCGCGCCCCCAATGAGTGGGCGGCGCCGTCCCGGTGACGGCGCAGGCCAAGGAGGGTGGTACCGCGGCGGTCCGCAAGGGCGTCGTCCCTCCGACGGAATGCAGCAGTCCGTTGGAGGAGCGCGTCGATGACACCCCCGGTGAACCCGCCCCAGTACCGCCAGGTACCCGCCCAGGTGGATCTCCCCGCCCTCGAGCACGCCGTGCTCGACTTCTGGCGCGAGAACAAGATCTTCGCCAAGACCCTGGAGCAGTCCGAGGGCCGCCCGGAGTGGGTCTTCTACGAGGGCCCGCCGACCGCCAACGGCATGCCCGGCGCCCACCACATCGAGGCCCGTGTCTTCAAGGACGTCTTCCCCCGCTTCCGCACCATGCGCGGCTACCACGTGGGCCGCAAGGCCGGCTGGGACTGCCACGGCCTCCCCGTCGAACTGGCGGTGGAGAAGGAGCTGGGTTTCAACGGCAAGAAGGACATCGAGGCGTTCGGCATCGCCGAGTTCAACGCCAAGTGCCGTGAGTCGGTGACCCGGCACACCGACGCCTTCGCCGAGCTGACCACGCGCATGGGCTACTGGGTCGACATGGACGACGCCTACCGCACCATGGACTCCTCGTACGTCCAGTCGGTGTGGTGGTCGCTGAAGCAGATCTTCGAGAAGGACCTGCTGGTCCAGGACCACCGCGTCGCCCCGTGGTGCCCGCGCTGCGGCACCGGCCTCTCCGACCACGAGCTGGCCCAGGGGTACGAGACGGTCGTCGACCCGTCGGTCTTCGTGCGCTTCCCGCTCACCTCCGGCCCGCTGGCCGGCCAAGCCTCCCTGCTGGTCTGGACGACCACGCCGTGGACCCTGGTCTCCAACACCGCCGTGGCCTCGCACCCGGACGTCCGGTACGTGGTGGCCACCGACGGCACCGAGAAGCTGGTCGTCGCCGAACCGCTGCTGGAGAAGGCGCTCGGCGAGGGGTGGGAGACCACCGGCGAGTCGTTCACCGGCCGCGAGATGGAACGCTGGAGCTACCAGCGCCCCTTCGGGCTGGTGGAGTTCCCGGCCGAGGCGCACTACGTCGTCAACGCCGAGTACGTCACCACCGAGGACGGCACCGGTCTGGTCCACCAGTCCCCCGCCTTCGGTGAGGACGACCTCCTGGTCTGCCGCTCCTACGGCCTGCCGGTGGTCAACCCGGTCCGCCCCGACGGCACCTTCGAGGAAGAGCTGCCGCTGGTCGGCGGGGTCTTCTTCAAGAAGGCCGACGAGGCGCTCACCTCCGACCTGGACGCCCGCGGCCTCCTCTTCCGCCACGTGCCGTACGAGCACAGCTACCCGCACTGCTGGCGCTGCCACACCGCGCTGCTCTACTACGCGCAGCCGTCCTGGTACATCCGCACCACCGCGGTCAAGGACCGGCTGCTCGCGGAGAACGAGCGGACCAACTGGTTCCCGGACTCGGTCAAGCACGGCCGCTTCGGCGACTGGCTCGAGAACAACATCGACTGGGCGCTCTCCCGCAACCGCTACTGGGGCACCCCGCTGCCCGTCTGGCGCTGCGAGGAGAACCACCTGACCTGCGTCGGCTCGCTGGCCGAGCTGAGCGAGCTGACCGGCACCGACCAGTCGGAGCTGGACCCGCACCGCCCGTACATCGACGAGATCACCTTCACCTGCACCCACGCCGACTGCCAACTGGAGGCGCACCGCGTCCCGGAGGTCATCGACGCCTGGTACGACTCGGGTTCGATGCCGTTCGCGCAGTGGGGGTACCCGCACCGGAACAAGGAGCTGTTCGAGCAGCGCTACCCGGCGCAGTTCATCTCCGAGGCGATCGACCAGACCCGCGGCTGGTTCTACACGCTGATGGCCGTCGGCACCCTGGTCTTCGACAGGTCGAGCTACGAGAACGTCGTCTGCCTGGGTCACATCCTGGCCGAGGACGGCCGGAAGATGTCCAAGCACCTGGGCAACATCCTCCAGCCCATCCCGCTGATGGACCAGCACGGCGCCGACGCCGTCCGCTGGTTCATGGCGGCCGGCGGCTCGCCGTGGGCGGCCCGCCGGGTCGGCCACGGCACCATCCAGGAGGTCGTCCGCAAGACCCTGCTGACCTACTGGAACACCGTCGCCTTCCAGGCCCTTTACGCCCGTACGGCCGGCTGGGCACCGTCCGCCGCCGACCCGGCCCCGGACGGCCGCAGCGTCCTGGACCGCTGGCTGCTGGGCGAGTTGAACACCCTGGTGGAGGGCGTCACCGAGGCGCTGGACGGCTACGACACCCAGCGCGCCGGCAAGCTCCTCTCCGCCTTCGTCGACGACCTCTCCAACTGGTACGTCCGCCGTTCGCGCCGCCGCTTCTGGCAGGGCGACCCGGCCGCGCTGCGCACCCTGCACGACGTGGTGGACACGGTGACGCGGCTGATGGCGCCGCTGGTGCCGTTCATCACCGAGCGGGTCTGGCAGGACCTGGTGGTGCCGGTCAGCCCGGACGCCCCCGAGTCGGTCCACCTCGCCGCCTGGCCCGAGGCCGACCCGGCCGCCGTCGACCCGGAGCTGTCCCGCCACATGGCGCTGGTGCGCCGGCTCGTGGAGCTGGGCCGGGCCACCCGCGCCGAGTCGGGCGTGAAGACCCGTCAGCCGCTCTCCCGCGCGCTGGTCGGCGCCACCGGCTTCACCGAACTGCCCGCCGAGCTGCGTGCGCAGATCACCGAGGAGCTGAACGTCTCCTCGGTCGAGTCCCTCTCGGAGGTCGGCGGCTCGCTGGTCGACACCACGGCCAAGGCCAACTTCCGGGCGCTGGGCAAGCGGTTCGGCAAGCGTGTCCAGGAGGTCGCCAAGGCGGTCGCCCAGGCGGACGCCGCGGCGCTCTCGCTGGCGCTCCGCGAGGGGACCGCCTCGGTCACCGTCGACGGGGAGGTGATCGAGCTGTCCCCGGAGGAGGTCATCGTCACCGAGACGCCACGTGAGGGCTGGTCGGTCGCCTCCGACGCCGGCGCCACCGTCGCCCTCGATCTGGAGATCACCGAGGAGCTGCGCAGGGCGGGCCTGGCCCGCGACGCGATCCGGCTGATCCAGGAGGCCCGCAAGAACAGCGGCCTGGACGTCGCCGACCGGATCGCGCTGCGCTGGTCCGCCACCGACCCGGCGGTGGCGGAGGCCCTCGGTGAGCACGCCGGGCTCATCGCCGACGAGGTCCTCGCGACCGACTTCGCCACCGGCACGGGTGACGAGGCGTACGGCGAGCCGTTCACCGACGAGACGCTCACCCTCACCTTCCGGCTGCGGCGCGTCTGACGGACGCCCCGCGGACTTGGAGCCGGGCGGACCTCCTCGGAGGACCGCCCGGCTCCTTCGTTCTGCTCGGCCCCCGCACCGGAGCGGGTACGACGACGCGGGCCCGGCCCCCGTCGAGGGGGCCGGGCCCGCGTCTGAATGCCTAGGACACCCTAAGGCGCCGTCAGTTGTCGTCCTCGTCGATGAGGAAGCCGCGCATCGGGGCCGGCGCCTGCTGCATCGGGGCGGGCGCCTGCGGCCGGACCGGAGCCATCGGCTGGGTCATGGCCGGGGACATCTGCTGCTGCCCACCGCCGTACGAGGGGCCGCCGGACTGCTGGTTGCCGCCCATCGACTGGTTCGGGTGGCCGCCCATGCCGTTCGCGCCGGCTCCCGCCATGGACCCGCTCATCTGCGGGGCCGGCGGCAGCGAGGCGGCCGCGGGGGTACGCGGCGGCGCCAGCGAGTCGTCGGACTGGGTCTCCAGCTGACGCAGCTGGCTCTCCAGGTACGACTTCAGGCGGGTGCGGTACTCGCGCTCGAAGCCGCGCAGGTCCTCGACCTTGCGCTCCAGCGTGGCGCGTGCGGACTCCAGGGAGCCCATCGCGACACGGTGCTTCTCCTGCGCGTCCCGCTCCAGGGCGTCGGCCTTGGCGCGGGCGTCCCGCTCCAGACCCTCGGCACGGCTGCGCGCCTCACCGACGATCTTGTTGGCCTCGGAACGCGCCTCGGCGATGGCCTGGTCGGCCGTCTGCTGGGCGAGCGAGAGCACCCGGGCGGCGCTGTCGCCACCGGGGCCCTGTCCGGGCTGGGGCAGCTGCGGACCGCCGTGGCCGCCCATGGGGCCGCCCATCGGACCGCCCTGGCCCATCGGACCGCCGGGACCCTGCTGACCCATCGGGCCGCCGGGGCCCTGCTGGCCCATGGGGCCGGGACCCTGCTGGCCCATCGGGCCGGGGCCGTGCTGACCCTGGGGGCCCGGGCCGTGCTGGCCCTGCGGGCCGGGACCGTGGCCGTGGCCGCCGGGGCCTGCCGGAAGCTGCGGGGCACCGCCCGGGAGCTGCGGCGGGCCACCCATGTGCTGCTGCTGTTGCTGCTGCTGGGGCGGCACCGGCTGCGGTCCCGATATGGCGGCGGGCACCGGAGCGCCGGGACGATCCTGCTGCTCCTGCTGCTTGCGCATCCCCTGTTGCTGCTGGTTCTGCGCGGCCGCCCGGGTGGCGGCGGCGAGTTTGGCGCGCAGGTCCTCGTTCTCACGGAGCAGGCGCGTCAGTTCGGACTCGACCTCGTCGAGGAAGGCATCGACCTCGTCCTCGTCATAGCCTTCTCGGAGGCGGACGGTCGTGAACTGCTTGTTCCGCACGTCCTCGGGGGTCAACGGCATCTCTTCACCTCAACGTAGTCGTCGGCATTCGGCAAGAACGTAGCTGACATCACGCTCACAGCCGGCTCACGACGGAGATCAGGATGTAGACGATGATCATCAGTACGAAGAAGGACAGGTCGAGCGCCACGCCCCCGAGACGGAGCGGCGGGATGAACCGCCGCAGAAGCTTGAGCGGTGGATCGGTGACAGTGTAGGTCGCCTCCAGAAGCACGACCATCGCCTTGCCCGGTTGCCACGAGCGGGCGAACTGGAACACGTAGTCCATGACCAACCGGAAGATCAGCACGATGAGGAAACACATCAGCGCGATGTAGAGCACATCCCCGAAAACGCCCATTGTCGCGCTGCCCTCTCCCCTGACTCATGTCGTCCGTCTTCTCGCCGGCGTCTCAGCTCTGGTTGAAGAACCCGCCCTCTGCGATGCGAGCCTTGTCCTCCGCCGTGACATCGACGTTAGCAGGCGACAACAGGAACACCTTCTGCGTCACCCGCTCAATGCTTCCATGAAGACCGAAGACCAAACCCGCAGCAAAGTCGACAAGTCGCTTCGCGTCGGTGTCGTCCATCTCCGTGAGATTCATGATCACCGGAGTGCCCTCGCGGAAGTGTTCCCCGATGGTACGGGCCTCGTTGTAGGTCCGGGGGTGCAGAGTCGTGATGCGGTAGGGCTCACGCTCGGAGACAACCTTGGGCATGATCACCGGGGCGTTCTTCTCCAGGCTCTGGCGTTCAGGTGTGATGGATGCCACGGGGGCGATTCGGGCGGGTCGTCCGGATTCCGCCGGCAGCGGAACGGGTTCGCGCTCGCGCTGCGCCGGCGGCTGGGGGGCGCGCACCGGCTCCTCGGCAGGCTCCTGGTGCGCCGGAGCGTGCCGGCGCCGGTCACGCTCGGGCTCCGGCTCGGGCTCGAACTCGTCGTCGGGGTCGAACCCCGGGCCGTCGTACCCATCGTCCTCCACGAGGCCGAGGTAGACCGCCATCTTGCGCATCGCGCCGGCCATGCTCTGAGTCCTCCGCTCTGTGGTGGATCAACTGACGCCAAACGTGCCCGCGATCCACGAAGTCACCCCGCCGAACTGCGGGAATGACCATATTTTCTGCTGTGGTCCGACTTGCATCGCGACGTTACCCGAGCGCGGGTCGGACTCCGAGTACCGCACTGCCGACGCGTACATGTGTCGCCCCGGCGGCCACGGCGTGTTCGAGGTCCCCGCTCATCCCCGCGGAAACCATGGTGGCAGCAGGCCCGGCCGCCCGCAGGGAGGTTGAGATTTCCCTCAGTCGCGCGAAGGCCGCGGCCGGGCGCCCGGCGTACTCGCCGGACAGAGGTGCGACGGTCATCACACCTCCGAGCCTGAGCCCGGGCGCCGCGTCGATCAGCCCGGCCAACTCCTCGACCCCGTCCGGCGCCACGCCACCCCGGTCACCCCGGCCGCCGGCCTCCGCGTCGAGGGCGACCTGCACCAGGCAGCCCAGTTCACGCCCGGTGCGCCCGGCCGCCGAGGAGAGGGAGGTCACCAGTCTCGCGCGGTCGACGGAGTGCACGAAATCGGCGTAATCCGCCACGGACCGTGCTTTGTTGGTCTGCAACTGACCCACGAAGTGCCAGGTGAGGTCGAGATCCGCGCAGGCGGCCGCCTTCGGCGCGGCCTCCTGGTCCCGGTTCTCGGCGACCTGCCGGACGCCGAGTTCGGCCAGCAGCCGCACGTCGGAGGCCGGGTAGGTCTTGGTGACCACGATGAGGGCCACCTCGTCGCGGTCGCGGCCGGCCGCGGCGCAGGCCCCGGCGATCCGCTGCTCCACCCGCTCCAGGCCGGCGGCGAGTTCGGTCTTACGGTCGGTCATCTCTTCCAGTCCCGCCACGCTCATCGGTCCAGCCACACATAACCGGCGAGCCGTCCCGTGGTCCCCTCGCGCCGGTACGAGAAGTGGTCCGGCGACTCCAGGGTGCAGACGTCCGACGCCTGCCGGTCCGTCACCCCGAGCCGCTCCAGCTGGGCGTGCACCCCGGCGACCACGTCGACCGCCGGCGTTCCCCAGTTCGTCTCGGCGTACGCCGCCGGTTCCGCCTCGGCCACCTCGGCACGCAGCGCCTCGGGCACCTCGTAGCACCGGCCGCAGACGGCGGGGCCGGTGCGGGCGGTGATCCGGGCGGGATCGGCGCCGAGCCGCACCATGGCCTCGACAGCGGCCGGCACCACGCCGGCGGCCATCCCGGGGCGTCCGGCGTGCGCGGCGGCGCAGACCCCGGCGGCCGGGTCGGCGAGCAGGACGGGGACGCAGTCGGCGGTGAGGACGGCGAGGGCGAGGCCGCGCCGGGCGGTGACCACGGCGTCCACCTCGGGGACCGGCCGCTCACCCCAGACCCCGTCGACCACGGCGACGTCCCGGCCGTGCACCTGGTTCATCCAGACGACACCGGCCGCCTCCAGGCCGAGTGCCTCGGCCGCGCGGGCGCGGTTGGCACGCACCGCGGCGGGGTCGTCACCGACGGCCCCGCCGAGGTTCAGCTGCTCGTACGGAACGGCGCTCACTCCGCCCCACCGGTCGGTGAAGGCGAAGTGGGCGCCGCCCGCGGTGCCGTGCTCCCCGGGCGCGGACCCGGGCACCGGCGATATCACTTGAGGAAGTCCGGCACGTCCAGTTCCTCGGCCTGGCTGTCGTACCGGGCCGGGGGGACCTGCGGCGGCGCCACCGGTGCGGTGGGCAGCTCGGTCGACGGGGCGGGCTCGGGCTCGGCGGAGACGGCCGGCTGCGGGGCCGCCTCCTCGCGCGGGGTCACGCTGCCCAGGCCGCCGAAGGCGGGGCGGGCAGGCTCGGCGTTCGCCGGGCGGGCGGCGGGCGCCGGCTCCTCGCGCTTGGCGGAGGAGGAGCCGAGGACGTTGTCCCGCTTGGCCGGCGGCTGACCGCCGTCGAAGCCCGCGGCGATGACGGTGACCCGCACCTCGTCGCCGAGGGCGTCGTCGATGACGGCGCCGAAGATGATGTTGGCCTCCGGGTGGGCGGCCTCACTGACCAGTTGGGCGGCCTCGTTGATCTCGAAGAGACCGAGGTCGGAACCGCCCGAGATGGAGAGCAGGACCCCGCGGGCGCCGTCGATCGACGCCTCCAGCAGCGGGGAGGAGATGGCCATCTCGGCGGCGGCCACGGCCCGGTCGTCGCCGCGGGCCGAGCCGATCCCCATCAGGGCCGAACCCGCCTCGGACATGACCGACTTGACGTCGGCGAAGTCGAGGTTGATCAGGCCGGGGGTGGTGATGAGGTCGGTGATGCCCTGGACACCGGAGAGGAGTACCTGGTCCGCGGACTTGAAAGCGTCGAGAACGCTCACCTGACGGTCCGAGATGGACAGCAGGCGGTCGTTGGGGATCACGATGAGGGTGTCGACCTCTTCGCGGAGTTCGGCGATGCCGTCCTCCGCCTGATTGGCGCGACGGCGTCCCTCGAAGGTGAACGGGCGGGTGACCACGCCGATCGTGAGGGCGCCGAGCGAGCGCGCGATGTTGGCCACGACGGGGGCGCCGCCGGTGCCGGTGCCGCCGCCTTCACCGGCGGTGACGAAGACCATGTCGGCCCCCTTGAGGACCTCTTCGATCTCCTCGCGGTGGTCCTCTGCCGCCTTGCGGCCGACGGCCGGGTTGGCTCCGGCGCCGAGTCCGCGGGTGAGTTCCCGGCCGACGTCGAGCTTGACGTCGGCGTCGCTCATCAACAGCGCCTGGGCGTCGGTGTTGATGGCGATGAACTCGACGCCCTTGAGACCGACCTCGATCATCCGGTTGATGGCATTGACACCACCGCCGCCGACACCGATGACTTTGATGACTGCGAGGTAGTTCTGCGGTGCTGCCACGTCGAAGGCCTCTCGCCTCGATTACGTGTCGCCGCCGGGCGCTGCCGCTCGGCGGACGACTGATGTCGAATGGGGACGGTCCGAACGCCGACC
This sequence comes from Streptomyces diastaticus subsp. diastaticus, assembly GCF_011170125.1. Taxonomy (NCBI): domain Bacteria; kingdom Bacillati; phylum Actinomycetota; class Actinomycetes; order Kitasatosporales; family Streptomycetaceae; genus Streptomyces; species Streptomyces diastaticus. Next base: position 609,177 of record NZ_BLLN01000003.1, on the reverse strand, counting down.
CGAACCCTAACGTTGAAGTTCAGGGTTACCAGTGTGCCTGTTTCCTGGACTGTTCCGGACAGGACACTAAGTCGACAAGCGGCGCGCGTTCAACGAACACGCCGAACCTCCCGTTTTTCTTTTCACCCTATGTGATCACCCGTAGCACGGGCCAACCAGGGTGCTGGCCTGCGGATCTCCCGTCAACCACCTGAAGCGGCGGGGGCCGTGGGCACACTCACGTCGAAGTGACGCGCCTTCGGCGCCGCCTTGAGGAGCGCGGCGAGCGCCTTCGCCTTCGTATCACCCTTCTCACCGCTTCCCCAGACAACCGTGCGCCTTCCGCTCAACTCCAGCGAGATGGCGTCGAAGGAACGCACCCGTACGGCCCTCAGCTCCCCCCGCACCGCCGCGGGGACGTCGGCGGCCGCGGTGACCGCCTCGGCCCGGAGCCTGCCGGCGGGAAAGCGCTTCAGGCTCGGGGAGCGGGCGGCGTCCAGCTTCAGCAGGGGCACGCCCTTCGGCCGCGTACCCACGGTCGCGAACCGCACGCCTTCCCGGTCCACTTCACCATATTGTCCGTTCTTCGCGATGATCAGAACGGGCCGTCGCTCGCTCACCCGCAGCTCGACTCCGTGGGGCCAGGAGCGTTCCACCTCGGCCGTGCGCAGGCGGGGCAGTGCGGCGAGGAGCCGGGCGGCGACGGCGTCGGTGTCGACGGAGGCCAGCGGGACGCCCTTCGGCACGGCTGCGGCCTTCTCGACCTGTGCCGGGGTCAGCACCCGGGTCCCCTCGGCGGTCACGGACTCGACCCGCAGCCACGAGGAGCCGTAGAGAGCCCAGATGGCCGCCCCGCCCAACAGGGCGGCGGCGGCCGCGAGAAGCAGGAGGAGGCGTCCGCGGCGCGGGCCGGGCCCCTGCGCCTTCGCGGACCGCGCGGGCGGCTCCTCGGTCCCGGAGTTCCGCCCGCGCCGGGCGGTCGTCGTTGCGGCCACGCTCCCTGTCGCCTCCTGCGTCATAGGGGGGCGTGGGCCGCCCCCTCAGTGGTTGGCGCGCCGTGCGGCGATCGCCTCGTACACCATGCCGACGAGCAGGTCGTCGGCGTCCCGGCGGCCGAACTCGGAGGCCGCGCGGGACATCTCGTACAGCCGGTGCGGGTCCGCGAGGACCGGCAGCACATGCTGCTGGACCCACTCCGGCGTCAGCTCCGCGTCGTCCACGAGGAGTCCGCCGCCGGCCTTGACCACCGGCTGGGCGTTGAGCCGCTGTTCGCCGTTGCCGATGGGCAGCGGGACGTAGGCGGCCGGGAGTCCGACGGCGGAGAGTTCGGCGACGGTCATCGCGCCGGCGCGGCAGAGCATCATGTCCGCCGCCGCGTAGGCGAGGTCCATGCGGTCCACGTACGGTACCGGGATGTAGGGCGGCATCCCGGGCATGTTGTCGACGTGCGGCAGTTCGTTCTTCGGGCCGACCGCGTGCAGGATCTGGATGCCCGCCCGCTGGAGCGAGGGGGCGGCCTGCTGGACGACCTCGTTGAGGCGGCGGGCGCCCTGCGAGCCGCCGGAGACCAGCAGCGTCGGCAGGTTCGGGTCGAGGCCGAAGGCGGCACGCGCCTCGGGGCGGACCCGGGCGCGGTCCAGGGTGGCGATGGCGCGGCGCAGCGGGATGCCGATGTAGCGGGCGTCCCGCAGCTTGCTGTCCGGGGTGGAGACGGCGACGCCGTGGGCGTACCGCGAGCCGATCTTGTTGGCCAGGCCCGGGCGGGCGTTGGCCTCGTGGACGACGATCGGGACCCCGAGGCGCTTGGCCGCCAGGTAGCCGGGCAGGGCCACGTAGCCGCCGAAGCCGACGACCGCGTCGGCCCTGGTGCGCTCCAGGATCTGCTCGGCCGCCTTGATCGTGCCGCGCAGCCGCCCCGGGACGGTGATCAGCTCGGGGGTGGGCTTGCGGGGCAGGGGGACGGCGGGGATCAGCGCCAGTTCATAGCCGCGCTCCGGCACGAGCCTGGTCTCCAGGCCGCGTTCCGTGCCCAGCGCCGTGATCCCCACGGTCGGGTCCTGCCTGCGCAGGGCGTCCGCGAGGGCGAGCGCCGGCTCGATATGACCGGCGGTCCCCCCACCGGCGAGTACGACATGCACCGAAATTCACCGCTCTCCGGACGAGCGCCCGCGGGCGCGCCGTCGCATCGTGTTCCATCTCACCGCTGCCCGCTTCCTGCCGGGCAGCCTCGTGTCCAGTGCCGCCCGTGCGGCCGGGTCCGCCCGCGCGAACGCGATGAGCAGCCCGATGGCGGCCATGGCCGGCAGCAGGGCGGACCCTCCGTAGGAGAACAGCGGGAGCGGGACCCCGGCGATCGGCAGCAGGCCGAGCACCGCACCGACGTTGATCACGGCCTGCGCCATGATCCAGGTGATCACACCTCCCGCGGCGTACCTCACGAAGGGGTCCTCCGTGCGTCCGGCCACGCGGATACCCGCATAGCCTAGAGCCGCGAAGAGCGCGAGTACCGACAGTGTCCCCGCGAGGCCGAGTTCCTCCCCGGTGACGGCGAAGATGAAGTCGGTGTGCGCTTCCGGCAGTTGACCCCATTTTTCCACACCCGCACCGAGACCGGAACCGAAGAGTCCGCCGGACGCCAGGGCGTAACTGCCGTGCAGGGGCTGGAGGCAGATGTCGGCGGGCCCGGCGTCGGTGGCCCCCAGGCAGCTCAGCCGCGCCATCCGGTTGGGACTGGTCCAGATCAGCAGGGCCCCGATGGCCGCGGCGACGGCGAGGACCGAGGCGAACAGCCGGGTGGGGGCGCCCGCGATCCACAGCAGCCCGAAGAGGATCGCGGTGAGGATCACCGCGGTCCCCATGTCACCGCCGAGCATGATGAGGCCGAGCAGCATGAAGGCGGCCGGCACCAGCGGGACCAGCAGGTGCTTCCACTGGGTCAGCAGCCGCCGCTCCTGCTTGCGGGCGAGGAGGTCGGCGCCCCACAGCACCAGGGCGAGCTTGCCGAACTCGCTGGGCTGGATCTGGAAGGGGCCGCCGAGGGAGATCCAGTTGGTGTTGCCGTTGATCTCCTGGCCGACGCCGGGCACCTGGACCAGGGCCATCAGCGCCACCGAGCCGACGATGATCGGGTAGGCCAGCGCCCGGTGGAGCTTGACCGGCATCCGGGCCGCGATCACCAGCAGCACCCCGCCGACGAGGGCGGCGACGAGCTGTTTGGAGAAGAAGTAGGAGCTGCCCAGGCCCTTGTTGATGGCGTACACCATCGAGGAGGAGTACACCATGATCAGGCCGAGCACGATGAGGAGCACGCTGGAGCCGGCGATGACGTAGTACGCGGTCAGCGGACGGTCCCAGGCCCGTTGCACCCGGCGCCGGAAGCGGGTGACCGGGTTGTCGCGCAGGCGGGCGCCGAGGGGGCGCCCGGCGGGGGGCGCGGTGGTGCGCGGGCGCGGCGCGGTGCGCCGGCTCCGGTCGGTGTCGGCCGGCATGGTCGCTGTCCCCTCCAGTCCTCCCCGGCACGGCGGCCGTCCGCCCCCGGCCCGCCGCGCCCGGCGGGCGGCGGTGGGCCGGGGGCGGGGTGCGGTCCCTCAGGCGTCCGCGGCCAGGGCCCGGACGGCCTCGGCGAACGCCTCGCCGCGCCGGTTGTAGTTGGTGAACATGTCCATCGAGGCACAGGCCGGGGCCAGCAGCACGGTGTCGCCCGCCTCGGCGAGGCCCCGGGCGGCGCCGACCGCCGCGGACATCGCCCCAGTGTCGGTCCGGTCCAGGTCGACGACCGGGACGTCGGGGGCGTGTCGGGCGAGGGCCTCGCGGATCAGGGCGCGGTCCCGCCCGAGGAGGACGGCGCCGCGCAGCCGGCCGGCGGCGGAGGCGACCAGGTCGTCGAAGGTGGCTCCCTTGGCGAGGCCGCCGGCGATCCAGACGATCGGCCGGTAGGCGTTGAGGGAGGCCTCGGCGGCGTGGGTGTTGGTGGCCTTGGAGTCGTCGACGTAGGTGACGCCGTCGATCTCGGCGACCCGCTCGATCCGGTGCGGGTCCGGGGCGAAGGCCCGCAGGCCGTCGCGGACCGCGGTGGCGTCCACCCCGTAGGCGCGGGCGAGCGCCGCGGCGGCGAGGGCGTTGGCGACGTTGTGGGGGGCCGGCGGGGTGACGTCGGCCACCTCGGCCAGTTCCTGGGCCTGCCGGTGCCGGTCGGGGACGAAGGCCCGGTCCACCAGGAGCCCTTCGACGACGCCCAGTTCGGAGGGGCCGGGGGCGCCGAGGGTGAAGCCGACGGCCCGGGCGCCCTCCTCTACGTCGGCGGCGCGGACCAGGGCCTCCGTGGCGGGGTCGGCGGTGTTGTAGACGCAGGCGACCCGGTTGCCCTCGTAGACGCGGCCCTTGTCGGCGGCGTACGCCTCCATGGAGCCGTGCCAGTCGAGGTGGTCGGGGGCGAGGTTGAGGACGGCCGCGGAGTGGGCGCGCGGGGAGGGGGCCCAGTGCAGCTGGTAGCTGGAGAGTTCGACGGCGAGGACGTCGTAGGGCTCGTCGGCGAGGACCACGTCGATCAGCGGGGTGCCGATGTTGCCGACGGCGGCGGTGCGCAGCCCGGCGGCGGTGAGGATGGCGGCCAGCATCCGGGTGGTGGTGGTCTTGCCGTTGGTGCCGGTGACGCAGAGCCACTCCGCGGCGCCCTCGGGCCGCAGCCGCCAGGCGATCTCCACGTCGCCGACGACCTCGACACCCGCCTCCGCGGCGGCCGCGAAGAGCGGCGAGTCGGGCTTCCACCCGGGCGAGGTGACGACCAGGTCGGTCGGCTCGGGGAGGGTGTCGGCGTCGCCGAGGCGGACCGCGACGGTGCCGGGGGTGTCCGCCGCGTCGAAGGCGGCGGCGAGTTGGGCGGCACGCGCCATGTGCTGCTCGCCCTCGCCACCGTCCACGACGGTGACGTGCGCGCCGAGGCCGGCCAGGGCGCGAGCGGCGCTGATGCCGCTCACCCCGAGGCCGGCCACGGTGATGTGCTGGTCCTTCCAGGTCACTTGGTGGCTGCCCATCCCGCGTAGAAGATGCCGAGGCCGACGATGACGCACATGCCCTGGATGATCCAGAAGCGGACCACCACAAGGACTTCGGACCACCCCTTGAGTTCGAAGTGGTGCTGCAGTGGCGCCATCCGGAACACCCGCTTGCCGGTGAGGCGGAACGAGCCGACCTGGATCACCACGGACATGGTGATGAGGACGAAGAGGCCGCCGAGGACGGCGAGCAGCAGCTCGGTGCGGGAGCAGATGGCGAGGCCGGCGAGGGCGCCGCCGAGGGCGAGCGAGCCGGTGTCGCCCATGAAGATCTTGGCCGGCGAGGTGTTCCACCACAGGAAGCCGAAGCAGGCGCCCATCAGCGCGGAGGCCACCACGGCGAGGTCGAGTGGATCTCGTACCTCGAAGCAGGCCGCCGGGTTGGTGAGGAACTCCGCGTTGGCGCAGGACTCCTGGAACTGCCAGACGCCGATGAAGGTGTACGCGCCGAAGACCATGACGGAGGCGCCGGTGGCGAGGCCGTCGAGGCCGTCGGTGAGGTTCACGCCGTTCGACATGGCGAGGATCATGAACAGCGCCCAGATGACGAAGAGCACCGGGCCGATCTTCCAGCCGAAGTCGGTGATGAACGACAGGCGGGTGGAGGCCGGCGTCTGGTCCCGGTTGTCGGGGAACTGCAGCGCCAGCACGGCGAAGGCGATGCCGACGAGGAGCTGTCCGGCCATCTTCGCCTTGGCCCGCAGGCCCAGCGAACGCCGCTTCACGATCTTGATGTAGTCGTCGAGGAACCCGACGAGGCCCATGCCGGCCATGAGCCCGAGGACCAGGAGACCCGAGAAGGTCACCTGGTAACCGGTGATCAGCTTGGACAGGAAGTACGCGATGATCGTCGCGAGGATGAAGGCGATACCGCCCATCGTCGGCGTCCCGCGCTTGGAGTGGTGCTCGCGCGGACCGTCGTCGCGGATGTACTGGCCGTAGCCTTTCTTGGCCAGCAGCTTGATCAGCAGTGGTGTGCCGATCAGCGTCAGGAACAGTCCAATGACGCCGGAGAGCAGGATCTGCTTCATCATCGGGCGGCGACCTCACCCTCGCCCGTACCGTCCGCCAGCAGAGCGGCGGCGACCTTCTCCAGTCCCACGGACCGGGAAGCCTTCACGAGTACGACGTCTCCCGGGCGCAGCTCGCTGCGCAACAGGTCGACCGCCGCCTGTGCGTCGGACACGTGCACCGACTCCTCACCCCACGAACCCTCGTTGTATGCGCCCATCCGCAGCCAGGCCGCTTCCGTGCCGCCGACTGCCACGAGCTTGCTCACGTTCAGCCGGACGGCGAGCCGCCCGACGGCATCGTGTTCGGTGAGCGCCTCGTCCCCCAGCTCGGCCATCTGTCCGAGCACCGCCCAGGTGCGGCCCCCCTCGCCGCGGCGGGCGCCGCCCATCGCCACGAGCGCGCGCAGGGCGGCCCGCATGGATTCGGGGTTCGCGTTGTAGGCGTCGTTGACGATCGTCACACCGTCCGGGCGCTCGGTGACCTCCATCCGCCAGCGGGACAGGGACTCCGCCTCGGAGAGCGCTTGGGCGATCTCGTCCACGGGCATGCCCAGTTCCGATGCGACGGCGGCGGCGGCGAGCGCGTTCGACACGTGGTGCTCACCGTACAGGCGCATGGTCACGTCGCCGCACCCGGAGGGTGTGTGCAGCGTGAAGGCGGGGCGGCCGTTCTCCGTGAGACGGACATTCTCGGCGCGGATGTCCGCTTCGGGCGCTTCGCCGAAGGTGACGACCCGTGCCTTCGTACGTGAGGCCATGTCACGGACGTAGGAGTCGTCGGCGTTGAGGACCGCGACGCCGTCCTCGGGGAGCGACTCGACCAGTTCGCCCTTGGCCAGGGCGATCTGCTCGCGGCCTCCGAACTCGCCGATGTGGGCGCTGCCGACGTTGAGGACGACACCGATCCGCGGCGGGGTCAGCCCGGTGAGGTACCGGATGTGCCCGACGCCGCGGGCCCCCATCTCCAGGACGAGGTGACGGGTGTCCGCGTCGGCGCGCAGCGCGGTGAGCGGCAGCCCGATCTCGTTGTTGAGGGAGCCGGGCGTCCACACGGTCGGCGCGATCCGCTGGAGCAGTTGCGCGACGAGGTCCTTGGTGGACGTCTTGCCGGCGGAGCCGGTGAGGGCGACGACGGCCGTGCCCAGGCGCTCCACGACGGCGCGCGCGAGCGCCCCGAGGGCGCGCTCCACGTCGTCCACGACGAGGGCGGGCACGCCGACGGGCCGGGTCGCGAGGACGGCGACGGCTCCGGTCTCCACGGCGGTGGCCGCGTAGTCGTGGCCGTCGGCCCTTTCACCGGCGAACGCGGCGAAGAGGCTGCCTGGGGCGGCGAGCCGGGAGTCGATCACGACCGGTCCGGTGACCTGGGCGTCCAGGTCCGGTATGTCGGCGGGTTGCCCGCCGACGATGCTGTTGATCTCGGCAAGGGAGAGGGCGATCACAAGTTCATCCCGCGTTCTTCTGGGGGGCTGCCTGTGTGTCAGCGGCCGCCGCGGCGGCCTGCTGGGTGGTACCCGGCCGGTCCGCGGCGGCCCGGCGGGCCTCGGCCCGCTCGATGGCGGCACGCAGCACCAGCCGGTCGTCGAAGGGGCGGACCACGCCGTTGATGTCCTGGCCCTGTTCGTGGCCCTTGCCGGCGACCAGGACGGTGTCCCCGGCCTCGGCGCGGACGACGGCCTCGGCGATGGCTCCGGCCCGGTCGGCGTCGATGATGACGTCGCCCCGCTCGTGGATGGGTACCTCGGCGGCACCGGCGAGCATGGTGGAGAGGATCGCGAGGGGGTCCTCGGAGCGCGGGTTGTCCGAGGTGAGGACGGCGAGGTCGGCGAGGCGGGCGGCGGCGGCGCCCATCGGGCCGCGCTTGGTGATGTCGCGGTCGCCGCCGCAGCCGAGCACGATGTACAGCCGTCCCTCGGTGACCTTGCGCAGGGCGCGCAGCACCGATTCGACGGCGTCGGTCTTGTGGGCGTAGTCGACGACCGCGAGGTACGGCTGTCCGGCGTCGACGCGCTCCAGGCGGCCGGGGACGCCGGGGACGGCGGCGACGCCGTCGGCGGCCGTCTGCGGGTCGATGCCCGCGGCGGCCAGGGAGACCACGGCGGCCAGGGTGTTGGCGACGTTGAACGGCCCGGCCAGCGGCGAACGGGCGCTGATCCGCTCACCGCTCGGGCCGACCGCCGTGAAGGTCGAGTCGAGGCTGCCGACCACCACGTCCTCGGCGCGCCAGTCGGCGTCGGGGTGGCCCTCGGCGGAGAAGGAGATGACGGGCACCTCGGACTCGGTGAGCAGGCGGCGGCCGTACTCGTCGTCGTAGTTGACGACGCCCTGCCTGGAGCGGGCCGCCGTGAAGAGCTGCGCCTTGGCCCGGAAGTAGTCCTCCATGTCGGAGTGGAACTCCATGTGCTCCGGGCTGAGGTTGTTGAAGACGGCGATGTCGAAGACGCAGGCGTCGACGCGGCCGAGGACCAGGGCGTGGCTGGAGACCTCCATGGCGACGGCGCGGACGCCGCGTTCGCGCATGACGCCGAAGAGCGCCTGGAGGTCGGTGGCCTCGGGAGTGGTCCGCTCGGACTTGATGCGCTCGTCGCCGATGCGCATCTCCACGGTGCCGATGAGCCCGGTCGGCGGGATCTCCTCGCCGGTCTCCTTCGCCTCGGCCTCCTGGGCGGCGCGCAGGCCGCCCTCGATGAGGTAGGCGGTGGTGGTCTTGCCGGAGGTGCCGGTGATGCCGATCTGGAGCAGGTCGCGGCCGGGGTGCCCGTAGAGCGTGGCGGCGACTTCGCCCATCCGGCCGCGCGGGTCGCCGACGACGAGCACCGGCAGGCCGGTGGCGAGGGCCGGGCCCGCGCCGGCCGGGTCGGTGAGGACGGCGGCGGCGCCGAGGCTCGCGGCCTGGGCGGCGAAGTCGGCGCCGTGGACGCGGGCGCCGGGCAGGGCGGCGTAGACGTCACCTGGGCGCACGGCGCGCGAGTCGTGGGTGATGCCGCTGAGCGTGACGGCGGCGGGGTCCTCCGCCGCACGGGCGTCGACGCCGAGCTGACCGGCCAGTTCCTCCAGCGTGGTGGTGGGAACCTGGAGCGGGCGCGGAGGCCCCGGGTAGGTCACGGGAGCACCCTTCAGTGCGGCCTGCGGTGTTTCGGAGTGATCAGCGAGTGGCACGGCGGTGAGCGTACCGGGCGCACCCCTCCGGTCGCGAAATGAGGGGGCGGCGGGTCCGGTGGCGTCGTCGCCTGCCGGGCGGTGGTTCCCCGGTTCGGGGGTGATCGTATCCACGGGGTTCCTGATCAGTCCTCGGGGGTGAACGTGACGGGCAGTCGGGCCTGCTTGGCGCCGCTGGGCGGCACCTGGAGGCTCTTGAGGGCGAATTCCATGACCTGCTTGTAGACGGGGCCGCAGATCTGGCCGCCGAAGTAGCTGCCCTTCGTGGCGTCCTGGATGGCGCAGTAGACGGTGACACGGGGCTTGTCGGACGGGGCGAAGCCGGCGAACGACGAGGTGTAGCCCTTGTAGCGGCCGGTCTCGGGGTCGACGCGGTTGGCGGTGCCGGTCTTGCCGGCGACGCGGTAGCCGGGGATGCGGGCCTTGATGCCGGTGCCCTCCTCGTCGTCGACGACCGACTCCAGCATGAGGGCGAGGGTCTTGGCGGTCTTCTCGCTGACCACCCGCGTCTTCTCCGGTTCGGGCGCGGGGGTGAACGCCTCGCCGTCGTGGGTACCGCGGACCAGGGTGGGGGCGACGCGGACCCCGCCGTTGGCGATGGTCGAGTAGACCGAGGCGGCCTGGAGGGCGTTGACGGAGACGCCCTGGCCGAAGGGGATCGTGTACTGCTGCGAGGTCGACCAGTCCTGGGGCGGGGCGAGGATGCCGGGGGTCTCGCCGGGGAAGCCCAGGCCGGTGGGGCGGCCGATGCCGAACTTCCTGAGGTAGGAGTGGAGCACCTTGTTGGCCTCCGGCTGGGTCCTGCCGAGCTGTTCGACGGCGAGGATGGTGCCGATGTTGCTGGACTTGGCGAGCACGCCGTTGAGCGTGAGGTACCAGGTCGGGTGGTCGACGTCGTCCTGGAAGAGGCGGTCGCCGCGGTGCAGCCGGTTGGGGACGGTGACGTGGGTGCCGGGGGTGGCGGCGTTCTCCTCCAGCACCGCCGCCATCGACATGACCTTGGCGGTGGAGCCGGGCTCGTAGGCGTCCTGGACGGCGGCGTTGCCCATCGAGGTCGCGGCGGCGCGGGTGAGGTCGTTGGGGTCGAAGCCGGGGGCGTTGGCCAGCGCCAGGATCTCGCCGCTGGCGGTGTCCTGGACGATGACGTAGCCGCGGGCGGCCTTGGACTTGGCGACCTGTTCGGAGATGGCGTTCTGGGCCGCCCACTGGATGTCGCGGTCGATGGTGAGTTCCAGGCCGGAGCCGGGGACCGCGGGGTCCTCCTCGCTGCCGGCGGTGGGCACCTGGCGGCCGCCCGCCTGGGCGTAGCTGATCCGGCCGTCCTCGCCGGCCAGCTTCTTGTCCCACTGCGCCTCGATGCCGCCGGCGCCCTTGCCGTCGGCGTTGACCCAGCCCAGTATCCCGGCGGCGAGGTCGCCGCCCGGGTAGACGCGCTTGCTGGTGGCGCCGGGGAAGATCCCGGCGAGGACGCTGTTCCTGTCCGGGTCGCCGGCCCGGCGCCCGCTCCTCTGGAACTCCTCGGCGAAGCTGTTCTTGAGATCCCTGATCTGCTTCCACACCTGCGGCGTCTGACGCCTGGCCAGCACGACGTACCTGGTGTCGTCGCGCCGGAGCTTGGCGGTCAGCTCCTCGGCCTGGGCGCCGAGGATCGGCGCGAGGATCTGTGCGGCCTGGAGGGGCGCGTCCTTCTCGCCGGTCCTCTCCGGGGTGAACATCGAGGGGTCGGCGGTGACGTCGTACGCGTCGACGCTGGAGGCGAGTTCGACGCCGTTGCGGTCGGTGATCGGCCCGCGTTCGGCGGTCAGCACCCCGCTGTAGGAGCGGCTGGCGGCGGCGGCCGCGCCGTACGCCTGCGGGTCGACGGCCTGGAGTTGCAGGAGCCGTCCGACGAAGACGGCCATCACCAGGGTCAGCGCGAACCCGACCAGCCGCAGCCGCGGCCGGGGCCTGCCGAGCCGCAGCCTGGCGGCCCTGGCCGGGGGGCGGGGCGTCCGGGGCCGGGGCGCGGGCCTGCCGGAGCCCTGACCGGCGCGCGGCGCGCGGCGCGCGGCGGGCTTGCGGGCCGTGCCCTTCCCGGTGCCGGAACGGGCCGGACCGCCGGGGCGGCCCGAGCCGGAACCTGACCGGCCGGAGGCGCCGGAGGGGCGGGCGGGGCCGGGGACGCGGCGGCGCGGGGGTTGCCTGTCGGACACGGCGTCACCTGCCGGGGGTCGGGGAGGCGGGGGCGGGGCGGTCCGAGGGGGCCGGGCTCGGCGCGGGCGCCGGGGTGCCGCCGGAGCCGGGGGCCGGGGCCGCGCCGGGTGAGGGGGGTGCCTCGGCGGACGGTGAGGGCGAAGGCGGGGAGGCCGGCGGGGGCGGCTTGGCGACGGCCGGGGTGGGAGCGGGGCTCGGGACGCCGCGGACGGTGCCGTCCGGGTCGACGAAGACCGGGATGCCGCCCGGAACCATACCGAGGGCCTCCGCCCGGCGGCGCAGCGCGTCCGGCCGGGCGTGGGCGTCGACGTCGTGTTGGAGGGCCTGCTGCTCGTCGGTCAGCTCGGTGGTCTCCCGCTTGAGCTCGCTGAGGGTGAAGGAGCCCTCGTTGAGCGCGGAGTTGAGCATCAGCAGGGTGATCAGGCCGCCGCCGAGCAGGACCACGACCAGCAGCACGAACGGGGCCCGGGCGGCGTTCGCCGGGCCGGCGGGCAGCAGCCGCGCCAGCCGGGCGGCACGGCCGCGCAGTTCGGGCCCGCCCACCTGGCGGCTCACCCCTGGTGCTCCTCGCGGATGCGCTGGGCGCCGCGCAGCCGGGCGGGGGCGGCGCGCCGGTTCTCGGCGACCTCCTCCTCGGTGGGGAGTTCCGCGCCACGGGTGAGGAGCTTGAGACGTGGCTGGTAGCGCTCGGGTACCACCGGCAGCCCGGGCGGCGCCGTGGAGGCGGCCCCGGCCGCGAGCACCTGCTTGACCAGTCGGTCCTCCAGCGAGTGGTACGACAGGACGGCGAGGCGCCCGCCGACGGCGAGGGAGGCGACGGCGGCGGGGATCGCCCGTTCCAGCACGGCGAGTTCGCCGTTGACCTCGATGCGCAGCGCCTGGAAGGTGCGCTTGGCCGGGTTGCCGCCGGTGCGCTTGGCGGCCTGCGGCAGGGCCTCGCGGATGACCTCGACCAGGCGGGCGCTGGTGGTGAAGGGCTCCTTGGCGCGCTCGTCGACGACGGCGGAGACGATGCGGCGGGCCTGCTTCTCCTCGCCGTAGGCGCGCAGCACGCGGACCAGGTCGCCGGGGGCGTAGGTGTTGAGGACCTCGGCGGCGCTGATGCCGGTCGTCTGGTCCATCCGCATGTCGAGCGGGGCGTCCTGGGCGTAGGCGAAGCCGCGGTCGGCCTCGTCCAGCTGCATGGAGGAGACGCCGAGGTCGAAGAGGATGCCCTGGACGCGCGGGATGCCGAGCCGCTCCAGCACCTCGGGCAGCTCGTCGTAGACGGCGTGGACGAGGGTGGCGCGGTCGCCGTACGGCGCCAGGCGCTCCCCGGAGAGGCGCAGGGCCTCCTTGTCGCGGTCGAGGGCGACGAGGCGGGCGGCCGGGAAGGTGGCGAGCAGGGCCTCGCTGTGGCCGCCGAGACCGAGGGTGCAGTCGACGACGACGGCGCCCGGTTCGGCGAGGGCCGGGGCGAGGAGGTCCAGGCAGCGGCGGAGCATCACCGGGACGTGGCGGGTGTTGCCGTCCTCGGGGGCCGGGGCCTGGTGGCCGACGGCGCTCGGCACGCCGTCCGTCTCGTCTGCGTCGCGCACCGGCATGGCGCCCTCTCGGTCCGGTGCGGGGCCGCACGGCCGGACCGGGTGTCCGCCGGGGGCGGCGCCGCCCGGTGTTTCCGTCCCCGGTCCCGGGTGCCGCCCATCGGCGAGCGGCCGGGAGCCGCCGTACGCGCACCGCACGCGTGGGTTCTCGCGGGGGCCGTTCGATGGTTCCCCGGCGCGGCGAGGGCGTGTCGCCCCTGCCACTTCGCGTCACTTTAGTCCACTGTTCCCGGCGGTCAATCAGCCGCTCCGTGCGTCACCCGGGGCGGTGGGAGCGGCCGGGCCGCGCCGTGTGGATTACCTCACAAGAGGGGCTGTGGGGGCTCTTGTCCCCCTTCCGCGCCCCTCGCGCGGGGCCGTGCGCATTACCTTCGTATCCATGTCGACTCCCGCACACACCGAAGGCCGCCCCTCCCAGGCCGGCCCCCATGTCACCGACCGCCTCGTCGAGGCCAACGGCCGGTACGCGGCCAAGTTCACCGATCCGGGCATGGACGCGCGTCCGGTGCTGAAGGTGGCGGTGGTGGCGTGCATGGACGCCCGCCTCGACCTGCACGCCGCACTCGGCCTGGAGCTCGGCGACTGTCACACCATCCGCAACGCGGGCGGCGTGGTCACCGACGACGTGATCCGCTCGCTCACCATCAGCCAGCGCGCGCTGGAGACCCGCGGCGTGGTCCTCATCCACCACACCAACTGCGGCCTGGAGAGCCTGACCGAGGAGTTCCGCCAGGATCTGGAGGCGGAGGTCGGTCAGCGGCCGACGTGGGCGGTGGAGTCCTTCCGCGACGTCGAGCAGGACGTGCGCCAGTCGATGCAGCGGGTGCGGACCTCGCCGTTCCTCCTGCACACCGACGACGTGCGCGGTTTCGTCTTCGACGTGAAGACGGGCGCGCTCACGGAGATCGACCCGGCCTGACGGCGCGTCGGCCCGTACCCTCCTCGCCGAACACGGCAATCCGCCACAAACCGCCACCGGTCGCCCGGCGCGAGTGACACACGCCCTCGGCGGCAACAAGAATGCGCAGGAGGCATCGTGCGACGGCCCCCCGGCCGTACGCACTGCCCGCTGATCGGGGAGGGTCCGGCCGCGCCGTCGCGCACCGGCCCGACAAGGGGCCGAGGAGGGCCGGGTGACGACCTATGACGGGCGAGCGAGCCTCACAGATCTGACCGCGACCGCGGAACGGGTGCGCAGGTCCATCGAGGAGGTGATCGAGGGCAAGCCGGAGGTGGTGCGGCTCTCCCTGACCGTCCTGCTGGCCGAGGGCCACCTCCTCATCGAGGACGTGCCCGGCGTCGGCAAGACGATGCTGGCCAAGGCGCTGGCGAGATCGGTGGACTGTTCGGTCCGCCGCATCCAGTTCACCCCCGACCTGCTGCCCTCGGACATCACCGGCGTGAGCGTCTACGACCAGCAGCACGCGGAGTTCGAGTTCAAGCCCGGGGCGATCTTCGCGCAGATCGTCATCGGCGATGAGATCAACCGCGCCTCCCCCAAGACCCAGTCCGCGCTGCTGGAGTCGATGGAGGAGCGCCAGGTCACGGTCGACGGCCACAGTTACCCCCTGCCCGGCCCGTTCATGGTGGTCGCCACGCAGAACCCGGTCGAGATGGAGGGCACCTACCCTCTCCCCGAGGCGCAGCGCGACCGCTTCATGGCCCGGGTCTCCATCGGCTACCCCTCCCCCGACGCCGAACTGCGCATGCTCGACGTGCACGGCGCCACCTCCCCGCTGGACGACCTCCAGCCGGTCGCCCACGCCCACGACATCCTCAAGCTGATCGACACGGTCCGCGCCGTCCACGTCTCGGACGCCGTACGCCGCTACGCCGTCGCGCTGGTCGGCGCCACCCGCGGCCACCCCGAGCTGCGGCTGGGCGCCTCGCCGCGCGCCACCCTGCACCTGGTGCGCGCCGCCAAGGCCGCCGCCGCGCTGGCCGGCCGGGAGTTCGCCCTCCCCGACGACGTGCAGGCGCTGGCGGGGCCGGTCCTCGCACACCGGCTGCTGCCGACGGCCCAGGCCCAGCTGGCCCGCCGGACCTCCGAACAACTGGTCCACGAGATCGTCCAGGGCACCCCGGTGCCCGGCTCGTCCAACGGTTCAGTGCCGCACGGCAGGCGCCCGTTCTCCGCACCACGGGGCATGTGATGCCCGGCCCCGACCCCGACGCGGGCCAGGACCAGGAGCGGGGCGGGCTGCGCGGGGCACTGGGCGGACTCACCACCCGGGGCCGCTCGTTCCTGGCCGCCGGGCTGGCCGCGGCCCTGTGCGCCTACCTGCTCGGCCAGGGCGACCTGCTCCGGGTCGGTCTGCTGCTGGCCCTGCTGCCGTTGCTCTGCGCCGTGTTCCTGTACCGGACCCGGCACCGGGTCGAGGGCAGCCGGCAGCTCGTCCCGGCGCAGGTCCCGGCCGGTTCCGAGGCCCGCGTGACGCTCCGGGTCGACAGCGTCTCCCGCCTGCCGACCGGCCTGCTGATGCTCCAGGACCGGGTGCCGTACGTGCTCGGGCCGCGCCCGCGCTTCCTGCTGGACCGGGTGGAGCCGGGCGGCCGTCGCGAGGTCTCCTACCGGGTCCGCTCCGACCTGCGGGGCCGCTACCCGCTGGGCCCGCTCCAGTTGCGGCTGACCGACCCGTTCGGCATGTGCGAGCTGAACCGCGCCTTCTCCGGGCAGTCCACGCTGACCGTCGTGCCGCGCGTCGAACGGCTCCCTCCGCTGCGGCCCGGGGGCGAGGCGCGCGGCTTCGGTGAGGGGCGGCAGCACACGCTGGCGCTGGCCGGTGAGGACGACCTGATCCCGCGCGGCTACCGGCACGGCGACGACCTGCGCCGGGTGCACTGGCGCTCCACGGCCCGCCTCGGCGAGCTGATGGTCCGCCGCGAGGAGCAGCCGCACCGGGCGGGCTGCACGGTCCTGCTCGACACCCGGGCCGCCGGTTACGCCGGCTCCGGCCCCGGCTCCGCCTTCGAGTGGGCGGTGTCGGGCGCGGCCTCGGCCCTGCTCCACCTGCTGGAGCAGAACGTGACCGTCCGGCTGGTGACCGACACCGGCGACGCGGTCCCCGCGGAGGGCTCCCCGCCGGCGTCGGGCGGCCGGTCGGGGCAGACGGCCGCCCTGCTGATGGACCTGCTCGCGGTGGTCGGGCACTCCGACGGCGCCGGCCTCTCGCGGGCCCACGAGGTGATCGGGGAGAGCGGGGAGGCCCTGCTGGTGGCCTTCCTCGGCGACCTCGACGAGGAGCAGACCGCTCTGGCCGCCCGCGTCAGGCGCCCCGGCTCGACCGCGGTGGCCTTCCTGCTGGACTCCCGGGTCTGGGCGGGCGAGGGCGGCACGGAGGCCCTCGACGCGCGGGCCCGGCTGCTGCGGGAGGCGGGCTGGACCGTGGTCCCGGTGCCGCCCGGGGTCGCGCTGGCGCCCCTGTGGGGCGGGGCCGGGGCGCCGTGGCCGGCGGGGCCGGCCCGGCCGCGTACCACTTCGTCGTCCTCGGGGGGTGCCGCGTGAGCGGACGGAACGGAATCGTCCTGGCCGCGTGGGCGGCGCCGCTGCTCGCCTCGGCCTCGCTGCTGCCGCTGGTGGACCGCTCTGCCTGGCTGGTGCAGGCCGCGGTGCTGCTGGGGCTGATGGCGGGCACGGGCGTGGCGGCGCGCCGGGTGCCGCTCGCCCGGCCGCTGACGGTGGGCGCCCAGTTCATCGTCGGGACGCTGCTGCTGACCCTGCTCTTCGCCCGTGAGGAGGCGTTGCTCGGCTTCCTGCCGACCCCCGGGTCGATACGCGAACTGGCGACGCTGATCAGCGGCGGGGTGCAGGACGTGGGCCGGTTCACCAGCCCCGCGCCGCTGACCGACGGCATCGCCCTGCTGCTGGTGGGCGGGGTGCTGGCGGTCGGCCTGCTGGTCGACGCGTTCGCCGTGACCTACCGGCTCGCCGCCCCGGCGGGGCTGCCGCTGCTGGCGCTGTACTCGGTGGCGGCCGGGCTGTCGGAGGGCGGTGCGGGCGCGCTGTGGTTCGGGCTGGCCGGCGCCGGGTACCTGGTGCTGCTCCTGGCGGAGAGCCGGGAGCGGCTGGCCCGCTGGGGCCGGGTCTTCGGCGGCCCGGCGCACGGTGGCGCCTCCCCCGCCGGGAGCACGGGCACGCCGGGGGCGCCGGCGCGTTCGGGCCGCCGGATCGGCGCGGTGGCACTGGGGCTGGCCCTGGTGGTGCCGCTGGCGCTGCCCTCACTGGGCACGGGGCTGCTCGGCGGTGGCCCCGGTCGCGGTGGCGGAGGGGGCGGCGGGGGCACGATCTCGGCCGTGAACCCGCTGGTCTCGCTCCAGAACAGCCTGAACCAGCCGGAGAACCGCGAGGTGCTGAAGTACCGCACCAACGCCACGGAGACCGACGACCTGTACCTGCGGATCGTCTCCCTGGACCAGTTCGACGGGACCTCCTGGAAGCCGGCCGGCCGCCGGGTGACCGACGTGCCCGGCCGGCTGCCGCCCCCGCCCGGTCTGGCGGGCGCCGTCCCGGTCACCGAGATCGCCACCAACGTCTCGGCGGCCGACTGGTACGTCCAGGACTGGCTGCCGATGCCGTACCCGGCGACCCGGGTCGAGGTGCCGGGCGACTGGCGGTTCGAGCCGGTCGGCCGCACCCTGGTCGGCGACGGCGACCAGACCACGCGGGGCGCCCAGTACTCGGTGGACAGCCTGCTGGTGCGGCCCAGCGCCGCCCAGCTCTCCGTCGCCGACTCCTCGGCGGCCGCGCAGACGCTCCCCGACGAGTTCTCCGCCGTTCCCGACTCCCTTCCGGCCGTGGTGGAGCAGACCGCCCGCCAGGTGACGCGGGGCGCCGAGAACGACTACGAGCGGGCGGTGCGGCTCCAGGACTGGTTCGCCCAGGAGGGCGGCTTCACGTACGACACCCAGGTGCGGGCGGGCAGCGGCTCGCAGGCCGTCGCGCGGTTCCTCCGCGACAAGGAGGGGTTCTGCGTGCACTTCTCCTTCGCGATGGCCTCGATGGCCCGCACCCTCGGCATGCCCTCGCGGGTGGCGGTGGGCTTCACACCGGGCACGGCGAAGAGCTCCGGGGAGATGTCGGTGGGGCTGCGGGACGCGCACGCCTGGCCGGAGCTGTTCTTCGAGGGCATCGGCTGGACCCGGTTCGAGCCGACCCCGAACCGGGGCTCGGTGCCCGACTACACCCGGCCCGAGGTCCCCGACAGCGAGGTGGACGACCCGGAGCAGCCCGAGGAGTCGGAGCCGGCCACGCCCTCCGCCCGGCCGAGCGACGACCCGGACTGCCCTCGCGCGGAGCGGGCACTCGGCGAGTGCGGCTCCGACGCCCCGGACGCGGGAGCGGCCGCGGGCGGTGGCGGTCCGCCGTGGGGCACCCTGCTCGGCGCGGCCGCCGGCGTCCTGCTGCCGGCGGCCGCGCTGCTCGGCCCGATGCTGTGGCGGCGACGGGCCCGTGCGCTGCGGCTCACCCCGGCCGGCGGCGGTACGGACGGCCGCGGGGTCCCCGCGCTCGCGGCCTGGCGGGAGATGACGGACACCGCCTGGGACCACGGCATCCGGCCGGACGAGGCGCTGACCCCGCGCCGGGCGGCCGAACGCCTCGTCCGGCTCGCCGAGCCGGGCGCGGAGGCCGCCGAGGCCGTGCACCGGCTGGCGGGAGCGGTGGAGCAGGAGCTGTACGCGCCGCGTCCGGCGCCGGTGGCCGGGCTGGCCGAGGACGTCGGCCGGGTCAGGGCCGCCCTGCGCCTGCGGGCCTCCCGCCGTACCCGGCTGCGCGCTCTGCTGCTGCCGCGTTCCGCCGTCCGGGTGAGGTGGGCCGCGGCCGACCACTGGGGGCGGCTGCGGGAACGGGGCCGTGGGGCGTCGGCACGACTGCCCCGGCCGCCGCGGCTCAGGGGTCGGGGCGCGCAGGGCGGCTGAGCGCCAGGGCCGAGGGGGGCGGGTCCGCACGACGGGCCCGCCCCCCGTCACCTGCGGCCCGACCGTGCGTGACCGGGTGCGTCCGGGCCCGGGCGGTCCGGTCCGTCCCGTACCGACGGGCCCGCCCGCCGACCCGGTGCTCCCGGCCACCGCCGGAGTGCGTGTACGACACAACGGTGTGGGGCCCGCCTCCCGGAGGCGGGCCCCACACCGTCACTGTTCAGGACCGGCCGGACGGCCGGTCCCGCACGTCTACTGTCCTTGTCCGTCCCGGCGCTGCTGCCAGCGCTGTTCGATGCGGTTCATCACGGAGCGGCGCTGTCTGCCCTGCTTGCCCTGACGTCGCTTGGCGCCGGCGCCCGCGGGGTCCGCGGAGCCAGGGGCCGGCTGCTCGCCCGGCTTCGGCGCCTTGCGCCAGCCGGTGACCGCGAGTACCGCGCAGCCCAGCATGACGAGGAATCCCACCACGCTGATCCAGATCTGCTGCGCGACCATCCCGGCCATGAGGAGCACGATTCCCACGAGGAAGCCCACGACTGCCTGGTACACCCGGCGACGGGTGTACGTACGCAGCTTGCTTCCCTCAAGCGCTGTCGCGAACTTGGGATCTTCGGCGTACAACGCTCGCTCCATCTGCTCGAGCATGCGCTGCTCGTGCTCTGAGAGCGGCACGGAGTCCTCCTCATCGTGCAGTCGCCGAGGCGACAGGGGGGTCCTTTCAGGATAGGCAGGGAATCGCCCCCGTGAAACCCGCCCCTCTGCGCCAATTCGCCATCCGGTTCGAGCCGACACACCGATGCGCTGAAGCGTCCATTCCCCAGGAAGCGGTCTGCCATGCCTTGCCGGACTCCCTCGATCATACGGCGCCGACCGCCCGAACGGGTTCCCGTGCCGTACTCCGTCCGGACCGGGTGCCCTGATCACAGGGGTGTACGGGCGGGGCGGAGGGACTGGTCCTCCTGGGTGGCGCTCTCCGCGGGGGCCGTCTTCTCCCCGAGGACGTGGAGCTGGGTGGCGACGGCGTGGAAGGCGGGTTCCTCGGCGGCGGCGGCCTCCAGCTTCAGCAGGGCGTCGAGGGCGCCCGGCTCGGTGTCGACCAGGACGCCGGGAACCAGGTCGGCGAAGACCCGGACGCCGTGGACCGCGCCGACCCGCACCCCGGCCGCCTCGACCAGGCCGGTGAGCTGGTCGGGGGTGAAGCGGTGCGGCACCGGGTCGGCCTCGCCCCAGCGGCCCGCCGGGTCGCCGAGCGCGGTGCGCGCCTCGGTGAAGTGGCCGGCCAGGGCGCGGGCGAGGACGGCCCCGCCGAGCCCGGCGGCGAGCAGGCTGAGGGTGCCGGCGGGGCGCAGCGCGGCGGCGACGCTGGTGACGCCCTCGGCGGGGTCGTCCATGTGCTCCAGCACGCCGTGCAGCAGGACCGCGTCGTAGGCCCCGCGGTCGACCACGTCGAAGAGGCCGAGGGCGTCGCCCTGCACGCCGGTGACGAGGTCGGCGACGCCCGCCTCCGCGGCGCGGCGCTCCAGGGCGAAGAGGGCGTCGGGGCTGGGGTCGACGACGGTGACCCGGTGGCCGAGGCGGGCCACCGGCACGGCGAAGTTGCCACTGCCACCACCGGAGTCCAGGACGTCCAGCGAGCGCCTCCCCGTGGTCTTCACCTGGCGGTCGAGGGCGTCCCTCAGGACCTCCCAGACCACGGCGGTACGGAGAGAAGCGCGGGGGCGCATCGGGTCCGACACGGCAATTGACTCCTCGGCACGGCACCGCCGCTCGGAGGCGGCGGGCGTCTATCGGGTGCGGTGAACTCCCACCCTATTGCCTCGGCGCCCCCGCCCGGCCCGGGGCGCGGACGCCCTCGCGCGGCCGGTCAGCGGGTGCGGGACGCGCCGCGCGCGGCCGGGCGGGGAGGGACTGGCGCCCCGGCTGCCGCGCCGGGCGGGCGGGGGCGCGCGGCCGTGAGGTACGCCACGGGCAAACCGCCTCGGGAGCGGACACTTCAGGCGACGGCCGCCCGCCGCCGCCCGTGGCGGAGCGGGGGCGGATTGCGGCGCGGCGGTGGCCCGGCATAGCTTTTGAACTGACCAGTCAGTTCAAAAGCTACGGAGGAGGGACGGTCCGTGACCCGCCACCAGCCGGAACCGGAACCCGAGCACCACCCGGAACCCGCCGCCGGCGGAGGCCCCGCCTCCCAGGCGCCCGCCGGACACGGGCCGGAGGTCGCCGCGCCCGACGGCACCCCCGATGACCCCCGGCCGAAGGACGCCTCCCCGGCCGGCCGTGCCCCGGCCCCGGCGGAATCCCGTGAGGGCGCCTCCGTCGAGGCCGACGGGATCGGCCTGAAGGGGCCCCGCGGCTGGGTCTTCCGGGACGTACGCGTCGAGGCCGCCGCCGGTTCGGTGGTGGCCCTCACCGGTGCCTCCGGTACCGGCCGCACCTGCCTGCTGCTGGCGCTCACCGGCCGGATGAGGCTCACCGAGGGCGAGGCCCAGGTCGGCGGGCTCCGGTTGCGCAAGAAGGCCTCGGCGGTCCGGCGCACGGCGGCGCTCGCCCACGTACCCGGCGTCGACGACCTCGAACCCTCGCTGACCGTCGGCGAGCACCTGCGCGAGCGGGTGCTGCTCCAGCGCCGCTACGGCATCGCGCCGCTCGCCGCCCTCAAGGCGGCCCTGCGCTCGCCCCGGCAGCGGCGCGCCGACGCCCGCCGGCTCCACGACGAGGCGCTGGCGGCGGCCGGACTCGACCTGGCGGCCCTGCCGAAAGGGTCGCGGACGGCCGTCCGCGACCTGGAGAGGCTGGAGAGGCTACGGCTCTGCGTGGCGCTGGCGCTGATCGGGCGGCCCCGGCTGCTCGCCGTGGACGACGCCGACCTGAAGCTGTCGGCGCCGCTGCGCGAGGAGATGTGGGCGCTGCTGGCGAGCGTGGCCGCCGGCGGGGTGACCGTACTGGCGGTCTGCGGCGAGGCGCCCGGGGAGCTGCCCGGCGGTGTCCCGCTGGCCGTCGTCGGCACCGGCCGCGCCACCGCCGCCCGTACCGCCGAGGACACCCCCGCCCCGGGGGGCGCAACGACCGGCACGACCGACGAGAACGAGAAGGAGACGGCGGATGCGCTCGCCGAAACTGGCCGCGCTTGAGCTGAAGCGCTTCGGCAGGGGCCGCCTGCCCGCCGCCGCCCTGGTGGCCCTCCTGCTGCTGCCGCTGCTCTACGGCGCGCTGTACCTGTGGTCGTTCTGGGACCCCTACGGCCGCCTCGACCGCATACCGGTCGCCCTCGTCAACGAGGACCGGGGCGCGAGGACCGGTGGGGAGGAGCTGCGGGCCGGGGACGACATCACCGAGGGCCTGCACGAGAGCGAGGTCTTCCAGTGGCACGAGGTCGGTGCCGAGCAGGCGCGGCGCGGTGTCGAGGACGGCACGTACTACCTGTCGCTGACCATGCCGGAGGACTTCAGCGAGCGGATCGCCTCCAGCTCCGGTGACCGGCCGCGGACCAGCGCGCTGGAGGTGGAGACCAACGACGCCAACAACTACATCGTCGGGCAGATCTCCCGGACCGTCTTCACCGAGGTCCGCACCTCCGCCTCGGCCAAGGCGTCCCGCTCCTTCCTGGACCGGATCTTCCTCTCCTTCTCCGACATCCACGGTGCCACCGCCGAGGCGGCCGACGGCGCCGACGAGTTGAAGAAGGGCATCGGCAAGGCCAAGGACGGCTCCAAGGACCTGGTGGACGGCCTGAAGGACACCCGTACCGGCAGCGCCAAGCTGGCCTCCGGCGTCAAGCGGCTCGACAAGGGCGCCGGCGACCTGGAGAAGGGCTCCGCGCAGGTCGCCGCGGGGACCAGGCTCCTCGCCGCGAAGGTCAACTCCACCTCCGAGAAGGTCCAGCCCTACCTGAAGGAGGACGGCAAGTTCATCGGGGACACCGCGCGGCTGGTCGCCGACTCCACGAAGGTGGTCCGCGACAACCTGGCCGAACTCGTCAAGGCGGCCCCGGTCGCCGCCCGCGGCGCGCACGCGGCCTCCGAGGCGCTCGACAAGGTCCACGCCGCCCGCTGCGAGGGGGCGCTCGGCGAGCCGGGCGACCCCGCCTGCCCGGACCTGCAGAAGGCGAAGGACTCCGCGGCCGACGTCGCCAAGGTCGCCGACGACCTGGAGAAGGTGATCGGCGACGCGGACCTCGCCACCCTCGACGGCCACCTCGCCACCCTCCAGAAGCAGGCGGACGCCCTCGCCGAGAGCGCCCCGACCCTCGGCGACGACCTGAAGGAGGCCGTCACCAAGGTCAACGCGCTCGACAAGGGCGCCCAGCAGGTCGCGGCGGGCGCCAAGACGCTCCACACCGGCCTCGGCACCGCCCGTACCGGCGCCTTCGACCTCGACTCCGGCATCGGCCGCGTCCAGACCGGCGCCAGGAACCTGAACGGCGGCATGTTCCGGCTCGCCGACGGCTCGGGCGAACTCGCGGGCGGACTGCACGACGGCGTCGAGAAGATCCCCGACTACGACAAGAAGGACCGCGACGACCGCACCGAGGTGATGGCCGACCCGGTCCGCCTCGCCTCCCAGTCGATGCACGCCGCGCCCAACTACGGCACCGGCTTCGCCCCGTACTTCATCCCGCTCTCGCTCTGGGTCGGCGCGATGGTCGCGTACATGGTCATCCCGCCGCTCAGCCGCCGGGCCCTCGCCGTCGGCACCTCCGCCTGGCGCACCGCGCTCTCCGGCTGGCTGCCGGTGGCCGGGCTCGGGGTGCTCCAGGTCGCCGCGCTGATGTCGGTGCTGCACTGGGGACTGGGGCTGGAGATGGCCAGGGCGGCCGGCACGATCGGCTTCCTGGTGCTGGTCAGCGCCTGCTTCACGGCGATCGTGCAGTGGCTCAACGCCCGCTTCGGCGCGGCCGGCCGCATCCTCGTGCTGGCCGTGCTGATGCTCCAGCTCACCTCGGCGGGCGGCACCTACCCGGTGCAGACGAGCCCCGGCTTCTTCAACGCCATCCACCCGTTCCTGCCGATGACCTACGTGGTCGAGGCGCTGCGGCTGCTCATCACCGGCGGCCCGCTCGGTCCGGTGTGGCAGGCGTGCGCGGTGCTGGCCGCGTTCACCGCGGGCGCCCTGGCGCTCACGGCGCTGGCGGCGCGCGGCAAGCAGGTGTGGACCGTGGACCGCCTCCATCCGGAACTCACGCTGTGAGCGCCGGGCGCGCGGTACCCGCCGCACCTGCGAAAATCGGGGCCATGGACAGCAGCACACGGCGCCGGGCGACCCGTCAGAAGCTCTACGAGGCGGCCGTCACCCTCATCGCCGAGCAGGGCTTCTCCGCGACCACGGTCGACGAGATCGCCGAGCGGGCGGGGGTCGCCAAGGGCACGGTGTACTACAACTTCGCCAGCAAGACGGTGCTGTTCGAGGAGTTGCTGCGGCACGGCGTGGGCCTGCTCACGGCCTCGCTGCGCACGGCGGCGGAGGAGACCGCGGCGCGCGGCAGCAGCCGGGTCGACGCGCTGGACGCGATGATCCGCGCCGGTCTGCTCTTCATCGACCGCTACCCGGCCTTCACCCAGCTGTACGTCGCCGAGCTGTGGCGCACCAACCGGGCCTGGCAGGACACCCTGCTGGTGGTCCGGCAGGAGGCCGTCGCGGTGGTCGAGGAGGTGCTGCGGGAGGCGGTGGAGACCGGCGAGCTGAGCCCCGAGGTGGACATCCCGCTCACCGCGGCGGCGCTGGTCGGGATGGTGCTGGTGGCCGCGCTGGACTGGCAGTCCTTCCAGCGCGAACGCTCCATCGACGAGGTCCACGGCGCGCTCTCGCTGCTGCTCCAGGGGCGGGTCAGCGGGCGCGGCGCGGGGCTGGGCCCCTCCTGCGCCTGACCGCCCCGCGGACACCGGGCGGGGCCTCGGGAGGCTGTTCGGCCCCGCCCGTTCCGCCGCCCCGTGCCGGCGGTACGGACACGTCGCCGCGCGGCCCCGCCCGGCGGGGCCCACTCTTCCGTCCGCCCACCGCCGTTTCCCTCCGCTCCCGCACCCAGATCCCCTGAGTACGGGTACTCAGCGGCCACCCCGGCCCGCCCGGCCGGGGGCGCGGCCAGGGCCCATAGAATTCGGCCCATGGCAAGAATCGCGGTGATCGGCGCCGGTGTGGGGGCCATGGCGGCGGCGGCCCGGCTGGCCGTGGCGGGGCACGAGGTGGAGGTCCACGAGCGCTCGGACACGTACGGCGGCTCCCTCGGCCAGTACCGGCGGGACGGCTTCGCCTTCGACACCGGGCCCGGCCTGCTGACCCTCCCGGCGGTCCCGCGCGACCTGTTCCTGAAGACCGGCCGTGCGGCCCTGGAGGACCGGGTCGGTCTCACCGAGACCGACCCGGCCGTGCGCCACCTCTTCGCCGACGGGGTCCGCGCCGACCTCCCGCACACCTCCCGGGCCCAGGTGGCGGCCGCGCTGGACGAGGCCCTCGGCGGTGGCGCGGGGCAACGCTGGGGGGCCTTCCTCAACCGGGCCAGGGACACCTGGGACCGTGCCCGCCGCCCGCTGCTGGAGGAGACCCTCTGGCCGAACTGGCAGGTCCTCGCCGACCGCGAGCCCTATCCGGCGGAGCCCTGGCGCCGCCCGCTGCGGCGCGAGCGCCGCGCCACCACCCTCGCCGAGATCGGCGCCTGGGAGCTGCGCGACCCCCGGCTCGCCGCGCTCCTCGGCCACTACGCGCTGGCGGCCGGGCTCGACCCGCGGACCGCCCCGGCGGGCGCGGCCGTGCTGCCGTACCTGGAACAGACCTTCGGGCTCTGGTCGGTGCGCGGCGGGCTGCGCTCCCTGGCGGCCGCGCTCCATGAGCGGTGCCTGGAGCGCAAGGTGCGGTTCGTCTTCGGCTCCGAGGTCACCGCGATCCGAACGCGGGAGGGGCGCGCCGCCGGCCTGGTGACCGCCGACGGCACCCGCGTCGACGCCGACCACGTGGTGGCGGGCGTCCCGCCGGCCGTGCTGGACGCCCTGCTCGGCGCGCCCGTCCGCGCCGCGGGGGAGGTCCAGGCCCAGCGGGAGGGCGGGACGACCGCCTCACGGCTGCTGGTGCTGCTCGCCCTGGACGGTGCCCGGCCGCCGGGCACCGTCCACCGCACCGTGGTGCACAGCCGCGCCCCGGAGGCCGAGGCCGCTCATGTCTTCGGCGGCGCGCCCGGAGTAGCGGCCGACCCGACCCTCACGGTGGACCGCCCGGACGACCCCGGCCTGGTCCCGGACCCGGCCCACGAGGCCGTCACGGTACGGCTGACCGTCGCACCCGGCACCGAGCCGGCCGAGGCGGACCTGGACCGGATCACCGCTCGCGCCGAGGCGGCCGTGCCCGGCCTCGCCGGGCGGCTGCGCTGGCGCCACACGGTCTCCCCGGCGGACATCGCCCGCGCCACCGGCGCCCAGGGCGGCGCCGTCCCCGCCCCCGCGCTGCCGGCCGGCGGAGGCGGACTCCTCCACCCGGCCAACTCCACGCGTGTGCCCGGCCTGTTCACGGTCGGCGGCTGGTCCCATCCGGGCGGCGGGCTGCCGCACGCGGGCATGTCGGGGGCCCTGGTGGCCGGACTCATCGTCGAGGGGCCGGAGTTCACCGGGTCGACCTGAGCCGGACGGGCCGGCCCCCGCGCCTCAGTAGCGGTGGTGCCGGCCGCCGTGGTCGGGCGTGCCCTGCTCCGGCGCCGGGGGCTGCTCCTGCTCCTGCCCCTCGTACCCCTGCCACTGCGCGTGGCCCTGCCGCTGCCCGTAGGCGCCGTCCGGCTGCTGCTGCGAGTGGCCGGAGGCGTCGTGCCCGCCGCCGTACCCGTCGTAGCCGTTGCCGCCGTCGCGCTGCTGCGGGACCCAGACGCCGCCGGGCGGGGTGTCGGTGTAACCGGCGCCGGTGGAGGCGTTGTCCTGCGGGTAGCCGTAGGCGTCCTGCGCCTGCTGCCCGTTCCAGTCGTCGTAGCCGTTCCGGGGGGCCGGGTACCCGGCGTCGGCCGCGTACGGCTCGGCGTGGCCGGTGTACTGGCCCTGTCCGTGGCCGGTGTCGTAGCCGTACTGCTGCTGGGACGCGTAGTCGTAGTCGTACCCGGACTGGGCGGCGGCGTACGGGTCCTGCGGGGCGTACCCCGACTCCTGGGCGGCGTACGGGGTTTCGTAGCCGGAGGCGTGGGGGGCGGGCCTGGCCGGGTCGTCGCCGTGGACGCCGTACTGCCCGGTGTCGTCCGGCATCGGCTCGAGGGGCGCGTAGAGCGGCGGCGGCTCCGCGGAGGCGGGCGGCGTGTCCGGGACCGGGGTCTCCTCCTGGAGGCCCGAGACCTCCAGGGTGGGTTCCTGCCGCGCCCGCTGCTTGGTGCGGCGGCGGCGGGACTCGCCTGGACGCCCGCCGACCGCCCAGCCGGTGGAGAAGCCCCGGCGGAAGGAGAGCGTGACGAAGGTCTGCCCGACCGCGAAGGCGATGGCACCGAGCGCGATCACCACGACCAGCGAGGTCAGCACGCCGAGGACGACGAGGGAGAAGCCGCCGAAGGCCAGCAGCCGCCAGCGCAGCCGCGCCTTGTACTGGAGCAGTACCTCGCCGAGGAGCCACAGCGCCACTATCCCGAACGCGAGGTAGAGGACCGTCCAGCCCATGTACGCCCCTCTCCCGCGGTCGCCCTCACCGGCGGCCGCGGATCAGCCCTTGTCGTCCTGCAGGCCCAGATTCTCGTGGATCTCCAGTGTCGCCGTGGAGTTGTTCAGGGTGATGAAGTGGAGTCCCGGCACACCTTCGGCCAGCAGCCTCGCACAGAACTCCGTGGCGAACTCGATCCCCATGGAGCGTACCGCCGCCGGGTCGTCGGCCGACGCGCGCATACGCTCCTCCAGCTTCCGGGGGAAGACCGCGTTGCTCAGCTGGGCGAACCGCTCGATCTGGCGGAGACTGGTGACCGGCATGATCTCCGGGATGATCGGCGTCGCGCAACCGGCGGCGGCCACCCTGTCCCGCAGGCGCAGATAGTCCTCGGGATCGAAGAACATCTGGGTGATGGCGTAGTCGGCGCCCGCACGGCACTTGTCGACGAAGTACCGGATGTCCGTGTCCCAGTCCTCGGACCTGGGGTGCCGTTCGGGAAAGGCGGCGACGCCCACGCAGAAGTCGCCGGACTCCTTGATCAGCCGGACCAGCTCGGCCGCGTACGTCACGCCCTCGGGGTGGCGGACCCACTCCCCCATCGGGTCGCCGGGCGGGTCGCCGCGCACGGCCAGCATGTTGCGGATGCCGGCGTCCGCGTACTGGCCGATGATGTTGCGCAGCTCGGCGACCGACTGGTTGACCGCGGTGAGGTGGGCGACCGGGGTCAGCGTGGTGTCGTCGGCGATCTGCCGGGTGGCGCGAACGGTGCCCGACCTCGTCGAGCCGCCCGCACCGTACGTCACCGAGACGAAGCTCGGCGCGACCGCCTCCACCCGGCGCAGGGCGTCCCAGAGGTTGCGCTCGCCCTTCGGGGTCTTCGGCGCCCAGAACTCGAACGAGTACGAGGTCTTGCCGGAGGCGAGCAGGTCACGCACGGTCGGGGCGTGGTCAGTCCTGGTGGAAGCGGTACCTAGGGCCATACGGGCAGGTTAACCAGCGCCGGGGGGCGAGCGGGCCGAACCCGGTCGTTTCGCCCGCTTCTACCGATTCTTGTCCACGCCTTGGACAGACGTGGACACGCTACGGGGCTCCGGGTCCTGGGAGGGACCGCAGACGGCGGGCGAAGGCGGCCGCGGCCGCCTTCGGGTCGTCGGCCTCGGTCAGGGCGCGGACCACGACGACCCGGCGGGCACCCGCCTCCGTCACCTGGTCGAGGTTGTCGGCGTCGATACCGCCGATGGCGAACCAGGGGCGGTCGGTGGTGAGGGCCGCCGTGTGGCGGACGAGGCCGAGGCCGGGGGCGTGGCGGCCGGGCTTGGTGGGGGTGGGCCAGCAGGGGCCGGTGCAGAAGTAGTCGACGCCCGGCTGGGCGGCCGCCGCCTCGGCCTCCGCCTCGCTGTGCGTGGAACGGCCCACCAGCGGGGCACCGCCGATCACGGCCCGGGCCGCCGGGACCGGCAGATCGCCCTGGCCGAGGTGGAGCACGTCGGCCTTCGCGGCGTGCGCCACGTCGGCGCGGTCGTTGACCGCCAGCAGCCTGCCGTGGCGGCGGCAGGCATCGGCGAAGACCTCCAGCAGCTCCAGCTCCTCGGCCGCCTCCAGCGACTTGTCGCGGAGCTGCACGATGTCGACGCCACCGGCCAGCACGGCGTCCAGGAACTCCGGAAGGTCGCCCTGGCGCTTGCGGGCGTCCACGCAGAGGTAGAGGCGGGCGTCGGCGAGGCGGGCGCGGGCGGTGTCGGACATGGGTCCCCCCTGACAGCGGTGTGCGGGCCGCGATCGGCGCGGCCCGCACCCGGGACGAGTCGTGAGCGGTGCTCGGTGCGCGCGGTGTGCCCGGTGCGCGCGGCCGGGTCAGACGGCGAGCGCCTGTGCGCGGCGCTTCACCTCCGTCCCGCGGTTCTCACTCAGCGCCTGGGCGGGGGTGCCCGGCAGGCTCTCGTCCGGAGTGAACAGCCACTCCAGCATCTCCTCGTCGGCGAAGCCGTCGTCCCTGAGCAGGGTCAGCAGTCCGCTGAGGCCCTTGACCACCTTGTCGCCGTCGATGAAGGCGGCGGGAACCATCAGCACGCGGTTCTCGCCCCGGCGGACGGCCAGCAGCTGGCCGTCCTTCACCAGCTGGCGGACCCGGGTCACCTCTACGTCCAGCTGTTCGGCGATGTCGGGGAGGGTGAGCCACTCGGGGACGAGAGCATCGATCTTTGCGTCAATCTCGGTCACGCTCCCAAGAGTGCCATGACGGCCGTGGGGCCGTCTCCTTCCGCAGGGGCGTCCGTGGCGGCCGGCCTCCGTCCGAGCGTGCCGGCCCGAGGGGGCCCCGTCAGGCCGTGGCGGACTTCAGGGGGACGGCGGGGTCGGCGACGAGGCCGGGGCTGACCGGCGCGCCGGAGGCGATGAGTCTGCGGCCCTGGGTGAGGTCCCGGGGCCGCCCGACGGTGAGGACGGCCCGCAGCACCCCGCCGGGGGAGACCCAGCAGATCGACCAGGCGGGGCCGTGGGGGTCGCCGCGGTGGACGAGGCGGTCCTCGGCCTCGTGGTGCCCGGCGTACTGGACGAACCGCCCGAACTGCTCGGACCAGAAGTAGGGCACGGGGTCGTAGACCGCGGGCTCCTCCCCGGTGAGGGAGGCGGCGACGGTGCGCGGGCCCTGGAGGGCGTTGTCCCAGTGGTGGACGAGCAGGCGCCGCCCGTAGCGGGCGGAGGGGAAGGAGACGCAGTCGCCGACGGCGTGCACGTCGGGGACGGAGGCCCGCAGCAGGCCGTCCGCCAGGACGGCCCCGTGCGCGTCGAGGGCGATCCCGGAGCCCGCCAGGAAGCCGGTGGCGGGCCGGGCCCCGATGCCGACGACCACGGCGTCGGCGGGCAGCAGGGTGCCGTCGGCGAGCCGCACCCCGGGGTCCTCGACTCGGGAGACGGCCACTCCGGTGCGCAGTTCGACGCCCGCTTCGGCGTACCAGGCGGCCATCGGCTCGGCGGCCTCGGCGGGCAGCGCTCCGGCGAGCGGCCGGCCGGCGGCCTCCACGACGGTGACGTGGCACCCGGCCTGTCGCGCGGCGGTGGCGAACTCGGCGCCGATCCAGCCCGCGCCGACCACGACGACGGTGCGCCGGTCGTCGAGGACGGGCCGCAGCCGGGTCGCGTCGTCGAGGGTGCGCAGGAGGTGGACGGCGGGATGGTCCCGGGTGCCGGGGAGGGCGAGGGGTTCGGCACCGGTGGCGAGGACGAGGGCGGTGTACGGGACGGGGCCGGCGTCGGTGTCGACCAGGTGCGCGGCGGGGCGGACCCCGGTGACGGCGACGCCGAGCCGCAACTCGACGCCGAGCTCGGGGAAGTCCACGTCGAAGGCGGACCCCTCGGCGGTGCCGAGCAGGACGGCCTTGGAGAGCGGCGGCCGGTCGTACGGCGGGTGGGGTTCGGCGCCGAGCAGCGTCACCGGCCCCGCGTACCCCTGTTCGCGCAGCGCCACCGCCGTCTGCACTCCGGCCATGCCCGCGCCGGCGATCACCACGCCGGGCTCTTCCTGATGCGTCTCGCTCACCGGGCCACTGTAGATCGGATCTCCGGGCGGGCGGCGGGGCGGGACGGGCAGGGGTCTAGGGTGGCCGTGGACCAATCGCGGGAGCCCGGCGGACCGGGCTGAGAGGGAGGCTGCGGCCTCCGACCGTACGAACCTGATCCGGGTCATGCCGGCGAAGGGAGGGGCTGGACGCCCATGGGGAGCAGGAGTCACGAGGAGCCGGGCGCGGCCACGTCCGGTGCTCCGGTGGGGCCCGCACCCGCTGCCGGGGAGGTGCGGACGGCGGCGTTCGCGGCAGGCGGCGCGCGGGACGTCGTGGTGGCCGGTGGCGGGATCATCGGGCTGGTCACGGCGTGGCGGGCGGCCCGGCGCGGCCTGACGGTGACCGTGGTCGACCCGGCTCCGGGCGGCGGCGCGGCGAGCGTCGCGGCGGGGATGCTGGCGGCCGTCACCGAGCTGCACTTCGGCGAGGAGCGTCTGCTCGCGCTGAACCTGGCGTCGGCCGAGCGGTACCCGGAGTTCGCGGCGGAGCTGTCCGAGGCGAGCGGCCAGGAGCTGGGCTACCGGCGCTGCGGCACGCTCGCGGTGGCGCTGGACGCCGACGACCGGGCCTACCTGCGGGAACTGCACGCCCTTCAGCTCCGTTCGGGGCTGGACTCGGCGTGGCTGTCCGGCCGGGAGTGCCGGCGGCTGGAGCCGATGCTGGCCCCCGGGGTGCGGGGTGGCCTGCGGGTCGACGGCGACCACCAGATCGACCCGCGGCGCCTGGCCTCGGCGCTGGTGACGGCCTGCGAGCGGGCCGGGGTGGCGTGGTGCCGGGGCACCGCGGAGCGCCTGGTGGTGCGTGGTGACCGTGCGGTGGGCGTGGAGCTGGCCGACAGCACCCTGGTGGCGGGCGGGCAGACCGTCCTGGCGGCGGGGAGCCGCAGTGGTCTGCTCGCCGGGCTGCCGCCGGAGGTGGCGGTGCCGGTGCGGCCGGTGAAGGGCCAGGTGGTCCGGCTGGCGGTGCCCGAGGCGTACCGGCGCGGCGGGCCGTTCCTGGGCCGGACGGTGCGGGCGGTGGTGCGGGGCAGCCACGTGTACCTGGTGCCGAGGGAGAACGGCGAGCTGGTGGTCGGGGCGACCACGGAGGAACTGGGCTGGGACACCACGGTGACCGCGGGCGGCGTCTACGAGCTGCTGCGGGACGCCCACGAGCTGGTTCCGGGCCTGACCGAGCTGCCGTTCACCGAGGTCCGGGCGGGGCTGCGGCCCGGTTCGCCGGACAACGCGCCCCTGCTGGGGCCGACCGCGCTGCCGGGGCTGCACCTGGCCACCGGCCACCACCGGAACGGGGTGCTGCTCACCCCGGTGACCGGAGACGTCATGGCGGACGTGCTGACCACGGGCGCACTGCCCGGGTCGGCGGACGCCTTCACCGCGCGGCGGTTCGAGGCCGCGCCTGTCCAGGAGGGGGCCCGATGACGGCCGAGGACACGAGGAGCGAGGCGGCCGGGTGCGCCGTCCGCGTCAACGGCGAGCGGCGGGCGCTGGCCGCCGGGACGACGCTGGAGGCCCTGGTGGCGACGCTGACCTCCGCGCCGCGCGGCGTGGCGGCGGCCGTCAACGAGGCCGTGGTGCCGCGCGGCGCGTGGGCCGCGACCGTACTCGGCGAGGGGGACCGCGTCGAGGTGCTCACCGCGGTGCAGGGAGGCTGACCGTGGCGGACGACACGTTCACGATCGGAGGGACCGAGTTCGGCTCCCGGCTGATCATGGGTACCGGCGGGGCGCCGAGCCTGGAGGTGCTGGAGCGGGCGCTGACCGCCTCGGGCACCGTGCTGACGACGGTGGCGATGCGGCGGCTGGACCCGGGGGTGGCCGGTTCGGTCCTCTCGGTGCTGGAGCGCCTGGCGATCCAGGTGCTGCCGAACACCGCCGGGTGCTACACGGCCGGTGAGGCGGTACTCACCGCGCGGCTGGCCCGGGAGGCGCTCGGCACGGACCTGGTGAAGCTGGAGGTCGTCGCCGACGAGCGGACCCTGCTGCCCGACCCGGTGGCGACGCTGGAGGCGGCGGAGGTGCTGGTCGACGACGGCTTCACCGTGCTGCCGTACACCAACGACGACCCGGTGGTGGCGCGACGCCTGGAGGAGGCGGGGTGTGCGGCGGTGATGCCGCTGGGCTCGCCGATCGGTTCGGGGCTCGGCATCCGCAACCCGCACAACTTCGAGCTGATCGTGGAGCGGGCCGGCGTCCCGGTGATCCTCGACGCGGGCGCGGGGACGGCCTCGGACGCGGCGCTGGCGATGGAGTTGGGGTGCGCGGGTGTGATGCTCGCCTCGGCGGTGACCCGGGCGCAGGAGCCGGAGCTGATGGCCTCGGCGATGCGGCACGCGGTGGCGGCGGGCCGCCTGGCGTACCGGGCGGGGCGCATCCCGCGCCGGCACTTCGCGCGGGCGTCCTCGCCGGTCGAGGGCGTGGCACGGCTCGATCCGGAGCGGCCCGCGTTCTGACCGGCCCGGGCCCGGCCCCGGGCGGCCACGCGGCGGCGACCAGGGCGTCACAGCTTGGCTGCGGTGGGTTCCGGAGTCCCGGTGGGGACCGCGTGGCTCGTAGACTCCGGGGCGTGGATACGCCGCTTCCCGACACTTCGCCCCGGCCCGCGGGCACCGACCCGCTGGGGCTGGTGCTCGACGGCCGCTACCGCGTCGACGCGCTCATCGCCGTCGGCGGCATGGCCACGGTCTACCGGGCCCTGGACACCCGCCTGGACCGGGTGGTGGCCCTCAAGGTGATGCACCCGGAGCTGGCCGCCGACGCCTCCTTCGTGGAGCGCTTCATCCGTGAGGCCCGCTCGGTCGCCCGCCTCTCGCACCCCAACGTGGTCGGCGTCTTCGACCAGGGCGCCGAGGGGGCGTACGTCTATCTCGCGATGGAGTACGTGCCGGGCTGCACTCTGCGGGACGTGCTGCGCGAGCGCGGCGCACTGACGCCGAGGGCGGCGCTGGACGTGCTGGAGCCGGTGCTCGCGGCGCTCGGCGCGGCCCACCGGGCGGGGTTCGTGCACCGGGACATGAAGCCGGAGAACGTCCTCATAGGCGACGACGGGCGGGTCAAGGTCGCCGACTTCGGCCTGGTGAAGGCCGTGGACACGGTGACCGACACCACGGGCGCGGTGCTGGGCACCGTCTCGTACCTGGCTCCCGAGCAGATCGAGCGGGACGACGAGGCCGACGCCCGCGTGGACGTGTACGCCTGCGGGGTCGTGCTCTACGAGATGCTGACCGGTGGCCGCCCGCACTCGGGGGACTCCCCCGCGCAGGTCCTGTACCGGCACCTGAACGAGGACGTGCCGCCGCCGTCCGAGGCCGTGC
Source organism: Streptomyces diastaticus subsp. diastaticus (assembly GCF_011170125.1). Classification (NCBI taxonomy): domain Bacteria; kingdom Bacillati; phylum Actinomycetota; class Actinomycetes; order Kitasatosporales; family Streptomycetaceae; genus Streptomyces; species Streptomyces diastaticus. Next base: position 574,816 of record NZ_BLLN01000003.1, on the reverse strand, counting down.
CGCACCTGGGGCCGGAGCTGGACCGCCTGGTGGCGACGGCGACGGCGCGGGCCGCCGGCGACCGGCCCGCGGACGCGGTGGCCCTGCTGGCGCTGGCCCAGGGCGCCCGGGCGGCGCTGGACGACGCGGCGCTGGACGCGGTGCCCCCGGCGGCGCTGGAGGGCGACCGCAGCATCGCCGAGGACCGCACCAGCGTCATCCCCCGCCTCGCCACCCCGGCCGGGCCGGCCGAGGACGACGGGGTGCAGCGCACCAGCGTGCTCACCGCTCCCCCGCCGGAGCCTCCCGCCCCGCCCCGGCGCCGGGGCGTGAACCGGCGCGGACTGGCGGCACTGGTCGCGGTCCTGCTGGTGCTCTGCGTGGGCGCGGGGGTCTGGTACATCAGCTCGGGGCAGTTCACGCGGGTGCCGCCGCTGCTGGCCAAGACCGAGGACGAGGCGCGGCAGCGGCTGGCGGACGCCGGGCTGAGGGTGGGCGGCGTCGACAAGGCCTACAGCGACACGGCCGACCGGGGCACGGTGACGAAGACCGACCCGGCCACCGGCGAGCGGGTGCGCGGGAACGACTCGGTGCGGCTGACGGTGTCGCTCGGTCCGCGCAAGGTGACCGTCCCCCGGGTCGAGGGGACGGCCCTGGACAAGGCCCGGGCACGGCTGCGGGACGCCGGGCTGGCGCCGGGGATGGTGACCCGCGCCTTCAGCGAATCCGTCGCCAAGGGCGAGGTGATCCGCACCGACCCGGCCGCGGGGACCGAGCGGCGCGGCGGTTCGGCGGTGGCGCTGGTGGTCAGCAAGGGCGCACCGGTGGAGGTGCCGGACCTGGCCGGTTCCTCGGTCGAGGAGGCCACCGAGGAGCTGAAGGAGGCCGGGCTGAAGGTGCGCACCGCCGACGAGCGGATCTTCTCCGAGCACGAGAAGGGGGCCGTGGCGGCCCAGTCGCCGAAGCCCGGGGCGGAGCTGGCAGAGGGCGCCGAGGTGGAGCTGACCCTCTCCAAGGGCCCCGACCTGGTGGAGGTCCCGGACGTGACCGGCGAGAGCGAGGAGGCGGCCCGCAAGACGCTGGAGGACGCCGGGTTCCGCGTCGACGTCTCCCGCTGGTTCTTCGGCGACACGGTCTGGTACCAGTCGGTCGACGGCGGCGACACCGCTCCGCGCGGCTCCGAGATCAGCATCCGCGTCCGCTGACCCCACGCGGCGCCCGCGGCCGGGGCGGACCGGGCCACGGAGGCCGCGCGCGACCGTGCGACCCTGGACACCGTGAACAGGAGCAGCATCGGTGCCCACGTCCCCGTGGCGGGCGGCCTCGCGAAGACCGGCCTCGCCTACGCCCAGGAACTCGCCGCGGAGGCGGTGCAGGTCTTCGTCGCCAATCCGCGCGGCTGGGCGACACCCGTCGGCGACCCGCGGCAGGACGAGGAGTTCCGCCGCCTGTGCGCCGAGCGGTCGGTACCGGCGTACGTGCACGCCCCCTATCTGATCAACTTCGGCTCGCACACCGAGGCGACCGCCGAGAAGTCGGTGGCCTCGCTGCGGCACTCGCTGCGCCGGGGCCGGGAGATCGGCGCGCTCGGCGTCGTCGTGCACACCGGCTCGGCGACCGGCGGGCGCTCCCGTCGGACGGCGCTGGCGCAGGCTCGCGAGCTGATGCTGCCGCTCCTGGACGAGCTGGACGACGAGGACCCGTACCTGCTGCTGGAGTCGACGGCGGGGCAGGGCGCCTCGCTCTGCGCCGAGGTCGAGGACTTCGGCCCGTACTTCGACGTGCTGGAGCGCCACCCGAAGCTCGGCGTCTGCCTGGACACCTGCCACATCCACGCCGCCGGCCACGACCTGGCGGCGCCGGGCGGGGTGAAGGAGACCCTGGACGCGCTGGTGGCGACGGTCGGCGAGGGCCGGCTGCGACTCATCCACGCCAACGACTCCCAGGACGTCGCGGGCGCCCACAAGGACCGGCACGCCTCCATCGGCGCGGGCTCGATCGGCGCGGACCCCTTCGGCGAACTGCTGGCCCACCCGGCGGTGGCCGGGGTGCCGCTGGTCATCGAGACGCCGGGCGGCAAGGAGGGCCACACCGCCGACGTGGCCCGGCTCAAGGAGCTGCGGGACGGGGCGCAGAGCGGCCCCCGGTCGCTCTGACATCTCCCGGGCGGCACCCGCGGTGGCCGGTGGGTGCTCCCGGCGCGCCGGGGGCCTCGGCCGGGGCCTCCCCCGCCCGGACGGGGCGGAGAGCCTGGCGGCGCTCGCCGGGCGACGCCCGCGACCGGCCGGACGCCCCCGGTGCTCAGAACTGCGGCCCGTCCCCGGGTTCCTCCTGGTAGGAGTAGCGCTGCTCGCGCCAGGGGTCGCCGATGTTGTGGTAGCCGCGCTCCTCCCAGAAGCCGCGCCGGTCGGCGGTCATGTACTCGATGCCCCGCACCCACTTGGGGCCTTTCCAGGCGTACAGGTGGGGGACGATCAGGCGGAGCGGGAAGCCGTGTTCGGCGGTGAGGAGTTCACCGTCCTTGTGGGTGGCGAAGACGGTCCGCTCGTCGAGGAAGTCGCCGAGCCGCAGGTTGGAGCTGAAGCCGTACTCCGCCCAGACCATGACGTGGGTGACGTGGTCGGCGGGGGGCGCGGCCTCGGCGACCGTACGGGCCGGCACCCCGCCCCACTCGGCGTCGAGCATGCTGAACTTGGTGACGCAGTGCAGGTCGGCGACGACGGTGGCGTACGGCAGGGCCGTGAACTCCTCGTGCGTCCAGGTGTGCTTGCCCTCCTCGGCGGTGGCCCCGAAGACCCGGAACTCCCAGCGGTCGGGGCGGAAGCGCGGCACGGGCCCGTAGTGGGTGACCGGCCAGCCGCGCTGGAGCCGCTGGCCGGGAGGGAGCTGTGGCTGCTGCGCCTCGCGGCTTTCCGGCTGTCCCATGCCTTCCATCCTGACAGACCCGGGCGGCCGGAAATGACCAGGGCGGGGCCGATTCGGGCATCTGCCACTAAGCCTGCACTTACTGGACCAGGGGGCACGGCTTTGCGAGGATGCGCGCATTCCCGCCCGTCCGCCCCCTGGAAGGAGCCCTTGCCATGCAGGGCGATCCCGAGGTCATCGAGTTTCTCAACGAGCAGCTGACCGCCGAGCTGACGGCGATCAACCAGTACTGGCTGCACTACCGGATCCAGGACAACAACGGCTGGTACAAGCTGGCCAAGTACACGCGTGCCGAGTCCATGGACGAGATGAAGCACGCGGACAGGCTCACCGAGCGCATCCTCTTCCTGGACGCCCTCCCCAACTACCAGCGGCTCTTCCACGTCCGGGTGGGCCAGACCGTCACGGAAATGTTCGAGGCGGACATGCAGATCGAGCTGGAGGCGGTGGACCGGCTCAAGCGGGGCATCGAGGTGATGCGGTCCAAGGGGGACCACACCTCACGGCGGCTCTTCGAGGAGATCCTGGAGGACGAGGAGCACCACATCGACTACCTGGAGGCGCAGTTGGCGCTCATCGAGAAGATGGGTGAGGCGCTGTACCTCACGCAGCAGATCGAGCAGCCGGACAGCTGAGCCGCCCCGGTCTCCGGCGGAAGCCGGTTCAGGCGGCCTCGTCGAGCGGCGCGGCGCCCCCGGCGGCGGCCGGGGTCACGGCCGAGCAGCCCGCGGCGTGCCGTCGCGGCGCGGCGCCCCGGCCCAGCAGGGCCTGGATGCGGCGGACGCAGGAGCCGCAGTCGGTGCCGGCCTTGCAGGCGGAAGCGATGCTGCGCGGTGTTCCGGCGCCCGCGGCCGCACGTGCCCGGACCTCCTCCTCGGTGATGCCGAAGCAGGAGCAGACGTACACGCGGTTCACCTCCCCGGGAGTGCGGCGGTCGGACGGCCCGCACCGACCGATCGGACCGGTTCTTCGGTGAGGCTAACCTAACCTTACTCATCGCGTCGCGCGCGGGACAGCCCGGGTACGCCGGTGGGGCACGGATCACAGACCGGTCCGCACCGGCCGCCCGCGTTCCGGCCGGCCTGCGCTCGCGGGGCATTTCTCGGCCCGGCGGGCGCGTGCGGCGGAAAGGGCGCGGGGCCCGGCCGAAGCCGAGCCCCGCGGAAACCTGACCGGAGGTCGTCACTGGCCCCGGTACATCTCCGCCACCAGGAAGGCGAGGTCCAGCGACTGGCTGCGGTTGAGCCGGGGGTCGCAGGCGGTCTCGTACCGCTGGTGGAGGTCGTCGACGAAGATCTCGTCGCCCCCGCCCACACACTCGGTGACGTCGTCACCGGTGAGTTCGACGTGGATGCCGCCGGGGTGCGTGCCCAGTTCCTTGTGGACCTCGAAGAAGCCCTTCACCTCGTCGAGGACGTCGTCGAAGCGGCGGGTCTTGTGGCCGGAGGCCGCCTCGAAGGTGTTGCCGTGCATCGGGTCGGTGACCCACACCGGCATGGCTCCGGAGGCGGTGACCTTCTCCACCAGGGTGGGCAGGCGGTCGCGGATCTTGTCCGCGCCCATCCGCACGATGAAGGTGAGCCGCCCGGGCTCGCGCTCCGCATCGAGGCGCTCGATGTACTCCAGCGCCTCCTCCGGGGTGGTGGTCGGGCCGAGCTTGACGCCGATCGGGTTGCGGACCTTGGAGGCGAACTCGATGTGGGCGCCGTCCATCTGCCGGGTGCGCTCACCGATCCACACCATGTGGCCGGAGACGTCGTAGAGGTGGCCGGTGCGCGAGTCGGTGCGGGTCAGCGCCGTCTCGTAGTCGAGGAGCAGCGCCTCGTGGGAGGCGTAGAACTCGACGGTGCGGAACTCCTCCGGCTCGGCGCCGCAGGCCCGCATGAAGCTCATCGCGTTGTCGATCTCGCGGGCGAGCTTCTCGTACCGCTGGCCGGACGGGGAGGACTTCACGAAGTCCTGGTTCCAGGCGTGCACCTGCCGCAGGTCGGCGTAGCCGCCGGTGGTGAAGGCACGGACGAGGTTCAGCGTGGAGGCGGAGGCGTGGTACATCCGCTTGAGGCGCTCGGGGTCGGGGACCCGGGCCTCCTCGGTGAAGTCGAAGCCGTTGACGGAGTCGCCCCGGTAGGTGGGCAGCGTCACGCCGTCGCGGGTCTCGGTGGGCTTGGAGCGCGGCTTGGAGTACTGGCCGGCGATCCGGCCGACCTTCACCACGGGGACGGAGGCGGCATAGGTCAGTACGGCGCCCATCTGGAGGAGCGTCTTGACCTTGGCGCGGATGTCGTCCGCGCCCACGCCCTCGAAGGACTCCGCGCAGTCGCCGCCCTGGAGGAGGAACGCCTCGCCCCGGGCGACCGAGCCGAGACGGGCCCGCAGCTGGTCGCACTCGCCCGCGAAGACGAGCGGGGGGAAGGACTCCAGCTCCGTGACCACCCGCGCCAGGGCTTCCTGGTCGGGATACTCGGGCTGCTGCGCGGCAGGCAGGGATCGCCAGGACGGCACATGGGCAGCTGAGTTCTCAACAGTCGATGTCACGAGAGTCAGGGTACGGCCTCCGCCCGCGCTGTCCGGCGCTCTGCCCACAGTGTGGGACGAGGGACACACGCGGCGCGGAAAGCGCCGGAAGCCGCGCACCGGGTGCGCTAGGATCGCCGCCATGATCGCGCAGCAGACCCGGAACTGGTGGTGGACCGCTCATCCGGCGGCCCACTGACTGACGCGCTCAGCACGCATTCCCAGGCCGCCCGAGGGGCGGCCTTTCGCATGTCCGGGGCCGTTCCTCCCCACCTCAGCCCTGCACGGGGCCCGCCGTCCGGGCCCCGCGAGGAAGGAACGCTCATGGCTCCGACATCGCCCGCCGCTCCCCCGCCCCCCGCCGAGCCGTACGACCTCGCCCGGCTCACCGCCCCCGGCGCCGGGCCCTTCGCCCTGCTGCGGCGCTCCGCCCCCGGCCTCGACGGGCGGACCGTGGAGGTGCTGACCGGGCCGGTGCGGGAGGTGGAGCGCCTCGCCGACCTGCCCGTGGACGGGCGCCCGGCCCTCGCCCTGGTGCCGTTCCGGCAGATCCGCGAGCGGGACTTCGACGTGCGGGACGACGGGACGGGGCTGGTGGTGCTGCACGCGGACGCGGTGCACCGGATGCCGGTGGACGAGGCGCTGGCCGCCCTGCCCGCGCACCGGGTGGAGGTCGCGGACGGCGGCTTCGACCTGGACGACGAGGGGTACGAGGAGGTGGTCCGCCGGGTCGTCACGGACGAGATCGGCCGGGGCGAAGGGGCCAACTTCGTCATCAGCCGCACCTGGCAGGGCCGGATCGAGGGCTTCTCCCGCGCTGACGCGCTGGCCCTCTTCCGCCGCCTGCTGGCCCAGGAGCGGGGCGCCTACTGGACGTACGTGGTGCACACCGGCGAGCGGACCCTGGTCGGCGCCAGCCCGGAGGCGCACGTGCGGATGTCGGGCGGCGCGCGGGACGGGGTGGCGTCCGGCACGGGCGGCACGGTCGTGATGAACCCGATCAGCGGGACCTACCGCTACCCGGCGGGCGGGCCGACCGCCGAGGGTGTACTGGAGTTCCTCGCCGACGCCAAGGAGCGCGACGAGCTGTCGATGGTGGTCGACGAGGAAATGAAGATGATGTGCGCCGTCGGCGACCTCGGCGGGGTGGTGGTCGGACCGCGCCTGAAGGAGATGGCGCACCTGGCCCACACCGAGTACGAGCTGCGCGGCCGCTCCACGCTCGACGTGCGCGAGGTGCTGCGGCAGACCATGTTCGCCGCGACGGTGACCGGCTCGCCGGTGCAGAACGCCTGCCGCGTCATCGAACGGTACGAGCCGGCCGGGCGCGGCTACTACGCGGGCGCCCTCGCCCTGCTCTTTACGGACGAGGCGGGCGCGCAGTGCCTGGACTCGCCGATCCTCATCCGCACCGCCGACATCGACCCGGCCGGTGTGGTCCGGGTCCGGGTCGGCGCCACCCTGGTGCGGGGCTCGGACCCGGCGGGCGAGGTCGCCGAGACGCACGCCAAGGCGGCGGGGGTGCTGGCGGCGCTCGGGGTGCGGCCGGGGCGGCCGGCGGGTGGGGCGGCACCGGTGCGGTTCGCCGACGACATCCGGGTGCGGGCGGCGCTGGACGCCCGGCGGGAGCGGCTCTCCCCGTTCTGGCTGCGGATGCGCGAGCCCGCGGCGGCGGTGGCCGGGGACGCACTGGTGGTGGACGCCGAGGACACCTTCACCTCGATGCTGGCCCATGTGCTGCGGGCGGCGGGGCACCGGGTGGCGGTGCGCCGGTTCGACGAGCCGGGGCTGCGGGCGGCGGTGGCGGCGCACCGGGGGACGGTGGTGCTGGGACCGGGACCCGGTGACCCGTCGGACCCGGCCGATCCGCGGATGCGGCTGCTGCGCGAGGTGACCCGGGAGGTGCTGGACGGCCGGCACGGGGGGCGGGGGGTGCTGGGGGTGTGCCTGGGGCATGAGCTGATCGCGGCGGAGCTGGGGCTGCCGCTGGTCCGCAAGCGGGTGCCCCACCAGGGGGCGCAGGTGCGGATCGACCTCTTCGGGCGGCCGGAGACGGTCGGTTTCTACAACAGTTACGTGGCTTCCTGCGACGACGAGGCGGCCGCGGAGCTGGCGGCCCACGGCGTCGAGGTGAGCCGGGACGCGGCCGGGGAGGTGCACGCGCTGCGTGGGCCGGGGTTCGCCTCCGTGCAGTTCCACCCGGAGTCGGTGCTGTCGCTGCGCGGCCCCGCGCTGGTGGCCGAGCTGCTGGCGGGAGTGCCGGCGGAGGTCGGCTGAGGCGTCCGGTGCCGGGGCCGCGCCGCCGGCGGGGCCCCGGCACCGGGTCAGCGCGGGGGACGGGCCGGGACGAGGACGTTCTCGCTGTGGCGTCCGGCGACGTAGTCGCGGACGTTGCGGACGGTGGTGTCGACGATCTCGGTGACGGCGTCCTCGGTGTAGTACGCCTGGTGGGAGGTGACGACCACGTTGGGGAAGGTCATGAGGCGGGCCAGCACGTCGTCGGTGACCACGTCGAGGGACTTGTCGTAGAAGAACAGGCCGGCCTCGGCCTCGTAGACGTCGAGGCCGACGCCGAGCAGGCGGCCCGCGCGGAGCACGTCGACCAGGGCGCGGGTGTCGACGAGGCCGCCGCGGCTGGAGTTGACGAGGATCGCGTCGTCCTTCATCAGACCGAGGGCGCGGGCGTCCACCAGGTGTTCGGTGGAGGGCAGCAGCGGGACGTGCAGGCTGACCACGTCGGCCTCGCGGAAGAGTTCCTCGCGCTCGACGTAGCGCATACCGAGGCCCGCGCAGACCGGGTTCTCCGCCAGGTCCCAGCCCAGCAGGTTCATCCCGAAGCCGTGGGCGATCCGGGTGAACGCCTCGCCGATGCGGCCGGTGCCGATCACCCCGACGGTGCGGCCGCGCAGGTCGCGGCCCATCAGCCCCTCCAGCCGGAAATCGAAGTCACGGGTGCGGTTGGCGGCCCGTACGACGCGGCGGTTGACGGCCATGGCGAGGGTCCAGGCGAACTCGGCGACGGAGTACGGCGAGTAGGAGGAGACCCGGGCGACGGTCAGGGCGAGCCGCTCGGCGACGTCGAGGTCGATGTTGTTGAAGCCGGTGGAGCGCTGCGCGACGAACTGGGTGCCGCCGGCCGCCAGGGTCTGGAGCACGGGTCCGCCCAGGTCGGCGTTGACGCTGGTGGAGACGGCCTCGTAGCCGCGGGCGATGGCGGCGGTGTCGCCGTTGAGGAAGACGTCGACGCAGCGCACCTCGTGCTCGCCCGCGAAGGCCCGCTCGATCAGCGGCCGCTCGTCGTCCTGCACACCGAAGGCCAGAATCTCCACGCCGTCTCCCCGGCTCGTCGGGTCGTCCCGGGAACGAGGCTACGGCGGCGGGGCGCGGCCCGCACCGGCTCAGCGGCCGGTGCCCGGGCGCCCCTCGCCGTCGCCCTCGTCGTCGAGTCCGGCCTCGATGGCGTACCGGACGAGTTCGACGCGGTTGTGGAGCTGGAGTTTGCCGAGGGTGTTCTGCACGTGGTTCTGGACGGTGCGGTGCGAGATGACGAGCCGCTCGGCGATCTGCTTGTAGCTCAGCCCCTTGGCGACCAGTCGCAGCACCTCCGTCTCGCGGGCGGTCAGCCGGGGCGCGTCGGGCTTGCCGCGGGTGGGCTCGGGTCCGGCGGCGAGCCGGCGGTACTCGCCGAGGACCAGTCCGGCCAGGCCGGGCGTGAAGACGGCGTCACCGCGGGCGGTGCGGTGGACGGCGTCGATCAGCTCCTCGGTCCCGGCGGACTTCACCAGGTAGCCGGTGGCCCCGGCCTTGACCGCCTCCAGGACGTCGGCGTGCTCGCCGCTGGCGGAGAGGACCAGCACCCGCGGCCCGTCCTCGCCCGCGACCTCCTGGCAGACCCGGGCGCCGGGCAGCCCCGGCAGGTTCAGGTCGAGGACCAGCACGTCGGGCCGGGTGGCGCGGGCCCGGCGGACCGCCTGCGGCCCGTCCCCGGCGGTCGCCACCACCGCGAACCCGGCCTCGGCGAGGTCCCGGGCGACGGCGTCGCGCCACATGGGGTGGTCGTCCACCACCATGACCCGCACCGGCTCTCCGGCGCCGCCCCCGGGCGGCCGCTCCTCGGTCGTCACTGCGTCCCCTCCCCCGCCTGGGCCGGGTCCCGGCGGCCCGTCGCCGCCTCCCGGCCGTCCTCGTCCTGCTTCGGTACGGTCAGCTCCACCTCGGTGCCCTGTCCCGGCACCGAGACCAGTTCGGCGGTGCCGCCCAGGTCCCGCAGGCGCCCCCGGATGGACTGGGCCACCCCGAGCCGGCCCTCCTCGGCGGCCTCCGTGAGCCGGCCCTCGGCAATGCCGGGCCCCTCGTCGCGTACGGAGACCAGCACCCGGTCCGGCTCGTCCTCCACCAGGACCCAGGCGCGGGCTCCGGGGCCGGCGTGGGTGCGGACGTTGTCCAGGGCGGCGCCGACGGCGGCGGCCGTCTCCCGGGCCGCGTGCGGGGCCAGCTCCACCGGGGTGCCCGGCCCGGAGAGGGTGACGCGGGCGTCGGCGTAGCGGCCGAGCAGCGCCATCAGGTCCTGGGGCCGCTCGTCGTCCCGCGGTGCGGCGCTCCCGCTCGGCTCGGCGGGGCGCGGCTCGGGGACGGGCCCCTGGGTGATGAGGCGGCGCAGCGCGGCCTCCTGCTCACCGGCGAGGCGGCCGAGTTCCGCCGCCTCGCCGCCGACGGCGGTGCCCCGGCGCTGGACCATGGCGAGGACCTGGAGGACCCCGTCGTGGATGTCGCGGGCGAGGCGTTCACGCTCCCGGGTGGCGGCCTGGATCTCCAGGGCGCGGGCGAGGGTGCGCTCGGAGGCGCGGGCCACCTCGACGACGTAGCCGATGGCGATGGCGGCGACCCAGACCAGCAGCACGTTGTGGAGGGTGTTGGGGCTGGCCTCGCCGCGCTGGGCGAGGTTGGCTGCGCCGACCAGGGCGGAGGCGGCGGCGGCCCAGCGCCAGCCGCCCTTCAGCGCGCAGGCGAGGACGGCGCCGGCGGTCCAGATGGACGGCAGCGTCGGCCCGTCCGCGGCGTGCCGACCGGCGCCGTCGGCGAGCGGGGTGAGCAGGATGCCGGCCAGCGCGAGGCCCACGTCCACGGCGAGGAAGGGGCGGGTGCAGCGGGCGGCGCCGGTGAAGCGGGGCAGCGTCGCGAGGGTCCACACCAGGAGGACCGCCAGGTAGCCGAAGGCGACCTGGGGGCGTTCGTAGGAGTCGCGGGCGACGACGGCGATGGCGACCGCGTAGACCGCGGTCAGGGCGCGGTAGGCGGTGAGCGCGCGCCACAGCGGCTGCTCCACCGACATGCTCATCGCGGCCGCCTCACGTCTCATCTCCGTGCCCCCGTGTCCCCGGCCGCCCGGACCGGCGGCCTGTGCCGCCGACCAAAGTAACCGGAAGCGGGGTGCGGGCGCCGAGCGCCTCTCAGGCGGCCCGTCCGGCGTCGTCCTGCTCGCGGGCGGCCCCGGCCTTGGCGGCGGCCTTCTCCGCCTTGGCGATGGCCTTCTCCTCCTCGGCCCGCTTCTTGGCGTCCTCGGCCAGCTGCCGCTTGGCGACCGTGGCGTAGACGTCGACGTACTCCTGGCCGGAGAGCTTCATGATCTCGTACATGACCTCGTCGGTCACCGCGCGCAGCACGAAACGGTCGTGGTCCATGCCCTCGTAGCGGCGGAAGTCCAGCGGCTCGCCGATGCGGATGCCGGGGCGCAGCAGCTTGGGGCGGACCTGGCCGGGAGGCTGGATCTTCTCGGTGTCGATCATCGCGACGGGGATGACCGGGGCGCCGGTGGCCAGCGCCACCCGGGCGAGGCCGCCGGGCTTGCCGCGGTAGAGCCGGCCGTCCGGGGAGCGGGTGCCCTCCGGGTAGATGCCGAACAGCTCGCCGCGCTCCAGCACCTCGATGCCGCTGCGGATCGCCGCCTCGCCCGCGCCCCGGCCGCCGGAGCGGTCGACGGGGAGCTGGCCGACGCCCTTGAAGAACGCGGCGGTCATCCGGCCCTTCACCCCCGGCGTGGTGAAGTACTCCGCCTTGGCGATGAAGGTGACCTTCCGGTCGAGCATCGTGGGCAGGAAGAAGGAGTCGGAGAACGACAGGTGGTTGCTGGCGAGGATCGCGGGGCCGTCGGCGGGGATGTTCTCGATGCCCTCCACCCACGGCCGGAAGGCGACCTTCAGCGGCCCTCCGATGACGACCTTCATGGCTCCGTAGATCAAGGGTCTTCCTCCTGCCGGGTATGTCGCCAGAGACCTTATCCCGCGACGGGCGCGCGGCCCGCCTCGGCGGCGGGCGGCCGGCGGCGGCCGCGGGACGCGACGGAACCTGGTCGGTGCAGACCCGGTCGCGTACGGTGAACACCACACCAGCCCGCACCGGCGGCGGCCTCCACGCCCCCTCCGGAGCCGTCTGCCCCCGTCCGCGCCTCACGAACGGAGACCGAAGGTGCCGGTCCTGCCTGGAGCCGAACCGTACCGCCACGACGGCGGGGCCACGGGTGTCCTCCTCTGCCACGGCTTCACCGGAACACCCCAGTCGATGCGCCCCTGGGCCGAGGACCTCGCCGCCCGCGGCCACACCGTCTCCCTGCCGCTCCTCCCCGGTCACGGCACGCGCTGGGAGGACCTCCAGCCCACCGGCTGGCAGGACTGGTACGCGGAGGTCGACCGGGCCCTCGGTGAGCTGCTCGCCCGCTGCGAGCACGTGCACGTCGCCGGGCTCTCGATGGGCGGCGCGCTGGCCCTGCGGCTGGCCGCCCGGCACGGGGACGCCGTGCGCGGCGTGGTCGTCGTCAACCCGGCCAACAAGGTGCACGGGCTGAGCGCCTACGCGCTGCCCGCCGCCCGCCACCTGGTCCGCACCACCAAGGGCCTGGTCTCCGACATCGCCCTGGAGGGCGCCGAGGAGGTCGGCTACCACCGGGTGCCGCTGCACGCCGCCCACTCCCTGCGGAACTTCTTCCGGCTGGTCGACGCCGAACTGCCGCAGGTCACCCAGCCGCTGCTGCTCCTGCGCAGCCCGCGGGACCACGTGGTGCCGCCCGCCGACTCTGCGCGGGTGCTGGGCCGGGTCTCCTCGACGGACGTGACGGAGGTCCTGCTGGAGAACAGCTTCCACGTGGCGACACTGGACCATGACGCACCGCGCGTCTTCGAGGAGAGCGCCGCCTTCATCGCCCGCACCGGGGCGGGCGGGGCGGACAGCAGGCCGGAAGGGGAGGCCGTCAGTGGCTGAACAGGGCGCGGGCCGCGAGGAGAACTGCGAGCCCGAGGAGCAGAAGAAGGCCCCGCTGGACGAGCAGGCCGCCTGGGAGGCGATCGTCGCCGGGTACGGCGACGAGCCTGCCGACCCGCCGGGCGCGCGGCCGTTCAAGTCGGTCGAGGAGATGGCCGACCTGGATCGCGAGTTCCCCACGGCCACCAAGGACGCGGGCGGCACCGACACCCTGGAGCCGGAGCGGCCGCTGGGTGGCTCGGTCTCCTTCGCGCCGGGCATCGGGCCGCGCGACTACCGGCTGCCCGACGAGAACGCCCCGGCGGGCGAGGACGGCCGGAAGGGCAGGAAGGGGGGCGCCGCCGAGGACGACGACGAGGGGCACTTCGTGCCGCCCGAGCCGCCGCCGCTGCCGGAGGCCGACACCACCACCCGCTTCGCGTGGGTGGCCGTCCTCGGCGGCCCGCTGCTGCTCCTGCTCGCCGTCCTGCTGAACTGGGACATGACCTGGTGGCTGACGACCCTCGGCGTCGGCGGCTTCCTCGGCGGCTTCGCCACCCTGGTCGTGCGCATGAACGACGGCGACGAGGACGACGATCCGGGGCGCGGGGCCGTGGTCTGAGGACCCCAGGTCCGCGACACCCGGTCCGGGAGGGCCTGCGGCCCCGAGGCCCATGGTGGGGAAACGCGTGGCCCCAAGGGCCGTGGCCCTCGCTCAGCTCCGGGCGCCCGGCACCCGCAGGGCGGCCAGCACGGGCAGGTGGTCGGTGGCCCGGAGCAGGTCGTCCCCGGTGAAGGGCGGTACGGCCGGATCGGCCGTACCCGGTGCCGGGACCCCGCAGCCGAGCACCTCGACGCCGGGGGTGGCGAAGATCGCGTCGATCCGCTGGTGCGGGTCGGGCGGTGTCGAGGTGTACTCGCCGCCCCAGGGGCGTACGGCCCAGCCGTCCTGGAGCTCACCGGCCAGCCGCCGGAAGGTGCGGCCCTTCGGGCGTTCGTTGACGTCGCCCCCGGCCACGGCGTGCTCCACGCCCATCGCCGCCAGCCGCTCCAGCAACATGGCGCCCTGCGCGTACCGCTCGTCCTTCCGCAGGCTCAGGTGGTAGCTGAGCACCCCGAGGCGGACCGCCCCGAACCGCACCACCGCCGTGGAGAGGCCGCGCCGGTGCAGGCCGGGGGTGAGCGGCAGCAGTTCGTCCCGGGTCGACTCCACCGTGGCGCGCAGCGAACAGAGCAACGCCGGGCCCGCCGCCGGGGCGCCGCCCGCCAGCACCACGAGCCCCGCGGCCGCCGCCAGTCGCCCCAGTGGCTTGCGCCACCGGAAGAACCTCGGCGCCTCCTGCACCAGCACGAGATCGGGCGCACAGGCCCGCACCACCCGCGCCACCGCCGCCGGATCGTCCCGCAACGACCGCACGTTGTAACTCAGCACCCGCACCACGGCATCCCGCCCCATCCACCCCGATGCCGCCAACTCCCCGGGCCCACACCCCGCGCTGTCCACCATGCCCCCAATTAACCACCCTCAGCGCCCCTCACCCGGCAGGACCCGGCCCGGCGGTCACATCGCGGCCGGGCCGAAGGTCACCCGCCGTCCCGGCCGCCCTTCGGCCCGGCCGGCGTCCGAGGCCGAAAAAAGGGGGCCCGGCCCACCGGGCCGGGCCCCGAAGGAGCCGAGCGCCGGCTCAGCCCTGCCGGGCGAGGTCGGCCGCGCCGACCAGCCCCGCCTTACCTCCGAGCTGCGCGGCGAGCACCTGGGCGTGCGGCCGCCAGGCCCCGCCGATCAGCCACCGCCGGAACGACTTGCGGATGGGATCGAGCACCAGGTCCCCCTCGTCGGAGACGCCCCCGCCGACGATGAACGCAGACGGGTCGAAGAGCGAGGCGAGATCGGCCAGCCCGGCCCCGGCCCACCGGGCCAGTTCCCGGAACGAGTCGACGGCGACGGGGTCCCCCTGCCGCGCGGCCTCGCTGACGTGCTTCCCCTCGATCCCCTCGGTGGTCCCGTCGCCGAGCGACAGCAGCAGCACCGCGTTCTCGGGCGTGGCCGCGGCGCGCTGGCGCGCGTACCGGACGAGGGCGCGTCCGGAGGCGTACTGCTCCCAGCAGCCCTGGCTGCCGCAGCCGCAGAGCAGCCCGTCGGGGACGACGCGGATGTGGCCGAACTCGGCGGCGACGCCGAACCGGCCGCGACGGAGCTTGTTGCCGATGATGACGCCGCCGCCGAGACCGGTGCCGAGCGTGATGCAGATGACGTCCTCGTGGCCCTTGCCCGCGCCGAAGCGGTACTCGCCCCAGGCGGCGGCGTTGGCGTCGTTCTCGACGACGACGGGCAGGCCGACGCGCTGCTCGACCTTGTCCTTGAGCGGTTCGTGTCGCCAGTCGATGTTGGGCGCGAAGAGGACGGTGGCGCGCTTGTCGTCGACGTAGCCGGCGGCACCGATGCCGACGGCCTCGATCTCGTGGCCCTCGCGGGCGCCTTCGACCGCGGAGGCGATGGCGTCCACGATGGCCTCGGCGGTGGCAGGTGTCGGCACGGTGAAGATGTTGACGATCGTGCCCTCTTCGTCCACGACTCCGGCCGCGATCTTCGTGCCGCCGATGTCGACGCCGATGGTCAGTCCCATGTGTTCCTCAGTTCAGGTCGAGCCCCGCTGCGGGCCACCGTACCCGAGGGCCGGACGCTGTCCGGGAGTTCGCGCCGGGTCAGTCGAGGTCGATGTGCTCGGCGGGACCCGGGCCCTCGTCGTCGCGGCGCCCGTCGGGGCGGGCGTCCTCGGTGCCGGGCCCGGGCCTGCGCGGCGGCGGGGTGGCGCCGGAACCCGTGCCCTTGGTCCAGCCGCTCTCCTGCTTCTCGACGGCGGAGCGGTAGGCGGCGAGGAGTTCGGAGCCGGCGGCCGCGAGGTGGGTGAAGACCTCCGGGTTGCGTTCGATGACCGGTTCGACGGCCGCGCGGGCCTGCCGTACGGCCTGTTCGACACCGTGGACGGTGGCGCCCAGCAGGTTGCCCTCGGCGAGCTTGCCGGTGACGGCCTCCATCAGCTTGCGCAGTTCCTCGGCGGCCGAGCCGGGCGGGGTCCCGTACCGGGCGCGGCGGCGCTCCTGCTCGGCGGCGAGGTCCTCGGCGCAGGCCCGCCCCCAGGCGTCCTCGTCGGCGCCGGGTCGGTCGGTTCCGGGGCGCTCGGTGGCGTCGCTCATGGGCCAGCTCCTGCGGCGGGTGAAGGGAGGGGTGCTCCCTTCCGACGGTACCGGAACGGCGGGCGGCGGGCGGGGGCCCGCCGGGTGCCGGGGTTCAGCGCTTCTGGGGCCACTGGGCGGGGTCGGGGGTGAAGCGGACGGTGAGCGTCCCGTCGCGCAGGGCCGCCCCGGCGACGGTGCAGCGGCGCAGGGCGCCGGGGAGGGGCAGGATGCGGCGGAAGGCTCCCGCGGTGACGACCAGTTCGTCGGCGCGGCGGACCAGGTCGAGCTGGTCGCGGCTGACTCCGGGCAGCTCCAGGTGCCACAGCAGCACCCCGTCGGCGGCGAGCCGGTCCTCGACGCGCGGTCCGGCGACGGCGGGGGCGGGACCGGGCGCGGGTACACCGAGCGCGTCGAGGTCCTCGGGGCCGCGCGGGTCGTGGCCCAGGTGCGGGACGCGGACGGCGGGACCGCCGGGGTCCTGGTCCCAGAGGTCGAGGATCTTGGCCTGCTGGGCGAGGAGGGGCGCGGCCCAGGCTCCGGCGCCTTCGGCGGGCAGCACCCGGTTGGCGAACACGGGGTCGGCGGGCAGGGCGTGCAGGGCGAGGGCGGTACGCGCCTCGCGGACGGCGTCGGCCCCGGCCGGGCCCGGTTCGGCGACCAGGGTGACGCTGGTGCCGGGCCTGCTCAGCGCGGCCTGCGCGGCGGCCAGCTCGGTGTCCCAGCGGGCGGCGGCCGCGTAGAGGCCCTCGCCGGGCAGCGGGAGCCCGGCGAGGCGGCCGAGGAGGGGGCGCAGGGCGCGGGCGGCCTGGCGTTCGGCGGGCAGCAGCCGGGCGAGGTACCGGCGGAGTTCGCCGGGCAGGGAGAGCAGGGCGAGGGCGCGGGGGGCGGCGGGCAGGTCGACGACGACGAGGCCGGGCCGGGCGGGGTCGCCTTCGGGCAGGGCGGCCAGTTCGCGCAGGGCACGGAGCAGGGCGAGTTCCTCGGCGCCGGGCAGCGGCGTGAGTTCGTCCGCGGCGAGCGGGGTGGCGCCGAGGGCGTCGAGGGCGGTGGCGGCACGGTCCTGGAGGGCGAGGAGATCGGCGCGGAGCCGGTCGGCGGCGTCCAGGCGCAGGGCGTGCAGGCCGGGGGCGGCCTCGACGGGCGCGGGGCCGAGCGGGGCGCCGAGAGCGGTGCCGAGGCGGTCGCCGGGGTCGGCGGTGAGCAGCAGGACGCGGGTGCCGGCGCGGGCGGCGGCCCGGGCGGTCGCGGCGGCGAGGGTGGTGCGGCCCGCGCCGCCGGGTCCGGTGACGAGGACCGTGCGCACGGTCGTCCTCCCTGTTCGGGGGTGGTGCCCTGTCCGGTTGGTGCGAGGTGGCCGGCGGGCTCAGGCGCCCGGCTTGGACTCCACGCGCTTCTTCAGGCCGGCCAGGGCGCGGTCGATGATGACCTTCTCGGCCTTGCGTTTGATCATGCCGAGCATGGGGATCTTGACGTCGACGGTCAGCTGGTAGGTGACCTCGGTGCGCCCCTCGCCGAGGTCGGCGAGGGTGTAGGAGCCGTCCAGTTCGCGGAGCATCTGGGACTTGACCAGGGTCCAGCGGACCTGGTCGGCGCCGTGCCAGGTGTAGGCGAGGGTGTGGTCGTCCTTGATGGCGCCCGCGTCCAGGACGAGGCGGACCTGCTCCGCACGGCCCTGGTCGTCGGTGGCCAGCACGTCGGCCTCCTTCACCTCGCCGGTCCACTCCGGGTAGCGGGCGAAGTCGGCGATGACGGCCATGACCTCGGCCGGGGGCGCGTCGATCGTGATGCTAGAGCTGGTGTGTTCCGCCATCGCCGTGGCTCCTCCATGCTGAACGTGCGGCCGGGGCCCGTCCTCACGGCCTCGGCCGGGTGCTGTCGGGGCGTCCCGCCGCGTGCAGGCTACCGCGCGCCGAGGCGGGTCAGGTCACGTGGCTCCCCCGGCGCCGGGCGGGGTGGGTCACCAGGTGAGGGACCAGGGCCGTCCGGTGCCGGCGAAGTGGCCGACGTTGACGCACTCGGTGGCGCCGATCCGCATACGGCGGGCCAGCGGCTGGTGGACGTGGCCGAAGAGCGCGTACCGGGGGCGGGTGCGGCGGATGACGTCGAGCAGGGCGGAGCTGCCGCGTTCGAAGCGGCGGGCGACGGTGTCGTAACGCAGTTCGGGGACCTGGGGCGGGATGTGGGTGCAGAGCACGTCGACCTCGCCGAGGGCTTCGAGTTTGGCGGCGTACTCCTCCTCCGGGATCTCGTAGGGGGTGCGCATCGGGGAGGGCAGGCCGCCGCCGACGAAGCCGAAGACGCGGCCGCCGATCTCGACGCGGGTGCCGTCGAGGACGGTGGTGCCGGGGCGGGCGAACTCGGGCCACAGGCGGGGCACGTCGACGTTGCCGTAGGTGGCGTAGGTGGGGGTGGGGAAGGCGGCGAAGAGTTCGGCGTACTGGCGGCGGACCGCCTCCTCCAGGGCGCTCTCGCGGTCGATGCCCGCCCACAGGGTGCGCTGATAGGCGCGGGCCTCCTCGAAGCGGCGGGCGGTGCGCAGCGCGACGACGCGGGTGGCGGCCTCGGTGCCGAAGAGGTCGGGGAAGATGCCGCGCGAGTGGTCGGCGTAGTCGAGGAAGAGGATCAGGTCGCCCAGGCAGACCAGGGCGTCGGCGCCGTCGCCGGCCCGGGCGAGGTCCTTCGCGTTGCCGTGCACGTCGCTCACCACATGGATCCGTGTACCCGCCATGTCCGCCACCCTAGGACCACCGGCCCGGGCCGGGTAGACCGGCCGGACCTGCGCTTACTTCACAGTGGCAAAGACCCTGGACTAGGCTGCCAGGAGCAACGCCGCGTCGTGTGATGGATCAGACATCTGTCCGGGACCCCCTATCGGAACCGTCATACCGGTGGGTAACGTCCGGGCAGTCCACTTGTGCTCATCCCACTGAGCACCTGCCCGATCTTGGACCGCACCGTCGCATCGCACAGTGTCGTGGCGCCGGCGCCCTACGAGGAGCAGCAGTCTTGCGCGAGTTCAGCCTTCCGGCCCTGTACGAGGTACCAGCGGACGGAAATCTCACCGACATCGTCCGGCGCAACGCGGAGCGGCACCCGGATGTGGCCGTGATCGCCCGGAAGGTGGACGGTGCGTGGGAGGACCTGACCGCCACGGCCTTCCTCGCCGAGGTCCGCGCAGCCGCCAAGGGCCTGATGGCCTCCGGCGTCCAGCCCGGCGACCGGGTGGGGCTGCTCTCCCGTACGCGGTACGAGTGGACGCTGATGGACTTCGCGATCTGGAGCGCCGGCGCGGTCACCGTACCGGTGTACGAGACGAGTTCGCCGGAGCAGATCGAGTGGATACTCGGCGACTCGGGCGCCGTCGCCTGCGTCGTGGAGACCCCGGGGCACGCCGCCTCGGTGGAGTCGGTGCGCGGCGGGCTGCCGGCGCTGAAGCACGTCTGGCAGCTGGACGCCGGCGGCGTGGCGGAGCTGGAGCGGGCCGGGGCCGGGCTGAGTGACGAGGCGGTCGACGAGCGCAGCGCGCTGGCCGGCGCCGACGACCCGGCGACGATCGTCTACACCTCGGGTACCACGGGCCGTCCCAAGGGCTGCGTGCTGACCCACCGCAGCTTCTTCGCCGAGTGCGGCAACGTGGTGGCGCGGCTCAAACCCCTCTTCCGCACCGGCGAGTGCTCGGTGCTGCTCTTCCTCCCGGTGGCGCACGTCTTCGGCCGGCTGGTGGAGGTCGCCGCGCTGATGGCGCCCATCCGTCTGGGCCTGGTGCCGGACATCAAGCACCTCACCGACGAGCTGGCCTCGTTCCGCCCGACCATGGTCCTGGGCGTCCCGCGCGTCTTCGAGAAGGTTTACAACTCGGCGCGCGCCAAGGCGCAGGCCGACGGCAAGGGCAAGATCTTCGACAAGGCCGCGGAGACCGCGATCGCCTACAGCCGGGCGCTGGACACCCCGCAGGGTCCCTCCCTCGGCCTGAAGCTGAAGCACAAGGTCTTCGCCAAGCTGGTCTACAGCAAGCTCCACACGGTCCTCGGCGGCCGCGGCGAGTACGCGATCTCCGGCGGCGCCCCGCTCGGCGAGCGGCTCGGCCACTTCTACCGCGGCATCGGCTTCACGGTGCTGGAGGGGTACGGCCTGACCGAGTCCTGCGCGGCCACCGCCTTCAACCCGTGGGACCGCCAGAAGATCGGCACGGTCGGTCAGCCGCTGCCCGGTTCGGTGGTCCGCATCGCCGACGACGGCGAGGTCCTGCTCCACGGCGAGCACCTCTTCGACCGGTACTGGAACAACGAGGCGGCGACCCGTGAGGCGCTGGCCGACGGCTGGTTCCACACCGGGGACATCGGCACCCTCGACGAGGACGGCTACCTCGCGATCACCGGCCGCAAGAAGGAGATCATCGTCACCGCGGGCGGCAAGAACGTCGCTCCGGCCGTGATCGAGGACCGCATCCGCGGCCATGCCCTGGTCGCCGAGTGCATGGTGGTCGGCGACGGGCGCCCGTTCGTGGGCGCGCTGGTCACCGTGGACGAGGAGTTCCTGGTGCGCTGGGCGGCCGACCACGGCAAGCCGGCCGGTTCGACGGCGGCCTCGCTGCGGGAGGACCCGGAGCTGCTGGCGGAGATCCAGCGGGCGGTGGACGACGGGAACGCGGCGGTCTCCAAGGCCGAGTCGGTCCGCAAGTTCCGGGTGCTGCCGGCGCAGTTCACCGAGGAGTCGGGCCACATCACGCCCTCGCTGAAGCTGAAGCGCAGCGTGGTGCTGAAGGACTTCGCGGACGAGATCGAGGCGATCTACGCCCGCTGAGCACGGATGACGCCGAAGGGCCCGCTCTCCTCACGACGGAGTGCGGGCCCTTCGCCGTACCCGGGAGCCGGTGGCCGGTGCGGCGGTTCAGAGCAGGGCGCGGAGGCGTTCGGCGAGCAGGTCCCAGCGCCAGGTGGACTCGACCCAGGCACGGCCGCGCTCGCCCATGGCGGTGCGCAGCGCCCGGTCGCCGAGCAGGGTGGTGAGCCGGTCGGCGACGTCCTCGGGGCGCGTGCCGCGCACCACCCAACCGGTCTCGCCGTCGAGGACGGCGTCGGGGGCGCCGCCGGAGTCCCCGGCGACGACGGGCAGCCCGGTGGCGGAGGCCTCCAGGTAGACGATGCCGAGCCCCTCGACGTCCAGGCCGCCGCGCCGGGTGCGGCAGGGCATGGCGAAGACGTCGCCCGCGCCGTAGTGGGCGGGCAGCTCGGACCAGGGCACCGCGCCGGTGAAGTGGACGGAGCGGGCCACGCCGGTCGCCTCGGCGAGGGCGCGCAGCTCCTTCTCGTACGGGCCGCCGCCGACGATCAGCAGTACCGCGTCGGGCTCGGCGGCGAGCACCCGCGGCATCGCCTTGATCAGGGTGTCCTGGCCCTTGCGGGGCACCAGCCGGGAGACGCAGACGACGACGGGCCGGTCGGTGAGGCCGAGCCGGGCCCGGACCGCGTCGCCGCCGCTGTCCGGGTGGAAGGTCTTCTCGTCGACGCCCGGCGGCAGGTGCGCCATGCGGGCGGCGGCCTCGGGGCCGAGCGCGCCGGCGATCCGCGAGCGGGTGTACTCGCCGAGGTAGGTGATCGTGTCCGTCGCGTCCCCGATACGCCTCAGCAGGCTGCGGGCGCCCGGCAGTTGGGCCCAGCCCGCCTCGTGGCCGTGAGTGGTCGCGACCAGCCGTTCGGCCCCCGCCCGGCGCAGCGCGGGCGCCATCAGACCGAGGGGTGCGGCGGCGCCGAACCACACGGAGGTGCAGCCGTGTTCGCGCAGCAGCCCGGTGGCGCGACGGGTGGCGGCCGGGGTGGGCAGCAGCATCGTGGTGCGGGCGCGGACGACGGGGAAGGGCTGTTCGGCGTCGAAGGCGGCGGTGGCCTCGGCGCCCTCGCGCCCGCGCTTCCAGGTGGAGGCGTGGACGACGATCCGCTCCGGGTCCAGGCGCAGCGCCATGTTGTGCAGGAACGCCTGGATGCCGCCGGGGCGCGGCGGGAAGTCGTTGGTCACGATCAGGGTCTTGTGCATCGGGCCCGACAGTACCGAACGGCTCCGGGCGCGGTGCCACGGCCACGTCCGATGGTGGCCGGACGGGCCCGGCGGGCATCATGGCGGGTCCCGGCGCGGCGCGGGCCGGGTGGACGACGAGGGGAACGAGAGGGCATGACGGCCACGACGACGGACGCCACCGCGACCGGGGGCACCGCTCCCGCCGGGCGGCCCCCGGGCGCGGCGCGCACCTGCGCGCCGGTGGCGGCCTGGGTGGTGACCAGGGCGGTGCTCCTGCTCTGCGTCCTCCAGGTCTGGGTGGTGCCCGGCCCCGACGTGACGGTCGACGTGTCGGTCATCTACCGCGACTGGTACGGCGTCCTGTCCACCGGCGCCTTTCCCGCCGACGACGTCACCTGGCAGTACCCGCCGGCGGCGGCACTGGCGGTCCTCTCCCCCACCCTGCTGCCGTTCCTCCCGTACGCGCACGCCTTCTTCGTCCTGGTGCTGCTGACCGACGCGGTGGTCCTGGCCCTGCTGCTGCGCGCCGGGAGCGGACCGGGCCGCTCCCGGCGCGGGGTGTGGGTCTGGGTGGCCGGGGTGGCGCTGCTCGGCCCGACGGCGTACGCGCGGTACGACCTGATGGTGGCGGCGGTGGCGGTGGCGGCCCTGCTGGCCGGAATGGGCCGGCCCCGTCTGACGGGTGCGCTGGTGGCCTTCGGCGCGCTGTTGAAGGTGTGGCCGGCGCTGCTGCTGCTCGGGGTGGCGCGGGGCGCGGTGCGGCGGGTCTGGGGGGCGGCGGCGGTCACCGGCGCGGTGGTGCTGGGGGCGTTCGCGGTCGCGATGCCGAACGCGCTGGCGTTCCTGACGGCACAGCGCGACCGGGGCACCGAGGTGGAGTCGCTGGGGGCGCTGGTCTTCCACGTGGCGCGGTACTTCGGCTGGCAGGGCGAGGTGCGGCTGCACTACGGCTCACTGGAGTTCCTGGGGCCCGGGGTGGCCGGGGTGAGCCTGGCGGCGCAGTTGCTGTCGGTGCTGGCGCTGGGGTGGCTGGTGTACTGGCGGCTGCGGGCGCGGGTGTTCACGCCGGGGACCCCGGCGGACGCGGCCTTCGCGGCGGTGCTGCTGTTCACCACGACGAGCCGGGTGATCAGTCCGCAGTACCTGCTGTGGCTGGTGGCGCTGGCGGCGGTCTGCCTGCTCTTCACCGGCACCTGGATGGCGCGGCCCGCCGTCCTGGTGCTGGCCGCCTCGGCGGTGACGGTACTGGAGTTCCCCGTCTTCTTCGGCGACGTGGTGACGAGTACGCCGCTGGGGGTGGGTCTGATGCTGCTCCGCAACGGCCTGCTGGTGGCGGCCTCCCTCATGGCCTGCCGGGCCCTGTGGCGCCGGACGGTGCCCGGCCCGGCCGACGAGGCTACGCCGCCGGGCCCAGCCGCTGCCGCAGGTACGCCCGCCACGCCGCGGTGAACTCGGCCAGGCCGATGCCCAGCACCTCCCGGAACGCGGCCTCCTCGGCGCCGTGCCGCTCCTGGCGGGCCCCGGCGGCCCGGTAGACGGCACGCAGCCGCCCGGGCCCCCAGAGGTCGGCGAGCAGCCGGCAGGCGAGCCAGCCGCCCTCGTAGGCCCGGTCCAGGTCGTCGGCGTCCCCGCCGAAGGCGAACGCGGCGTCGTCCGGGAGGGCGGGCGGCACCTCCTCGCGGGCCACCGCGGCGGTCAGGGCGGGCGCCGCGGCGGCCAGGGGGCGCGGTGCGGCGCGGTGCGCGGCCCAGTCGGCGAAGCCCTCGGAGAGCCAGAGCGGGGTGGCGGGGCCGGTCGCGGTACGGGTGGCCACGTGGACCGTCTCGTGGGTCAGGACGAACTGTTCGCCGCGCGCGTCCAGTCCGGCGTACGCCTCGGGATTGACGATGATCCGGTCGGCGGGGGTGCCGGGGGCGGGCGAGCCGGTGGTGACGGCGGCGACGCCCCGGTAGGTGCCGGGCCGGGCGCCGAGGAGCGCGGCCGTCCCGGCGAGCGAGCCGGGGACGAGGACGACGATCCGTCGGGGCCAGTCGCCACCCCAGGCGGCGTCGGCGGCGGGGACGGCCCGTTCGGCGAGGCGGGCGAAGTGGTCGAGTTCCGCCGCGCTCCCGGTGCCGAGGCCCAGTCCCCAGGTTCCCCGCCGGGCGCGGACCGTGCCCTGGTCCCACAGGAGGGCGGCGGCGCCGGGTGCGGCCCGCTCGGCGCGGACCCGCCAGCGGTCCTCGTGGCGGACGAGGTCGAGCAGGCGGCGGGCGGTCGCGGGCGCCGGGTCCTCGGCGCGCAGCCGGTACCGCAGGGTGGCCTCGACGGTGGCGGTGGCCGAGCCTGCCTGGACACCGGTGACCTGATAGGCCCAGCCACCGAGCGGAACGGCGGCGAGCCGGGCCCAGAGGGTGTCCGCGCCGGTGCCGGAGCCGGTGGCCCGCCAGGCGGCGGCGTCCCGCTCCAGCAGGGCGGTGGCGCGCCGGCCGAGCAGGGCGGTGACCCGCCTCCCGTCGAGCGGCGCCGGCCCGGCCGGCGGGGCGCAGCCGCTCGCCGCCAGCACCGCGGCGAGCCCGAGCCGGGCGGCCCGCCGCCGCCCGGGGCCGCGCGAGTCCGGCCCGCCGTCAGCTTCCGTCACGGTCGCCGATCGTACGGGCCCGGCGTCCGGGCCGGTCTCAGACCCGGGTGACGGAGGAGACCGGCATCATGCCGACCGGGTCGTAGCGGACCGCGGCGCCCGGGTAAGGGGCGTGGATGACCTGGCCGTTGCCGACGTACATGCCGATGTGGCTCGCGTCGGCGCGGTAGGCGACGAGGTCGCCGGGGCGGGCCTGCGAGAGCGGTACCCGCTGCCCGGCGTACCGCTGGGCCTGCGAGGTGCGCGGCAGTCCGACGCCCGCCTGGGCGTACGCCCACTGCATCAGGCCCGAACAGTCGAATCCGGTGGGGCCGTTGGCGCCCCAGACGTACGGCTTGCCGAGGGCCCGTTGGGCGGCGGCCACGGCGGTGGCGGCGCGCCCGGAGACGGCGACGACGCCGGTGAGGTCGGGCCGCTGCGAGCGGGAGGAGCGCCGGTCGTGGGCGGCGCGTTCGGAGGGCGGCAGGGCGTCGAGCAGGGCGCGGGCCCGGGCCAGCTTGGCCTCGACGGCGCGTTTGTGGCGGGCGGTGGCGGCGCGGCTGCGGGCGAGTTCGGCGAGGGTGGCGGCGGCCTCGGCGCGCTCCTGGGTGAGCAGGCGCTGCGCCCGGGTGAGACGGGTGAGTTCCCCGGCCCGGCGCAGGCTGATCCGGTCCAGTGTGGCGGCCTTCTCCAGGTACTGCTCCGGGTCGGCGGAGAAGAGCAGCTCCAGCGCCGGGTCGACGCCGCCGCTGCGGTACTGGGCTCCGGCGAGCGCGCCGAGGGCGCCCCGCAGGGTGTTGACCCGCTCCTGGCCGCGCGCCACCCGGTCCTGGGTGCGGCGCAGTTCGGCCCGCAGGGTGCCGGTTCTTTCGTCCGCCTCGTTGTACGCCTCGGTGGCCCGTTCGGCCTCGGTGAGCAGCCGGTCCACGGAGGCGCGGGTGGGGGGCGGCCCGGGCTGCGCCTGCGCCGGGGCGGCGCCGAGCGTCGCGGCCGCGGTGGCCGCCGCCGCGGACAGCGCGGTGGCGGTGACGCCTCGGGCGTGGCGTGCGGCTGTCGACCTGCCGGTGTGTCGGTGGGACCCCACTGGAAGCCGTTCTCCCCTCCGCTGAAGTCTTCCCCGGCCTTGGCGGGGAAGTGCGCGGCAGACAGTAGCGGGGCGATCACCCGGGCTCCAACGACCCCGGGCGGGGCGGAACGGGGTGTTGTGGGACATCCGCAGGTCACCGGCGGATGGCGGGGCGACACGAGCCGCGGGGATTCCCTCGTTCGGGCGGTGTCGGCCGGGGACGGCGCGGGGAGGGCGGCGCGGGCCCGAACGGCCGCGAGCCGGAGGGGCGGTGGCCCCTCCGGCTCGTGCGGTGTCCGTGGCGGTCGTGCGTCAGATGCGCACGCCGAACATGTACGGCATGTTGTTGATCGACTCGTAGCGCACGTTGGCGCCGGGCTTCGGGGCGTGCAGCACCTGGCCGTTGCCCGCGTAGAAGCCGACGTGGTGCAGGTCGCCGTAGAAGATGACCAGGTCGCCGGGCTTGAGGGCGCTCTGCGAGGCGATCCGCGTACCGGCGTTGGCCTGGTCCTGCGACATGCGCGGGATGGTGTAGCCGGCCTGCGCGAAGGCCCAGGAGGTGAGGCCGGAGCAGTCGAAGGAGTTGGGGCCGGTGGCGCCCCACACGTACGGCGTGCCGACCTTGGACTTGGCGGCGGCGAGCGCGGCGGCGCCGCGGTTCGAGGCGGGGACGGCGTCCCCGAGCTCCACGCGGTCCCCGGCGGAGCGGCTGGCGCGCTCCTCCTCCTTCTGGAGCTCGGCGCGCTCGGCGGCGGTGAGGCTGTTGAGGAGCCGCTGCGCCTCCGCGAGCTTGCCCTGGACCTTCTTCTTCTTGTCGCCGAGTTCCTTGCGGGTGTCGCTGAGGTCCTTGAGCTTGGCCTGCGCCTCCTGGCGCTGCTGCGCGAGGTCGCGCTGCTTGGCCTGGATCTTCTTGACGCCCTCGGCCTGCTTGGTGCTGAGCTGGTCGAGCGCCGAGGCCTTGTCGAGGTAGTCGTCCGGGTCGGCGGAGAGGAAGAGCTGGAGCGAGGGGTCGATGCCGCCGGAGCGGTACTGGGCGCTGGCGGCCGAACCGAGCGCCTGGCGCAGCTCGTTCAGCTCCTCCTGGCCGCGGGCGACCTTGTCCTGGAGGTTGCCTATCTGGCCCTCCAGCTTGTCCTGCTTCTCCTTGGCCCCGTTGTACTTCTCGGAGGCCCCCTCGGCCTCCTCGTACAACTTGTCGACCTTCGCCTTGACCTCGGCCTTGGAGGGCTTGGGGTCGGCGTGTGCGGTCTGGGAGGTGAGTGCCACGGCAGCGGCGGCGGTCGCGGTGAGCACGGTCACGCGGGTGCGGCTCGGCTGCTTGGGTCGACGGTGGGACGCCACGAAGGCGATCTCCTTCTTCCTTCAGCCGCCTACCGACGAACCCGGTGGGCGGGTACCTCCGCTGTCACCCCGGGTGGGTGATCAACCGATCGGAGGTTCGGGCCGACCTTAGTGACCTCCTTGTGATCAGTTCAAATCCTGTGAGGAAAAATCTCGGCCACATCATGGCTTCCTTGCGAAGAATCGACGGTCAGTCATGGGAGATTGACAGGCCGTCGCGTGAAGAACCCGTCAAACTCGGTCATCTGTCGCTGTTCGCCACGTGCCCGACATGCGGGGTACAGGCGGAAGTCCTCCCGCACGGCGGCCGGTCGGCACCGTCGCTCAGCCCCGCGAGAGCCGCTTGAGGAGGACGACCGAGGCGACCGGGCGGGCCCCCGCCGCGGCGATCCCGTCGGCCACCTCGCGGTCGGTGGAGACCACGGTCACCGGGCGGCCCTCCGGCTCGGCGCGCACCAGTTGGCGGATCAGCTCGTCGGCGGTCACGCCCGGCTTGCTGAAGAGGACCCGCACCCCGCGCGGCGGCGCCAGCAGTACCGGCGCGGCCAGTTCGGCGCCGTCGAAGACGCAGGTGACCTCGGCGCCGGTCTGCGCGGCGAGCGCCGAGAGACCGCCGAGCAGCCGCAGCCGCTGCTTCTCCAGCGGCATCGTGGGATAGCCGGTCTTGGTGACGTTGTACCCGTCGACCACCAGATGGGCCTGGGGCAGCGCCAGCAACTGGTCGAGGACGGCCGGGTCGTGCTCGGACAGGGCGCGGGCCGCGATGTCCTTCGGAGTCATCCGGCCCGGCTCCACCGCGTCCACGGTGTCGGCGGGGTGGAGTCCGGCGGGCGGCAGCGCCAGCTCCCGGCGCAGCCCCTGCGAGGCCTCCAGCACGGTGTCCAGCAGCAGCCGGACCCGCATGTCCTCCATGCTGCGCCCCTCGCGGGCCGCTTTGCGGCCGGCCTCCAGGGCGGACTCGGACTCGGCCAGCCGGGCCTTGAGCCGACGGTTCTCGCTGTCGGCGGCGGAGAGCTGGGCCGCGGTCTCCGCCCGCATCTCCTCGGTGCGGGCCTCCGCTTTGCGGACAGCCGCCTCGCCGCGCTTGATGTCGCTCTGGGCGCTGCGCAGCTTGCGGTGGAGCGCGTCGGCCTGCTTGCGCAGGGCGTCGAGTTCGGTGCGCAGCCGCTCGGTCTCGGTGCGGATCTGGGCGCGGGCCGCGTCGCGCTCCCGGCGGAGCCGGGCCACCTCGGCGCGGGCCCGCTCGCCGCCGCGCTCGGCGTCGGCGCGCTGGGCCTCCTCACCGCCGGCGGTGACCAGCTTGACCCAGCCGGGCGGGCGCAGGACGTAGGCGGCGGCCGCCACGTCGAGCGGGTCGGCGGCGGGCGGCGGGGTGCCGGCGTCGAGGGCGGCCGCCAGTTCGGCCTGGTTCTCCCGCAGCCGCTCGCCGACGCGCTGGCGGAAGAGCGGCTCGTGCTCCAGGGCGGCGGCCAGCGCGTTCCCGGCGAACTTGATGCGGCGGCTGGGGGTGAAGCGGGCGTACTGCCGCAGGGGTGCGGGGAGTTCGCTCGGGGTGAGGGAGCCGAACCCCTCGGAGGCGAGGGCGACGACCCGGTGGCGCACGGGCTCCGGCAGGGGGCGGTCGAGGCTCTCCTCGTCCGCCGCCTCGCCGCCGCCGGGGCCCTCCGCTCCGGTGGAACCGGCGGGCCGCGCACCGTCCGTCATCGAGTCACCCCATCACCGTGCGGGTGCCGCTCCCTCAGGAGCCGGCGCCCGGCCTGTCCACCAGTTCGATCTGGTCCACCGCGTTGCACCAGCGGCAGCGGACCGAGTCGATGGTCTCACTGACGACCTCGGTCTCCTCGACGTTCGGCGCTCCGGCCAGGTCGAGGTGGACGTACTCGACCACCTTGGAGGAGCG
The DNA here is from genome assembly GCF_011170125.1 of Streptomyces diastaticus subsp. diastaticus. Classification (NCBI taxonomy): domain Bacteria; kingdom Bacillati; phylum Actinomycetota; class Actinomycetes; order Kitasatosporales; family Streptomycetaceae; genus Streptomyces; species Streptomyces diastaticus. The sequence continues at coordinate 546,064 of NZ_BLLN01000003.1, read as the reverse complement.
GGTGACGTCGAAGCGGGTGAGGTTGCCGCAGAGCGTGCAGCGCCAGCGGGTCTCGGTGGTGGGCTGGGGAACCGTCATCGTGGCTGTCCTCTTGGTGTCACTCGGTGTCGCTACTGCTGTGCCGCGACCACGCTGTCGCCTGCGCTGGTGTCGTCGCCACCACGTGGCGCCACCGCGACCGGGTCGCGGTACACGTCCGTGCCGCCTGACGGCGCAACCCTACGGCCTGCCGGGCGGCCCCGTGGGCCGCCGACGGCCCCGGCGAGGCGATATACGCGGTTTGCGGCGGTTACGCCATGATCTGATCATGATCGTGCCACGGTTCAGCCCCCTGCGGACGGCGGCCCTGCGGCTGGCGGGGCGCGGCGCACCCGTCACGTACGGCCTGATCGCCCTCTGCGCGGTGGTCTTCCTGCTCGGGCCGGTCTCCGGTCTCGTTCCCGCGTACGGCACGGGCGAGCAGGTGCTCGCCGCGCAGTACGCCTACTACGACCGGTGGGGGGTGATCCCCGCCGAACTGTTCCGGGGGCGGGCGAAGGAGGCGCTGACCCCGCTCACCGCGCTCTTCGTGCACGGCGGCTGGCTGCACCTGCTCGGCAACCTCCTCTTCCTGCACGTCTTCGGCACCATGCTGGAGCAGCGCATGGGCCCGGTGCGCTACCTGCTCTTCTACCTGGGCTGCGGCTACCTGGCCCTGCTCGGCTACGCTGCGGCCTTCGCCGGCTCGGCCCAGCCGCTGGTCGGGGCGTCCGGGGCGATCTCGGCGGTGCTCGGCGCCTTCCTCCACCTCTTCCCCGGCGCACGGGTCACCACGGTGCTGCCCTTCCTCCTCTTCCTTCCGGTCCGGCTCCCGGCCTGGGTGGTGCTGCCGTTCTGGGCCGCGCTCCAGTGGGCCGCGGCCCGAGGGGGCGGCGAGGGACCGGGCGTCGCCTACCTGGCCCACCTCATCGGATTCGCGCTGGGGTTCCTCTATGCGTGGTCCCGTTCGGGGTCGCTTAGAGTGAGGACTCCAGCGACGGCCACCGAGGGAGACAGCCAACCGTGATCACCGCGATCGTGCTCATCAAGACCAGCGTGGACCGCATCCCCGAGATCGCCGAGGCGATCGCCGCGCTGGACAACGTCAGCGAGGTGTTCTCCGTGACGGGCACCTACGACCTGATCGCCATGGTCCGCGTGCCGCGCCACGACGATCTGGCCGACGTGATCCCCGGGCGGATCAGCAAGATCGAGGGGGTCGAGGGCACCGACACGCACGTGGCCTTCCGCACGTACTCCCAGCACGACCTCGAAGCCGCCTTCGCCATCGGCCTCGACAGCTGACCCGCGGCGTGCCGGCCGGCGTCCGGCCGGCCGCCGGCAACCGGGTGGCCGCCAGGATGCAGAAGCCCTCATCCGGCCCTCGTCCCCGCCACCGGGTCGTCCCGGCAGGCTGCGGACATGGCTGTCTCCCACCGGGTGGCGCCCCTCTCCGCCGCCGTCGCGCTACCGCTGGGCCATCGCGGCGGCCAGCTTCGCGCTCGCCGACGGCCCCGACCCGCGCGAGGCGCCTCGCGCGAGCCCGCGCGCAGCTCGCCGAGCACGCACTCGGGGCCTGCGCTGGAGAACGAGGACGGACAGCGCGGCGAGACCCCTCCCGGTAGGCGGTGACGAGGTCGGCCGCCTGGTGCGCGCGACGCCGCCGGACGCTTCGAGTTCGAGCCCCGGTGAAGATGGGGAGCGGCTTCCCCTCGACCGGCCCCGCGGACCCGCCGCAGCAGAGCCGTCCGCTCCCCTCCGCCGCCGAGGACCGCGGCGATGACGGCCGCGCCCCCTCCCCCGGCCCTCCGTCTCCCTCTCCCCGAGCGGCCCGGACCACGGCGACGGGGACGACGGCTGCCTCCGTCCCGCACCGGATGTCCGCCCGGGTCCGTATCCCGCTCTTGCTGCTGGTCGCCCTGGCGGCGGTGGCCGCGACGACCCGGTCCGTCCTGCTGCGGGACGTCGACCACCGGGTGGAGCGCCTCCTCTCCCGGCGGACGGGTGGGCTCACCGCCGCCTGCGGACGCGGCGCCGCCCCTTCCACCGGCGCCCGCTTCCACGACGCGAGACGTCTGCTGCGGGTCTTCCTGGAGCGCCAGTACGCCGGCCCGGGCGAGGAGTCGACCGGCCTGGTCGGCCGCGCCGGCGGCCGGGCGCCCGGCAACGCGGGAAGCGGGGCGGCGGTTCGGCCTTGAGGGCGGTGAGCCCCGCCCCGGACGGGCGGACGCCGCGCGGCGGGGTGCCCGCCGGGGTGGCGCGCCGCGCCACGCTCTCCGGCCGGCACCGGCACCGGCCGGCACCCTCGGCGCGGGGTACGGCACGGCGCCGGGCGTGGGCGCGTGCGGCGGCGTCCTGCCCGCGTCGGTGGGGCTGGCGCAGGCGCTGGGCCGGGGCGGGGAGCTCCTCACCGACACCCCCGAGCGGGCGCTCAGGATGGTGGTGCTGGGGCCCGGCCCGATCGCGGCGGCCGGGCCGGCCGTCGCAGCCGCCGTTCAGACGGCCGGGACCCAGCGACCGTCGACGGTGCGGTAGTCCAGCCGGGCACCGGTGGTGACCAGCTCCCGGACGGCCCCCAGGAACCGTTCGACGTGCTCCTCGGGTGTGCCCGCGCCGAAGCTGACCCGGACCGCGCTGAGCGCCTGCCCGTCGGTCTCCTCGGGGGCGCCGCACTCGCCGGGCTCGGTCCGGCCGGCCTCCAGCAGGGTGCGGACCAGTGGGTGGGCGCAGAACAGGCCGTCGCGGACCCCGATGGCGTACTCGGCGGAGAGCGCGGCGGCCAGGTGCGAGCTGTGCCAGCCCTCGGCGGTGAAGGAGACCACGCCCACCCGGTCGGCGTCGTCGCCGAAGAGGGTCAGGACGCGGATGCCGGGCAGCTCGGCGAGGCCGGTGAGCAGCCGCTCCAGAAGCGCCTGCTCACGGGCGGCGAGCCGGTCCTGCCCGGCCTCGGTGAGCGCGGAGCAGGCGGCGGCGACGGCGTAGGCGCCGATGACGTTGGGCGAGCCGGCCTCGTGCCGGGCGGCCCCGGTGTGCCAGGCGACGTCCACCCCGCCGTCCTCGGCGCGGGTGACGGTGCGGCTGGCACCGCCCCCGGCGAGGTAGGGCTCGGCGGCGCGCAGCCAGTCGGCGCGCCCGGCCAGCACCCCGGCGCCGAAGGGGGCGTACAGCTTGTGGCCGGAGAAGGCGACCCAGTCGACGTCCAGCTCGGTGAGCGAGACGGGCCGGTGCGGGGCGAGCTGGGCGGCGTCCAGGACGATGCGGGCACCGTGCGCGTGGGCGGCGGCGGCCAGTTCGCGGACCGGCCAGATCTCCCCGGTGACGTTGGAGGCACCGGTGACGCAGACCAGCGCGGGGCCGTACGGGTCGCGGGCGGCGAGCGCCCGCTCCAGGGTGCGGACTGCCTCGTCGTGGCCGCTGGGCGCGTCGAGGACGGTGAGGCGGGCCGAGCGCCAGGGCAGCAGGGCGGCGTGGTGCTCGGTCTCGAAGACGAAGACCTCGCACCCCTCGGGGAGCGCCCCGGCCAGCAGGTTGAGGGAGTCGGTGGTGGAGCGGGTGAAGAGGAGTTCGTCGTCGGGGCGGCAGCCGAGGAAGGCGGCGACGGTGGCCCGGCTCCGTTCGAAGAGGTCGGTGGAGAGCTGGGAGAGGTGCCCGGCGCCCCGGTGGACGCTGCCGTAGTACGGGGCGTAGGCGGCGACGTCGTCCCACACCCGCTTCAGGGCGGGAGCGCTGGCGGCGTAGTCGAGGGCGGCGTAGCTCCGCTCGCCGCCGGTGGCGAGCGGGACGCTGATCCCGGCACCCAGAACGGGCAACGGGGCGCAAATCGCCGACTCGACGGTGGCGTGGAGGGCGGTGACGGTCATGGGGGCTCCCGGAGCGGTGGGCGGCGGGGCGCGGCGGCGCCCCGGCGGCGAGGACGGAGAAGGGTGTGCGGGGTGGGGCAACCGCGGCCCGGGCCCGGGGAGTCCCCCGGACGTACGGCGTCCTGCCTCGCCTTCCCGGGATCGCCGGGCCCCCGCCCGGACAGGGCGGGGACGCCACGGGGACCGGCCCGGCACAGCCGGGGGCTCGGAAAAGGGGGGAGGGATGGACGCGGTCGGGCCGACCGGCCCTAACGCATTCGCTTGCTCACGAGAACCGCTCCCTCGAAGGACCAGGACCCCTGGACACTCGCCCCGAAGGGGCGCGAGGGGTCCGCGCTTGCCGCGGACGGACTGACCACGGCCTGGTCTTCACCCGGGGCACCCCGCCACGGACGGAGGGTTGCCGGACAGCGGGCCGGGGCCGTAGTCGCTGTCACTCATGACCTGTCGGCATCCTGCCACACTGGCGCGGACGCGCAAGGCGCGGTCCGGCATACGGACCGCGCCCCGTCTGTACGCGCGCTCAACGGCCTTTCACGGGCCGGGAGTTCCCCAGTGCCGGTTCACCGGTGGGAGGCGGCCACCCAGCGCTCCAGGGCCGCCTGGGCCCGGCCGGAGTCGAGGGAGTCGGCCGCCAGCAGCATCCCGTCGGCGATCCGCTCGGTGAGCGGCGCGGCCGAGGGACGCAGCGCCGCGAGGGCGGCGGCGGAGTTGAGCAGGACCGCGTCACGGACCGGGCCCGTCTCCCCGGCGAGGAGCCTGCGGGCCACGTCCGCGTTGTAGGAGGCGTCGGCGCCGCGCAGCGCCTCCACCGGCACCAGGTCGATACCGACGTCGCGCGGGTCGAAGGTCTCCTCGCGCACCTCCCCGTCCCGCACCAGCCAGACCCGGGAGGTGGCGGTGATGGTCAGCTCGTCGAGCCCGTCGTCGCCCCGGAAGACCAGCGCGGAGGAGCCGCGTTCCGCGAGGACGCCCGCGATGATCGGCGCCACGCGGGCGTCCGCGACCCCGGTGGCCTGGGCGCGGACCCGGGCCGGATTGGTGAGCGGGCCCAGGTAGTTGAAGACGGTGCGGATACCCAGTTCTCTGCGGGCGGCGGCGACGTGTCTGAGCGCCGGGTGGAAGCGGACCGCGAAGCAGAAGGTGATCCCGGCCTCCTCCGCGACCTCGGCGACCCGGTCGGGCGAGAGCTCCAGGTTGACGCCGAGCTTCTCCAGGACGTCGGAGGCGCCCGAGGCGGAGGAGGCGGCCCGGCTGCCGTGTTTGACGACCTTGGCGCCCGTCCCGGCGATCACGATGGAGGACATGGTGGAGATGTTGACCGTACGGGCGCCGTCGCCGCCGGTGCCGACGATGTCCACGCTCTCGCCGGGGACGTCGATGGTGCGGGCGTGCGCGTACATGCCGCGGACCAGGCCGCTGATCTCCTGGACCGTCTCCCCTTTGGCCCGCAGCGCGACGGCGAAGCCGGCGATCTGCGCGTCGGTTGCCTCACCGCGCATGATCCGCTCCATCGCCCAGGCTGTCGCCTCCGCGCTCTGGTCCCGGCCGTCCAGCAGACCGTTGAGGACCTCCGGCCAGGAACGGACCGCCGTGGTGTCGCCTCCAGCGGGGTGCGCAGCGCTCATGGTCGCTCCTGGTTCGTCTCGTCCTGCGGGATGCTCCACCCTAACCAAGGCCCACAACGGCCTGGAGCCCCGTCCAGCGAATGGACGGGGCTCCGGCGTGGCGATCAGTCGATCAGGGTGGCGTGGAGGTCAGTGGTGGCCGTGGCCTTCCTGGATCTCCCGGTACTCCTCGGTCGTCGGCTTGGGGATCTGCGTCCCCTCGCCGAAGTAGGCGTTGGAGAGCTTGGCCCGGAGCTTCTCGCTGCCCTTGACCTTGCGCTCCACACCGTTCTCGTCGACCGTCGGGCCGACCTCGACCGGCTTGTACTGCTCGTGCTGGGTGAGGGTGTGCAGCTGCTCCTGGCTGAGCGGCTCGTGGACCTCGATGAACTCACCGTGCGGCAGCCGCTTGATGATGCCGGACTCGCGTCCGTGCAGCACCTTCTCGGCGTCCCGCCGCTGGAGCCCCAGGCAGATCCGCTTGGTGACGATGAAGGCGATGACCGGTCCGGCGAAGAAGCCGATCCGGACGAACCAGGTGATCGCGTTGATCGACAGGTGGAAGTGGGTCGCCCAGAGGTCGTTTCCACCACCCACCAGGGTGATCATGTACATCGTGATCCAGGCGACACCGAGCGCGGTGCGCGTCGGGGCGTTGCGCGGGCGGTCCAGGATGTGGTGCTCGCGCTTGTCGCCGGTGATCCAGGACTCGATGAACGGGTAGAGCGCCATCGCGCCCAGCACCAGGCCGAAGACCACCAGCGGGATGAAGACGCCCAGGACCAGGGTGTGGCCGAGGAAGTTGATCTCCCAGCCGGGCATCACCCGGACGAGACCCTCGGCGAAGCCCATGTACCAGTCCGGCTGGGCTCCGGTACCCACCATGTCCGGCCGGTAGGGACCGATCCCCCAGATGGGGTTGATGGTCGCGATGGCCGCGACCGCCGCGATGACGCCGAAGACGAGGAAGAAGAAGCCTCCGGCCTTCGCCATGTAGACCGGCATCAGCGGCATGCCCACGACGTTCTTGTTGGTCCGGCCGGGGCCGGGGAACTGCGTGTGCTTGTGGTAGAAGACCAGGATCAGGTGGGCCACCACGAGGCCGAGCATGATGCCCGGCAGCAGCAGGATGTGGATCGAGTAGAACCTGGCCACGAAGTCCGTGCCGGGGAACTCGCCGCCGAACAGGAACATCGAGATGTACGTACCGACGATCGGCACGGACAGGATCGCACCCTGCGTGAACCGCACACCGGTGCCCGACAGCAGGTCGTCCGGGAGCGAGTAACCGGTGAACCCGGTGAACATGCCGAGGACGAACAGCAGGAAACCGAACAGCCAGTTGATCTCACGCGGCTTGCGGAAGGCGCCCGTGAAGAAGACGCGCATCATGTGCACGAACATGCCGGCGACGAAGATCAGCGCGGCCCAGTGGTGGATCTGCCGGATGAGCAGACCACCGCGGACCTCGAAGCTGATGTCGAGCGTCGAGGCGTAGGCCTCGGACATCAGCACGCCCTGCATCGGCTCGTAGACCCCGTGGTACTCCACCTCGTTCATCGACGGGTGGAAGAACAGCGTCAGGTACACACCCGTGAGGATGATGATGATGAAGCTGTAGAGGCAGATCTCGCCGAGCATGAAGGACCAGTGGTCCGGGAAGACCTTGCGCAGGTTGGCCTTGGCGAGGGAGTAGATCCCCAGCCTGCCGTCTGCCCAGTCCGCCACCCGCTCGCCCGCGGGGGCCTTGCCCCGCTGCTCGTCGGCGGGCGCTGTGGTCGTGTTACTCATCCGCGCTCCCAGAAGGCAGGACCGACGGGCTCATCGAAGTCGCCGAGGGCTTGCAGGTAGCCCTCGTCGTTCAGGCCGATGCGCAACTGCGGCAGGGCGTGTCCGGCGGGGCCGAAGATGACCCGGGCACCGTCGGAGAGGTCGAAGGTGGACTGGTGGCACGGGCAGAGCGCGTGGTGCGTCTGCTGCTCGTAGAGGCTGATGGGGCAGCCGACGTGGGTGCAGATCTTGGAGAAGGCCACGATGCCCTCGTGCGACCAGTCGAGCTCGCGCTTGTCCTTGATGTCCTCCGGCTGGAGCCGGACGATCATCAGGGCCGCCTTGGCGATCTCGTTCATGAAGCCGTGGTCGTGCTCCTCCAGGCCCTCGGGCTTGGCGAAGGTCAGCGAGCCGACCGCGATGTCCTCGGGACGCAGCGGTTCGCCCGTGTTCATGTTGACCAGGGCCTTGCCCTTGCCCCACAGGGTGTGGCGCAGCTTGTCCTCGGGGAGCGGACCGAGGTCGCGCAGGAGGACGATGCCGGAGAGCGGCACCATGGCCAGCGCGCCGAACATGGTGTTGCGGATGAGCTTGCGCCGGCCCAGCACCGATTCCTCGGCGCCCTGCTTGAAGTCGGCCAGAACCTTGGCCTTGACCTCGGGGCTCGCCTGGATCGGGTGGCGCTCGTCGGCGATCTCCACGTCCGACATCAGGGTGCGCGCCCAGTGGACGGCGCCCGCGCCGATGAAGAACAGCGCCACGGCCAGGGTCAGGCCCAGGGAGAAGTTGAGGGCACTGACCTTGCCGATGGGCCAGACGCTGATGACCTTGTCGACCGGGAAGATCACGAAGCACGCGATGAACCCGATGGTCGCGAGCATCGACACCGTGAAGAACAGGGCCACGGTGCGCTCGGACCGCTTGGCGGTCCGCTCGTCCAGGTCCTGCTGCCGGGCCTCGTGAGGGGGCAGGCCGGGGTCGGCGAACGGGTCGTCCGCCACGGCCACCGCGCCGTGCGCGGGGTCCTGCTTCTTCAGCAGGTTCTCTTCGGAATTCTCTTGGCTGCTCATGACTTCTTGGCCTTTGCGGTCCGGGCGGCGACCCAGACGGCCACGGCGATCATGGCGCCGAGGCCGAAGATCCACGCGAAGAGTCCTTCGGCGACCGGGCCGATACCGCCCAGCCGCAGACCACCGGGGCTGTCGGACTCACTGGTGTTGACCGTCTGGAGGTACGCGATGACGTCCTTCTTCTCCTGCTCGGGGAGGACGCTGTCGGGGAAGGACGGCATGTTCTGCGGGCCGGTCTGCATGGCCTCGTAGATGTGCTTGGGGGACACGTCCTCGAGGTCGGGCGCGTACTTGCCGTTGGTGAGCGCACCGCCCTTGCCGACGAAGTTGTGACACTGCGCGCAGTTGTTGCGGAACAGCGTGCCGCCGTTGGCGATGTCGGCGCCCTCGGGGCTGTACTGCTTGGCGGTCGGCGTCGTCGGGCCGGCGCCGAGCGAGGCGATGTAGGCCGCCATCTGGTCGATCTCGGCCTGGGTGTAGATCGCGGGCTTGCTCGGTGCCTGGGCGCCGGGCTGCTGGAGCGGCATCCGGCCGGTGCCGACCTGGAAGTCGACCGCGGCCGATCCCACGCCGACCAGGCTCGGACCGTCAGAGCTGCCCTGACCGCCGGTGCCGTGGCAGCTGGAGCAGCCGACGGCGTAGAGCTTCTTGCCCTCCTCGATGGCGAGGGACTGGGCGGTTTCTTCGGCCTGCGCCTTGTCCGCGGGTGCGAACGCGGTGTACAGCCCCCCGGTGGCCGCCAGCGCGAGGAGTAGGACGACGAACGCCGCCAGCGGATGGCGTCGTCGTACGGAGAGCTTTTTCACGGATTACCCCGGTGTCAGGATCTTCTGCGTCGATGCTTCTGGGCAGTGGGACTTCGTACGAAGTACGAGACCTAATTACTTGATCATGTAGATCGTGGCGAAGAGGCCGATCCAGACGACATCGACGAAGTGCCAGTAGTAGGACACGACGATGGCGGACGTGGCCTGTTCGTGGGTGAACCTCCTGGCCGCGTAGGTGCGGCCGAGGACGGCAAGGAAGGCGATCAGGCCGCCCAGCACGTGCAGTCCGTGGAAGCCGGTGGTCAGGTAGAACGCGGAGCCGTACGCGTCCGAGGAGATGGTGAGCCCCTCGTGCTTGACCAGTTCCGCGTATTCGAAGACCTGCCCTCCGATGAAGATCGCGCCCATGATGAAGGTCACGATGAACCACATCCGGAGCTTCTTCACGTCCCCCCGCTCGGCGGCGAAGACGCCGAGCTGGCAGGTGACTGAGGAGAGCACCAGGATGGAGGTGTTCCCGAGCGCGAACGGGAAGGTCAGGCTCTCCGCCTTGGCTCCCCAGAAGTCGGGACCGGTCACCGATCGCAGGGTGAAGTACATCGCGAAGAGGGCCGCGAAGAACATCAGCTCGGAACTCAGCCAGATGATGGTGCCCACACTGGTGAGGTTCGGCCGATTGACCGTCGGGTGCGCGTGCCCTGTTTCTACTGTCGTTGCTGTCGCCACGACCGACATTATGTCGGTCCCTTATCCCGCCCTCACCCCGGGGGGTGCTGTTCGGAGTGTCAGCCCGTCCTGTCCAGCTCGAACGGCCCATCGCCTGGCCTGTCGCACCGGTGTTGACGAGGTGTCGGACGGAGTAGCATCCGCGCATCGGCCCCGCCCCCCGGGCGGCCCCCGGGCGAGCCCGGTGCGGCCTGGTGGCGGGCCGGTGCCGCACGGCCTCCGGAACGGCCCCGTACGCCCCGCGGGGCGGGCCGGCCGGGGGTGGCAAGACCTCAGGGCCCGAAGACACCGACGTCACGGAGGAACCATGCAGGCGACCGCCACGGTGCTGGTCTACAGCGACAATTCCGCCACCCGCGAGCAGGTCCGGCTGGCGGCGGGCCGCAGGCCGGCGGCGGACGTCCCGCCGGTGCGGTACGTGGAGTGCGCGACCCTCCCGGCCGTCCTCCGGGAGCTGGAGCACGGCGGCGTGGACGCCTGCGTGCTGGACGGCGAGACCTCCCCGGTGGGAGGCATGGGCGTGTGCAGGCAGCTCAAGGACGAGATCTTCCAGTGCCCGCCGGTGCTGCTGCTGATGGGCCGTCCCCAGGACGCCTGGCTGGCCACCTGGAGCCGCGCCGACGCGGCGGTGACGCTGCCGGTGGAGCCGGTGGAGTTCGCCGAGGCGCTGGCGGCTCTGCTGCGGCCGCGCAAGCCCGTCACCGCCTGATCTCCGGCGCGGGGCCACCCGTAAGAGTGATCTTCCTCGCTCCGGCCGGTCGGCAGGTGCCGCGAGGGGCGGCCCGGAGGATCCGGGCCGCCCCTCGCGGCGTGTCGGGCGCGCCACGCGCTCAGATCCGGGGACTGAGGCGATCGGCGGGCCCGGGGGCCTTGCCGGGCGGCGCCTCGGGGGCGTTGGCGCTGCCGGCCTTCCAGTCGGCCCAGTCGACGTTCCAGTCGCCGTAGCCGTTGCCGAACGGGTCCATGTCCTCGCCGATGCTGTTGACCACGCGCACCAGGTCGCCCTCGCGGACGGTCTCGAAGAACCAGGCGGCGTTGCGGGTGCTCATGCCCACGCAGCCGTGGCTGACGTTGGCCGAGCCGTGCGCGTCTGCCGACCAGGGCGCCGCGTGCACGTACTCGCCGCTCCAGGTGACCCGGGTCGCGTAGTACACGGGCAGGTCGTACGACTCCGAGCTGCCGGCGGCGATGCCCACGGTGGTGCCGCGCATCCGGACGAAGTACTCCTTGCCGAGCACCACCTTGACGCCGTTGCGGGTGGAGAAGCCCGGCTTGCCGGCGGTGACCGGGACGGTGGTGAGTTCCTCGCCGTCCTTGAACACCGTCATGACGTGGGCCGAGGCGTCGACGACGGCCTCCATCCTGCTGCCCGTGCGGATCGTCAGGGGCTTGCCCGGGGCCCCGCGGACCTTGTCCGTGACCCGGACGCCGCCGAGTTCGCTGCGGGCCGTCACGGTGGCGTTGGCGGGCCAGTACTCCTTGGGCCGGTAGTGCAGCGTCTTGCTGTCCACCCAGTACCAGCCACCGGTCTCCACGGCCGGTTCCGAGGTGACCTTCAGCGAGTTCTCGACGACCGCGCGAGCCTCGCGGTCCTCGACGGGGGCACTGAGCTCGGCGACGATCGGCTGCCCGACGCCGTAGGTGCCCTTCTGGGGGCCGAAGGCGACCTTGAGGCGGGAGTCCTTGCTCTTGCCCTGGGCGGCCGTGTCGAAGGTCATCGTGCGCCGTCCTGGGCCGCCCTCGCCGTTCTCCGTGGAGGCGGTGACGGTGTAGCGGGCTCCGGCGGCGAGCGGGCCGGTGGTGCGCCAGCGCGTGCCGTCGGCGGAGAGTTCGCCGGCCACCCGGCGCCCGGAGGCGTCGACGGCGACGACGTCGGTCAGCCGCCCCTTGCCCGTGGCGGTGACCTCCAGGGGCTTGTCCGGGTCGGCCTTCTTCCGGCCGCCGGCGCTGATGGCGACGTCCTGGGCCGCGTCGTACGGCGCGGCGGCGAGCGGGTGGGTCTCGGAGCTTCCACATGCCGTGGCCCCGGCCCCGAGGGCGACCACCAGCACGGTGCAGCTCAGAACCGTACGGATTCGCGGAGTGTGGCTCATGCCCACACCGTAGGAACGGATGCGGGGCGCGGCCCGGCGGGTTGAGCCGTTCGGGTGCGGCGAACGCCGTCAGGCCCGGCCCCTCCGCGAGGGAGGTGCCGGGCCTGACGGGCCGCCGGGGCGGCGGGGTTCAGCGAGGTGTCACTGGTTCTGGTTCTCGCCGCGGTAGTACTCGTAGATCCATCCCCAGAGGCCGATGAGCAGCATCGGGAAGGCGAAGAACATCAGCCACCAGTCGAAGACGACGCCCAGGAACATGAGGGAACCGCCGATGCCCAGCGAGAGCGGCTGCCAGCTGTGCGGGCTGAAGAAGCCCACCTCGCCGGCCTCGTCCGCGACCTCCCCCTCCTTGTCGTCCTGCGCCATCGCGTCGACCCGCCGGGCGGTGAACGCCAGGTAGAAGCCGACCATGACGGAGAGGCCGAAGGCGAGGAAGAGCGCCGTCGTACCCACCGGCTCCCGCGACCAGAGGCCGTACACCACCGCGACGAGCAGGAGGAAGGCGCTCAGCCAGAGGAACATCTTGCCCTGGATCTTCACTTGCCTGCCTCCTTGGTGCCCGCGACGGCCTTGGGCTGCGGGTCGTGGTCCTCAAGGTGGTCCATGGCGGCGATCTCAGGGTGATGCAGGTCGAACGCCGGGGATTCCGAGCGGATGCGCGGCAGGGTGAGGAAGTTGTGCCGCGGCGGCGGGCAGGAGGTCGCCCACTCCAGCGAACGGCCGTAGCCCCACGGGTCGTCCACCTCGATCTTCTTGCCGTACTTGGCCGTCTTCCAGATGTTGTAGAAGAACGGCAGCATCGACAGGCCGAGCAGGAACGAGCTGATCGTGGAGACCGTGTTCAGGGCGGTGAAGCCGTCGGCGGCCAGGTAGTCCGGGTACCGGCGGGGCATGCCCTCGGCGCCCAGCCAGTGCTGGACCAGGAAGGTCCCGTGGAAGCCGACGAACAGCGTCCAGAAGGTGATCTTGCCGAGCCGCTCGTCCAGCATCTTGCCGGTGAACTTCGGCCACCAGAAGTGGAATCCGGCGAACATCGCGAAGACCACGGTGCCGAAGACGACGTAGTGGAAGTGCGCGACGACGAAGTACGAGTCCGAGACGTGGAAGTCCAGCGGCGGGGAGGCCAGGATGACGCCGGTCAGGCCACCGAAGAGGAAGGTGACCAGGAAGCCGACCGACCACAGCATCGGGTTCTCGAAGGACAAGGAGCCCTTCCACATGGTGCCGACCCAGTTGAAGAACTTCACACCGGTCGGTACCGCGATCAGGAAGGTCATGAAGGAGAAGAACGGCAGCAGCACACCGCCGGTGACATACATGTGGTGCGCCCACACCGTCACGGACAGACCGGCGATCGCGATGGTCGCGCCGACCAGACCCATGTAGCCGAAGATCGGCTTCCGCGAGAACACCGGGATGATCTCGGAGACGATGCCGAAGAACGGCAGGGCGATGATGTACACCTCTGGGTGTCCGAAGAACCAGAAGAGGTGTTGCCAGAGCAGTGCTCCGCCGTTCTCCGGACTGAAGATCTGCGCCCCGAACTTGCGGTCCGCCTCCAGGGCGAACAGCGCGGCGGCGAGGACCGGGAAGGCCAGCAGCACCAGGACACCGGTGAGCAGGACGTTCCAGGTGAAGATCGGCATACGGAACATCGTCATGCCGGGCGCGCGCATGCAGATGACCGTGGTGATGAAGTTGACCGAACCGAGGATCGTGCCGAAGCCCGAGAGGGCCAGGCCCATGATCCACATGTCGGCGCCGACACCCGGCGAGCGGACGGCGTCCGACAGCGGGGAGTAGGCGAACCAGCCGAAGTCGGCCGCACCCTGCGGGGTGAGGAAGCCGGCCACCGCGATCAGCGAGCCGAAGAGGTAGAGCCAGTAGGCGAACATGTTCAGCCGCGGGAACGCCACGTCGGGCGCGCCGATCTGGAGCGGCATGATCCAGTTCGCGAAACCGTTGAAGAGGGGCGTCGCGAACATCAGCAGCATGATCGTGCCGTGCATCGTGAACGCCTGGTTGAACTGCTCGTTCGAGATGAGCTGCGTACCGGGCCTGGCCAGCTCGGCGCGCATCACCAGGGCCATCAGGCCGCCGATGATGAAGAAGATGAAAGAGGTGACCAGGTACAGCGTGCCGATCGTCTTGTGATCGGTGGTGGTCAGCCACTTCACGACGACATTGCCCGGCTGCTTGCGGCGAACCGGCAGCTCGTTCTCGTACGAGTCGTCAGCTGCGGCGTCACCCTGGGGTTCGTTGAGGATGCTCACAGTTGGTTCTTCTCCGAGTTCCTGGCCGGGTCCGTCTGCTCGATGCCCGCCGGGACGTACCCGGTCTGGCCCTTCTCACGGAGCTCCTCCAGATGCTTCTGGTAGCGCTCGGGAGAAACGATCTTGACGTTCAGGAGCATGCGGGAGTGATCCACGCCGCAGAGCTCGGCGCACTTGCCCATGTAGGTGCCCTCCTTCTCGGGGGTCACCTCGAAGGCGTTGGTGTGGCCCGGGATGACGTCCTGCTTCATCAGGAACGGCACCACCCAGAACGAGTGGATGACGTCCCGCGAGGTCAGCACGAAGCGGACCTTCTCGCCCTTGGGGAGCCAGAGGGTCGGACCCGGGTTGCCGTTCTGCGGGTTGCGCTCGCCGGGGGTGCCGACGGCGTGGACGCCCTCCGCCCCCTCGGGGAACGCCTTCTTGAAGCGGTCCGGAATGGCCGCCAGGTCGGGGTTGGTCCGCGCGTCGCCGGTTGCGGTCTCGCCGTCCACGTCCTCGATGTAGTTGAAGGCCCAGCTCCACTGGAAGCCGACCACGTTGATGGTGTGGGTCGGCTTCTCGGAGAGCGAGAGGATCTTCGACTCGTCGCGGGCGGTGAAGAAGAAGAACACCGACACGATGAGGACGGGGACCACGGTGTACAGCGCCTCGAGAGGCATGTTGTACCGGGTCTGCGGAGGTACCTCGATCTTGGTCCGGCTGCGCCGGTAGGCGAAGCAGGCCCAGAGGATCAACGCCCAGACGAGGGCACCCGTGACGAGCGCCGCCGCCCAGGAGCCCTGCCAGAGGGAGAGGATGATCGGTGCCTCTTCGGTCACCGGGGTGGGCATACCAAGACGGGGGAAGTCCTCGTATGTGCAACCGGTGGCGGTTGCCAGGATCAGGCCCGCAGTCAGCACCTGCGGCAGCTTCCGCCGCATCGGGCGCCGCGACGAGCGGTCGGAGCCGTTGGGACTCACGTAGCGCCTTCCCGAGAGTCTCGCCCGCGCGGTCGGGTGCGGCCTTCACGCTGGTCGGTCGCCGGCCCTGCGGCGGGCAGGGGATTGGATGTTTATGCGGACCAAACCCTACTGGACTCAATTTGGGGTCGCGCGGGGAGGGTGCCCAACGCGCCGAGCCGCACCCCGAAGGGGTGGAATCCGGGCGGAATCCCGGCCTCGTCCCCCGA
This sequence comes from Streptomyces diastaticus subsp. diastaticus, assembly GCF_011170125.1. Lineage (NCBI taxonomy): Bacteria > Bacillati > Actinomycetota > Actinomycetes > Kitasatosporales > Streptomycetaceae > Streptomyces > Streptomyces diastaticus. Next base: position 530,709 of record NZ_BLLN01000003.1, on the reverse strand, counting down.
TCTGACACCCCTTTCGCCCACGCACTCCACTCCCCCGGCCCACTCGCGGGCCCTGTCCTTCACTCTCGCGGGCGCGCGCGAGAGCGCCCGGCCCCCGCGCGAGCCGGCACCCGGCCCGTCCGAGCCCGCCGCGTCCGCGCCCGGCCACTTCGGCCCGCCGCACGGCACGCTGCCCGATCAGGCCCGGCCCGCGCCCGCCGCCGCCCCACACCCCTGCGGGGACGGGAACCGGCACCCCGGTCATGTGAGGACCGGCGAGCCACGCCCCCTCCCCGGGGCGCGGGACCCGCCCCCCGGCTAGCGTGGCGCCGTGCCCTACTTCGACGCGGCGTCGGCCGCCCCCCTGCATCCGACGGCCCGCCAGGCCCTCCTGGCCTCCCTCGACGAGGGCTGGGCCGACCCGGCCCGGCTGTACCGGGAGGGCCGCCGCGCCCGCCTCCTGCTGGACGCCGCCCGGGAGAGCGCGGCCGAGTCGGTGGGCTGCCGCCCGGACGAGCTGGTCTTCACCCCTTCGGGGACACAGGCGGTCCACTCCGGCATCGCGGGGGCCCTGGCCGGCCGCCGCCGGATCGGCCGCCACCTCGTCGTCTCCGAGGTCGAGCACTCCTCGGTGCTGCACGCGGCGGAGTTTTTCGAGACGGCGGGCGGCGAGGTCGGCCGGGTCGGCGTGGAGAGCACCGGCCGGGTCCCGGCCCAGGCGTTCGCCGCCGCCCTGCGGGCCGACACCGCGCTCGCCTGCCTCCAGTCGGCCAACCACGAGGTGGGCACCGTCCAGCCGGTGGAGGAGGTCGCCGAGGCCTGCCGGGCGGCCACCGTCCCGCTGCTGGTGGACGCCGCCCAGTCGCTCCCCTGGGGTCCGGTCACGGGCCCCTGGTCGCTGCTGACCGCCAGCGCCCACAAGTGGGGCGGCCCGCCCGGCGTGGGGCTGCTGGCGGTGCGCAAGGGGGTGCGGTTCGCACCGGGGGGCCCGGCGGACGAGCGGGAGTCGGGGCGCGCGCCCGGCTTCGGGAACCTCCCGGCGGTCGTCGCTGCGGCGGCCTCGCTCCGGGCGGTGCGCGCCGAGGCGGAGGCCGAAGGGGTGCGGTTGCGGGAGCTGGTGGACCGGATCAGGCTGCGGCTGCCGGAGGTGGTGGCGGACATGGAGGTGGTCGGCGACCCGGTGCACCGGCTCCCGCACCTGGTCACCTTCTCGTGCCTGTACGTCGACGGCGAGGCGCTCCTGCACGAGCTGGACCGGGCCGGCTTCGCCGTCTCCTCCGGCTCGTCCTGCACCTCCTCGACGCTGACGCCCAGCCATGTGCTGCGGGCCATGGGCGTGCTGAGCGAGGGGAACGTCCGGGTGTCGCTGCCGCTCGGGACGCCCGCGACCGACGTGGACCACTTCCTCACGGTGCTGCCGGAAGCGGTCCGGGCCGTGCGGGCCCGGCTCGGCGCCCCGGGCGCCGAGCCGGCGGCCGCCGCCGAGGCGCTGGTGGTGGACGCGCTGGGCCGCCGCTGCCCGGTCCCGGTGATCGAGCTGGCCAAGGTGATCGACCGGGTGCCGGTGGGCGGCACGGTGACCGTGCTGAGCGACGACGAGGCGGCCCGTCTCGACATCCCCGCCTGGTGCAGGATGCGCGAGCAGGAGTACGTCGGGGAGGAGCCGGCCGCGGGCGGCACCGCCTACCGGGTGCGGCGGCTGGTCTGAGGCGGGCCGGGCCGGGCGGCGCTTCGGCCGCCCGGCCGAAGCGGCTCAGGCCAGGTGGGCCTGGACCTCGGCGGCGGCGTCGTGGCCGTACGCCTTGGTGAAGCGGTCCATGAAGGGGACCCGGCCCAGGGTGTACTCCTGGGTGCCGACCGTCTCGATGACCAGGGTGGCGAGCATGCAGCCGACCTGGGCGGCGCGCTCCAGCGAGACGCCCCACGACAGGCCCGAGAGGAAGCCCGCGCGGAAGGCGTCGCCGACTCCGGTCGGGTCGGCCTTGGTGTCCTCCTCGGGTACGCCGACCTCGACCGGGTCGCCGCCGGCCCGCTCGATGCGGACACCGCGGGAGCCGAGGGTGGTGACGCGGTGGCCGACGCGGCCGAGGATCTCCTCGTCGCTCCAGCCGGTCTTGGACTCGATGAGGCCCTTCTCGTACTCGTTGGAGAAGAGGTAGGTGGCGCCGTCGAGGAGGGTGCGGATCTCCTCGCCGTCCATCCGCGCGATCTGCTGGGAGAAGTCGGCGGCGAACGGGATGTTCCGGCTGCGGCACTCCTCGGTGTGGCGGAGCATCGCCTCCGGGTCGTCGGCGCCGATGAGGACGAGGTCGAGGCCACCGACCCGCTCGGCGACGGCCTGGAGCTCGATGAGGCGGGCCTCGCTCATGGCCCCGGTGTAGAAGGAGCCGATCTGGTTGTGGTCGGCGTCGGTGGTGCAGACGAAGCGCGCGGTGTGCAGCACCTCGGAGATGCGGACCGAGCCGGTGTCGACGCCGTGCCGGTCGAGCCAGGCCCGGTACTCGTCGAAGTCGGAGCCGGCCGCGCCGACCAGGACGGGGCTGGTGCCGAGCTGGCCCATGCCGAAGCAGATGTTGGCCGCGACCCCGCCGCGCCGGACGTCGAGCTGGTCGACGAGGAAGGAGAGCGAGACCGTGTGGAGCTGTTCGGCGACGAGCTGGTCGGCGAAGCGGCCGGGGAAGGTCATCAGGTGGTCGGTGGCGATGGAGCCGGTGACAGCGATACGCACGGCGGGTCTGCTCCTGCGAGGGGTGGGGGCGGCGGGCGCCCGGACGGGTGACACGGAGATCGGTCGCTTCACGCTATCCGTTGGCCGTCCCCGGCCCAAGACAGCGCGAATCGTCGAAACTACCCGATAGTAGGGCTTTCCTCACCGAGGCGGACGTGCCTACGGTGCGAATATGTCGAACCAGAGCGTCAAGGACGCCGGCCCCCTCGAACTGGACCACGGCTTCGAAGTGCTGCGCGGCGACTGCGCCCGCATGTCCGCGGACTGGCCCGCCCCGCACGGCCGCCCCACCGGCCCGGTCCCCCTCTCCTCGCTCCACGGCGTACGCGTGGCCCCCGCCTCGGTCCGCCTCATCGACGGCATGTCGCAGTACGGCGACTGGTAGGGCCTGTCCGGCGGATCTTCGTGGCGCGGCCTGCGGCGTCCGGTGCGTGCTCTCGGCGTGCGCCAGGATCCCCCTCGCAGGACGTACCCGGGTGGTCCGGGCGTGCGGCGAGAGTGCGTGCCAGGCGTCGCGGGCCCACGAGGATCCGCCTGGCAGGTCCTGGGCGTCCCGGCCGCGCGCGGCGACCGCGTCCCTCGTTCGGCCCTCTCGGCGAAAGGCATCGGGAACCGCCTTCCGCTCCGTCCCGTCCCACCGGCGTTCCCCATCGAGGGAACACGGTGACGGCCGGCCCCTCCCGGGGAGGCCGTGAGGACAGTCCAGGCGAAGGAGCGATGCGGTGAGCACCGAGCGATCCGACCAGGAGCAGGAGCGGCCCGGGCGGCGTTCCCCGATGGCCGTTGCCTCGGTGGCGGCGGCCGTCCTGATCGTGGGCGGCGGAGGCGCGTACCTGGTGACCGCGGCCGCCTCCGGCGGGACGACGGACGGCGGGCAGCAGGCCGAGGCGGGCGCGGGCGGCACCCCTCCGCCGTTGGAGCTGGACGGCCACACCCAGGGCGTCGCCCCCGGTGAGCCCGATCCGGGCGGCGGCGTCTACCGGGCGCGGGTGAAGCTGCCCGAGGGCCCGGGCGAAGCGGCCGTCCACCAGTTCGAGGCGGGGCCGCGCGCGGCGGACGTGGCGAAGCTGGCGAAGGCGCTCGGTGTGCCGGGTGAGCCGCGCGCCGAGGGCGGCACGTGGCTGGTCGGCACGGCCGGGGACGGCCAGGGGCCGCTGCTGCGGGTCAACAAGCGGGCTCCCGGCACCTGGAGCTTCCAGGGCCACACCCCGCCGGGCGGCGACGACTGCCCTAAGGGCAAGGTGTGCGCCGGACCGGGTGGCACCGAGGACGGCGACCCGGTCGGCGAGAAGGCGGCGAGGAGCGCGGCCGCGCCGGTGCTGAAGGCGCTCGGCCAGGACGACGCCAAGCTCGACGCGGGCCAGGTCTCGGGGGGCGTACGGGTGGTCAACGCCCAGCCGGTGGTGGACGGCCTGCCGACGTACGGCTGGAGCACCGGCGTGCGGGTGGCTCCGGACGGCTCCGTGGTCGGCGGCAGCGGGCAGCTCTCCCAGCCGGTGAAGGGCGACACCTACCCGGTGCTGACCGCCGAGCAGACGCTGGCCCAGCTCAACGGTGCCTCGAAGGGCGACGGCAGGGTCGGCATCGGCGGCTGCGCCGGCCCGGCACCGCTGGGCGAAGAGGCGGCCGACGGTTCCGCCCCGCCGAAGGACCCGTGCACGCCGGGCGGCGAGCAGCCCGAGCGCAAGCCGGTGGAGGTGCGCGGCGCGGTCCTCGGGCTGTCCGCCCAGTTCGTCTCCGGCCGCCAGGCGCTGGTGCCGTCGTGGCTGTTCGAGGTGCGGCCCGAGGGCCACGACCGGTCGTTCACGGTGACCCGGCCGGCCGTCGACCCCGAGTACCTCGCTCCGGCGCCGAAGCCCGAGAAGCCCGGCACCGACCCCGGCCGCTCCCCGGACGGGGAGCGCAAGCTGACCGAGGCGGAGTCGTACCGCGTGGACGGCCGGGAGCTGACCGTCCGCTTCTGGGGCGGGGTCTGCGAGAAGTACACGGCCGCCGCCGAGGAGAAGGACGGCAGCGTCACGGTGAGGATCACCGGTGAGCCGCAGGAGCCTGGCAAGGTCTGCGTGAAGATCGCCAAGCAGCTCACGGCGAAGGTGACGCTGGACGAGCCGCTCGGTGACCGCGAGGTGGTCGGCGAGGACGGCTCGGCGGTCCCGCGCGACTGACCTGACCGCCGGACACGGGAGGCGGGCGGCCCGGAGGTGAGCCTCCGGGGCCGCCCGCCTCCCGCGCGTGGTCCGGCGCGGTGAACCCTGGCTCCTTCGGTGTGGCGCCCGCCCGGCGCCGGGCACCCAGTGAGGAGGCGGGCGTCGATCACGCGGGCGGACGGGGCGAGGGTGCCGGACATGCTGGCCGGGCAGTGGCCACTGGGCTGGAGCGTCGCCGTGCTGTGCCTGGCCGGGGCGCTGACGGTGGCGTGCGGCGTCCGGCTGGCGGGGCTCGGGGACGTGCTGGCCGACCGAACGGGCTGGGGCGAGGCGCTGTTCGGGGCGGTGCTCTTCGGCCTGGTGACCTCGCTCTCCGGCATCGTGATGACGGCGGTGAGCGCGGCGGACGCCGCACCGGAACTGGCGTACAGCAACGCGGTGGGCGGCATCGCGGCGCAGACCCTGGCGGTGGTCGCGGCCGACGCCTTCCACCGCCGGGTCAACCTGGAGCACGCCGCCGCCTCGCTCCAGAACCTCCTCTTCGGCTGCCTGCTGACCGGGCTGCTGGGGCTGGCGCTGATGGCCTCCTTCAGCCCGGACGTGACGGCGGCCGGGGTGCACCCGGTCTCGTTCGTGCTGATCCTCTTCTACCTGGGTGGTCTGCACCTGATCCGCAGGAACACCGAGCCGATGTGGCGGGCGGTGCGCACCCGGGAGACCGTCCGGGACGTGCCGCGGGGCGAGGGGGCGTTCTCCGCGCGGTCCACCCCGCGGCTGTGGGGCGAGTTCGCCATCCTCGCCGCGACCGTGGTCGTCGCCGGCTGGGCCGTCACCCGGGCCGCCGAGGGCCTCCTGTCGGCGACCACCCTGCGGGCCGGTTTCGTCGGCGCGGCCGTCCTGGGGACCGTCAACGCCCTCCCGGAGACGGTCACCTCCATCGCCGCCGTCCGCCGGGGCGCCGTCACCCTCGCCTTCGCGGCGATCATCGGCGGCAACTGCCTCGACGTCCTCAACCTGGCGGTGGGCGACCTGGCGTACCGGGGCGGCTCGCTCTACCACGCCGCCGGGGACGACGAACTCTTCCTGGCCTGCGCCGCCCTGGTGATGACCACCGTCGTCCTGGGCGGCCTCCTGGTCCGTCAGGAACGTGGCTGGTTCCGCCTCGGCTTCGACGGCGCCCTCCTGGTCCTCGTCCACGCCGCCACCCTCACGATCCTGGCCTTCTGACCTGGACCGCGTCCGCGCCCGGCCGGCGTCCGCGCCCGCTCAGCCGGTCCGCGCCCGGGCTGACGGAAAAGGCGGCGCCCCACCGAAGTGGGACGCCGCCTCCCGGCGAAGCGACTCAGCTGAAGGAGTCGCCGCAGGCGCAGGAGCCCGTGGCGTTGGGGTTGTCGATGGTGAACCCCTGCTTCTCGATGGTGTCGACGAAGTCGATGGAGGCTCCGCCGAGGTACGGCGCGCTCATCCGGTCGGTGACGACCTTGACTCCGCCGAAGTCCTTGACGACGTCCCCGTCGAGCGAACGCTCGTCGAAGAACAGCTGGTAGCGAAGGCCGGAGCACCCACCGGGCTGGACCGCCACGCGCAGCGCCAGATCGTCCCGGCCTTCCTGGTCGAGCAGGGCCTTGACCTTGGCCGCGGCGGCGTCGGACAGGAGAATGCCGTCGCTCACGGTGGTCTTCTCGTCCTGAACGGACATCTACATCGCTCCCGGGTTGTACGGACTGCTTGCCGACTATGGGCAACTGCCGGTGAGGCCGGAACATTCCGCCTCCGGCCTGTTTGTTTCCGGCGCGTGCCGTGCGGGCCTGGCCGGCCCGGCCACGACAAAGGTCCGGCCGGTCTCCTCATGCTCGCACACGGGCCGCTTCGGCGGCACGGGGCAGGGGCGGCGGACGCGGGGGATGCGTCACAGTGACGCGAGCGCCATCGTCAAAGTGACATTATGCGGTTATGATAGATAACGTCAGTTAGACGAAAAGGCTCGTCTGCAAGAACAGAAAGGGTGCGTGACGTGACCACCGCCCAGCCCCGCACCGACCTCGACGTGCAGCCGACGCCCCTCGCTCTGCTGCTGCTCGGCCGCGAGGCCGACCCCACGAGCGAGCGCGGCGTCGACTGCCCCGGGGACCTGCCCTCCCCCTCCGACCCCGACCTGGTGGCGCGCGCCCGCGCGGCCAAGGAGAAGCTCGGGGACAAGGTCTTCGTCCTCGGTCACCACTACCAGCGCGACGAGGTCATCCAGTTCGCCGATGTCACGGGGGACTCCTTCAAACTGGCCCGGGACGCCGCCGCGCGCCCCGAGGCGGAGTACATCGTCTTCTGCGGCGTGCACTTCATGGCCGAGTCGGCGGACATCCTCACCTCCGACGAGCAGAAGGTGGTCCTGCCGGACCTGGCGGCGGGCTGCTCGATGGCCGACATGGCCACGGCCGAACAGGTCGCCGAGTGCTGGGACGTGCTGAGCGAGGCGGGCGTCGCGGACCAGGTGGTCCCGGTGGCGTACATGAACTCCTCGGCGGACATCAAGGCGTTCACCGGCAGGCACGGCGGCACGATCTGCACCTCCTCCAACGCGAAGCGGGCGCTGGAGTGGGCCTTCGACCAGGGCCAGGACCCCGCCACGACGAAGATCCTCTTCCTTCCCGACCAGCACCTCGGGCGCAACACCGCCGTCCGCGACCTGGGCATGTCGCTGGAGGACTGCGTCGTCTACAACCCGCACAAGCCGAACGGCGGCCTCACCGCCGAGCAGCTGCGGGACGCCCGGATGATCCTGTGGCGCGGCCACTGCTCGGTGCACGGGCGGTTCTCGCTGGAGTCGGTCGAGGACGTACGCGCCCGGGTCCCCGGGGTGAACGTCCTGGTGCACCCCGAGTGCAGGCACGAGGTCGTGGCCGCGGCCGACCTGGTCGGGTCGACGGAGTACATCATCAAGACGCTGGAGGCGGCGCCGCGTGGCTCCAAGTGGGCGATCGGCACCGAGCTGAACCTGGTCCGGCGGCTGGCCAACCGTTTCGCCGCGGAGGACAAGGAGATCGTCTTCCTCGACCGCACGGTCTGCTTCTGCTCGACCATGAACCGGATCGACCTCCCGCACCTGGTGTGGACCCTGGAGTCGCTGGCCGAGGGGAACCTGGTCAACCGCATCGAGGTCGACGAGGAGACCGAGGACTTCGCCAAGCTGGCGCTGGAGCGGATGCTGGCGCTGCCGTAGGACCGCCCGCATCCCGTCTGCCGAAGCCCCCTCGCCCTCGTGGGCGAGGGGGCTTCGGCTCGCGCCCGGCGGGGACGCCGGCCAGGTACCGGTCCCGTCGGCCGTGGCGGTCACCGGCCGGCCGCGCCCGTCGGCCGGGCCGGCACCGGGCCGGTGCGGGAGGGAAGGACCGGGAGGACGAGCCCGGGGGCGCCCCCTTTGTGGGAGGACGCCCCCGGACCGGTGTGCGGAAGGGGTCAGGACTGGGCGGGTCCCGGGGTCCTCTCCTCGTCCGGAGCCTCGGACTGCTCCGGGACGCCTGCCTTGCCGGCGCGCTTCGCGGCCCTCCTGGCGGCCCGGCGCTCCTTGCGGAGCTCGACCATGGCGTACAGGGTCGGGACCAGCACCAGGGTGAGGACCGTGGAGGTGATCAGGCCGCCGATGACCACCACGGCGAGCGGCTGGGCGATGAAGCCGCCCTCACCGGTGACGCCGAGGGCCATCGGGACCAGGGCGAAGACCGTCGCCAGGGCGGTCATCAGGATCGGGCGGAAGCGGTGGCGGCCGCCCTCGATGACCGCCTCGATGATGCCGTAGCCCTTGTCGCGGTACTGGTTGATGAGGTCGATCAGCACGATGGCGTTGGTGACCACGATGCCGATCAGCATCAGCATGCCGATCATCGCCGGGACGCCCATCGGGGTGCCGGTGGCGATGAGCAGGCCGACCGCGCCGGTCGCCGCGAACGGGATGGAGACCAGCAGGATCAGCGGCTGCACCAGGGAGCGGAAGGTCGCGACCAGGAGCATGAAGACGATCGCGATGGCCGCGAGCATCGCCAGGCCCAGCTTGCCGAACGCCTCGTCCTGGTCGGCGGAGACACCTCCGATGGTGGCGGTGGCCCCCTCCGGCAGGTCGAGCGCGTCGATCTTCGTCTGGAGTTCCGCGGTGACCGCGCCGGTGTTGTCGGCGGTCGGCCGGGCGGTGACGGTGGCGGCCCGGGAGCCGTCGATCCGGGTCATCGAGACCGGGCCGTCGACCAGCTCGACGTCGGCGATCCGGCCGAGCTTCACCGGGCCCAGCGGCAGTGCCCGCAGCTCGGCGAGGGTCCTGGCGGGCTCGGCCGACTTGACCACGATGTCCCGCTCCGCGTCGTCCAGCACGACCTGGCCGGCGGTGGTGCCGCGGACGGACTGGGCGACGACCTGGCCGAGGCTCGCGTCGGTGAACCCGGCCGCGGCGGCCTTCTCGTTGGCGCGCACGGAGATCCGCGGGACGCTCCGGGAGAGGTCGCTCTGCACGTCGGTGACGTCGTCGAGCTTCGCGACCTGCGCGCGGACCTGCTCGGCCGCCTCGGCGAGGACGTCGGCCTCCGACGCCTTGACGACGACGCTCAGGTCCTGGCCGGCGAAACCGTCACCGGCCGAGACGCGGGTGTCGCCGATGCCGTCGAGTCCGGCGAGGCCCTTGTCGAGGGCGTTCTGCACCGCCTCCGAGGAGGCCGAGTCGGCGAGCTTGATCTGGTACGACGCCTGGTTGGTGTCGGTGCCGCCGCCGAAGGCCGCCAGGAAACCGGAGGAGCCGATGGTGACCTGGTAGTCCTCGACGCCGTCGGTCTCCTTCAGCAGCGCCTCGACCTTCCCGGCGGCCTCGTCGGTCGCGGCGAGGCTGGTGCCGGGGGCCAGCTCCTGCTTGACGGAGAGGACCTCCTGCTCGCCCTGGTCGAAGAAGTTGGTCTTCAGCAGCGGAGCCATGCCGAACGTCCCGAGCAGCACCGCGACGGCGATGGCGAGGCTGGTGAGCCGGCGCCGGGTGGCGAACTTCAGGATGGGTACGTAGATGCGCTGGAGGCGGCTCTTCGCCTCCTTCTCCTCGGCCGCGGCGCGGGCCGCCTCGGCGTCCTCGGGCGTGCCCTTGGGGGCGCGCAGGAACCAGAACGAGAGGACCGGGACCACGGTCAGCGAGACCAGCAGCGAGGCGAGCAGCGCAGCGGTGACGGTGAGCGAGAACGAGCCGAACAGTTCGCCGACCATGCCGCCGACGAGGCCGATCGGCAGGAAGACGGCGACCGTGGTGAGCGTCGCGGAGGTGACCGCTCCGGCGACCTCCTTGACGGCGGTGAGGATCGCCTCCCTGCGCTCCTCGCCGTAGCCGAGGTGCCGCTTGATGTTCTCCAGGACCACGATCGAGTCGTCGACGACCCGGCCGATGGCGATGGTGAGCGCGCCCAGCGTCAGCATGTTGAGCGACAGGTCGCGGGTCCACAGCACGATCAGCGCGAGCACCACGGAGAGCGGGATGGAGACCGCGGTGACCAGCGTGGAGCGGACCGAGGCGAGGAAGATCAGGATGATCACCACGGCGAAGACCAGGCCGAGGGCGCCCTCGGTGGTCAGCCCCTCGATGGACTTGGCGACCGCCGGGCCCTGGTCGCTGACGACGGTCAGCTCGGAGGAGCCGCCGAGGTCGGCACGGAGCTCCGGAAGCTTCTCGGCGACGGCGTCGGAGATGGCGACGGCGCTGCCGTCGCGGTCCATAGTGACGACCACGGCGAGGCTGGGCTCGCCGTTGGTGCGGGTCAGCGAGGTCGCCGTGGCCTGCTGCTGCTCGACCTCGGCGACCGAGCCGAGGCGGAGGGGTGCGGGGGCCCTGCCGGCGTCGCCGGGGCCCGCCTGACCGCCCTGGCCGCCCTGGCCGCCCTGGCCGCCCGCCGACGGGGCGATGCGCAGGTCCTCGATCTGCTTCACGGAGGTGAAGCCGCCGCCGACCTGGACGGTGCGGTTCTCGCCCTTCTCGTCGAAGGAGCCGGCCGGCACGGTCGCCCCGGCGGCCTGGAGGGCCTGCACCAGGTCGGCACTGCTCAGGCCCGCCTCGGCGAGGCGGGCGTCGTCGGGGGTGACGGCGACCTGGAGTTCGCGGACGCCGTCCACGGAGACCTGGCCGACGCCGTCGATCGACTCGAGGGAGGGGACGACGGTCCGCTCCAGCTGTCCGGCGAGGGCCTGCTGGTCCTTGCCGGAGGTGACGGCGAGCACCACGGTCGGGATGTCGTCGGTGGACCCGGCGACGACCTGCGGGTCGACGTCGTCCGGGAGCATCGCGCGGGCCCGGTTGACGGCCTGCTGGATGTCGGCGACGAGCTGCTGGGAGTCGGCCGAGCCGAAGTCGAACTGGGCCATGAGGACGGCGTTGCCCTCACTGGCGGTGGCGGTGATGCCGGTGATGCCCTCGACGGCGTCGACGGACTTCTCCAGCGGCTCCACGACCTGCTTCTCGACCACGTCGGGCGAGGCGCCGGGGTACGGCGCGAGGACGGACACCATGGGCAGTTCGATGGAGGGGAGCAGCTGTTGTTTGAGCTGCGGGACGGCTATCGCGCCGAAGAGCAGCGCGATGATCGACATCAGACCTATCAGGGCCCGTTGCGCGAGGCTGAACCGGGACAGCCAGGACATGGTGGTGTCGCTCCTCAAGTGGCGTGCTGGGCAACGGCGTCGGCCTGGGCAGGCCGTCCGTGAGCGGCCTCGCGGACCCGCCGGTGAGGGTCGCGACGCGCCCCCGCTCCACGATGGGCGACCGCGACGGGCCCTCGGGCCGCTTCCGGGCGGATTTCTCGGCCGCCCCGTACTGCGTGCGCAGTAGGCGAGCTACACCCCGGGGTCCATCCCGGTCCCGTGGACGCCCGGAGGCGGGCGGCGTCCGCGGGGCCGGGATGCCGGGCTCAGCCGGCGCGGGGGCGTACGAGGCCCGTCTCGTAGGCGGTGACGACGAGTTGGGCCCGGTCGCGGGCACCGAGCTTGGCCATGGCCCGGTTGACGTGGGTCTTGACGGTGAGCGGGCTGACCTGGAGGCGGGCGGCTATCTCGTCGTTGGACAGGCCGCCCGCGACGTGGACGAGGACTTCGCGTTCGCGGCCGGTGAGCGAGGCGAGCCGCTCCTCGCGGGCGCCGTGCCGCTCGTCGGCGCCGTGGTCGGACTGGGCGAGGAACGAGGCGATGAGGCCCTTGGTGGCGGCCGGCGAGAGCAGCGCCTCCCCGGCGTGGGCGACGCGTATGGCGCCGAGGAGTTCGGCGGGTTCGGAGCCCTTGCCGAGGAAGCCGCAGGCCCCGGCGCGCAGCGCGCGGACCACGTACTCGTCGACCTCGAAGGTGGTCAGCATGACCACCCGCACCCCGTCGAGGCCGGGATCGGCGCTGATCGACCGGGTGGCGGCGAGGCCGTCGGTGCCGGGCATCCGGATGTCCATGAGGACGACGTCGGGGCGGGCGGCACGGGCCAGTTCGACGGCCTCGGCGCCGTCGGCGGCCTCGCCGACGACCTCCATGTCGGGCTCGGAGTCGACGAGCACCCGGAAGGCGCTGCGCAGCAGGGCCTGGTCGTCGGCGAGCAGCACCCTGATGGTCATCGGCCGTCCTTCGGTGCGCCGTCCCGCGGCGGCGGTACGGGGGCGGGCGTGCGGGGCGCGGGGGTCGCGCCCTGGGCGGGCAGGATCGCATGGACGCGGAAACCGCCGCCGAAGCGGGGCCCCGCCGTGCAGGTGCCGCCGAGGGCGGTGACGCGTTCGCGCATACCCAGCAGGCCGTGGCCGCCGCCGGGCGGCGGCACGGGCGCGGCCGTGCCGTGGGCGGGCGGGCCGCCCGGGCCGCCGTCGAGGACGGTGATCTCGATGTGCCCGTCGACGGGGACGACGCTGACCTCGGCACGGGCCCCGGGGCCGGCGTGCTTGTGGACGTTGGTCAGCGCCTCCTGGACGACCCGGTACGCGGCGAGGTCGACGGCGGCCGGCAGCGGGTCACCCCGGTCCGGGCAGGCGATCTCCACGGGCAGCCCGGCGTTGCGGAACCGTTCGGCCAGGTCGCCGAGGCGGGCGAGGCCGGGCGCCGGTTCGGTGGGCGCCTCGGGGTCACCGCTCTGGCGGAGCAGGCCGACGGTGGCGCGGAGTTCGTCGAGCGCGGAGCGGCTGGCCTCCCGGACGTGGGCCAGCGCCTCCTTGGCCTGGTCGGGTCTGCGGTCCATGACGTGGGCGGCGACGCCTGCCTGGACGTTGACCAGGGCGATGTGGTGGGCCACGACGTCGTGCAGGTCGCGGGCGATCCGCAGCCGTTCCTCGGCGACGCGGCGGCGGGCCTCCTCCTCGCGGGTGCGCTCGGCGCGGTCGGCGCGCTCCTGGATGGCGCTGATGTAGGCCCGCCTGCTGCGCACGGCGTCCCCGGCGGCCGCGGCGAGACCGGTCCAGGCGAAGATGCCGAAGTTCTCCTGCGCGTACCAGGGCGGGTTGCCGCAGAGCATGGCGCCGGCGGTGAGTCCGGCCGAGGTGAGCAGGCCGATCCGCCAGGTGGTGGGCCGGTCGGTGCGGGCGGCCACGGTGTACAGCGCGACGGCCGCGCTCATCACGACGGGGGTCCGGGGGTCGCCGGAGACCAGCACGGCCAGCGAGGCGAGGGAGGCGGCGGCCAGCACGGTGCGCGGGGCGCGGCGGCGCAGGACGAGGGCGGCGGCGCCGAGGGCCATCAGGGTGAAACCGGCGGCGTCGGGCGGCGAGGACCTCCAGGTGGGGCCGTCCGGGTGATGCGGGTCGGTCAGCGAGCCGGCCACCATGCAGATCAGCACCCCCACCGCGAGCACCGCGTCGACCAGCCGGGGGTGGGCGCGGGCCCGGCGGCGGAGGCGGGCGGCGGCCCGCCGCGGGGGTGCCGCCGGGGCGGTGGGGGTCGGGCTCACGGGGCCCCTCCGAAGTGCGCTGGCGATACCGCTCGGCGCGGCTGGACCGTCTCAGGCGCCCGGCCGGAGCGGGGGCGCGCCGCGCCGGGGCTCCCTCATTCTGCCCGACCGGAGAGGGGCGCCGGGAGCGTACGAGGGCTCCCGGCGCCGGGAGCGGGCACGCCTCAGCCCCGGCCGCCGGGCCGGGGCTGAGGCGATGCGCGGGGCGGGAACGAGGTGTTCAGCCGGGGATGAGGCCGTCGTCGCTCAGGAGTTCGCGGACCTCTTCCAGGCTGGCCTCGGGGGCCGGGAGGATCAGCTCGGACGGCTCCAGAAAGTCGTCGGGGAGCGGCGTGCCCAGCTCGCGGACCTTGTCCAGGAGCGCGGTGAGGGTGGCGCGGAAGCCCGGGCCGTCGCCGCTCTCCATCTCGGTGAGCAGCTCGTCGTCCAACGCGTTCAGTTCGGCGAAGTGGCTGTCGGCCAGCTTCACCTGCCCCTCGCCCATGATCCGTACGATCACGACGCCCTCCTCGGCGCTCAGTTCTTCTCGAAGCGGGGGGTGTCCTCCGGCTGCTGCCGGTCCTGCTCGCCCTGGGCACCGCCCTCGATGGCCTGCTGGCCGCCCGACGGACCTCCGGCCAGCTCGGCCTTCATCCGCTGGAGTTCCAGCTCCACATCACTACCACCGGAGAGGCGGTCCAGCTCGAGCTGGATGTCGTCCTTCTGGAGGCCGGACTGGTCGTCGAGGGCGCCGGAGGCGAGCAGCTCGTCGATGGCGCCGGAGCGGGCCTGGAGCTGGGCCGTCTTGTCCTCGGCACGCTGGATGGCGACGCCGACGTCGCTCATCTCCTCGGAGATGCCGGAGAAGGACTCCGCGATCCGGGTCTGGGCCTGGGCCGCGGTGTAGGTGGCCTTGATCGTCTCCTTCTTGGTGCGGAAGGCGTCGACCTTGGCCTGGAGCCGCTGGGCCGCCAGGGTGAGCTTCTCCTCCTCGCCCTGGAGCGTCTGGTGCTGCGTCTCCAGGTCGGTGATCTGCCCCTGGAGGGCGGCACGGCGGGAGAGTGCCTCGCGGGCGAGGTCCTCCCGGCCCAGCGCCAGCGCCTTGCGGCCCTGGCCCTCCAGGTCGGAGGACTTCTTCTGGAGCTGGTTGAGCTGCAACTCCAGGCGCTTGCGCGAGGTCGCCACGTCGGCGACGCCCCGGCGGACCTTCTGGAGCAGCTCCAGCTGCTTCTGGTACGAGTAGTCGAGGGTCTCGCGCGGGTCCTCGGCCCGGTCAAGGGCCTTGTTCGCCTTCGCGCGGAAGATCATCCCCATACGCTTCATGACACCGCTCATGGGCTTCGCGCGCCCCCTTCTGACGGACTCCAGCTCAGAACACCAACAGAACCCACCCTACGGGCCCCGCATCCATTACCGCACTGTCCGAGCACCGATGCGCTCCTCCGCAAGGACGAGTGCGGGCCGCGACGCTCCGGCGCGAGGAGTAGCGGCGGGCTCCCGCACCCGGGGCAAAGCACCGGCAAACCACCGGCACGTCCCCGTACGCCCCGAAATCGGGACGCGGTGTGTTGCGGGATCGTTCCCCTCGGCCCTGGGGTCCATGCGCCCGCACACCGTACGCTTGGGTTTTGTGTTCCGTAGCCGTGCGAATAGCGAGAAGGCGCCCGCCGCGCAGGCGGCCCCTTCCACAGAGCCCCGTGACCCGCAGGCCCCGAAGGGCCGCCCGACCCCCAAGCGTGCGCAGGCCCAGTCCCAGCGGCGCAGCGTGACCAACACGCAGATGACCCGCAAGGAGGCGGCGCGCAAGCAGCGCGACGCCCGGCGGGCCGACATGGCACGCCAGCGCGAGGCGCTGAACAACGGCGACGAGCGGTACCTGCCCGCTCGCGACAAGGGGCCGGTGCGCAAGTTCGCCCGGAACTACGTCGACTCGCGGTTCGCGGTCGCCGAGTTCTTCCTTCCGTTCGCGGTGGTCATCCTGGTTCTGAGCATGATCCGGGTGCCGCAGCTCCAGAACATCGCGCTGCTGCTGTGGATGGCGCTGATCGTGCTGATCGTGATCGACTCGGTGGTCACCAGCATCAAGCTGAAGCGCGCCCTGCGGGAGCGGTTCGAGGGCCAGCCGATGAAGGGCGCCGTCCTGTACGCGCTGATGCGCACCCTCCAGATGCGCCGCCTGCGGCTGCCGAAGCCGATGGTCAAGCGCGGGGAGCAGCCCTGAGCACCCGCGTCGCGGAGCCGCCCGGCGGCCCCGGCGCGCCGGGCCCCGGTGCGCCACCGGGGCCGTCCGACGTGCCCTCCGTACCCGACGACCCGCGCCAGGTCCTGGCGCGGCTCTCGGCCGTCCCGGCGCAGGCCGCCCCGGAACGGGGCGGTGGGGCACCTCCCCGTTCCGCCGGGGAGGGCCTGCGTGAGCGGGTCCACCGTGAGCTGGTCGCGCGGCAGCTCGACGAGCAGCTCGCGGCGCGGTTCGCGGTGGGCCGCAGGCTGCGGGTGCTGGACGTCGGCATGGGCGCGGGCCGCCAGGCGCTGCGGCTGGCCCGCCTGGGCCACCAGGTCACCGGCGTCGAGTCGGACCCCGCGCTGGTCGAGGCGGCCGGTGAGGCGCTGGCCGGGGAGCCCGACGGCATCCGCGAACGGTTCCGGCTGGTGGTGGGCGACGGGCACGAGACCGGGGTGCACTTCCTGCCGGGCAGTTTCGACGTGGTGCTCTGCCACAGTGTGCTGATGAGGGTGGCGTCTCCGGACGCGCTCCTCGCGGGCCTCGGCCGGATGCTCGCCCCCGGCGGCCTGCTCTCGCTGCTGGCGCGCAACGCGGACGCCTCGGCGCTCGGCCCTGGCCTCGCCGGCGACTGGCGGGGCGCGCTGGACGCCTTCGACGCGCAGACCGGCCCCGAGCGCGCGGACCGGCTCGCCCCGCTCACCTCGGCGCTGGCCGGGATCGGCGCACCGCTGGAGCGGTGGTACGGGGTGCGCGTGCTGGCCGCACGGGGCTCGGACGGGCCCGGGCCGGCCGACGAGGCCGAGTTCCAGGCACTGCTGGCCGCGGAGGAGCGGGCGGGACGCACGGATCCGTACCGCTCGGTGGCGGCCCTGCTGCACCTGTGCGGCGTCCGCGGCTGAGCGCCGCGGCACGTACGGCGGCGGCCCGCCCCCTCTGCCGGGGCGGGCCGCCGTCGGCGCTCAGGCCGTCTGCGCCTCGCGGAGACTCATCGGGCCGTAGATCTCGGTGGTGTCCTCGTAGAGGCGGACCTGTTCGACGCCGCCTTCGAGGAGTTCCTTCCAGTATTCACCGAGCCACGACTCGGCGTCGCCCTGCGTGCTGAACTCGTCGGGCTCCACGGAGGGGCTGACCTCCGTCCCGTCGGCCTTCTCGAACCGCCATGTCCACGGCACCATGTTCCGCCTCCCGAGCGTCCGGTTGTCCGGGCAGCGTAGACGAGCGGGGGCGGGCGCGGGGGCGTACGCGCGGCGTACGGCCGCTCGGGCGGCGTCGCCCACGTCACAGGGGCGGGACATGCGGCGTGGCGGCGGACACGGCAGGATCGGGGCCGTGGAACTGACTCTGCTCGGCACCGGGGCGCCCGAGGGCCTGCCGCGCCCGGACTGCCCGTGCGCCGTGTGCGCGACCGCTCTCGGCGAGGAGGCCCGCGCGGCGACCGCGCTGCTGGTCGACGGGTCGTTGCTGCTGGACCTCACCCCGGGCATCGCGTTCGCCGCCGCGCGCGCCGGGCGGAACCTCGGCCAGGTCCGGCAGGTGCTCCTCTCCCACCCGCACGACGGGCCCGCCATGGAGATCCCGGCCGGGCTGCCGCAGCCGGCGCGGGTGCCCGACGGCCGGGAGCTGACGCTGATCAGCGGGCAGCGGGTGCGGGCGGTGGCCACCGACGCGCCCGGCACCGGTTACGAGGTGACGGGGCACGACGGGGAGCGGCTGCTGTACCTGCCGCCGGGGGCGGCGCCCGCCGGGACGAGCGGGCCCGAAGGGATGACCGCGCCGTACGACACGGTGCTGGTGGACGTCGTCGGGCGGCCGGACGCGCTGGCCCGGCTGCGGGAGGCCGGGGCGGTCACGCCCGGCACCGACGTCCTCGCCGTCCACCTCGGCCACGGCGTGCCCGCCGGCCGCGAGACGGCGCGGCGGCTGACGGCCGCCGGGGCCCGCGCCGTGCCCGACGGCACCCGGCTCACCGTCGGCCCGCCACCCGCCCCCGGCGTGCGCGGTCTCGCCGACGGCCACGGCCCCGGCCCTGTCCGGCCGCCCCTCCCCCGGCGCACACTGGTGCTCGGCGGGGCCCGCTCCGGCAAGTCCCTGGAGGCCGAACGCCGGCTCGCCGCCTGGCCCGAAGTGCTGTACGTGGCGACCGGCGGGACCCGTGACGGGGACCGGGAGTGGGCCGCGCGGGTCCTGCTGCACCGGGAGCGGCGGCCCGCCTCGTGGCGCACGGCCGAGACCTGCGACCTGCTGCCCCTGCTCGCCCAGGACGGGCCGCCGCTGCTGCTGGACTGTCTCTCGCTCTGGCTGACGGACGCCATGGACCGGGTCGACGCCTGGGACGACGCCGCCTGGGCGGGTGGTGGTGAGCGCGAACTACGCGCCCGGTGCGAGGAGTTGGCCGACGCCGTGCGGACCACCCGGCGCACCCTGGTCGCGGTCTCCAACGAGGTCGGCTCCGGCATCGTCCCGGCGACGGCGGCCGGGCGCCGCTACCGCGACGAACTGGGCCGCCTCAACGCCGCCGTCGCCGCCGAGTGCGAGCACGTCCTGCTGGTCGTCGCGGGCCAGCCGCTCCCCCTCAAGGGCTGACCGCGGGCCGCCGGGCCACGATCCGGAAGCCGTTGGCGAAGCCGGTACGGCGCAGCAGCGGGGCGAGCAGGCGGTCCGCGCCCCGGGCGGCCCGCGCCCCCGGCGGCCCGGCGGCCGCCCACAGCGCCTCCAGGGTGCGCGGGACGTGCCCGGCGACCCGGTCCACCGTGAGCATCTCGAACCCCAGCCCCGTGAGCAGCTCCCGCACCGTCCCGGCGGTGGCCGCGGGCCGGGCCGCGCAGTGCGGCAGGCACCAGGGCCCGAGCAGCGCCGCCGTACGACATGCGGGGTCCGGAGCCTCCACGAGCAGCAGCCCGCCGGGACGCAGCACCGCCCGGGCCGCCGCGAGTTCGGCCGCCGGGTCGGGGCAGTCGCCGAGCTGGTGCAGCAGCCCCACCACGTCGTACCGGCCGGCCAGCTCCCCCGCGAGCAGCGGCAGCGTCCCCCGGTACGCCTCGTCGAGCGCCCCCGCCGACCGGGCCCGCTCCACCTCACCGCCGAGCCCCGTCCCGTCGAACGCGGTGTAGGGCAGCAGGGCACGCGCCGCCGCGGCGAACCGCCCGTCCCCCGCCTCCACGTCGAGCCAGCTCTCCGGCTCCCCGTACGCCGCCACGACCTGGACCAGCCGCCGCACCCGGCCCGCCTCCCGCACCGCCCGCCAGGCCCGGGCCGCGCAGTCCGGATGCGGCGGCCTGCGCTGCTCGGCCTCCCAGGCGCAGGCGTCGGCGGGGACGGGGACGGGCGGGGCGGAAGGTCCGGCCACGGCGGACGGGGGACGCGGGGCGGGGCCGTCCGGCGGCGGCGCGGCGGGCGGCGTGGGCCCCGCCGGGACCACCAGCCCGGACGGGATCAGGAGCCCCACGGGGTCACCGAGGCCACCGGGAGCGGCGGAGGCCCCACCGGCCGTCACGGCGGCTTCGGCGGGGGCGGCGGGCGCCGCGACGCGCGTCCGCCCTGACCGCGCGCGGGCCGGGGTCTCGCCGTTCCCGGGGTCCGCCGTCCCGCCTCCGGCCGGGAGGATCCCGGCCGGGGCGGGCCCCGCCACCGCGTCGGCCGCAGCACCGCCGGCCGGGGCGTCACCCGTCCCTCCCCCGGCCGGGACGCCCCCGCGCGCCTCCGCCGCCCGCCCCGGAACGGCCCACGGCGGCACCGCTCCCTCCGGCCCCCAGGGAGCATCTGCCGCCGGGCCCAGCAGGCCGACCAGGTCGCCCCAGTCGTCGGCGGGCCGGGGCACGGGGACGGGGTCACGGGGTGCCGCGGCGGGCGGCGGGGGAAGCGGCATGGGCGGGCACCTTCCGTGGGCGGGGTGGTGGAGCGTGTCCCGGCGCCGGCCACCCGAGGTGCGAACACCCGCATTCCGGCGTGAAAAGGGACAACGGCGCCCACCTTTCCCCGCCCGTCGGCCCAGTGCAACGACCCGCCGGGCGGGGCTCGCGGGGAGTCGTCCCGGCGGGAGCCACCGGCCGCCCGCCCCCGGCCCCGCTGCCGGTACTGTTCGGCGAATGAGCGCGCTGAATCTCGACGACCTCTCCGACCTGATCAAGCGTCCCGACAGCACGGTCCGCCGCGCCGCCGAGGAGCGGCGGGAGCGGCTGGCGGTACCGCCCGGAGCCCTCGGGCGGCTGGACGAACTCGGCGAGTGGCTGGCGGCGGCCCGCGCCGAGGTGCCGGTGGCGCCCGTCGAGCGGCCCCGCGTGGTGCTGTTCGCCGGTGACCACGGGGTGGCCGGGCTGGAGGTGTCGGCGCGTCCGGCGGGCTCGGCCGAGGTGCTGGTGCGCGCCGTGCTGGCGGGCGAGGCGCCGGTGGCGGTCCTCGCCGACCGGCTGGGCGTGCCGGTGCGGGTGGTGGACGTGGCGGTGGACTGCGACCCGGCCACGCTCCCCGCCGAGGTCGTGCGCCACCGGGTCCGCCGGGGCTCGGGCGTCATCGACCGCGAGGACGCGCTGAGCGCCGAGGAGGCGGAGCGGGCCTTCCGCGCGGGGATGGCCGTCGCCGACGAGGAGGCGGACGCCGGCACCGACCTGGTGGTCCTCGGCGACCTGAGCGTCGGCGGGACCACGGCCGCCGCGACGCTGATCGCCGCACTCTGCGGCACGGACGCCTCCGTGGTGACCGGCCGGGGCGGCCTGCCCATCGACGACCTGGCCTGGATGCGTAAGTGCGCCGCGATCCGCGACGCGCTGCGCCGGGCCCGCCCGGTCCTCGGTGACCAGCTCGAACTGCTGGCCACGGTGGGGGGCGCCGATCTGGCCGCGCTCACCGGCTTCCTGCTCCAGAGCGCCGTCCGCCGCACACCGGTGATCCTGGACGGCGTGGTCGGCTCGGCCGCCGCGCTGGTCGCCCAGCGAGTGGCGTTCCGCGCCCCCGACTGGTGGGTGGCCGGTCAGGTCTCGGGCGAGCCGGGCCAGACCAAGGCCCTGGACCGCCTCGCCATGGACCCCCTGCTCGACCAGGGCGTACGGGCCGGGGAGGGGCTGGGCGCGCTGCTGGCACTGCCCCTCGTCCAGGCCGCGGCGGCCCTCTGCGGCACGCTGCCCGAGCAGCCGCGGTCCCCGAAGGCCGCCCCGGACGCGGCCGGCACCGCCGCCGGGCAGGCCGCCGACGCGGCCCCGTCGGACGGCCTGCTGAAGAAGGCCGAGGGCTGAGGAGACGCGCGGCCGCCCGCACGGCTCAGCCGTGCGGGCGACGTGCCGGGCCGGCGGCCGTCGGGGCCGGGGCCCCGCCGACGAGGTTCTCCAGGCGCTGGGCGGGGCCCCGCCCAGCGGCGGTCGCGCCCATAGGGACGCAGGGTCGCGCGGGCCCGGGTGCTGCGGCGGTGGCGGTGGAGCCGGGGGCGGTGGCGGTGGAGCCGGCGGGCCCGGAGCGAGTCGGGCCGGGCCGGTCGTACGGCGCCGACCAGGGCCGGCAGGGGGATGAGGACCCCGAGTACCGCCATCCGGGGCTTGCCCTTGAGCGGGGCGGCGACGACGAAGCAGAAGTCGACGAGGCCACCGGCCACGACGCCGGTACGGCCCGCGTGCTCCTCGGCCCGGCGTCGGCGACGCCGAGCGGGGAGAACCCGGCGAGGACCAGTCCGCCGAGCGCGGCGGCCATGACCACCATCTCGACGCTCTGCCTCCCCTGGCCGGTCCGGTACACGTCGGAGCGGTGGAGGACCGGCGCGGACTCGTCCAGCACCAGCCCGGCCCCGACGCCGAGGACGACGGCGGCGGCCCCCGCGCCGAAGCCCTGCCGGCCGCTGCCGACCGCGCAGGACCCGCCGGCCACCATGAGGATCACGCCGGGCACCACGTGGTGGATGTGCGGACCGCCGGGGGCCACGTCGTGGAAGGGGCCGTTGCCCGCGCGGATCAGCCGGGTGACGGCGCGGACGACGACGAAGGCCAGGACGAAGGCGGCCGGCGCCGGCGGCAACGGCGGTTTCCCCGGATCGACGATGTTCCGGTCCCGCCGCGCCCCCGTGCGGCTCCCTTCCGGCCGGCGGCCCCGCCCGCCCGCCCCGCCCCGCGCGGCGGCGGACCGAGGGGCCTGTTCCTCGGTCCGCCGCACCCCGCTACGCTTCGCGCGATGAGCGAGACCCCCGTCCCCCCGCCTCCCGGCCACCCTCCGCCCCCGCCGCGCGCCTCGCCCGCGGACGGACTGCGGTTCGCCTTCGGCACGCTCACCGCGCTGCCGGTCCGGGTCGGCCGCTGGGACCGGGCCGCCGCCCGCGCGGGGATGGCCGCGGCCCCGCTGGCCGGGCTGGTCCTGGCGCTGGTGGCGGCGGCGCTCGCCTGGCCGCTGCTGCGGCTGGGCGCGGGGCCGCTGCTGGTGGCCGTGGTGAGCGTGGCGGTGCCCGCCGCGCTCACCCGGGGGCTGCACCTGGACGGCCTCGCCGACACCGCCGACGGCCTGGGCAGCGGCCGCCCGCCCGAGGGGGCGCTGGCCGTCATGAAGCGCTCCGACATCGGGCCGTTCGGCGTGGTCACGCTGGTGCTGGTGCTGCTGGCGCAGGTGGCGGCGGTGGCGCAGCTCTACGGGCAGGGCTGGGCGGTGGGGGCGACCGGCACGGCCGTCGCCGCGGTCACCGGACGCCTCGCCCTCACCCTCGCCTCACGCCCCTCGGTGCCCCCGGCCCGCCCGGAGGGGCTGGGCGCGGCCGTCGCCGGTACCGTGCCGGCCGGCCTGGCCTGGGCGGTGACCGGGGCGGTGCTGGCGGTGGCGGTCCTCGCCGGGCTGCCGGACGGTGTCCTGGGCGCGGTGCGGGCGCCGCTGGCGGTGGCGGTGGGCCTCGCGGCGGCCGAGTTGCTGCTGCGGCACACGGTGCGGCGGTTCGGGGGCGTGACCGGCGACGTGTTCGGCGCGTTGGAGGAGACGGCGCTGACGGCCGCGCTGCTGGTCCTGACCTTCGGCTGAGACGGCCCGCGGCCGCCGCTCACCGAATGGGGACGATATGCCGCCTGTCGCGAGCTTCGTCACGGAGCGTAGGCTCGGGCCCGGGCCGTGGCCGGTCCGCCTGGGCGCCGGGTCGGGCCCGGGCCCCGCAGCCGCCCCCGCCGTGCCCGCCGTCCGCCCGTGAGGGTGGCGCGCCGGGTGCCGGACCGGGGGTACCCAGGACGCGCCCCGGTCCGGCCGAACCGACCTCTTCGGCCATGGAACTCAACGGAAGCGAGATTTCACCACCGTGACTGCTCTCACTCTCAGCTCCTCCGGCGCGGCCACGCTGCGCGCCGACGTCCTCGTCGTGGGTGTGGCCAAGGGCCCCGACGGCCCCGTCCCCGCCCCCGGTTCGGAGGCCGTCGCCGAGGCGTTCGACGGCGGGCTCGCCACCGTCCTGGAGACCCTGGGCGCGACCGGCGCCGAGGGCGAGACCACCAAGCTGCCCGTCTCCGGCCTGAAGGCCCCGCTGGTCCTCGCCGTGGGCCTGGGCACGGCGCCCGAGGACGGCGAGGAGTACGGCACCGAGGCGCTGCGCCGCGCCGCGGGCAACGCCGCCCGCGCGCTGAACGGCACCGGGAAGGCCGGGTTCGCGCTGCCGCTGGCCTCCGCCGAGGCCGTCGCCGCGGTGGCCGAGGGCGCGCTGCTCGGTGCGTACGCCTTCACCGCGTACAAGAGCGACGACGCCGAGGCCGGCAAGGGCGCGAAGAAGAAGGGCGCCGGGAAGGGCCCGCTGGGCGAGGTGGCGCTGCTCGGCGTCAAGGCCCGGGACAAGGCGGCCAAGGCGGCCGCCGAGCGCGCGACCGCCCTCGCCGAGGAGATGAACCGCGCCCGCGACCTGGTCAACACGCCGCCGAACGACCTGTACCCGGAGTCCTTCGCCGCCGTGGCCGCCGCCGCGGGCAAGGAGCACGGCGTCAAGGTCCAGGTCATCGACGACAAGGCGCTCCTCAAGGGCGGCTTCGGCGGCCTGATCGGCGTCGGCCAGGGCGCGGCCCACGGCCCGCGCCTGGTCAAGCTCGCCTACACCCACCCGAAGGCCGAGAAGAGCCTCGCCTACGTCGGCAAGGGCATCACCTACGACTCGGGCGGCATCTCGCTCAAGCCGGCCGGTCACAACGAGACGATGAAGTGCGACATGGCGGGCGCCGCCGCCGTCTTCGCCGCCGTGATCACCGCGGCCCGGCTCGGGCTGAAGGTCAACGTCACCGGCTGGCTGGCGCTGGCCGAGAACATGCCCTCGGGCACCGCCACCCGCCCCGGCGACGTGCTGCGGATGTACGGCGGCAAGACCGTCGAGGTGCTCAACACCGACGCCGAGGGGCGCCTGGTGCTGGCCGACGCGATCACCAAGGCGTCCGAGGACGAGCCGGACGCGATCGTGGACGTGGCGACGCTGACCGGCGCCATGGTGGTGGCGCTCGGCAACCGCACCTTCGGCGTGATGGGCAACGACGACGCCTTCCGCACGGCCGTCCACGAGCTGGCCGAGGAGGCGGGCGAGCCGGCCTGGCCGATGCCGTTCCCGGAGGAGCTGCGCAAGGGCCTGGACTCGTCGGTGGCGGACATGGCCAACGTCGGCGGCCGGATGGGCGGCGGCATGGCGGCCGGCGTCTTCCTGAACGAGTTCGTCGGCGAGGGCATCACCTGGGCCCACCTCGACATCGCGGGCCCGGCCTTCAACGAGGCCGGCCCGTTCGGCTACACGCCCAAGGGCGCCACCGGTTCGGCCATCCGCACCCTGGTCTCGCTGGCCGAGTGGACCGCCTCCGGCGAGCTGGGCTGACCCGCGCGGGGCCGGGCGGTGCGCCACCCGGCCCCGGTGGCCCGGCCCCGTTCCCGGGCCGCCCCGCGGATTGCGGACGGTCCGGGAGGGAAGGGGCGTACGGGGCGGACGTGAGACGCGCGACAACCGGGCCCGAGGCCGGGCCCCGCGTCCCGCCGCCCCTCAACAAGTGCGAAGATGGGTTCTCGGCAGGACAGGGCCCCACCACAGGGCCGTCAGACAAGCGGCCGAACACGAGCCGGGCCGCCGGTTCGCACCCCGGGCACGGGGACCGGCACACGGCGCATATGCATGGAGGACGTGACGTGGCGAACGACGCCAGCACCGTTTTCGACCTAGTGATCCTCGGCGGCGGTAGCGGCGGTTACGCCGCGGCTCTGCGCGCCTCCCAGCTGGGTCTTGACGTCGCCCTGATCGAGAAGGGCAAGGTCGGCGGCACCTGCCTGCACAACGGCTGTATCCCCACGAAGGCCCTGCTGCACGCCGGCGAGGTGGCCGACCAGACCCGTGAGTCGGCGCAGTTCGGCGTGAAGGCCACCTTCGAGGGCATCGACATCGAAGCCGTCCACACGTACAAGGACGACGTGATCTCTGGCCTCTACAAGGGCCTTCAGGGACTCATCGCCTCGCGGAAGGTCACCTACATCGAGGGCGAGGGCCGGCTCTCCTCGCCGACCTCCGTCGACGTGGACGGCCGCCGGGTCGAGGGCCGCCACGTGCTGCTCGCGACCGGCTCCGTCCCGAAGTCGGTGCCGGGCCTGGACATCGACGGCGACCGCATCATCTCCTCGGACCACGCGCTGAAGCTGAACCGCGTGCCGAAGTCGGCGATCATCCTGGGCGGCGGCGTCATCGGCGTCGAGTTCGCCTCGGCGTGGAAGTCGTTCGGCACCGAGGTCACCGTGATCGAGGGCCTCAAGCACCTGGTCCCGGCCGAGGACGAGAACAGCTCCAAGCTGCTGGAGCGGGCGTTCCGCAAGCGCGGCATCAAGTTCAACCTCGGCACCTTCTTCGACAAGGCCGAGTACACCCAGGACGGTGTCCGCGTCACCCTCGCCGACGGCAAGACCTTCGAGGCGGAGGTCCTGCTGGTCGCCATCGGCCGCGGCCCGGTCTCGCAGGGGCTCGGCTACGAGGAGGCCGGCGTCGCCATGGACCGCGGCTACGTCCTGGTCGACGAGTACATGCGCACCAACGTCGAGACCGTCTCGGCCGTCGGTGACCTGGTCCCCACCCTCCAGCTCGCCCACGTCGGCTTCGCCGAGGGCATCCTGGTCGCCGAGCGGCTCGCCGGCGAGCGGCCCGTGCCGATCGACTACGACGGCGTGCCGCGGGTGACCTACTGCCACCCCGAGGTCGCCTCCGTCGGCATCACCGAGGCCAAGGCCAAGGAGATCTACGGCGCGGACAAGGTCGTCGCCCTCAAGTACAACCTCGCGGGGAACGGGAAGAGCAAGATCCTGAAGACCGCGGGCGAGATCAAGCTCGTCCAGGTCAAGGACGGCGCCGTGGTCGGCGTCCACATGGTCGGCGACCGTATGGGCGAGCAGGTCGGCGAGGCCCAGCTCATCTACAACTGGGAGGCGCTCCCCGCCGAGGTCGCCCAGCTCATCCACGCCCACCCGACGCAGAACGAGGCGCTCGGCGAGGCACACCTGGCCCTCGCGGGCAAGCCGCTGCACTCGCACGACTGATCGCCTCCGGGCGCGAGACGACCACAGACTTCCGCACATTCGTAAGGAGCACCTGAAACCATGGCGGTTTCCGTAACCCTTCCGGCGCTCGGCGAGAGCGTCACCGAGGGCACTGTCACCCGCTGGCTCAAGGCCGAGGGCGAGCGCGTCGAGGTCGACGAGCCGTTGCTGGAGGTCTCGACCGACAAGGTCGACACCGAGATCCCCTCGCCGTCCGCCGGTGTCCTGTCCTCCATCAAGGTCGCCGAGGACGAGACGGTCGAGGTCGGCGCCGAGCTGGCCGTCATCGACGACGGCTCCGGCGACACCGAGGCCGGCCAGGAGCCCGCTCCGGCCCAGCAGGAGGCCCCGGCCCCCGAGCCGCAGGAGCCGGCCGCGGCCGCGCCCTCCACCGAGGCCGAGACTCCCGCCCCCGCCCCGACCGCCGCGTCCGCCCAGGGCGGCGGCTCGGCCGAGGGCACCGACGTGACCCTGCCGGCGCTCGGCGAGTCCGTCACCGAGGGCACCGTCACCCGCTGGCTCAAGGAGGTCGGCGACTCCGTCGAGGTCGACGAGCCGCTGCTGGAGGTCTCGACCGACAAGGTCGACACCGAGATCCCCGCCCCCGTCGCCGGTGTCCTCCTGGAGATCACCGTCGGTGAGGACGAGACCGCCGAGGTCGGCGCCAAGCTCGCCGTCATCGGTGCGCCCGGCGCCTCCGCCCCGGCCGCCGGGAAGGCCGAGGAGAAGCCGGCCGAGGCCCCCGCCCCGGCTGCCGAGGCCCCGGCTCCGGCTCCGGCGAAGCCCGCGGCGCCGGCCGCGCCCACCGAGGCGCCGGCCGAGACCGAGAAGCCCGCGCCGGCCCCGGCGAAGCCCGCCCCCGCTCCGGCGAAGCCCGCCCCGTCCGCTCCCGTCCCGGCCTCCGGTGGCGAGGGCGCGTACGTGACGCCGCTGGTGCGCAAGCTGGCCGCGGAGAACAACGTCGACCTGGGCTCGGTCACGGGCACCGGCGTCGGCGGGCGGATCCGCAAGCAGGACGTGCTCGCCGCCGCCGAGGCCGCCAAGGCCCCCGCCGCGGCCGCCCCCGCCGCTCCGGCCGCCGCCAAGGCGCCGAAGCTGGAGGCGTCCCCGCTGCGCGGCCAGACGGTCAAGATGACCCGCATGCGCAAGGTCATCGGCGACAACATGATGAAGGCCCTGCACTCGCAGGCGCAGCTCACCACGGTGGTCGAGGTCGACATCACCCGCCTGATGAAGCTCCGCGGCCAGGCCAAGGACGCCTTCGCCGCCCGTGAGGGCGTCAAGCTGTCCCCGATGCCGTTCTTCGTCAAGGCCGCCGCCCAGGCGCTGAAGGCCCACCCGGTCGTCAACGCCCGGATCAACGACGACGAAGGCACCATCACGTACTTCGACTCGGAGAACATCGGCATCGCCGTGGACGCCGAGAAGGGTCTGATGACGCCGGTCATCAAGGGCGCGGGCGACCTGAACATCGCCGGCATCGCGAAGAAGACCGCCGAGCTGGCCGGCAAGGCCCGCTCCGGCGGCCTGACCCCGGACGACATGTCGGGTGCCACCTTCACGATCAGCAACACCGGCTCGCGCGGCGCCCTGTTCGACACGGTCATCGTGCCGCCGAACCAGGCCGCCATCCTGGGCATCGGTGCCACCGTCAAGCGCCCCGTGGTCATCGACCACCCGGAGCTGGGCGAGACCATCGCGGTGCGCCACATGACGTACCTGTCGCTCTCCTACGACCACCGTCTGGTGGACGGCGCCGACGCCGCCCGCTACCTGACGTCGGTCAAGGCGATCCTGGAGGCCGGCGAGTTCGAGGTCGACCTGGGGCTGTGACCCTCCGGGCCCTCGCGGTCCCATCAGGTGGACAACGGGTGTAAGGCTCGTCTCACCTGCGCGTACGCCCCCGTCCGGAGCCTTCCGGGCGGGGGCGCCGCCGTATTGTCATAGGGTCAACGCCCCTTGGGGCCGTGTCCGCGAGGGGACTCGTGCGCGACACCGTCCCCCGGGGGCGGCACACCTTGGCCGAAGGAGTCCCCCCATGACCGCACCCGTCGTCCACAGCTTGCGCGAGCAGATCCGCGAGCACATCGTCGACGGGATCGTCAGTGGCCGCTGGAAGCCCGGCGAGCGCATCGTGGAGCGCCGGATCGCGGTGGAGCTGGAGGTCAGCCAGACGCCGGTACGCGAGGCGCTGCGGGAACTGGAGACGCTCAGGCTCATCGAGTCGGCACCGAACAAAGGGGTCCGGGTCCGCGACCTGACCGCCGCCGACCTGGAGGAGATCTACCCGGTGCGGGCGGGGCTCGAGCAGATCGCGGCCGAGCTGGCCGCCCCCCGGCTGGCGGCGGACGTCTCGGTGCTGGAGCCGTCGGTCGCGGCGCTGTACGAGGCGGACCGGCTGGCCGACGGGGAGAACCAGGTGCGGCACACCGTCGCCTTCCACCGCGAACTGGTGCGGGCGGCGGGCAACAGCGTGCTGCTGCACACCTGGGAGGGGCTGGGCATCGAGGTCTTCACCGCCCTGTCCATCCGCTGGCTGGGCACCCGCCAGCAGTCGTACGCCGAGGAGCATCAGGCGCTCGTCGACGCGTTCCGCGCGCAGGACCCGGACATCGGGCACCTGGTGAAGTCGCACGTGCTCGGCTGCGCGCCGAGGGCTTGACCAGCTTCCTTCGAAAGGCAGCCGCACGACGGGCACGGCTCCGTCCGCGGGGCCGTTCCCGTGTCCTCGCACCGGGTCGCCCGAGGCACCCGGGCTGTCCGCCCTGGAGCGGCGCCCGAGCTTTGCCGCGCGCCCCCATTCCTGCCCTCACCTGCGAAAACAAGGCACGCGGTGCCTTCTATGCGGGCACTCGATGCCAATTCCTTGATTCTGAGAAGTTTTTCCCTTCAACCCTTTGATCGATCATCGATCAGCGGCTTACAGTTCCCTCGGACTCCCACGCGGAATCCGCCTGCCCTGTCCTGCCACAGACCTTGGGCACCCCCACCCAACCCCTTACCGACAAGGGACCCTCCTGCCCCCGCGGGAGCGCCCTTCGACTCCGGAAGGCGGCGACATGACCGACCCCCGCACCCTCCAGCCGAGCGAGCTCGACCAGCTCCCGGACCGCGACCCGCAGGAGACCGGCGAATGGCTGGACTCCCTGAAGGCGGTCACCGACGCCGCAGGACCGCACCGCGCCGCATACCTGATGCGGCGCACCCTGGAGGGCGCCGAGGGCGTGGGCGTCTCACTGCCCAAGCTCCTGGAGACCGACTACGTCAACACCATCCCGACCGCGGCCGAGCCGGAGTTCGCTCCCGGCACGGACGAGGCGATGGAGCGCCGCATCGCCGCCTGGAACCGGTGGAACGCGGCCGCGATGGTCACCCGCGGCTCGAAGTACGGCGTCGGCGGCCACATCGCCACCTTCGCCTCGGCCGCCTGGCTCTACGAGACCGGCTTCAACCACTTCTTCCGCGGCAAGGAGGGGGACGGCTCCGGCGACCAGCTCTACATCCAGGGCCACGCCTCCCCCGGCATCTACGCCCGCGCCTTCCTCGACGGCCGGATCGACGAGACCCAGCTCGACAACTTCCGCCGCGAGTCCGGGGGCAACGGCCTCCCGTCGTACCCGCACCCGCGCCGCCTGCCGTGGCTCTGGGAGTTCCCGACCGTCTCGATGGGCCTCGGCCCGCTCTCCGCGATCTACCAGGCGCGGTTCAACCGCTACCTGACCAGCCGCGGCGTCAAGGACGTCTCCGACTCCCACGTGTGGGCCTTCCTCGGTGACGGCGAGATGGACGAGCCCGAGTCGACGGCGGCCCTGGCGCTCGCCTCCCGCGAGGGCCTGGACAACCTCACCTTCGTCGTCAACTGCAACCTCCAGCGCCTCGACGGCCCGGTCCGCGCCAACTTCAAGATCGTCCAGGAGCTGGAGGCCCAGTTCCGCGGCGCCGGCTGGAACGTCGTGAAGTCGCTGTGGGGCTCCGCCTGGGACGAGCTGTTCCAGCTCGACGTCACCGGCGCCCTCGTACGCCGCCTGCGTGAGGTACCGGACGCGCAGTTCCAGACGTACCAGACCCGGGACGCGGCCTACATCCGCGACCACTTCTTCGGAGCCGAGCCGGCCCTGGTCGAGCTGGCCAAGCTGATCAGCGACGACAAGATCAGCGAGTGCTTCCACCGCTCGCGCGGCGGCCACGAGCCCCGCAAGGTCTACGCGGCCTACCGCGCGGCCCTCGCCCACAAGGGCGCGCCGACGGTGATCCTCGCCCAGACCGTCAAGGGCTTCACCCTCGGCAAGGGCTTCGAGTCCAAGAACGCCAACCACCAGATGAAGAAGCTGACGGTGGACGAGTTCAAGGACATGCGGGAGCTGCTGGAGCTGCCCATCCCGGACAGCGCCTTCGCCGACGGCCAGGTGCCGTACGCCCACCCGGGCGCCGACTCCCCCGAGGTCCGCTACCTCACCGAGCGCCGCGCCGCCCTCGGCGGCCCCGCCCCGGCCCGCCGCACCCAGCCGGTCGCGCCGCTGCCCGCCCCGGCCGACAAGGCGTTCGCCGCCTTCGACAAGGGCTCCGGCTCGCAGGCGGTCGCCACCACCATGGCCTTCGTCCGGCTGGTCAAGGACCTCGTCCGCGACAAGGAGACCGGCAGGCGCTGGGTGCCGATCGTCCCCGACGAGGCACGCACCTTCGGCATGGAGTCGCTCTTCCCCTCGCTCGGCATCTACTCGCCCAAGGGCCAGACGTACGAGCCGGTCGACCGCGACCAGCTCATGTACTACAAGGAAGCGGTCAACGGCCAGATCCTCAACGAGGGCATCACCGAGGCCGGTTCGATGGCGGACTTCATCGCCGCCGCCTCGTCGTACTCGACGCACGGCGAGCCGATGATCCCCTTCTACATCTTCTACTCGATGTTCGGCTGGCAGCGGACCGCCGACCAGATGTGGCAGCTCGCCGACCAGCTCGGCCGCGGCTTCCTCATCGGCGCGACCGCCGGACGCACCACCCTGACCGGTGAGGGCCTCCAGCACGCCGACGGCCACTCGCCGGTGATCGCCGCGACCAACCCGGCCGCGCTCACCTACGACCCTGCCTTCGCCTACGAGGTCGCCGCGATCGTCAAGGAGGGGCTGCGCCGCATGTACGGCGAGGCCACCCCCGAGGAGGACCGCGACGTCTTCTACTACCTGACGGTCTACAACGAGCCGATGCCGCAGCCGGCCAAGCCCGCCGGGGTCGACGAGGGCATCCTGCGCGGCCTGTACCGCTTCAACACGGCCGAGTCGGCCGGGGTGACGGTGGCCGCCGCCAACGCCCCGCGCATCCAGCTGCTCGGTTCCGGCACCGCCATCCACTGGACGCTCCAGGCCCAGAGGATGCTGGCCGAGGAGTGGGGTGTGGCCGCCGACGTGTGGTCCGCGACCTCCTTCACGGAGCTGCGCCGCGACGCCCTGGAGGCGGACGAGGCGCTGCTCCGCGGCGAGCAGCGGGAGCCGTACGTCCGCAAGGTGCTGGCCGACGCCGAGGGCCCGGTCCTCGCGGTCACCGACTACATGCGCCAGGTCCCCGACCAGATCGCGCAGTGGGTCGAGCAGGACTGGTCCTCCCTGGGCGCGGACGGCTTCGGCCTCTCCGACACCCGTGAGGGCGCCCGTCGCCACTTCGGCGTCGACGCCGAGTCGGTCGTGGTGGCCGCGCTGGCCCAGCTGGCCCGCCGCGGCGAGGTCCCGGCCCGCTCGGTCAAGGAGGCCCGCGAGCGGTACGGTCTCTGACCTGCATGAACGCTGAAGGGCGGTGCTCCGGACACCCGGAGTGCCGCCCTTCGGCGTGCCCTGCGGTGCCGTGGTCCGGTCGCGTAGATCCTTTTGCCGGTCGGCACGGCCCGTGCGTGAATGATCCCGGAAGACGCCACGGCACCCGGACCGCACGCCGGGCCCCTCGGCCGGTTCGGACGCCGCCCGCACCAGGTTCGCGACCGCCCGCACCTGCCGCGAGGCCGAGGCGGGGAAGGCCGCCCACCTGAGGGGTTCACCACCATGAAGACCTGGAACGTCCCGTCGGCCCCCTGCTGGGCCGACCTCTGCACGGCGGACCCCGGTGCCGCCGCCCGTTTCTACGGGAGTCTCCTCGGCTGGGAGGTGCGGGAGGTGCCCGGCCTCGACGGCTACCGGGCCTTCCTCAGCGAGGGTGAGGCCGTCGGCGGGCTGGGGCCGCGCCGGCCCGGGCGCCGCCCGTCCGTCTGGCGGCCGTACTTCCTCGCGGAGAGCCCGGCCGCCGGAGAGCCCCTGGCCGATCGGGTCGCGCTGGCCCGGGGGCGGGTGCTGGGCGAGCCGGTCGAGGTGCCCGGCGTGTGCCGCGCGACGCTCTGCACGGACGGTTCCGGCGCGGTCTTCGGACTGTGGGAGCCGCACGGGCACCAGGGTTTCGGCCGGGTCAACGCGCCGGGTTCGGCCGCCTGGCTCGACCTGGCCACCACGGACCCGGACGGGGCGCGCGGCTTCTACAGCGAGGTCTTCGGCTGGCAGGCCCGCCGGGCCTCCCACGGCGCGGGCCTCCCGTACACGGAGTGGAGCCTCGGGGGTCGGCCGTTCGGCGGGATGACGCGGATCACGGAGGCGTTCCCGGCCGGGACGGCGCCGCGCTGGCTGGTCCACCTCTCGGTCCCCGACTGCGACGCGGCCGCCGCCCGCGGGGCCCGGCTCGGCGCCGGCGTGCTGCTGCCGCCCACCACCGTCGAGCCGGGCCGGTTCAGCGTTTTGACCGACCCGCAGGGCGCCATGTTCGCGGTGATCGCGCTGAGCCGGGAGGCGCGGGCCGAGCCCCGCCCGGCGGGCGGGGACCGGGCGGCCGCCATGATGGGCTGATGCGTGCCGCCCGTCTGATCCGTATGGTCCTGCTGCTCCAGTCCCGCCCCCGGATGACCGCCGCCGAGCTGGCCGGGGAGCTGGAGGTGAGTGAGCGTACGGTCGCGCGGGACGCGCAGGCGCTCTCCGAGGCGGGCGTCCCGGTCTACGCGGAGCGCGGCCGGGCGGGCGGGTACGCGCTGGTCGGCGGGTACCGGACGGGGCTGACGGGACTGGCGCCCGAGGAGGCGCAGGCGTTGTTCCTGTCGGGGGTGCCGGGAGCGCTGCGGGAGATGGGGCTCGGCGAGGCGGCCTCGGCGGCGCGGCTGAAGGTCTCGGCGGCGCTGGCCCCGCCCGTGCGGGAGGCGTCGCGGGCGGTGAACGGCCGGTTCCACCTGGACGCGCCGGCCTGGTACACGCGGCCCGAGGCGCCCGGGCTGCTCGCACCGCTGGCCGAGGCGGTCTGGGACGACCGGCGGGTGGCGGCGGCGTACCGGCGTGCGGACCGCGAGGTGCGCCGGGAGCTGGAGCCGTACGGCCTGGTGCTCAAGGCGGGCGTCTGGTACGTGTGCGCCCGGGCGGAGGGCGCCGGGCGGGCGCGGGTCTACCGGGTGGACCGGTTCACCGAGGTGCGCGACCTGGGTACGCGGTTCGCCCGGGACACCGGTTTCGATCTGGCGCGGTTCTGGCGGGAGCGGGCCGAGGAGTTCGCCCGCTCCCTGCTGCGGGAGGAGGTCCGGCTGCGGCTCAGCCCGGCGGGCGCCCGGCGGCTGCCGGGGGCGACGGACCCGCGGGCGGCCCGAGAGGCGCTGGCGGCGGCCGGGTGGCGGGACGGCTCGGCCCGGTGGGTGGAGGACGTGGTGCTGCCCGTGGAGTCGCTGGAGGTGGCCTACGAGCAGCTGCTCGGCCTCGGCCCGGAGGCGGAGGTGGTGGCCCCGCCCGAGCTGCGCGACCGCATGCGGGAGGCGGCACGGCGGATGGCGGGGCTGTACGGCTAGGGCCTGCCCGGCGGGTCTTCGTGGGCCCGCGTCGCCTGGCACGCACTCTCGCCGCACGCCCGAATCACCCGCGTACCTCCCCGTACGAGGCTCCGCGACCGGTGCGGCGGGAGTGCGTGCACGGCGACGCGGGGCAGGCGGGAGCGGTCAGCCCTGCCCAGGGGGCTTCGCGAGGACGCCCGTGGCCGATGGCTGAAGGCGAGTGCGGCGGCGGGCCCTGGGACCCGGGCCGGTCAGCGGTAGCCCTCCGGGCCGGCCTTCTTGCCGCCGAGGACGACCTCCTCGAAGTAGCGCCAGCCGTCGGGGGCCGAGCCGTCGGTGTCGGTGAAGCCGTACTCCTGGGCGAGGGTGCCGCTGGTCACCGACCGGCCGTTCCAGCGGGCACGGTCGGGGTCGGCGGCGAGGGCGACGACACCGCGGGCGACGTAGGCCGGCGACTCGGCGATGGCGAAGTGGGGTTGCCCGGCCAGGGCGTCGCGCCAGTTCTCCTCGCGCACGCCCAAGCCGTCGAGCATCTGCTCGGAGCGCAGGAAGCCCGGGGTGACGCAGACGGCGGTGGACCCGTGGGGTTCGAGGTCGCGGGCGAGGCCGAGCGCCATGCGGATGGGGGCGTACCTGGCGAGGTCGAAGAAGACGTTCTCACGGAAGCGCCGGTTGGTCTCGGCGCTTCCGTCGGTGACCTCGACGTGCAGGCCGCCGGGGTGGCGGATGAGCAGCGGAAGCAGCAGGGAGGCGGTGATCAGGTGCGAGCGGACGCCGAGGTCCAGCATCCGCAGCCCCTCGTCGAGCGGGGTGTCCCACAGGGCGCGGCCGAAGGGGATGAGGTGCTCGCCGCCCCAGGTGTTGTTGACGAGGACGTCGAGCCGCCCGTGCCCGTCCTCCACACGCGCGGCGAGGCGGCGGACCTGCTCGGGATCGAGGTGGTCGGTGGGGTGGGCGATGCCCTCGCCGCCGGCCTCGGTGACCAGGGCGGCGGTCTCCTCGATCGTCTCGGTGGCGCGGCCGACCTCGGAGATCCTGTCCCGAGTGGTCCGCCCGGTGACGTGGACGGTGGCGCCGGCGGAGCCCAGTTCCACGGCGAAGGCGCGCCCGGCGCCCCGGGTGGCTCCGGCGACGAGGGCGACCCGCCCGGCGAGGGCGGTCGGGGAGGCGGCGGGTACGGACGCGGTGTGGCTCATGGGTCCGACCCTGGCACGCGGAGTCGACACCTTCCGTCGGGTTTTCGTCCGTCCGGCGGTGCGTCGCGCCCCTGTTCACCACGCGCGGGGGAACCACGCCGTCCGGACGTGCGGGGCGCGGCGCCAGGGACGATGCTGGAGCGGTGATGGACGAGACGGAGTTCTGGGAGATCATCGACACGACGCGGGAGCGCGCCGGCGACGATCCGCAGGCCCATGCGGAGCTGCTGGTGGAACGGCTGCTCGAGGCGGACCCGGACGCCGTCCTGGACTTCGCGCGGCACTTCGAGGCCCGCTACAACCGGGCCTACACCTGGGAGCTGTGGGGTGCGGCGTGGGTGCTGCTGGACGGCGCGAGCGACGACGCGTTCGACTACTTCCGGTGCTGGCTGATCGGTCAGGGCCGGGAGGTGTTCGAGGGGGCGCTGCACGAGCCGGACGACCTGGCGGACCTGCTGGGCCCGTTCGACGACGAGGTCGACGGGGACGGCGAGGAGCTGGGCTACGCGGCCGACGAGGCGTACGAGCGGCTCACCGGGGCGGACACCCCGGACCTGGGGATCGCCGCGGCCCCGGTCGACCCGGCGGGCACGCCGATCGACCTGGAGGACGACGACGCGCTGGCGGTCCGCTTCCCCCGGCTCTGGGACCGCTTCGCGGCGTGAGCGCCCCAGGAGCGCTCCGCGCCGTGTGAGCGGTTCGGGCGCCGGTGGCGCGGGCGGTCAGCTCTCGCCGCGGTTCTCCTTGCCGCCGCTCTCGCGGGACTCCAGCACCTCGCCGGTGACGGTGCCCGTGTCGGGCTCCTCACCCTCGGGGTCGGGGGCGAAGACCAGCAGGGCCACGTCGTCGTCGATGGTGCGGGCGTAGCCGACGAGGTCGCGCCAGATGGCGGCGATCAGCTCGCCGGGGTCCTCGGCGGCGAGCTGGGCGGCGCGGTCGACGAGCGGGTAGAAGACCTCGGCGTCGTTGCGTGCCTCGGTGACGCCGTCGGTGACGGCGAGCACGCGGTCACCCGGCTGGAGGCGGACGTCGCGTTCGACGGGCCGGTCGGACCCGGCGAAGCCGAGGCCGAGCGGCGGGGCGGGCTGCACCTCGATCTCGTGGGCGGTGGCGCCGCGGAGCAGGACCGGGGCGGGATGGCCGCAGGAGACCACGCCGACCTCGCCGGAGCCGGGGCGGAACTCCAGCAGCAGCGCGGTGGCGAAGAGCTCACCGGAGGTCGGGTCGGAGCGCTGGCCCACGGGCGGCTCGCCGACGACGCTGTCGGGGTCCCCCTCGGGGACGCGGGCGACGGTGATGGCTCCGGCCGCGGCGTCGGCGGCGTCCACCACCAGCCGGCGGTCGAGCCGGGCCGCCACGTCGGCGAGGTCCTCCTCGTCGAGGACGGCCTCGCGGAAGGCGCCGAGGATCGAGGTGACGGTGCCGACGGCGGCGATGCCGTGCCCCTGCACGTCGCCGACGAGGGCGCGGACGCCGTAGGGGCCGCGCCGTACGTCGAAGAAGTCGCCGCCGACCAGCGTGCCGCGCTGGGCCGGGCGGTACAGGCCCGCGCAGCGGACCACGTCGACGCGGGGTGGCAGCGGGGGCAGCACGGCGAGCTGGGCGGCCTCGGCGACGGTGCGGATGGTGGTGATCTGGACGGCGCGGCGTCTGCGCATCCAGGAGATGGCGACACTGAGCACCGCCACGAAGGTCACGGCGATGACGTCACCCCGGCCGGGCCGGTCCAGGTTGATGGTCGAGATGTTGAGCAGCACCAGCACCGCGGCGGAGAAGACGGCGGTGCCGAACGGGCCGTAGGCGAGGGTGGCGAGCGGCGGGATGGCACCGAGCAGGAAGCCCAGGTCCACCGGCCGGTCCACCAGTAGTTGCAGCAGCGGGATGAAGACCAGCAGGACCACCGGCAGCCACCGCAGCCAGGTGGGCGCGGGCGCACCGCTCAGCCAGCGGGGTTCGTCACCCCGGCGGCTCCACACGGCGTTCCTCGCCACTGCGGTACTCCCCGGCTCCGGCCCTTCGGGCCAGACGGCCCGGCCTCCAGCGTTCTACGCCGGGGGCCGGGCCGCAAACGGCGGGGCGTGGCGGAGTGGCGGCTCAGGCCGCCGCGTGGGTGACGTCGGGGGCGGGCGGCAGGAGGCCGAAGTCGGTGAGGATCTCCCGTGCCGCCCGGTGGGCTGAGGTGAGGGCGCCGTGCACGGAGCTGGTGTCCCGGTGGTCGCCGCAGACGTAGAGGCCGTCCAGGACACGGACGGGCCTGCGGGCGTCGTGCGGCGGGGTCATCGCCGGGACCGCCTCGGGGTCGTGGTGGGCGGCGAGCAGTTCCCAGCCGGTGGTGTCGGTGCCGTACATGCGGGCGAGCTGGGCGCGGACCTCGGCGTCGAGGCCGTCGGGGGGCACGTCGAGCACGGTCGAGGAGACGAGCGCGCGGCCGCGGGGGGCGCGCTCCGGGTCGACCTCGCTGAGCGCGGCGGACCAGGCGACGGGCCCGCTCCGGTCGGCGTCCAGGACCAGGGCGCTGCCGGTGGGCGGCGGCTCGGGCGCGGCGTGGTGGAGCACGGTCACCGAGTGGAATCGGGGCACGCGCAGGCCGGGCAGCAGTTCGGCGGCGGCGCGGGCGCCGGTGGCGAGCAGCAGGGCGCGGCAGCCGAAGGTGCCGTGCTCCTTGGTGGTGACGGAGTCGATGGAGGCGGCGGTGACGTGCACACCGGTGCGGACGGTCCCCTCGGGCAGGGCGTCGGCGAGGTACCGGGGCAGCGCGCCGGCGCCGCCGGCGGGGACACCGAGGCGGCCACGGGCGTATCCGCGCAGGGTGAGGTCGGCGATGCGGCTGGAGGTGCTGAGGTCCGGGTCACCGAGGAGGGCGGAGAGCAGCGGGCGCACGAAACCGTCGACGGTGCGGGGGGAGAGGCCGCGCAGGGCCAGTGCCTCGGCGGCGCTGCGCTCGGGCCGCGCGGCGAGGCGTTCCGCGGAAGTGGCGGCGAGGCGGGCGAGGGCGGAGCCGAGCCGGGCGCCGTCGACGGCATGGGCGACACGGGGCCGTTCGGGGCCGCGCTGCCGGGGTACCCGCCGAGGGGCGCTCGCCCGGGCGCGTGCGGCACTGAGTGCGCCCCTCGCGCTCCCGGGTTCACCGGTGCGGGTTCGCCGCCCCTGGCTGTGGACCAGCACGCCGGGGGCGAACTCCCGCATCGGCAGGGCGTCGAGGAGGGGGCCCGCCGCCTCGGGCCAGGGGGTGAGGAGCGGCTGCCCGAACCGGTCCAGCCGGTAGCCGTCCAGCGTTTCGGTGGCCATCCTGCCGCCCACCCGTGTGGCGGCCTCCAGCACCGTGACTCCGACGCCGGCGCTGGTCAGCGCGTGGGCGGCGGCGAGTCCGGCGACTCCCGCGCCCACGATCACGACGTCCGCTTCCTGTCCGGGCTCACTCACGTGCCCTCCCCGAGATTGGGCGATCCGTGGGAGGCTCATGCCCCCGACGCGCGTTGGGAATACCCGCGTACGAGGTTCGAGCGTAGAAGCGGTTCCGGGCGCAGGGCAGAGGCGCACGAGGCGAGCACGGTCGTACGCCGGTCGCACACGGCGTGCCACGGGCGCCCCCTGGTGGGACCCGCGGGTCAGCGGAGGGCGGCCCGCAGGGTGTCGTCGATGCCCGGCCACCGGAAGGTGAACCCGGACTCCAGCAGCCGGGCGGGAACCACCCGCTGGCTGCCCAGCACGTCGCCCGCCAGTTCCCCGAGGGCCGCCTTGAGCACGGCGGCGGGCACCGGGAAGGGCGTGGGGCGGCGCAGCACCCGGCCCATGGCGGCGGTCACCTCCCGGTTGGTCAGCGGGCGGGGCGCGGTGAGGTTGACCGGGCCGGAGAGTTCCTCGGTGTCGATGAGATGGCGCAGGGCCGCGACATGGTCGTGGAGCGAGATGTAGCTCCAGTACTGGCGGCCGTCGCCGATCCGCCCGCCGAGCCCGGCCTTGAAGAGCGGGAAGAGCTTGGCCCAGGCGCCGCCCTTCGCCGAGACCACCAGCCCGGTCCGGGGGAACACGGTGCGCACCCCGGCCTCCTCGGCGGCGGCCGTCGCCTCCTCCCACTCGACGCAGACGGACGGCAGGAAGCCGTCGCCGGGCGGGGCGCTCTCGTCGACGGCCCGGTCGCCGGTGTCGCCGTAGAAGCCGATGGCGCTGGCGTTGACGAAGACGTCCGGCGGGGTATCCAGGGAGGCCAGGGCCTCGGCGAGGGTGGCGGTGCCCCAGACCCGGCTGTCACGGATCCGCCGCTTGTGGGCGTCGGTCCAGCGGTGGTCGGCGATGCCCGCGCCCGCGAGGTTGACCACGGCCGAGCAGCCGACGAGCCCCGCCGTCTCGACCCGCCCCTCCTCGGGGTCCCACTGCACCTCGTCGGCGTCCCGGGCGGGGCGGCGCACCAGCCGCACCACCTCGTGGCCGTCCGCCCGCAGGGAGGTGGTGAGCGCTGTTCCGATGAGGCCGGAGGAGCCGGCGACCGCGATCCGCATACGCCCCATCATGACCACCCGGGCCGCCCGCCACACCGGTGACGTGGCAGAGTGCCGCCATGCGGCCACTCATACGCCCCGCGCGTCCCTCCGACGGGGCGGCGCTCGCCCGGATCGACTTCGCCACGTGGTCCCCGCTGCACGCCGTCACCGAGCGGCCGGCGGCACCCGCGGACCCCTTCTTCACGGGCCACCGCGAACCGGGCGAGCACCTGGTCGCCGAGGACGGCGCGGAGCTCCTCGGGTACGCCGTGCTCCGCTGCCCCGTCCCGCTGCCGGCCTTCGCGCACGTCCGCCAGCTCCAGGGCCTCGCGGTGCGCGAGGAGGCCCGCGGCCGGGGCGTCGCCCGCGCCCTGCTCCGCGCCTGCGCCGACGAGGCCCGCGCCCAGGGCGCCCGCCGCCTCACCCTGCGCGTCCTCGGCCACAACGCCCCGGCCCGCGCGCTCTACGCCTCGGAGGGCTTCCGCGTCGAGGGCGTGCTGCCGGGCGAGGTCCGCGTGGGCGGGGAGTACGTGGACGACGTGCTGATGGGCAAGGCGCTCTGACGCCGGACGGTCACAGGGCCGCGGGCCCGGGCCTGGCCTCCGGCCGTCCGCGGGCGAGGGCCGGCGCCGACGCCTCCCGGAACCGGGCGACGTCCGCGTCCGGCGCCGAGAGGACGGCCTCGGTCCCGCCGTCGGCCGGCCCGAGGGCGTCCAGCGCCCGGGGAGCGCGAGCACGAGCCGCAGTACGCCGTCGGCCCGCACGGCTTCGCTCACGCAGCCCTAGGCCGCGCCCTGCCCGGCGGTGACCGGGCAGGGCGTGTTGTGGGGGGTGTCCTGCTCGTCGCGCTCCTCCCCGCCCGCCAGGAACCCCCGGGGCGAACCCGCTCCCGTCCCGCTCCTCGGCCGGGGCCGCCTCGGTGGAGCACCCGTCCGGGCCGGTTCCGGTGGTGACGGCGCCGGCCGTGAAGCGGTACGTCACGACGGAGGTCCCGCCAGGGTCCCGTCCGAGGCGGACGGGGGCCACGACTCCCCCGCCCGCCCCGGCGCTCAGTGCAGCGCCGCCACCCGGTCCCGGT
This sequence comes from Streptomyces diastaticus subsp. diastaticus, assembly GCF_011170125.1. Classification (NCBI taxonomy): domain Bacteria; kingdom Bacillati; phylum Actinomycetota; class Actinomycetes; order Kitasatosporales; family Streptomycetaceae; genus Streptomyces; species Streptomyces diastaticus. Next base: position 489,685 of record NZ_BLLN01000003.1, on the reverse strand, counting down.
AGCCGCGCACCGCCGCCGCGTCCCGGTACGGCTCCAGGCGGCGTTCGAAGTCGCGGACGTACTCGACGGCCCGCGCGGACCGCATCTCGGCGGCGTGCTGCGCCGCCTCCGCGCCCAGCGTGCACGCCTGGTCGAGCTCTCCGAGGCCCAGGCGGGCGGAGGCGAGGACGACCCGGCAGAACAGGCGGCTGCGGGCGTACCCGTGCGCGCGGAGCTGGAGCGAGCGTTCCGCGTGCTGGGCACTGTGGCGGTACTGCTGGAGATCGCGGTAGCAGTGCGCGAACTCGTCCGCGAGCTGCGCCTCGTCGAAGAACCGCGCCCAGTGCGGCACGTCGTCCCCCGGCCGCGCCGCCTCCAGCGCCCGCTCCGCCCGCCCCAGCGACGCCTGGCAGGCCCGGCCCTCGCCGAGCACCCCGTGCCCGCGCGCCTCCACCGCGTGCAGCAGCGCCTGCACCACCGGCGGCGCGGTCGTCCCCACGCCCTGCTGCGCGACCCGGGCCAGCTGCACCGCCTCCCGCCCGTGGTGCAGGTAGACCGCCTGCCGGCTCATGGTGATCAGCACGTAACTGCCGTACGCCCGGTCGGCCGCCGCCTGCGACAGCCGCAGCGCCTGCACGAAGTACCGTTGGGCCAGCCCGTGCGCCCCGATGTCGTAGGAGGTCCAGCCGGCCAGCCGGGTCAGGTCGGCGGCGGCGGCGAAGAGGCGGCGGCCGGTCGCCTCGCCGTACCGGCCGCGCAGCATCGGCTCGGCCTCGTGCTCCAGGTAGCGGACGAGCGCCTGCCGGGCGTGGCCGCCGCCGTAGGCGTGGTCCAGGGAGCGGAAGAGGTCGGCGACCGAGCGGAGGGCGGCGATGTCACCCGCCGAGACGCGCTGGCCGGGGCCGCGCTCGGTCTGGTGCCGGGTGCGCGGGGCGACGGTGACCGCCCGGGCCCCGGCCTGCACGGGCCGGCCCTGCGCGGGGATGCGCACGGTGGCCGGGACGGGAGTGGGGTCGCCGCGGCCGACCCGGTCGTCGGCCCGGCCGATCAGCCAGTCGCGGCTGGGGACGACCAGTCCGGCCGGGGTGAAGGCGATCTTCCGCAGTTCGGTGTGGCTGCCGGAGTCCTTGCGCCACAGGCCGCTGACGATGTCGACGGCCTCTTCGGGCGTGGCCGCGAACTCCAGTCCGGCGTAGACCGGCGCGCACGCGTCGAGGCCGAGGTCCTGGGCGGTCAGCCGCCGTCCCAGCCGCCGGGTGAAGACCTCGGCGATCAGGGCCGGGGTGGTCCCTCGGGGTTGCTGGCCGCGCAGCCACCGGGTCACCGAGGTCTTGTCGTATCTCAGATCGAGCCCGTGTTCGAGACCGAGTTGGTCGACGCGGCGGGCCAGCCCCGCGTGGGAGAACCCGGCCTCCGCGATGAGCGCGGCGAGCTGGCGGTTGGGGGTGCGCTGAGGGGGTCGGTCCGTCATCTGCTGTGCGGTCTCCTGCCTTCCGGGCCCGTGGAGCAGCCCTGATGGAACGGCGTGAATGTAACGGGCCGCACGGCCCGCGCAGTGAGGTGTGCCACACATTCATCCGATCGTGTGAGTATCGGGCGGACGCCTGACTTCCGGCGGCGGGTCGTACAGTGACCCGAAGGCGCGGTGGACGCGCGAACGAGGAGGTGCGGGCCGTGGGTGACGTGCAGTTCGTCCGGCTGGGATTCGGTGCGGACGCGGTGGAGTACCAGCGGGCGTGGGAGGAGCAGCGCCGGGTGCACGCCGCCCGGTTCGCCGACGAGATCCCGGACACCTGCCTGCTCCTGGAGCACCCGCCCGTCTTCACCGCCGGGCGGCGCACCGAGGAGAGCGAGCGCCCCCTCGACGGCACCCCCGTCATCGACGTGGACCGGGGCGGCAAGATCACCTGGCACGGCCCGGGACAGCTCGTCGGCTACCCGATCCTCAAGCTGCCCCGCCCCGTCGACGTGGTCGCCCACGTCCGGCGCCTGGAGGAGGCCCTGATCCGCGCCTGCGCCGAGCTGGGCCTGGCCACCACCCGGATCGAGGGCCGCAGCGGCGTCTGGGTCCTGGGTGCCCCGAAGGAGGAGCGGGCGGCGCTCGGCGGGCTCTCCCTCGACCTCGACCCGCGCCTCGGTGGCGACGACGAGTTCGACCCGCGCCTGGCCGGTCCGCAGTACGCGCCCTCCAACGCGGGCCAGCGCCACGAGGACCGCAAGCTCGCCGCCATCGGCATCCGGGTCGCCAAGGGCGTCACCATGCACGGCTTCTCGCTCAACGTGAACCCGGACAACACCTGGTTCGACCGGATCGTCCCCTGCGGCATCCGGGACGCGGGCGTCGCCTCGCTCGCGCAGGAACTGGGCCGCGAGGTCACCGTCGAGGAGGTCCTCCCGGTCGTGGAGCGGCATCTCGCCGAGGTGCTCAGCGAGGCTGTGCCGCTCCCCCGGCGGCCCGAGGCCGAACCTGCCGCACCGTCCGCCGGCGAGCCCGCCACGGCCTGACCGAGCGCCTTGACGGCCCTTCCCGGCGTGGGCCGGACGGGGGACGCGAGCCACGGTCCCGGAGGCTGACCGGGGTAGTCACCCCGCAGTTGGCGGGGCGTACCCTGATGTACGCCGAAGAATCGACGTCGCGCCCCGTGACGCGAGCCACGCAAACCAACAGGGAGCCGGTGTGTCCGCAGTCGCACCCGACGGACGCAAGATGCTGCGCCTGGAGGTCCGCAACAGCCAGACCCCCATCGAGCGCAAGCCCGAGTGGATCAAGACCCGCGCCAAAATGGGTCCCGAGTACAACGAGCTCCAGAAGCTGGTCAAGAGCGAGGGCCTGCACACGGTCTGCCAGGAGGCCGGCTGCCCCAACATCTACGAGTGCTGGGAGGACCGCGAGGCCACCTTCCTCATCGGCGGTGACCAGTGCACCCGGCGCTGCGACTTCTGCCAGATCGACACCGGCAAGCCGCAGGCGCTCGACCGCGACGAGCCCCGCCGCGTCGGCGAGTCCGTCGTCAAGATGGACCTGAACTACGCCACGATCACCGGCGTCGCCCGTGACGACCTGGAGGACGGCGGCGCCTGGCTGTACGCCGAGACGGTCCGCCGGATCCACGCGATGACCTCGGAGCGCGAGGGCGGCCACACCAAGGTCGAGCTGCTCATCCCCGACTTCAACGCCGACCCCGACCAGCTCGCCGAGGTCTTCTCCTCGCGTCCCGAGGTCCTGGCGCACAACGTCGAGACGGTGCCGCGCATCTTCAAGCGCATCCGCCCCGGCTTCCGCTTCGAGCGCTCGCTCGAGGTCATCACCCGCGCCCGCGAGGCCGGCCTGATCACCAAGTCCAACCTGATCCTGGGCATGGGCGAGGAGCGCGCCGAGGTCAGCGAGGCCCTCCAGCGGCTGTACGACGCGGGCTGCGAGCTGATCACCATCACGCAGTACCTGCGCCCCTCGGTGCGCCACCACCCGGTGGAGCGCTGGGTGAAGCCGCACGAGTTCGTGGAGCTGAAGGAGGAGGCCGAGGAGATGGGTTACTCCGGCGTCATGTCGGGCCCGCTGGTCCGCTCCTCGTACCGCGCCGGGCGCCTCTTCCAGCAGGCGATGGACCGCCGCTCCGGAGTCCCCGCCGAGACCGCCCCGGCGGCCCGCGCGCTCTGACCGCCTCCGGCCGGGGCCGTGCCCCGGTCATCCGGCCCGGGCCCTGTGAATCCCCGCACACCCGGCCCGTCGCCGCGCCCCGGCCGCCGATCGGCCCTCGTACGAATCCGCAGTTCGCGACCGTACGGGGGCCGTTTCGGCCGTCCCGGGGTGCGGGCCGGGCGCCGCGAGGGTTTCATGGGTGTTTGACCCGCAGGTCACGCCCTGGTAACACCAGTCGGTGACGCTGTACGTACGCCGTGCTCCAGGGCCGGGGCGGACCTCCCCCCGTCCGGCGGGCGCGGACGGCACGTCTCCGGCACCGCGCCACTTCGCCGTTCTCCGAGGGGATCTTCAGATGCAGGCCGCGCCCGTCACCCCGCTCAGGACCACCACGACCCGGCCCGCCGCGTGGCCCTCCGTCACCGGCGCGCTGCGCGCCGTCGAGTCCGTGCTGCTGCGCTCGGGTCAGCGCACGGCCCGCCGCAACGCCTGGACCTCGGTCCTGGAGGACCGTCGCCGCGCGCAGGACCGGGTGGAGGCCCAGGCGGTCCTGGAGGCCGCCGCCACACCTGGCTCGCAGACCTCCTGAGCCGCCCCGCGCCGGTCCCGCCGAACCGTTCCGGCAGCAGGTCGGCACCGCCCGGCGGTCAGGCGGCGACTGATACCCCGCCCGCAGGACGCCGACGCATCAGGGACACGTAAACTTCGTCGCATGGCGAGCAAGGACAACGCAGCGAGTTCTGCGAACCCGGGGCGGATCAAGCAGATCGCCCAGACGTACAAGATGGCGAAGCGCGTCGATCCGAAGATCGGCCTGGTCATCGCCGCGGTGGGGATCGTCACCTTCGGCGTGCTCCTTGCTATCGGCTTCCTCGTCGGCCACCCGGTCTACCTCGGCATTCTCGGCTTCGTGCTCGCCTTCCTCGCGATGGCGATCATCTTCGGCCGCCGCGCCGAGAAGGCCGCGTTCAGCCAGATGGAAGGCCAGCCCGGAGCGGCGGCGGCGGTCCTGGACAACATCGGCCGCGGCTGGACCACGACCCCGGCGGTCGCGGTCAACCGCAGCCAGGACGTCGTGCACCGCGCGGTCGGCAAGGCCGGCATCGTCCTCGTCGCCGAGGGCAACCCGAACCGGGTGAAGGGCCTGCTGGCGGCGGAGAAGAAGAAGATGGCGCGGATCGTGGTGGACGTGCCCGTCCACGACATCGTGGTGGGCACCGGCGAGGACCAGGTCCCGCTGAAGAAGGTCCGCACCACGATGCTCAAGTACCCGCGCGTCCTCACCGGGCCGCAGGTCACCGCGACCAACGACCGGCTGCGCGCCCTCGGCGACCTGATGAGCAACATGCCGGTGCCGAAGGGCCCCATGCCCAAGGGCGCCCGTATGCCGCGTGGCCCGAAGATGCGCTGAACTCCTGACCCGGACGTGCGGGAGGGCGGCACCGGAACCTCGGTTCCGGTGCCGCCCTCCCGCACGTCCGGCGCCCTGTCGAGCGACATGACCGGCCACCGCGGGACCAGGGCCCGAGAGCTCCCGTGCACCGGGGCGGCGCCCCGGGCCCTGGGACCCGGCGGATCTTCGTGGGCCCGCGACGCCCGGCCGCACTCTCGCCGCGGGCTGCGCCACGAGGATCCGCCGGACAGGCCCTAGACGCGGATCTGCACGGCGCGCCCGAGCCGGTCGTGGAGCCCGCGCGAGTCACGGTCCCAGACCAGGGCCGGTACGGCGAGGCAGAGCAGCACGCTGCGGGCCACGGCCCGGCCGAGACCCAGGCGGCCGCCGTTCTCCGAGATCACGCGCAGACGCAGTAGGAGCTTGCCCGGGGTGCAGCCCACGGTGCCGACGGTGAGGATGTTCATCACCAGCAGGATGCCGAGGGCCCAGTTCCCCGCGGACTGGGCGTCGCCACCGGAGAACAGGGCGTACGCGATGAGCATGCACAGCGCCCAGTCGACGGCGAGGGCCCCGAACCGGCGCCCCACCGGGGCCACCGACCCAGGACCGTGCTCGGGCAGGCCGAGCCGCTCCCCCCGGTGGCCGAAGTCGGCTCCCATCTCCTCCGCGGCCGCGCGCGGGCCGGAGAGCCACGATCCGATTGCTTGCCTGTTGTCCACGCTCACACGGTACTGCGGCGGGGTACCCGGTCCGGCGCCGGGCCCGGGGCGCGCGGCATGAGTCAGGTCACGCCCGCGGGGGCGTCCGGGTGAGCACGGAACGGATGAGGCCCAGGTCACACGGTTCGCGCGGGTCCGTCCGATTAACGTCGGTGAAACACATGGGTCATGCTTGAGAAATCCCCTGTCCCTAGTCTCAGGTTCACCGTGCGCCACCCGCACTGGCCGCACGACCGAGCTACCACCCCGCCCTTCCCGGGTCGGGAGTAGGAGGAGTTGGATGTTCCAGAACGCCGACGACGCGAAGAAGTTCATCGCCGACGAGGACGTCAAGTTCGTTGACGTCCGCTTCTGCGACCTCCCGGGTGTGATGCAGCACTTCACCATCCCGGCGAAGGCGTTCGACCCGGACGAGGAGCTGGGCTTCGACGGATCGTCGATCCGCGGTTTCCAGGCCATCCACGAGTCCGACATGTCGCTCCGCCCGGACCTGTCGACGGCGCGCGTGGACCCCTTCCGCCGCGACAAGACGCTGAACATCAACTTCTTCATCCACGACCCGATCACCGGCGAGCAGTACAGCCGCGACCCCCGCAACATCGCGAAGAAGGCGGAGGCGTACCTCACCTCCACCGGTATCGCCGACACCGCGTTCTTCGGCCCCGAGGCCGAGTTCTACGTCTTCGACTCGGTGCGCTTCGAGACCTCCGCGAACCAGGGCTTCTACCACATCGACTCCGAGGCCGGCGCCTGGAACACCGGCTCCGAGGTCGAGAACCGCGGCTACAAGGTCCGCTACAAGGGCGGTTACTTCCCGGCCCCGCCGGTCGACCACTTCGCCGACCTGCGCGCCGAGATCTCCCTGGAGCTGGACCGGGCCGGCCTGGAGGTCGAGCGCCAGCACCACGAGGTGGGCACCGCCGGCCAGGCGGAGATCAACTACAAGTTCAACACGCTGCTCGCCGCCGCCGACGACCTGATGCTCTTCAAGTACATCGTGAAGAACGTCGCCTGGCGCAACGGCAAGACCGCGACCTTCATGCCCAAGCCGATCTTCGGTGACAACGGCTCCGGCATGCACGTCCACCAGTCCCTGTGGTCGGGCGGCACCCCGCTCTTCTACGACGAGCAGGGCTACGCGGGCCTCTCGGACACCGCCCGCTACTACATCGGCGGCATCCTCAAGCACGCCCCGTCGCTGCTCGCCTTCACCAACCCGACGGTGAACTCCTACCACCGCCTGGTCCCCGGCTTCGAGGCCCCGGTCAACCTGGTGTACTCCCAGCGGAACCGTTCCGCCGCGATGCGCATCCCGATCACCGGCTCGAACCCGAAGGCCAAGCGCGTCGAGTTCCGCGCCCCGGACCCGTCCTCCAACCCGTACCTGGCCTTCTCGGCCCTCCTCCTCGCGGGCCTGGACGGCGTCAAGAACAAGATCGAGCCCGCCGAGCCGATCGACAAGGACCTCTACGAGCTGGCCCCCGAGGAGCACGCGAGCGTCCCCCAGGTCCCGACCTCCCTCCCGGCCGTCCTCGAAGCCCTCGAGGCCGACAACGAGTACCTCCAGGCCGGCGGCGTCTTCACCTCCGACCTGATCGAGACCTGGATCGACTACAAGCGCACCCAGGAGATCGCCCCGATCCAGCTCCGGCCCCACCCGCACGAGTTCGAGCTGTACTTCGACCTGTAGGCCGCGCGGTGACGACGAGGGCTGTTCCCCGGGACGACGGGGAGCAGCCCTCCTCCGCGCCGGGGCCGGTCCCCGGCCCGCGAGGTCCCGGTCGCCGGCGGCCACGGCCGACGCGCGGCGGTGTCACCGCTCCCGGCGCGGGCGTCGCCAGGTGGCACGGCCTCCTGGCGGCGTGCCGGTTACGGAGCCGCCGGGGCCCGCCTCGTCCTGCTCCTCCTCGCCACGCCCGGCCTCGGCTCCAGGACGGACCTCAGCAGACCCTCCGCGGCGCCGAGCCGCAGGCTCAGCTCCTCGACCTGTCGTCCCCTCTCCCGACGGGCCTCCTCGCGCTCCGCCTCCGCGGCGCGACGGCGGACCTCCTCCTCCCCGGCCCAGCTGAAGTACAGCCCCGCGCGCCGCACATGCACCCCGTTCAGCCTCTCCCGGAGGATCAGCCTCTCGTCCCGGACCGCTCGCAGCCCGTCCTGGAGCTGCTCGACGCGGTCGCCCTGGGCCCCCGGCTCGGCTTCCAGCCGGGCGACGCGGCAGCGCAGTTCCGCGTTCGCGCCCCCGCCCGCGGCCCAGCCGTTCGTGCGGCTCGCTCAGTCGGCCCATCAGGCCGGCACGCTTCGGCTTCCTCGTCACGGCGCTCAGCGCCGTGTACGTCCGGTCCGGCGGCTCAGGTCCACGCGGCCGGGCCCGGCACGTGCCGCGGGCGCTCCTCCGCGCCGCCGACCGTGACACCGCCGGGAGCGCCGGCACGACGGACGGCGCCTGACGCGCCGGCCGGGTCCGCTCGTCCCGCCGCCCGGAGCCGCCGGGAGCCCCCCGCGGCACCCGTACGAAGGCCTCCCGCTCACTCCCCGCTGGCCGCCCCCACCATCCGCTCCCCCGCCCGGGGCGCCCGCCTCCGGAGCGCCCGCGCCAACACCCCTGCCGGGTCCGGGCGTTGCTGGAGTGAGCCCAGGGTGAGCAACCACCAGTCCGTCAGTCGCGCCGTGATGGCCGTGCGGCCCTCCAGGGCTTCGGTGAGCGTGCACAGGCCGAAGAAGGCGCGGACCAGGGAGCGCGCGGTGGGGGCGGGGCGGACGCGGTCGGCGAGGTGGCCGGCGGTGCGGGCCTGGGCGAGCAGGCGGGTGGTGGCGGTGGTCCAGAGGGCGAAGGGGTCGGGGAGGGGGGCGTCGATGGTGTCGCGTTCGGCCCAGAGGCGTGCGCCCGCGCGGGCGACCGGGTCCTCGGCGAGGGCGTGGGCGATGTCGAAGCTGAGTGCGACCAGTTTCTCCAGCGGCGGTTCGGCGCGGTCGGCGTAGCGGGTGGCGAGGCCGGGCCAGGTGGCGAAGCGGTCCTTGACGACGGCGAGGGCGAGCCCCTCCTTGCTGGCGTAATGGAAGTAGACGGCGCCGCTGGTCCGGCCGGACCTGGCGCTTATGTCGTTGACGCTGGTGCCGGCGTAGCCCTGTTCCGCGAAGAGGAGGGCCGCCGCCTCCAGGAGTGATCTGCGGGTTGCCCGCGCTCGTTCCTGCAACGTGCTGTCCACCTTCGCTCAACGTTTCCGTGACGACGGAGAATGTAGTGCGCCCGCGTACGCCGGTAGCAAAATAACCTTCCCGTGCGCGGATATTGTTCAATTCTTTCGAAGGTGCACGCGTGCGGGTGATTTCCCGCGATTTCCGGCGCGGTTGCTGGCCATTCGAGTGAATCCCCTCCGCCGCTTCGGAGCGTTCCTCGGCGCCGGACGAATATGCCTCAACTTGGCGAGCCGTGAGCGGGATTGAGGGCTCGCGAGGTTGACGGCGAGCGGCGTCCGACGGGGTCCCCTTTACACCTGCCACCCCACCCCGTCGAGCACTCGAAGTAGTGATTGCGTGATGCTTCATCGCGAAAATAACGTAGCCGTCGTGATGTTTCGCGGTTTGGGCGGGATTGCACTTTCGCGCTCCCGTCCCCCGCACGAGACCGGCGGACGTACGACGTCCCGGTGGCCGGCTCAGGGAAACGCACGACCCCACGAAACCGCGGTCTTGCGACAAGCCCGACCGCCCCCTCCCCCAGGAGGTACACCATGACCACCAAGGCACACCCGCTCCTCAGCTGGTCCCCCGAGGCCGTCGTCTTCGACTGCGACGGCACCCTGATGGACACCGAACGGCATTGGCAGGACGCTCGGAGCCAGGTCTTCCGGCAGTTCGGGCTGCGGCCCCTGCCGGGGTTCGCCGAGCGGGCCAAGGGAGTGCACTACACCGACTGCGGGCGGCTGATGGCGGAGGAGTCCGACAAGCCGCACCTGGCTCCGGAACTGACCGAGTCGCTCCTGCACCACTTCATGGCGCTGGTCGCCGACGATCCGGTGACCATGCCCGGCGCCGCGGAGTTCGTCCGCCGGCTCTCCGGGCGGCTGCCGATGGCGGTGGCGAGCAACTGCCCGCTGGAGGTGGTGGAGACCAGTCTCGACCGGGCCGGGCTGCTGCACCACTTCGGCCACATCGTGGTCCCCGACGAGCCGTCGGCCGCCGCCGCGCCGGGCGCCGCGGCCGTCCGCCCGAAGCCGTGGCCTGACGTCTACGCGACGGCGGCGCGGCTCTGCGGCGCCCAGCCCGACGAAGCGCTGGCCGTCGAGGACTCGATGACCGGCATCGAGTCGGCGCGGCGGGCCGGGCTGCGGGTGCTGGGGGTGGGACCGCGCCCCGGCGAGGAGGACGCCTCACGCGCCGACCTGTGGGTGACGACCCTGCACTCACCGGTGCTGCTGGCATGGGTCCGGGCCCACGTGCCGCAGCAGGGCGGCAGCGCCGAGGAGTAGCCGGGGGGCGCCTCAGCCCAGGTGCGCGTCGAGATCGCTGACGACGCCCTGGGCCGAGGCGAAGAGCAGGCCCACGCCGACCGCGCCCGGGTCGGGGATGCCCTCGGCGCGCTCGCCCAGGTAACTGGAGCGGCCCATGCGGGCGCGGAGCCGGGCCGTGGAGCGGACGCCCTCCCAGGCCGCTTCGGCGGCGTCGGCGAGGGCCTGGTCCACGGAGGTGTCGGCCGAGGTGCCGCGCAGCGCCTCGGCGGCCGGGGCCAGGGCGTCGACGAGGGTCTTGTCGCCGGGTGCGGCGTCGCCCACCCGGCGGATCGCGGCGAGGCCGTCGGCGACGCCTTCGGCGTAGGCCGCGGTGGTGGGACCGGACGCCGCGACGGCGGCGGCCAGCGACTGGAGCAGCAGGCCGAAGAGGGGGCCGCTCGTGCCGCCGACCTCGTCCAGGAAGGCGGTGGCGGCGGCCTCCAGCGGCGCGGCCGGGTCGGTGCCGTCGGCCGGGATCCGGTCGAGGCGGCGGACGGCGGCGTCGGCGCCGGCGGTGAGGTTGGTGCCGAAGTCGCCGTCGCCGACCTGCTGGTCGAGGGAGGTGAGCCTGCCCTCGGTGGCGCGGGCGGACTCGGCGAACCGGCGTATCCAGCCGTCGGTGGCGGTGGCGTCGTGGGAGAGGCTCGTCGTCATGGCGTAACTCCCGCTCTCGGTGGCCGGTGGGATGGGGGGCGTCGGTGACCGGAGGCCGCTCACCAGCGCAGGGCGGCGGTGTGGACCGGGGCGTCGTAGAGGCTGAGGATCTCCGGGTCGGCCGCGAGCAGCGTGACGGAGAAGCCCCGCATGTCGAGCGCGGTGATGTAGTCCCCGACGAGGGCGCGGGCCAGGTCGGTGCCGCGGGCGTCGAGGAGCGCGGCCAGTTCGCCGTGGACGGCGTAGAGCTCCAGCGGGGTGACCGCGCCGAGGCCGTTGACCAGGGCGATCACCGGACCCTGCGGGGCGAGGGCGTCCAGGAGCGCGGCGGTCATGCGCTCCACCAGGCCGCGGAGCGGCTCCCTCGGGACGGTCTCCTGGGCGCGCTCGCCGTGGATGCCGACCCCGTACTCCAGCTCGCCGGTGGCGAGGGGGAAGGCCGGCTCGCCGGTGGTCGGCGCGGTGTGCGCGGCGGAGGCGACGGCGAGCGTACGGCAGCGGCCGGCGAGGCGGGTGCCGAGTTCCTGGAGTTCGGTGAGGCCGAGGCCGGTGTCGGCGGCGGCGCCGAGGATCTTCTCGATGAGGACGGTGCCCCCGGTGCCGCGGCGCCCTGAGGCGATGTCCGCCGAGTCGGAGGCGAGGTCGTCGTCGATCAGCACCCGCGCGCAGGGCACGCCCCGGTGGGCGAGGCGCTCGGCGGCGATGCCGAAGTTGATCCGGTCACCGGTGTAGTTCTTCACGATGTGCAGCACGCCCTCCTCGCGGGCGGCGGCGAGGGACCCCTCGTACACCTGGCGGTTGTGCGGGGAGGCGAAGACGCGGCCGGGACAGGCGGCGTCGAGCATCCCGCGGCCCACATACCCCGCGTGCAGCGGCTCGTGCCCCGCGCCGCCGCCGGAGAGCAGGGCGACACGGCGCGAGGGGGCCGCCGTCCTGCTGAGCAGGAAGCCGTACTCGGGGTCGAGGGTGACCAGGTCGGCATGGGCCCGCGCGAAGCCCTTCAGGGCATCGGGCACGAGGGCGTCGCTGCTGTTCTCGAAGTACGAGGCCATGCGAGTCCTCCGTCGTCGAGGGCCACGAGCGGCTTCCACCGGAACGACTACGGCGTTCCGGGGCTCCGCGGCAGGCCGCCAGGGTGTTCTACATGCTGGGCTCGGTGCTCGCCCGGGGCAAGTCATGCGTCAGGTCGCGCGTCCTTTCGAGTACGACTTCCCGACGCGGGTTTTGCGGAAACGCCAGGCCGGGGGCCACCCGCCGAGCACGTGCACCGGACGGAGCACAAGGAGTGTGCGGGGCGCACAGGAGGGCGCACGCTCCCTGCCACCTTCCCTCACGGGGTTGCTTCGCGCCCCTGCTCCCCCGCCGCGCCCTGCCCGGCGCGCCGGACGGGGCGGGGCGGCGGGGCGCACTCGGCCGGCCCCGTCCGTCGCCCCTGGGGACTTGCCCTCCGGACGGACAGGCGTGGACCCCGGCCGTCCGCCGACCGGTGGGCGACGGGGCCGTCGCCACCTCGGCCCGCCTCGTCGGACTCCCGCGGCAGGGGGCGGGGCCGCCGGGCGGGATCCCGCCCGCAGCGAGGCACCCAACGGGGTGAGGCGCGCCGCGCCGGCCCCCGTGCGGTACGGGCACTCCGCGGGGGTCCACCTGCGGCGTGGCCCGGCTGAGGGTGCTGGGCAGGGCCCGTTCGCGGCCAAGTCCGGTTCGGCCGTGGCGGTCGCTGGTGGGCCTCCTGCACCGGGTGGGCCGGGAGGTGGTTCCGAGCGCCGGCCGGGCTCGGGTGTGGCCGGCGCGGGCTCATGGGACCGGCCCGGGGGCGTCCGGCACATGCTGAGCGGGGGTCCGCGGTGGTCGGTGCGTGCGCCCGACGCGCCGGGCGAAGGTCCTCGGCCGGGCCCTGCCTCCCCTGCTCGAACGGAGGGGAGGACTGGCGGGTGCGTGCCGGGCACCGTGGGGGTGGCCCCCCCTAGCCTCCTGGATGGCTGCCCGGGCCCTCTCCGTGGTCCGCGAGGGGGGTCGGGGAGAGGGAGGTGGGTTCCTCGCCGGGCTCCAGGAGGGTGTCGGCGGGGCCGATGACGAGGGGGTCGGCCTCACCGAGGGCGTCCTCGTCCTTGGCCGCGTAGTCGACGCGGAGCAGGAGGCCCCGTATGGCCTCCAGGCGCCCGCGGCGCTTGTCGTTGGTCTTGACGACGGTCCAGGGTGCGTACGGCGTGTCGGTGGCCCGGAACATGTCGATCTTCGCCTGGGTGTAGGCGTCCCAGAGGTCGAGGGAGGCCACATCCGTCGGGGAGAGCTTCCACTGCCGCACCGGATCGATCTGCCGGATGGCGAAGCGGGTCCGCTGCTCGGCCCGCGAGACGGAGAACCAGAACTTCACCAGCAGGATGCCGTCCGAGGTGATCATCTTCTCGAACAGCGGCGCCTGCACCAGGAACTGCTGGTACTGCTCCTCCGTGCAGAAGCCCATGACCCGCTCGACCCCGGCCCGGTTGTACCAGGACCGGTCGAAGAAGACGATCTCGCCGGGTGAGGGCAGGTGCGCGATGTAGCGCTGGAAGTACCACTGGCCGGCCTCCTTCCCGGTCGGCTTGTCCAGCGCCACGACGCGGGCCCCGCGCGGGTTGAGCCGTTCGGTGAACCGTTTGATCGTGCCGCCCTTCCCGGCGGCGTCGCGCCCCTCGCAGACGATCACGAGCCGCGCGCCGGTCTCCTTCACCCAGCTCTGCATCTTCAGCAGCTCGATCTGGAGGACCCGTTTGCACCGCTCGTACTCGCGGCGGCGCATCTTCCGGTCGTAGGGATAGTTCTCCCGCCAGGTCCGGACGGGTTCGCCGTCGGCCTTGCGCAGGACCGGTTGCTCGGGGCGGCTCTCGTCGACGCTGAGCCCTTCCAGCAAGGACGCGTCCACCTCGTGGACGCCGGACCCGGGCCGGGCGGCCCCGTCCTGCTCCGCTGCGCTCTCCACCTGCGGTCTTCCTCTCGCCTCGTCCGTGCGGCCGGGCGGCGGCACCGGAGCTCGCGGCCCCGGTCAGAATAGGCGGGCACGGCCGCCCGTGCCCTGAGTGGCGGCCGCGGCCTGGAAGCGTAAGGATGTGCGATCCGGGCAGGTGACGTGACGCCGGAGCGGAAGCGGGGGCACCCTCCGGGCACAGGACGCCGGGGCTCCGGCGCCCTTTCGACCAGGGCGGGAGAGCTCATGACGATGACGGACGTCCCGGCGGACGACGCCCGGGCCCGTGGTGGCGAGGTACTGACGGCGCGCGGGCAGCGGCTGCGCAGACGGCTGGAGCGGCTCATCGGCGTGGCCGCCACCGAGGGGAACGCACTGACGGCGCTGCGCAACGGTGACGAGATCTTCGCCGCGATGCTGGCCGCCATCCGCTCGGCGGAGCACACCGTCGACCTGATGACCTTCGTCTACTGGAAGGGCGAGATCGCCCGCGACTTCGCCGCCGCCCTCTGCGACCGGGCGCGGGCGGGCGTGCGGGTGCGGCTGCTCCTCGACGGCTTCGGCAGCAGGCTCATCGAGCAGCACCTGCTGGACGAGATGGACGCGGCGGGGGTGCACGTCTCGTGGTTCCGCAAGCCGGTCTTCCTCTCGCCGTTCAAGCAGAACCACCGCTGCCACCGCAAGGTCCTGGTGGTGGACGAGACGGTCGCCTTCACCGGCGGGGTCGGGATCGCCGAGGAATGGTGCGGCGACGCCCGGAACGAGAACGAGTGGCGCGACACCCATGTGCGGCTGCGCGGCCCGGCGGTGGACGGTGTCGCGGCGGCTTTCGCGCAGAACTGGGCGGAGTGCTGCGACGACCTCTTCGACGAGCGGGACCGGTTCACGGCGCAGGAGGCGTCCGGCTCCGCGGTGGTGCAGGTGGTGCGCGGTTCGGCCAGTTTCGGCTGGCAGGACATGCAGACACTGCTGCGGGTGATCCTCCAGTCCGCCGAGGAGCGGGTGCGGATCGCCACCGCGTACTTCGCCCCCGACACCTACTTCATCGACCTGCTCTGCGCCACGGCCGCGCGCGGGGTGGAGGTGGAGATCCTGCTGCCCGGTCCGCACACCGACAAGCGGGTCTGCCAGCTCGCGGGGCAGTGGCACTACGACCAGTTGCTCGGCTGCGGGGTCCGCATCCACCAGTACCAGCCGACGATGATGCACGCGAAGGTCATCACGGTGGACCGGGTGGCGGCGCTGACCGGGTCGACCAACATCAACCGGCGTTCGCTCGACCACGACGAGGAGGTCATGCTCACCGTCATCGACGAGGAGTTCACCGCCGTCCTCGACCGGCACTTCGACGAGGACACCGCGGTGAGCGTGGAGATGCGCGCCGACCGGTACCGGCGCCGTTCCTGGCTCCAGCGGGGCCGAGAGGCGCTGGTGGTACCGATCCGGCGGTTCCTGTGACGTGACGCTCCGCTCTCCGGTCCCGTCAGTCGCCGGTGGCCGACGTCCCGTGGCCCCGGTGGCCGGGGGCCCGCCCAGGTGCCGAGCTTCCACTTCCGGCGGAGAATGACGGAAATGTCCGCTTCACCGTGGCCACCGTCGCCGCGGTGAGCGATTCCATGGTCTGCGGAGGGAGTTCGTATGAGTGGGTGCGGCAAGGTCAGGGCGTGGCAGGTGCCGCTCAGGCTGATCACGGGGGCCTTCATCCTGCACTCGGGGATGGAGAAGTGGGACGGGCCGGACGAACAGGCCCAGGGCGTCCACGGGATGGCGCGGCAGAGCTTCCCGTTCCTGGAGAACATCGACGCGCCCCGCTTCCTCAGGCTGCTCGCCGCCGGTGAGATCGCGCTCGGCGCGGCCCTGCTGACCCCGGCGGTGCCGACCCGGCTCGCGGGCGCCGCGCTGACCGGGTTCGCGGGCAGCCTGATGGCGGTGTACGCGCAGACCCCGGGCCTGCGGAAGGAGGGCAGCGTCTGGCCGACCCCCGACGGCATCGGCGTCAGCAAGGACAGCTGGCTGCTGGCCATCGGCCTGGCGCTGACGCTCAGCCCGCGCGAGAAGCACCTCAAGAATCTGAAGCACCTCAAGCAGCTCAAGCACGCCAAGGACGTCAGGGACGCCAAGCGACACGGCCGCCACCAGCAGCACGGCCCCCGCTGCCGGCCCGAGCAGCACGCGGGCGGCGGGGAGCGTCTCAAGCAGGCCAAGCAGGCCAAGGAGCTGGCCAAGACGCTGTCCCAGGGCGGGCACAGCCACCACCACGCGCACCGCCACGGCCCCGCCCACGCCCGCAAGGCGTGCCCCGCGCACCGGTGAGCCCCGGGCAGGCGGTGCGGGCGAGGCGGGCGAGTGAGCAACCCCACCGCCTTGCCGCAGGTGGGGGCGGGTGGGACGCGCGTTAGAGTGCGAGGCGACTTCCCGCCCCCGGGCCGCTGCCCGCGCCCCCGCCCCGTACGAGGTATCCGCACGTGACCCCGACAGCCGAGCAGCCAGCCGTGACCGTCGTCGGGATCGGGGCGGAGGGCTGGACCGGGCTCGGCCCGGCGGCGCGGGAGGCGCTGGCCACGGCCGAGGTGGTGATCGGCGGGCCGCGCCAGCTCGCTCTGCTGCCGCCCGCGTGCGCGGGTGAGCGTGTCGCGTGGCCCTCGCCGCTGCGGCCCGCCGTGCCGAAGCTGCTCGCCGAGCACGCCGGGCGGCGGCTGGCGGTGCTCGCCAGCGGCGACCCGATGTTCTACGGGATCGGGCGCGCCCTCGCCGAGGAGGCGGGCCCGGCGGCCCTGCACGTCCTCCCCCACCCGTCCTCGGTGTCGTACGCCTGCGCCCGGATGGGCTGGGCGATGCAGGACGTGGACGTGGTGTCGGCGGTCGGCCGGGACCCGGCGGCGCTGGCCGGCGCCCTGCACGACGGGCGCCGGGTGCTGGTGCTCGCTCCGGACGCCACCACCCCGGCCCGGGTCGCGGAACTGCTGCGGGAGCGCGGTTACGGGCCGAGCCGGATGACGGTGCTCGAACAACTCGGCGGGCCCGCGGAGCACCGGGTGGACGGCGTGGCCGCCACCTGGTCCGCGCCGGCGGGCGATCCGCTCAACGTCGTGGCCGTGGAGTGCGTCCGCGCCCCGGGCGCGCCCCGGCTGCCGGTGGTGCCCGGCCTGCCGGACGACGCCTACGAGCACGACGGGCAGCTCACCAAGAAGTACGTACGGGCGGCGACGCTGGCCGCGCTGGCGCCCGCCCCCGGGGAACTCCTGTGGGACGTGGGCGGCGGCTCCGGGTCGATCGCGGTGGAGTGGCTGCGCGCCCACCGTTCCTGCCGCGCGGTGAGCGTGGAGCGCGATCCGGTGCGGGCCGAACGGATCACCCGTAACGCGCGTGCGCTGGGCGTGCCCCGGCTCAAGGTGCTCACGGGGGCGGCGCCCGGCGCGCTGGCCGGGCTGCCGGTGCCGGACGCGGTGTTCGTCGGCGGCGGGCTGACCGGGGCGGGCCTGCTGGAGACCTGCTGGGCGGCGCTGCCGGCCGGCGGGCGGCTGGTGGCCAACACGGTGACGCTGGAGTCGGAGGCGCTGCTCACCGAGTGGTACCGCCGCCACGGCGGGGAGCTGACCCGGCTCGCGGTGGCGCAGGCCGTGCCGGTGGGCTCGTTCACCGGCTGGCGGCAGGCGATGCCGGTCACGCAGTGGTCCGTGGTGAAGCCCGCCGATCCGTCCTGAACCCCCGTTCCGTTCCCGGCAGGGCCCCTGACGGCCCGCCGCCTTGCCTCCCCGACCTCCCCTCTTCCGGAGACCCCCATGACCGTGTACTTCATCGGAGCGGGCCCCGGTGCCGCCGACCTCATCACCGTGCGGGGCGCGCGCACCCTGGCCGCCTGCCAGGTCTGTCTCTACGCGGGCAGCCTCGTCCCCACCGAACTCCTCGCCGAGTGCCCGCCGGACGCGCGGCTGATCGACACCGCCCGGCTCGACCTGGACCGGATCACCGCGGAGCTGGTCCGCGCCCACGAGGAGGGGCACGACGTGGCCCGGCTGCACTCGGGGGACACCTCGGTGTTCAGCGCGGTCGCCGAGCAGATGCGGCGGCTCGACGCGGCCGGTGTGCCGTATGAGGTGGTGCCGGGCGTCCCGGCGTTCGCGGCGGCGGCGGCCGCGTTGAAGCGGGAGCTGACGGTGCCGACCGTCGGGCAGACGGTGATCCTGACCCGCGTCGCGCAGCGGGCCACGCCGATGCCCGAGGGCGAGGACCTGGCGACGCTGGGCCGCAGCGGAGCCCTGCTGGTGCTGCACCTGGCGACCGGGTACGCGGACCGGGTCGTCGCCGAGCTGGAGCCGCACTACGGGGCCGACTGCCCGGCGGCGGTGGTGGCGTTCGCCAGCAGGCCCGGGGAAGTGGTGCTGCGCGGCACCCTCGCCGACATCGCCGGCCAGGTGCGCGAGGCGGGGCTCCGGCGGACCGCGGTCATCCTGGTCGGGCGGACGCTGGGCGCCGGGGAGTTCCGCGACAGCCACCTCTACTCGCCGGACCGCGACCGTGACCACGTCTGCTGACCCGGTCCCTCCCCTCGTCCTGATCCTGGGCGGCACCACCGAGGCCCGGCGGCTCGCCGCCCTGCTCACGGCGGGGGCGGCCGGTCCCCTGCGGGTGGTCAGTTCGCTGGCCGGGCGGGTGGCGCGGCCCGTCCTGCCCGAGGGCGAGGTGCGCGTCGGCGGGTTCGGGGGCGTGGCCGGGCTGACCGCGTGGCTCCGCGAGGAGCGGGTGGCCGCGGTGGTGGACGCCACGCATCCGTTCGCCGGGGTGATGAGCTTCCACGCGGCCGAGGCGGCGGCCGGAGCGGGCGTCCCGCTGCTGGCGCTGCGCCGCCCGTCGTGGCGGCGGGGACCGGGTGACCGCTGGTACCCGGTGGCCTCGCTGGAGGAGGCCGCCGCACTGCTGCCGTCGCTGGGCAGGCGGGTGTTCCTGACCACGGGGCGGACCGGGCTCGCGGCGTTCGCGGA
The DNA here is from genome assembly GCF_011170125.1 of Streptomyces diastaticus subsp. diastaticus. Taxonomy (NCBI): domain Bacteria; kingdom Bacillati; phylum Actinomycetota; class Actinomycetes; order Kitasatosporales; family Streptomycetaceae; genus Streptomyces; species Streptomyces diastaticus. The sequence goes on along the minus strand of NZ_BLLN01000003.1, from coordinate 470,878 downwards.
CGCCGGGCCCGGGCTGTGGTTCCTGCTGCGGTCGGTCGACCCGCCGGCCGGAGCCGGGCCCGAGGAGTGCGAAGTGCTGCTGGACCGTGGCCCGTTCACCCTGGAGGGCGAGCGGGAGGTGTTGCGCGCGTACGGCGTGGAGGTACTGGTCACCAAGGACAGCGGCGGCGAGGCGACCGCCCCGAAGCTGACCGCCGCCAGGGAGGCGGGGATCCCGGTGGTGGTGGTCCGGCGGCCGCCGGTGCCGGAGGGGGTTCCGGTCGCGGCCGCTCCCGAGGAGGCGGTGGCGTGGCTGCGCGGCGGGTGAGCCGCCGGGCGGCCGGGCGCCAGGGCGCCGGAGTGCGGTCGCCCACCGAGGCGGCGGCCTCGGGGGCCTCGGCCTCCGGCGCGGGGTCCGTCCTGGCCGGGGACCACGGCTGAGCCGTCCGGCCCGGGGTCGCCTCCGGCGAACACCCCTGCGGGAGTGGGGGTGTTCGCCGGCTGGTCCGAGCCGGGTGCGGCCCGGCCTTCCCGGGCTCGCCGCCGTCACCCTCCGGCAGCCGTGTCCTGCGGGTAGCGGCGCGGGGTCCACACCGTCTCGGGGGCGTCCGGGGTGCGGCGGACGGCGCGGGTCTGGGAGGAGCCGATGATGAGCAGGGTGCGCATGTCGACCTCGGCCGGGTCCAGGTCGGCGAGGCGGACGGTGCGGACGCGCTCGCCGGAGCCGCCGACGTCCCGGGCGAGGACGACCGGGGTGTCGGGACCGCGGTGCTCCAGCAGCAGGTCGCGGGCCTTGCCGACCTGCCAGGTGCGGCTGCGGGAGCCCGGGTTGTACAGGGCGAGGGCGAGGTCGGCGCGGGCGGCGGCGGTGAGCCGTTCGGCGATGACCTCCCAGGGCTTGAGCCGGTCGGACAGGGAGATCACCGCGTAGTCGTGGCCGAGCGGCGCCCCGGCGCGGGCGGCGGCGGCGTTGGCGGCGGTGACCCCGGGCAGGACACGGACCGGCACGTTCCGGTACGGGCCTTCGGCGGCGGCCTCCAGCACGGCGGTGGCCATCGCGAAGACGCCGGGGTCGCCACCGGAGACGACGGCCACCCGGCGGCCCCGGCGGGCCAGGTCCAGGGCGAACTCGGCGCGTTCCGCCTCCACCTTGTTGTCGGAGCCGTGCCGGGTCTGGCCGGGCCGGTGCGGGACCCGGTCGAGGTAGGTGGTGTAGCCGACGAGGTCCTGGGCGGCGGCGAGCGCGCCCCGGCTCTCCGGGGTGAGCCAGAGCGGTCCGGCCGGGCCGGTGCCGACCACGACGACCTCGCCGGCCGGGGCCGTCGCGGCGTCCTCCTCGTCGGGCAGGGCGGCGGCGGGACCGTCGACCGGCAGGGCCGCGACCCGGCTGGGGACCACGGCGACGGCGAAGTACGGCACCGAGTCCGGGTCGGTGCCGGCGAGGTGCCCGGTGCGTTCGCCCTCCATCGTGGCGCGCTCCACGTAACGGGCCTCGGTCAGCCGCCCGCTCGCCTCCAGGGCGCCGCGTACGGCGGGGAAGGTACGGCCGAGCTTCATGACGACGGCCGAGTCGGTGGCGGCGAGCCGCGCGGTCAGCTCCTCCTCGGGCAGGGTGCCGGGGAGGATCGTCAGCACCTCCTCGCCCTCGACCAGCGGCGTGCCGAGCCGTGCGGAGGCGGCGCTGACCGAGGTGACGCCGGGGATGACCTCGGTCGGGTAGCGGTGGGCCAGCCGCTTGTGCATGTGCATGTACGAGCCGTAGAAGAGCGGGTCGCCCTCGGAGATGACGGCGACGGTCCGCCCGGCGTCCAGGTGGGCGGCGAGCCGTTCGGCGCAGGCGGCGTAGAAGTCGTCCATGGCGCCCTGGTAGCCGCCCGGGTGGTCGGTGGTGCCGGTGGTGACCGGGTAGACCAGGGCTTCCTCGACGTGGTCCGGGCGCAGGTGGGCGGCGGCGATCGAGCGGGCGATGGAGCGGCCGTGGCGGGCGCTGTGGTAGGCGACCACGTCGGCCTCGTCGATGACCTGGACGGCGCGCAGGGTCATCAGGTCCGGGTCGCCGGGGCCGAGTCCGACGCCGTAGAGACGGCCGGGTGCGGGGGTGCTCATTCGGTTTCGCTCGCGATCGCGTTGAGGGCGGCGGCGGCCATGGCGCTGCCGCCGCGCCGGCCGCGCACGATCAGGTGGTCCAGGCCCGAGGCGTGGACGGCCAGCGCGTCCTTGGACTCGGCGGCGCCGACGAAGCCGACGGGGACACCGATGACGGCGGCCGGACGGGGCGCGCCCTCCTCGATCATCTCCAGCAGGCGGAAGAGGGCGGTGGGCGCGTTGCCGACGGCGACCACGGCCCCGTCCAGACGGTCCCGCCAGAGTTCGAGGGCGGCGGCGCTGCGGGTGGTGCCCAGCCGCGCGGCCAGCTCCGGCACGGACGGGTCGGCGAGGGTGCAGATCACCTCGTTGTCGGCGGGGAGCCGCTTGCGGGTGACGCCGCTGGCGACCATGTTGGCGTCGCAGAGGATCGGCGCCCCGGCGCGCAGCGCCTGGCGGGCACGGGCCACGACCAGCGGGGTGTGCCCGAGGTCGCGGGGCAGGTCGGTCATGCCGCAGGCGTGGATCATGCGGACGGCGACCTGGGCGACGTCCGGGGGCAGCCCGGTGAGGTCGGCCTCGGCGCGGATCGTGGCAAAGGACTCGCGGTAGATGGCCGCGCCGTCCTTCTCGTACTCAAACACTCTGCTCTCGCTCTTTCCTGACGGCGTCGTGCCGCGTGGGCCGGGGGTCGGAGGGCGCCGGCGGGCGGCCGCGAGCACCTCGGGGAGCCGGTCCGCCGATACGTTCCGTCCGGCGGGCCGGGGGGCGGCCGCCGGGTCGGCCGGGCGGTGGGCCAGGTCGTATCCGGTGCCGGTCGCCACGGCGTCCACCCAGGCCGTCCCCCGGGGATGGCCGCAGCGGCGCTCGCAGCCGGACCAGTAGACAGGAAGGCCACCCGGTGCCGCATCCAGGGCGGCGCGGGCGTCGGCCCGCACGTCGGCGAGGGACTTGACACAGCCGGGCCTGCCGGTACAGGCGCCGACGCCCTCCCAGGAGGAGCCCTCCCCGGTGACCAGTCCCGCCCGGGCCAGTTCGGCGGCGGCCTCGCCCGCGCGGGCCGGGGTCAGGCCCGGGACGACGATCCCGCGCCAGGGCGTGGCCCGCAGGGTGCCGGCGCCGTGGCGGACTGCCAGCTCCGCCAACTCCCGCCACCGGTACGCGGTGAGGCGGCCCAGCGGGGCCAGTGCGTGCAGGGCCGACCGGCCCTCGCGGGGCGGGGTCGGGCCCGGGCGCGGGCCGCCGTACGGGGCCGGGGACGTGGGGGCCGGGGCGGTACGGGCGCCGGGGACGCGGGCCGCCAGTTCCGTGAGGGTGGCGGTGGACAGGGCCTGCCCGGGCGGGAGTTCGGCGATGCGCCAGGCGCGGGTCCCGCTCGCGCGGGCGGCGGCCAGGAAGAGCAGGGCTGCCGCGTTGGCGGCGGCCGGGGCCTGGTCCGGGGGGAGCCGGAGGCTGCCCGGGACGCCCGGCAGGGTCAGGGCCAGGTCGCCGTCGGGCGTTGCGAGCATTGTCACATCGGCGTCGAGGGCGGCGGTGTCGCCGCGCCCGTCGTCGAGGGCGAAGAGGAAGCGTCCCGAGAGGGCCGCGGTCGCCGGGTCCTCGAGGAGCGCCGCGTCCACGGCGGGGACCAGGGGGGTCACGTCCGCGTGGCCCTCGTCGTCCAGGCCCGACAGAGGGGACGCGACGAGGTTGCGTATCCGCTCGTGGGCGGGGGACGGCAGCAGAGCCGCCTCGGCGAGGCGGGCCGCCAGCTCCTGGCCCGCGTCGGCGGGGAGGGCGCGGAGCTGGACGTTGCCGCGTGAGGTCAGGTCGAGGTGGGCGTCGCCCAGGTCCTCGGCCGCCCTCGCCAGGGCGGTGGCCTGGGATGCCTGGAGCAGGCCGCCCGGGATGCGGACGCGGGCCAGGTGGCCGTCTGCGGCCTCGTGGAGGCGGAGCGCGCCGGGGCAGGCGTCGCCCCTGGCGGGAGTGGGCATGGCCGCGATGATACGAGGGGCGTCGCGGCCACTGGGCCGAGGGGCGGGCCGTCCGCGCCGGCCGGGCTGAGTCTTCGTGCGGTCCGGCTGCCACGCGCCTGGCCATCGGCCCGGCCGGCGTTCGGGGCCACTTGAGCCCGGCCGGCGCTTGAGGCCGGCTCTGACGGCGGGGGCTCCCCCGCGGCCCGGAGTCATCGGCCCAGGTCGACCCGGGGGCGGCATATCCCTGACCGCCAGGTGACCCTTACTATGCTCGCGGCGGGCCGTTCGGCCCGTCATCGCCAGAACGGCGCGCCCAGTGCGCCGAGGACTCCTCCCGGGCCGGTACCGGGACGGGCCCTCGCCGCACTCGGCAGGGGAGGAAGCCCGGTGTGAGTCCGGCGCGGTCCCGCCACTGTGAACCCCGCCCCGTCAGGGGCGGGCGAGCCAGGAACTCCCGCCGTTGTGTCCCACCCCGAGGCGCGGACCTCGGAGGAAGGCTTGACGCCGCATGATCCTGCTCCTGTCGACGTCCGACACCGACCTGCTGAGCGCCCGCAGCGCCGGCGGCCCGGTCCCGTACCGCTTCGCCAACCCCTCGCGGCTGCCGCTGGACGACCTGCCGGAGCTGCTGGACGGCGCCGACCTGGTCGTGGTGCGGCTGCTGGGCGGGGTGCGGGCCTGGCAGGAGGGGATCGACGCACTCCTCGCACAGGACCGCCCGGTGGTCGTGCTCACCGGCGAACAGGCCCCGGACGCCCAGCTGATGGAGGCTTCCACGGTCCCGATCGGGGTCGCGGCCGAGGCGCACGCCTACCTGGCGCACGGCGGCCCGGCCAACCTGGAGCAGCTCGCCCGCTTCCTCTCCGACACCGTGCTGCTCACCGGCCACGGCTTCGAGGCGCCCGCGCCGGCCCCGTCCTGGGGACCCCTGGACCGCACCCCGGCCCCGGACGCCTCGGGTCCGCTGATCGCGGTGCTCTACTACCGCGCCCACCACATGAGCGGCAACACCGCCTTCGTCGACACGCTCTGCGGCGCGATCGAGGCGGCGGGCGGTCGCGCCCTGCCGCTGTACGTGGCCTCGCTGCGCTCCCCCGAGCCGGAGCTGCTGGCCGAACTGGGCCACGCGGACGCGCTGGTGACCACGGTGCTGGCGGCGGGCGGCACCAAGCCCGCCGGGGCCTCGGCCGGGGGCGACGACGAGTCGTGGGACGCGGGGGCGCTGGCCGCGCTCGACGTGCCGATCCTCCAGGCGCTCTGCCTGACCAGTTCGCGCGCCGACTGGGCGGAGAACGACGAGGGGCTCTCCCCGCTGGACGCGGCGAGCCAGATCGCCGTCCCCGAGTTCGACGGCCGCCTGATCACGGTGCCGTTCTCCTTCAAGGAGCTGGACGCCGACGGACTGCCGGTCTACGTCGCCGACACCGAGCGCGCCGCCCGGGTGGCGGGCACCGCGGTGCGCCACGCCCGGCTGCGCCACCTGCCCAACGCCGAGAAGCGCCTCGCCCTGGTCCTCTCCGCCTACCCCACGAAGCACTCGCGGATCGGCAACGCGGTGGGGCTCGACACCCCGGCCAGCGCCGTGGCGCTGCTGCGGCGGCTGATCGCCGAGGGGTACGACTTCGGCGACGAGGCCGTCCCCGGGCTGGAGTCGGGCGACGGCGACGAGCTGATCCACGCGCTGATCGAGGCGGGCGGCCACGACCAGGACTGGCTGACCGAGGAGCAGCTGGCCCGCAACCCGGTGCGCATCCCGGCGGCCGACTACCGCCGCTGGTACGGCACGCTCCCCGCCGAGCTGCGCGAGCGGGTCGAGGAGCACTGGGGGCCGCCGCCGGGCGAGATGTTCGTCGACCGCAGCCGCGACCCGGAGGGCGACATCGTCCTGGCGGCGCTGCGGTTCGGGCGGCTGCTGATCCTGATCCAGCCGCCGCGCGGCTTCGGCGAGAACCCGATCGCGATCTACCACGACCCGGACCTGCCGCCCTCCCACCACTACCTGGCCGCCTACCGCTGGATCCAGGCCCGCGCGGAGGACGGCGGTTTCGGCGCCGACGCCATGGTGCACCTGGGCAAGCACGGCAACCTGGAGTGGCTGCCCGGCAAGAACGCGGGCCTCTCGGCGGCCTGCGGGCCCGACGCGGCCCTCGGCGACCTGCCGCTGGTCTACCCGTTCCTGGTCAACGACCCGGGCGAGGGCACCCAGGCCAAGCGCCGGGTGCACGCCACCCTGGTCGACCACCTCGTCCCGCCGATGGCCCGCGCGGAGAGCTACGGCGACATCGCGCGCCTGGAGCAGCTGCTCGACGAGTACGCGGCGATCTCCTCGATGGACCCGGCGAAGCTCCCGGCGATCCGGGCGCAGATCTGGACGCTCATCCAGGCCGCCAAGCTCGACCACGACCTGGGGCTGGAGGACCGGCCGGACGACGACGGCTTCGACGACTTCCTGCTCCACGTCGACGGCTGGCTCTGCGAGGTGAAGGACGCGCAGATCCGCGACGGCCTGCACGTGCTGGGCTCGGCCCCGGCCGCCGGGGCCCGGGTCAGCCTGGTCCTCGCGATCCTGCGGGCCCGCCAGATCTGGGGCGGCACCACGGCCCTGCCCGGGCTGCGCGAGGCGCTGGGCCTGGACGAGTCGGCCGCCACCCGCACCGGTGCCGACGAGGCCGAGGAGAAGGCCCGGGCACTGGTCCAGGCGATGGACGACGCGGGGTGGGTCCCGGCGGCGGTGGCGCGGGTCGCCGAGGGGCACGGGCAGGCGGTCGCCGACATCCTGGCGTTCGCCGCCCGCGAGGTGGTGCCGCGCCTGGCGGCGACCACGGACGAGCTGGACCACGCCGTGCACGCGCTGAACGGCGGTTTCGTCCCGGCCGGTCCTTCCGGCTCGCCGCTGCGCGGCCTGGTCAACGTGCTGCCGACCGGCCGCAACTTCTACTCCGTCGACCCGAAGGCGGTCCCCAGCCGCCTCGCCTGGGAGACCGGACAGGCGCTCGCCGACTCGCTCCTGGAGCGGTACCGGGCCGACCACGGCGACTGGCCGGTCTCGGTGGGCCTGTCGCTGTGGGGCACCAGCGCGATGCGCACCTCCGGTGACGACGTGGCCGAGGCGCTGGCGCTGCTCGGGGTCCGCCCGGTCTGGGACGACGCCTCGCGGCGCGTCACCGGTCTGGAGGCGGTGCCGCTGGAGGAGCTGGGCCGCCCGCGTGTGGACGTGACGCTCAGGATCTCCGGCTTCTTCCGGGACGCCTTCCCGCACACCATCGGCCTGCTGGACGACGCGGTACGGCTGGTGGCCGGGCTCGACGAGCCGGACAAGGACAACCACGTGGCGGCGCACGCCCGCGCCGACCTCGCCGAGCACGGCGACGAACGCCGCGCCACCACCCGCATCTTCGGCTCCCGCCCGGGCACCTACGGTGCCGGCCTGCTCCAGCTCATCGACTCCCGCGACTGGCGTACCGACGCCGACCTCGCCGAGGTGTACACGGTGTGGGGCGGTTACGCCTACGGCCGGGAGCTGGAGGGGCGTGAGGCGCGGGCCGAGATGGAGAGCGCGTACCGGCGGATCGCGGTGGCGGCGAAGAACACCGACACCCGCGAGCACGACATCGCCGACTCCGACGACTACTTCCAGTACCACGGCGGCATGGTCGCGGCGGTCCGGGCGCTGAAGGGCACCGCGCCCGAGGCGTACATCGGGGACTCCACGCGGCCGGAGACGGTGCGGACCCGGACGCTGGTCGAGGAGACCTCGCGGGTCTTCCGTGCGCGGGTGGTCAACCCGAAGTGGATCGAGGCGATGCGCCGCCACGGCTACAAGGGCGCCTTCGAACTCGCGGCCACCGTCGACTACCTCTTCGGCTACGACGCGACGACCGGCGTGGTCGCCGACTGGATGTACGACAAGCTCACCGAGACGTACGTGCTGGACCCCGAGAACCGGGCCTTTTTGAAGGAGGCCAACCCCTGGGCGCTGCACGGCATCGCGGAACGGCTGCTGGAAGCCGAGTCGCGCGGCATGTGGGCCGAGCCGGACCCCGAGGTGCTGGCCGCGCTGCGCCAGGCGTACCTGGAGACCGAGGGCGACCTGGAGAGCGGGCAGGACGGGGAGTGAGACGGGCGGGGCTCCCGTCCGGGAGCCCCGCCGGAGGACGAGGGCCGGATACGTCACTGCCTGTACCGGATCAGCGGCTCTGCGGAGAGGGCAAGGTCACAGGCGCGGGTACTGCTGCGCGTATGCCGCGCTGCCCTAGCATCTGAGCATGACGGTCCTGCCTGACGACGGGCTCTCTCTGGCCGCCGAGTTCCCTGATGCAACCCATGACGAGTGGCAGCGCCTGGTGTCGGGCGTACTGCGCAAAGCGGGCAAGGACATCAGCGGTGCGGCGGCCGAGGACGCGCTGTCCACGACGTTCGACGACGGGCTCCGCGCCCGACCGCTCTACACGGCCGACGCCGTGCCCGACCGGGGCCTGCCCGGCTTCGCCCCGTTCGTGCGGGGCGCGCGGCCCGAGGGCAACACCCCGAGCGGCTGGGACGTACGCCAGCGGCACACGGGGAGCGACGCGGACGCGCTGCACGACGCGGTCCTCGCCGACCTGGAGAACGGCGTCACCTCGCTCTGGCTCCCGCTGGGCGAAGGCGGCCTGCCCGTCTCCGGACTGGCCCGCGCCCTGGAGGGCGTCTACCTCGACCTGGCCCCCGTCGCCCTGGACGCGGGCGCCCAGACCGCCGAGGCGGCCGCCGCCTGGCTGAGGACCGCCGAGGAGCGCGGCGTGGCGGCCGACGCCCTGCGCGGCACCTTCGGCGCCGACCCGCTCGGCCACGAGGCGCGCACCGGCACCGCCGGGGACACCGCCGCCGCCGTGGAGCTGGCCCGCCGGGCCGTCGAGGCGTACCCGGGCGTCCGGGCGCTGAACGTCGACGCGCTCCCCTTCCACGAGGCCGGCGGCTCGGCCGCGCAGGAGCTGGGCGCCTCGCTCGCCACCGGGCTCGCCTACGTCCGCGAGCTGACGGCGGCCGGGCTGACCCTGGCCGAGGCGTTCGGGCAGATCGAGTTCCGGTACGCCGCCGTCGCGGACCAGTTCCTCACCATCGCCAAGCTGCGCGCGGCCCGCCGGGTCTGGGCACGGGTCGCCGAGGTCTGCGGGGTGCCGGCGGCGGGCGCGCAGCGCCAGCACGCGGTGACCTCGCCGGTGATGATGACCCGTCGGGACCCGTGGGTGAACATGCTGCGCACCACGGTGGCGGCGCTCGGTGCCGGGGTCGGCGGGGCCGACGCGGTGACGGTGCTCCCCTTCGACCAGGAGCTGGGGGTGCCCGACGCGTTCGCCCGGCGGATCGCGCGGAACACCTCGACCATCCTCATCGAGGAGTCGCACCTGGCCCGGGTCACCGACCCGGCGGGCGGCTCGTACTACGTGGAGTCGCTGACCGACCAGGTGGCCGAGGCGGCCTGGGCGTTCTTCCAGGAGATCGAGCGGGCCGGCGGCCAGGCGAAGGCGCTGCGCGCGGGCCTGGTCGGCGAGCGGCTGGCGGCGGCCTGGGCGGAGCGGAGTGCGAAGCTGGCGCGCCGCGAGGAGCCGGTGACCGGGGTGAGCGAGTTCCCGGACCTCGCCGAGAGGCTGCCCGAGCGGACGCCCGCGCCCGTACCGCCGGCCGGCGGTCTGCCCCGGGTACGGCGCGACGAGGCGTTCGAGGCGCTGCGGGCCCGCTCCGACGCGCATCTGGCGGCGACCGGGGCGCGGCCGAAGGTGTTCCTGGCGGCGCTCGGCCCGGCCGCCGCGCACACCGCGCGAGTGACCTTCGCGGCCAACCTCTTCCAGGCGGGCGGCATCGAGCCGGTGCACGACCCGGTGACGGTCACCGCGGACACGGTCGCCGACGCCTTCACGGCGAGCGGTGCGGGCGTGGCCTGCGTCTGCTCCAGCGACGCGCTCTACGCCGAGCAGGCCGAACCGGTCGCCGCCGCGCTGAAGGCGGCCGGCGCCGGGCAGGTGCTCCTCGCGGGCAAGGGCGAGTTCGCCGGGGCCGACCGGCAGGTCTACGCCGGGTGCCCCGCCGTGGACCTGCTCACCTCTCTTCTCGACCACATGGGGGTGGCGTGATGTCCCAGCCCGAGATCCCGGACTTCTCCACCGTCGGCCTCACCTCCGGGGCGGGTTCGGCGGCCGGTGAGGAACAGTGGCGCGGCGCGGTCAAGGAGGCGTCCGGCAGCGACGTCGCCGACCTGCGCTGGGAGACGCCCGAGGGCATCGGTGTGAAGCCGCTGTACACCGGCCGGGACGTGGAGGGGCTGGACTTCCTGGGGACGTACCCGGGGATCGCGCCGTACCTGCGCGGCCCGTACCCGACGATGTACGTGAACCAGCCGTGGACGATCCGGCAGTACGCCGGGTTCTCGACGGCCGAGGAGTCGAACGCCTTCTACCGGCGGAACCTGGCGGCCGGTCAGAAGGGCCTGTCCGTCGCCTTCGACCTGCCGACGCACCGGGGGTACGACTCGGACCACCCGCGGGTCACCGGCGACGTCGGCATGGCGGGCGTGGCGATCGACTCGATCTACGACATGCGCCAGCTGTTCGACGGGATCCCGCTGGACAGGATGTCGGTGTCGATGACGATGAACGGCGCGGTGCTGCCCGTGCTGGCGCTGTACATCGTGGCGGCCGAGGAGCAGGGGGTGGCGCCCGAGAAGCTGGCGGGGACCATCCAGAACGACATCCTCAAGGAGTTCATGGTCCGCAACACCTACATCTATCCGCCGTCGCCCTCGATGCGGATCATCTCCGACATCTTCGCGTACACCTCGCAGAGGATGCCGCGCTACAACTCCATCTCCATCTCCGGTTACCACATCCAGGAGGCCGGGGCCACGGCCGACCTGGAGCTGGCGTACACGCTGGCGGACGGCGTGGAGTACCTGCGGGCGGGGCAGCGGGCCGGTCTCGACGTGGACGCGTTCGCGCCCCGGCTGTCGTTCTTCTGGGCGATCGGCATGAACTTCTTCATGGAGGTCGCCAAGCTCCGCGCGGCCCGGCTGCTGTGGGCGAAGCTGGTCCGGCAGTTCGACCCGCAGAACGCCAAGTCGCTCTCGCTGCGCACCCATTCGCAGACCTCCGGCTGGTCGCTGACGGCCCAGGACGTCTTCAACAACGTGACCCGCACCTGCGTGGAGGCGATGGCCGCCACCCAGGGCCACACCCAGTCGCTGCACACCAACGCGCTGGACGAGGCGCTGGCGCTGCCCACCGACTTCTCGGCGCGGATCGCCCGCAACACCCAGCTTCTGCTCCAGCAGGAGTCGGGCACCACCCGGTCGATCGACCCGTGGGGCGGCAGCGCGTACGTGGAGAGGCTCACCTACGACCTGGCGCGGCGGGCCTGGCAGCACATCGAGGAGGTCGAGGCGGCCGGCGGCATGGCCAAGGCCATCGACGCGGGCATCCCGAAGCTTCGTGTCGAGGAGGCCGCGGCCCGCACCCAGGCCCGCATCGACTCGGGGCGCCAGCCGGTGATCGGTGTCAACAAGTACCGGGTGGACAGCGACGAGCAGATCGACGTGCTGAAGGTCGACAACTCCTCGGTGCGCTCGCAGCAGATCGCCAAGTTGCGGCGGCTGCGCGAGGAGCGCGACGAGGCGGCCTGCCAGGACGCGCTGCGGGCGCTGACCGCCTCGGCGGAGCGTGGCGGCGGGCCGGGCCTGGAGGGGAACCTGCTGGCGCTGGCGGTCGACGCGGCCCGCGCCAAGGCGACGGTCGGGGAGATCTCCGACGCGCTGGAGAAGGTGTACGGCAGGCACGCCGGGCAGATCCGTACGATCTCCGGCGTGTACCGGAACGAGGCTGGGGAGTCGCCCTCGGTGGAGCGGACCCGCGCGCTGGTGGAGAAGTTCGACGAGGCGGAGGGGCGCAGGCCCCGCATCCTGGTCGCCAAGATGGGCCAGGACGGCCACGACCGGGGTCAGAAGGTCATCGCGACGGCCTTCGCCGACCTCGGTTTCGACGTGGACGTCGGCCCGCTGTTCCAGACGCCCGAGGAGGTCGCCCGGCAGGCGGTGGAGGCCGACGTGCACGTGGTGGGCGTCTCCTCGCTCGCCGCCGGCCACCTCACCCTCGTCCCGGCGCTGCGCGAGCGGCTGGCGGCCGAGGGCCGGGAGGACATCATGATCGTGGTCGGCGGGGTCATCCCGCCGCAGGACGTCGAGGCACTGCACGAGGCGGGCGCCACGGCGGTCTTCCCGCCCGGCACGGTCATCCCGGACGCGGCGTACGACCTGGTGGGGCAGTTGGCCGCGTCGCTCGGCCACGAGCTGTGAGCCGCTGACCGATGGCGGCGACGATCGATCTCGACAGGTATGTGAAGGGCGTGCTCGACGGGCGGCGCGCGCAGATCGCGCGTGCCATCACCCTGGTCGAGTCCACCCGTCCCGACCACCGGGCGGCGGCCCAGCGGCTCCTCACCGAGTTGCTGCCGCACTCGGGGCGGGCCCGCCGGATCGGCATCAGCGGCGTGCCCGGGGTCGGCAAGTCCACCTTCATCGACGCCTTCGGGACGCTGCTGACGGGGCTCGGGCACCGGGTCGCGGTGCTGGCCGTCGACCCGTCGTCGGGGCGGACCGGCGGCTCGATCCTCGGGGACAAGACCCGGATGGAGCGTCTCGCGGTCGACCCGGCGGCGTTCGTGCGGCCCTCGCCGTCGGCGGGGACGCTCGGCGGGGTGGCGAAGGCGACCCGTGAGTCGATGGTGGTGATGGAGGCGGCCGGGTACGACGTGGTGCTGGTGGAGACGGTCGGCGTGGGCCAGTCGGAGACGGCGGTCGCGCAGATGGTCGACACCTTCCTGCTGCTGACCCTCGCCCGCACCGGCGACCAGCTCCAGGGCATCAAGAAGGGCGTGCTGGAGCTGGCCGACGTGATCGCGGTCAACAAGGCCGACGGCCCGCACGAGCGGGACGCCCGGTCGGCGGCGCGGGAACTGGCGGGGGCGCTCAGGCTGATGCACCCGGCGGACGCCGCGTGGACCCCGCCGGTGCTGCACTGCTCGGCGCGTGAGGGCAGCGGCCTGGACACGGTCTGGGACCGGCTGGAGCAGCACCGGACGCTGCTCGACTCCACCGGGCGGCTCGCGGCCAAGCGCCGTGACCAGCAGGTGGAGTGGACCTGGGCGATGGTGCGCGACACGCTGCTGGACCGTTTGCACGCCGATCCGCGGGTACGCGAGGTGGCACCGGAACTGGAGGACCGGGTCCGGGCCGGGGAGCTGACGGCGACGCTGGCCGCGGAGTCGATTCTCGCCGCCTTCGGCCGGAACGCCCCTGGCGGGTGACGGCCTGCTTCGCCCGGCGACCCCCGGGTGAGACGGTGGCGGGGTGACTTCCGCGCGGTCCGGCCCCCTGCCCTTCCCGGCGGGGGGCCGGGCCGCGCGACGGACGACCGGGACCGGGCAGCACCGCCCGCGTACGCGCGGGCCGCTCAGATTGGGAGACCGCATGACCAGCTACAAGATCGTCAACCCCGCGACGGGCAGGACCGAGCGGGAGTTCCCCGAGGCCACCGACGCCGAGATCCAGGAGGCGATGGCCCGGGCCCACCAGGCGTTCGGCGGCTGGCGGGCGAGCCGGCCCGGGGACCGGGTGGCGCTGCTGACCCGGGTCGCCGAGCTGTACGCGGAGCGCAAGGACGAGCTGGCGGCGATCATCACCCGGGAGATGGGCAAGCCGGTCGCCCAGGCGCGCGGCGAGATCGACATCGTCGTCTCCATCTACCGCTACTACGCCGAGAAGGGCCCGGAGTTCCTCGTGGACGAGGAGCTGGAGGTGGCCGGCGGCGGCAGCGCGGTGGTCCGCAAGGAGGGCATCGGCGCGCTGCTCGGCATCATGCCGTGGAACTTCCCCTACTACCAGGTGGCCCGGTTCGCCGCGCCCAACCTGATGCTCGGCAACACCATCCTGCTCAAGCACGCCCCGCAGTGCCCCGAGTCGGCGCTGGCGATGGAGCGGATCTTCGCCGAGGCGGGCGCGCCCGACGGTGCCTACGTCAACCTCTTCGCCACCAACGAGCAGGTCTCCACGATCATCGCCGACCCGCGCGTCCAGGGCGTCTCGCTGACCGGCTCGGAGCGGGCCGGGTCGGCCGTGGCGGAGCAGGCGGGGCGGCACCTGAAGAAGGTGGTGCTGGAGCTGGGCGGCTCGGACCCGTTCCTGGTGCTCCAGCCCGAGGACCTGGACAGGACGGTGAAGTACGCGGTCACGGGCCGGTTCGGCAACGCCGGGCAGGCGTGCAACGCGGCCAAGCGCATCATCGTGCTGGACGAGCACTACGACGCCTTCGTCGACAAGTTCACCGCGGCGGTCGGCACGGTGGTGCCGGGTGACCCCTCGGACCCGTCGACGTTCATGGGCCCGCTCTCCTCGGCGGGCGCCGTCGAGACGCTCGCCGCGCAGATCGAGGACGCGGTCGCCAAGGGCGCCACGGTGCTGGCCGGTGGCCGCCGCATCGACCGGGAGGGCGCCTGGTACGAGCCGACCGTGCTGACCGGGGTCGAGCCGGGGATGCGCGCCTTCGAGGAGGAGCTGTTCGGCCCGGCCGCGGTCATCTACCGGGTCTCCTCGGAGGACGAGGCGGTGGAGCTGGCCAACAACACGCCGTACGGGCTGGGCGCGGCCGTCCAGTGCGCCGACGAGGACCGGGCCCTGGAGATCGCCGACCGGCTGGACACCGGCATGGTCTACATCAACCAAGCCGAGGGGAGCGCGGCCGAGCTGCCCTTCGGCGGGGTGAAGCGCTCCGGCATCGGCCGGGAGCTGGGCAAGTACGGCATGGAGGAGTTCGTCAACAAGAAGCTGGTGCGCGTCAAGCGCCGCTGACGGCGGGCGGGCGTACGGCGGGGCCCGGCGCGGGGAGTCTCCCGCGCCGGGCCCCGCCGTGTCCGTGTCAGCGCGGGTAGTGCATGAGCCGGCGGACCATCCGGCAGGTGGTGGTGGACGGCGGGTGGATGCCCAGGCGCACGGCGGCGGCCCGGATGGTGCGGTCGTGTACGTACCCGGGGCCGTGGGCGCCCGCGTCGAGCAGGGCGATGGCCAGGCGCATGGCCTTGAGGCGGCGGTTGTGCCGGACGTACCACTCGCGGGGCCGCCCGGCCGGCAGGCGGCGCTTGGTGAGCGGGGCGTACGGCTGCTGGGCGGACGGGTCGGTCGGCAGGGGTTCGGTTGCGTGGAGCGCGGCCACGGGCATCCTCCTGTCGGTTCGGGAAACCCCCCGGCTTCCCTCGAACACTGGGTCAATTCTACTGCGGGGGACCGACAGTCAGCCCTGGCCAGACAGGGTTCCGCGAGGTCCGGAAGAGGTTGGCCGGATTCGAACAGACGGGGGGTGCGGGAGGTTTGGCGAAAGGCGGCGGGGCTACCGTGGGCCTCATGGAGATCTGGATCAACCCGGCCTGTTCGAAGTGCCGCAGCGCGCTGTCCCTGCTCGACGCCGAGGGCGCCTCGTACACCGTGCGCAGGTATCTGGAGGACGTGCCCACCGAGGAGGAGATCCGGGCGGTGCTGGAGCGGCTCGGCCTGGAGCCCTGGGACATCACGCGGACCGGTGAGCCGGCGGCGAAGGAGCTGGGGCTGGCCTCCTGGCCGCGTGAGGAGGCCGCCCGGGACCGCTGGGTCGCCGCGCTCGCGACCCACCCCCGCCTGATCCAGCGCCCCCTGATCACCGCCGACGACGGCTCGGCCGTGGTGGGCCGCAGCGAGGAGGCGGTGCGCGAGGCGCTGGAGCGGGGGAAGGACGGGGCGTGAGGCGCCCCGTCCGGCCGCCCGGTCAGGCGAGCTGGGCCTCGGCCTCGCTGAGGATCTCGGTGAGGCGGGCGCCGAACCGGGCGTCGCAGGGGTGCGGCCGGCCGGTGCGGGCCGCCTCCAGCAGAGCGTCGAGCGCGGCGCCGTAGGCGACGGCCGACTCGCCCCAGCGCGGCGGTTCGGCGGTGCCGTGCTCGCCGTACAGGGCGATCTCGACGCCTCCGGCGGCGGGCGGCGCGCCGAGACCGAGGGTGGCGGTGGCGGAGGCGCCCGAGGTGTGGCGCAGCACGAGGTGCGCGGTGCCGTTCGGGCCCGGGGCGGCGGTCACGGCGGTCACGTCGCCGAGAACCGGGATCAGCACGGAGAGGGCGTGCGGGCCCACGTCCCACAGGGCGCCCTTCTCCTTGCGCCACGGCGAGGCGTACGCGTGCGTGGAACCCGGCGCGAAGAGGGGCGCGAGCCACTGGGCGCGGGCCGTGAACCAGCCGCCGCGCTCAGCCTGTTCGGCGATCCACGCGGCGGTGGCCGGGGCGAACCGCAGCGTGCAGAAGACCACGGAGGCGACCCGCGCGGCCTCGACGGCCGCCGCCACCTCCCGGGCCACCGTGGGCGTGGTGGCCACCGGCTTGTCCAGGAGCAAATGGCACCCGGCCTCGGCGGCCCGGACCGCGAGGGGCGCCTGCACGTCCGGCGGCAGCGCGATCGCCACCGCGTCGGCCCCGGCGAGGAGTTCCGCGAGCCCTTCCTCCCCGGTGTACGCGGGCGCGTCGTACGCCCCCGCCAGCTCGGCCGCCGCCTCGGTCCGGCGGCCCCAGACGCCGGCGAGACCGGTGCCGGGGTGGGCGGCGATCGCGGGGGCGTGCGTGGACCGCGCCCAGGGGCCGGTGCCGAGCAGGGCGATCCTGGTCCGGGCGGGGGGCGTGGGGCTGTTGTCAGCGCTCATGGACCCAGTCTGCCCGGCGGGGCGGTCCTGTCCCTCTTCCGCCGGGCCCGGGGTGAGGCGGTTCTCGTGTCGCACGGCGGGCCGCGTGGGTGACGGGGGCTTCACACTCGGGCCACGGAGGGGACATCGGCCGTCCGCGGGCTGTCCGCCGTGTCCCGCGGCACCCGCGAAGGACGGCCTTGGCGAGCTACCGGGCTGAGTACCTCCGGAGCGACGGCACCGCGCCGCCCGCCGAGCCGCGGACCACGACGAAGATCCTCGCCGGCGGCGCCGAGCCGGGCGTCCGGGGCTTCGACGGGTCCAGCGCCGACCAGGCCGAGGGCCGCGCTCCGGACCGCGTCACGGGTCCGTGGACAGGCGGCGTACCAAGGAGTGGACAAGGTGTCCGGGAAGGCTGCCGCGCTCGGCGGGCCCGTGCTTCAATGGCTCCATGGCCGGCTACCAGTACACCACCACGGGGCGATGCGACCTCGAACCGTTCTGGCCGTCCCGTCAGCACCACGACTTCGACCGGGTGTGTTGCCGCGCGTGACCGCGCAGGCCCTCTGAACACCGCTCACCCCGGTCTTCGGCCCGCGCACGGACGTCCCGTCAGGCCCCGGCCCGTCCTCCCGGACGGCTCCCGCCGCGACGGTCCCGATCTCCCCTCCGCGCGAAAGAGCTGACCCCACCATGGCGAACACCCGTACGTTCACCGCGTCCACCGCACCCACTCCCACCCCCGCTCCCGGCGGTCGCGGCGAGGGCCGCCCGCCGCTGACGCGCCACCGCCTGCGCGCCGTCGACCGCGACGAGACCGCGCCCCCGGCCGAGGTCGCCGCGCTGCTGCCGCCCGGCGCCACCTGGCTGCCCGCTCCCCCGCACACCCTGCCCTCGCTGCCGGGCCGTCCGCCGATGATCGGCTACCTGGTGCTGGTCCCGGCCGGCGATGCGCCGCCCGCCGCGCAGCCGGCCCCCCGGCCCGCTCCGGCCGCACCCGTCGAGGAGACGGCCCCGGACGGCGGGGGACACCCGGTGCGGGTCGACCCCCAGCGGCGCACCGCCTTCGTGGACGGCCGCCCGCTGGAGCTGACCTACCTGGAGTTCGAACTGCTGGCGCACCTGGTGCGCCACCCGCACCGGGTGCACACCCGCGACCAGCTCGTCACCACCGTCTGGGGGTACGGCCACGTCGGCGACGGGCGGACCGTGGACGTGCACGTCGCCCGGCTGCGCCGCAAGCTGGGCGCCGAGTACCGCCGCTCCATCCAGACGGTGCGCCGGGTCGGCTACAAGTACACCCCCTCCGCCGCCCGCGGCTGACCGGCTCTTCCCGTAGCAGAACCCGGCCCGCCCCAGGGCCCCGGTGGCGCAGAGTGGCCCCATGAGACTTCTGGTGCTGGGCGGTACGGAGTTCGTGGGGCGCGCGGTCGTCGAGACGGCGCAGGCCGGGGGCTGGGAGGTGACCCTGCTCCACCGGGGCCGCCATCCGGCGCCCGAGGGGGCCCGGGCCCTGCTCGGGGACCGGACGGCGCCGGGCGGGCTCGACGCCCTGGCCCGGGCCGCCGCCGAGGGGCCCGGCTGGGACCTGGTGGTGGACACCTGGTCGGGGGCGCCCTCCGTGGTCCGGGACAGCGCCGGCCTGCTCGCCCCGTACGCCGGGCGGTACGCGTACATCTCCAGTCGCTCGGTGTACGGGCCGCCGGTGGCACCCGGCTCCGACGAGAGCGCGCCGGTCGTCGCGGGCGACCCGGACGCGGCGGCGCAAAGCTACGTCGAGGACAAGCGGGGCGGCGAACTGGCGGCGGCCCGCGCCTCCGGCGAGGAGCGCACGCTGTGGGCGCGGGCCGGGCTGATCCTCGGCCCGTGGGAGAACATCGGCCGCCTGCCGTGGTGGCTCACCCGCATCGCCAGAGGCGGCGAGGTACCGGCGCCGGGCCCCCGCGACCTGCCCCTCCAGTACATCGACGCCCGCGACCTCGCCGCCTGGCTGCTCGCGGCCGGGCGGTCCGGCCTCCACGGGGCGTACGACCTGGTGAGCCCGGCCGGCTTCACCACCATGGGCGAACTCCTCGACACCTGCGTGACGGTGACCGGCTCCACCGCCGAACTGCGCTGGCTCACCCCGGAGGCGGTGCTGGCGGCGGGCGCCGAACCGTGGCGGGAGCTGCCGGTGTGGATTCCGCCGGGCACTCCGGACCACGCGGCCCTGCACGGCAGCGACGTGTCGAAGGCCCTGGCGGCCGGGTTGCGGTGCCGCCCGGTGACCGAGACGGTACGGGACACCTGGGCGTGGCTCGCCACCCTGCCCGGCCGGGCGGCACCGCAGCGCCCCGACCGGCCGGTGGTGGGACTGCCCGAGCAGAAGGAGGCGGCACTGCTGGGGCGGGGCGAGGGGGTCCAGACGTACCGCACGTCCGGCTCGCGTTCCTCGTTGCGGGTGCCGTCGGTGCGCTCGGTCCCGGTGAAGCCGTGGCGTTCGTAGAAGCGGCGGGCGGGGGCGTTGACCTGGAAGGTCCACAGGGCGAGGCCGCCGGGGCGGCGTTCCTTGGCGAGGGAGACGAGGCGGTCGCCGAGGCCCTGGCCGCGCCGGTCGGGGGCGAGGTAGAGCTGCTCCAGCTCGTCGCCGTCGAGCACCAGGAGGCCGACGGCGTGCTCCCCGTCGAAGGCGCCCCAGGTCTCGCACCCGGTGACGAAGTGGGCGAACCAGCCGCGTACCGCCTCGTCCCCGTGGGCCCGGCGGACCGTCGGCAGGGCGGCGGCGAAGGAGCGCAGCCAGACCTCGGCGAGGGCGGGGGCGTCGGCGGGCAGGGCACGGCGCAGGAGTACGGCCGGTCCGCCGGTACGGGCGTCGGGGGTGTCGGTGCCCACGGCGGAGGACTGTCGCACAGGGGATGGGCGGACGCAGCCCCTTTTCCCCTGGCAGGCGTACGCGGGCGGGGAGTTGACCGGGACAGAAAGGCGGTGCAGGGGGCTGGGCAGCGGACTTGCCCGAACGTACATTGACGCCATGCCTAATACGACGAAGGGCGCGGGGCCGGTCGTCTCCGAGCGCATCCCGCTGAAGGCGCGCAAGGTCTCCTTCGCCTGGGAGGAGACGCCGCTGCACTGGGTGCCCGGCGATCCGTTCACCACGCACACCATCAACGTGCTGCACATGCTGCTGCCCGCCGGTGAGCGCTGGTTCGTCCACGTCTACCAGCAGGTCCTGCCGTACATCCGGGACGAGAGGCTGCGCGAGGACGTCATCGGTTTCATCGGCCAGGAGGCGATGCACGCGCAGGCCCACGACGAGGTACTGCCGCACCTGCGGGAGCAGGGGCTCGACCCGACGCCGTACACCGCGCAGGTGGACTGGATGTTCGAGAAGATGCTCGGTGACCGGACGCTGCCGCCCGGGCGGCCCCGGCGGTGGTGGCTGATGGAGCGGGTGGCGCTGATCGCCGCCATCGAGCACTACACCGCCTTCCTCGGCGACTGGGTGCTCAACGCCGACCGGCTCGACGCGGCCCAGGCCGACCCGGTCATGCTGGACCTGCTGCGCTGGCACGGCGCCGAGGAGGTCGAGCACCGGTCGGTCGCCTTCGACCTCTTCCAGCACGTCGACGGCGGCTACCGGCGCCGGGCCCGCACCTGGGCCACCGCCTTCGCAGCCCTGCTCTTCCTCTGGCAGCGCGGAGTACGGTTCTTCATGGAGAACGACCCGACGCTGCTGGAGGGCAAGGGCAGCTTCACGGAGTTCTACCGCAAGGGCCGGGCCGGGATGCTGCCGAGCACCCCGGCGATCCTCAAGTCCGTACCCACCTACCTGCGCCGTGACTACCACCCCTCGCAGGAGGGCAGCACGGCACAGGCCGTCGCCTACCTGGCCTCCTCCCCGGCCGCGCTGGCCGCCGAGCGGGCCACCGCCGCAGACCCGGCGAAGGACGGCCGCTGATGGCCCGCCTGCGTACCGCCGTCCTCGCGGCCGGCACCGCCGTCCTCGTACGGCGCGCGCTGCGGACCCGTATCCGCCGCTCGCCGCTGTGGCCGCTGCCCGCCCTGGAGGAGCCGGTCTCGGGCCGCCCGCGCAGCCGGGCGATGACCCTGCGCGTCGCCCGGCGCGACACCCCGGCCGAGGGGGTGGTGCGGCTCCGGCTGGAGGGAGCGGGCGAGCTGCCGGCCTGGGAACCGGGCGCCCACCTCGACCTGGTGCTCCCCTCGGGCACGGTCCGGCAGTACTCGCTCTGCGGCGACCCGGCCGACCGCTCCGCGTACACCGTGGCGACCCGGCTCATCGGCGCGGCCGACGGAGGCCGGGGCGGCTCGCTGGAGGTCCACCGCGAACTGCTGGAGGGCACCGAGGTGGTGGTACGCGGTCCGCGCAACCGCTTCCCCCTCGCCCCCGCCCCCGCCCACGTCTTCGTCGCGGGCGGCATCGGCATCACCCCGCTGCTGCCGATGGTGCGGGCCGCCCACGCGGCGGGTGCCGACTGGAAGCTGCTCTACGGCGGCCGTACCCGGGCCTCGATGCCCTTCGCCGACGAGCTGGAGAAGCTGGGCGGTCCCGAGCGGGTGACCCTGGCCGCCGAGGACGAGAGCGGCCGGCCCGACCTGGCGGCGGCGCTGAGCGGCGCGCCCGAGGGCACCGCCGTCCACTGCTGCGGCCCCGAGGGGCTGATGGCGGCGGTCGAGGCGGCCCTGCCCGAGGGGTGCGTCCTGCGCACCGAGCGCTTCGCCGGCGGCCCGGCCGGACGGCCTTCGGCGGCCCGTGGCGACCTGCCCTTCGAGATCGAACTGCGGCGCAGCGGACGGACGGTGTCCGTCCCTGCCGACCGGACGGCACTGGAGGCGGTACGCGAGGAGCTGCCGGACGCCCCGTACTCCTGCGCGCAGGGGTTCTGCGGGACCTGCCGGCAGCGGGTGGTCTCGGGTGAGGTCGACCACCGCGACGAGCTGCTGACCGACGGCGAACGGGACGGGGCGATGCTGCTCTGCGTCTCCCGCTCGCGGGGCGGCCGCATCGTCCTGGACATCTGAACCGGCCCGTACTCACCCCTGGTCCAGGTGGCTGAGACGGCGCGGACGCGGCGGCCGGTGCCGGCGTCGTCGGTGCTGCCCGGCCTGCCGAACACGGTGGTGGTGTCCTTGCCGGCGGCGCTCTCGCTCAGGGAGAGAGGGCCGTCGACGGCCTGGCTGGACAGCCTCTCCGCCCTCAGGGGAGGCACGGCGTACTCCCGTTCGGTGAGCCGCTCCCGGGCCCCGGCCCCGCCCGCCGCCCGGGAGCGGCTCGGCGATGACGGCCGGGTCCACGGCGGGGCCGGCCCTCCGGCGGTCTTCCCCTGCCGGGGGGCTCCCGACTCCCGCAGGTCGGTAGTCTGTTCGGTATGACGACCGGGACGCGCCGCAGAATGGGTGTCGAGGAGCGGCGGCAGCAGCTCATCGGTGTTGCGCTGGAGCTGTTCAGCAACCGCTCCCCCGACGAGGTGTCCATCGACGAGATAGCCGCGGCCGCCGGCATCTCGCGCCCCCTCGTCTACCACTACTTCCCGGGCAAGACGAGCCTGTACGAGGCGGCGCTGCGCCGGGCCGCCGAGGATCTGGCCCAGCGCTTCGACGAGCCGCGCGAGGGTCCGCTGGGGGCACGGCTTCAGCGTGTGATGGGCCGGTTCTTCGACTTCGTGGACGAACACGGTCCCGGTTTCTCGGCGTTGATGCGCGGCGGCCCCGCCCAGTCGGTCAGCGGCGACCCCGGCTCGTCCTCGGCGGCGACGGCGCTGATCGACTCCGTGCGGCAGGCGGCGTACGAGCAGATCGTCTCCCACCTGGACCTGGTCGCGGTGCCGCCCCGGCTGGAGCTGGTGGTGCGGTCCTGGGTCTCGCTGGCGGAGTCGACGGCGCTGCTCTGGCTCGACGGCCGCAGGACCGAACGGGCCGCGCTGGAACTCCAGCTGGTGCACGACTTCGGCGCCCTGGTGGCGGTGGCCGGCGCCTACGACGAGGAGATCGCCGGGGTGGTCCGCCGCATCCTCGCCCAGGAACCGCCGGACGGCCCGTTCACCGACCTCGCGGTACGCCTGCTCGCCCTCCTCCCGGCCGAGGCCGAGGTACCGGCGCAGGCGGCGCCGGTGGAGTGAGGGGTCACCTCGCGCGGTCTTTCCGAAGGTCCACCTGGAGCAGGCGCGGGGAGTGGGCGAAGCCCCGCCGCGCGTAGGCGGGGACGTGCGTCCGGCCGACAGGCGGGAGCGCCCGCGTGGGATCTCGCGGGCGCCCCCTGGTGGCCGGGCTCAGCCCGCGCGGAAGACCGCGACGGTGCGGGGCGGGACGGTGAAGGTGCCGGTGCGGCGGTCGTGGGCGGAGTCCTTGACGACCGGATCCGCGCCCCGGGCCTGGACGGGGTGGAGGGCGTAGCGGGTGCCGGTGGCCGAGGTCAGGCGCTGGTCCTGGGTGTCGGGGGTGGCGTTGAGGACGACGACCAGGTCGCCGAGGCGCATGGTGAGGACGCCGGGGGTCTCGTCGGGGCCGGAGAGCGGGAAGCTCAGGGCGCGCTGGACCTCGGCGGTGCTGCGCAGGGAGAAGGCGGGTTCGGTGGCGCGCAGGGTGAGCAGGTCGCGGTGGGCGGCGGCGCTCGCCTCGATCTCGGCGCAGCCGACGGAGACGGTGGTGAGCAGCGGCCCGGCGTACTCCCACTTGTCCTGGTTGTCGGCGGCGGGCGGCAGGCCCCGTCCGAAGCCGTTGCCCTGGCGGCAGTCCCAGTGCAGGGCGTTGAACCAGTCGCCGCTGTCGTAGGAGTTGCGGTCCAGGGACTTGGAGCGGAGCCGGTCGGTGCCGGCCTGGGAGAGGGCGGGGCCCTGGGAGAGGGTGGCGGTGGCCATCGCGAGGATCTGCATCCGGGCCCGGTCGGCGGCCCGGGTGCCGGCGGGCAGTTTGAAGGCGAGGGCGTCGAAGAGGGTCTCGTTGTCGTGGGCGTCGGCGTAGGCGAGGGCGTCGCCGGGGCGTTCGGCGTAGCCGGCGGGGGCGCCGTTGTAGTCGACCCCGGCACCGGTGGTGCGGCGGCCGGTGGAGTCGGTGAAGCGGTAGCCGGCGAGGTTGCCGGTGAGGCCGACCTTGATCAGGTCCTGGTAGTGCAGGAGCCGGGCGCGCTGTTCGGCGCGGGTGCCGTTGGCCGGCGAGTCGTTGGGGTCGGTGTAGAGGCCGGAGGCGAAGCCCTGGACGCCGGGGTCCTCGTCGAAGGGGCCGCCGCCGCGGACCGCGTCGCGGGCCCGGTCGGAGAAGGTGGCGATGCCGGTGCCGGCCATGTTGGCCTGGCTGGCCTGGACGAAACGGGCGTCGTCGGCGACCTCGCCGAAGGTCCATCCCTCGCCGTAGAGGATGATCCGCTTGCCGTCGACCCCGTCGCGGGCCGGGGTGAGCGCGTCGAGGGCCTTGCGGACGGCGACCATGTTGGCCTTGGGGTGGTGGCCCATGAGGTCGAAGCGGAAGCCGTCGACCTTGTACTGCTTGGCCCAGGTGACGACGGAGTCGACGACGAGGCGGCCCATCATGGCGTTCTCGGGCGCGGTGCCCGCACAGCAGGTGGAGTCGGCGACGGAGCCGTCGGCCAGCAGGCGCTGGTAGTAGCCGGGGACGATCCGGTCGAGGACCGAGGTGTCGGCCTGTCCGGAGGCGGCGGTGTGGTTGTAGACGACGTCCATGACGACGCCGAGCCCGTCGCGGTTGAGGGCGCCGACCATCTCGCGGAACTCCCGGGTGCGGCCCGCCCCTTCGGGGTCGGTGGCGTAGGAGCCCTCGGGCACGGTGTAGTGCAGCGGGTCGTAGCCCCAGTTGTAGGCGTCCTCGGCGGCGCTCGCGGTGACGCACTCCTGCTGGCGCTCGGAGTCTGCGGGGAGGGCGGGCAGGTCGCAGTCGGGGCTCTTGGCGTCCTTCTCCGGGATGGTGGCGATGTCGAAGACGGGGAGCAGGTGGACGTGGGTGGTGCCGGCGTCGGCGAGGCGGCGCAGGTGGCGGGCGCCGTCGCTGTCGCGGTCGGTGAAGGCGCGGTAGGTGCCGGGGTGGGCGTTGGTGGGGTCGGAGGCGGAGAAGTCCCGGACGTGGAGTTCCTGGATCTGGGCGTCGCGCAACGGCACGGCCGTCGGCTTGCGGAGGTTCTTCCAGCCGGGCGGGGCGAGCTTGGGGTCGTCCAGGTCGGTGACGAGGCTGCGGCGGGAGTCGGTGGTGAGCGCGACGGAGTAGGGGTCGGTCACGGTGTTGGTGACGGTGCGGCCGGCCTCCGGCGCCCAGACGGTGACGTCGTAGGCGTACTCCCGGTCCTTCCAGCCGCGTTCGCCCTCGACCGACCAGACGCCGGAGGCGGCGTCGCGGCGCATCGGGACGGTACGGCCGTCGAGGTCGAGGGCGACGCGGCGGGCGGTGGGCGCCCAGACGGAGAGGGTGGGGCGCCCGGCGCGGTCGAAGGTGACGCCGAGCGCGCGGCGCTGGGCGGCGCCGGCGTACAGGTCGTCGAGGACGCCCGCGGTCTGCACGGCGGTGGCGGCGGTGACGGTGCCGTCGGCGGCGCGCTGCTGGGCGACGAGGCGGCCGCGCAGCGCGTCGGCGGCGAGGTGCCGGTCACGGGCATCGACCCGCCACGCGTCGTACGCCGCGAGGTGCGGGAACCTCTTGGCCTGGGCGGCGGTGAGCTTCCCGGCGGTGAGCCGGAGCTGTCGGGTGCCGGGGCCCGGACGTATCTGCTCGGCCGCCCGCTTCTCCGCGCCCTGGGCCGGGGCGAGGAGACGGGCGCTCGCCGTTCCCTCGGCGCGGGGCCAGGCGACGGTACGGGCGTCGAGCCAGACGGCCTCGGCGGTCTCCTCGGCGGCGGTGGCCCGCGCGGACGGGGCGTCAGGGGTGTCGGCCGTGGCCGGCAGGGCGGCGGTGAGGGCGGCGCACAGGCCGAGACTCACCGCGAGGGTGATGGTCCGTCGCACGGGGACGGGTCTCCTTCGAGGGGCGGGGGCCGCCGGGCGGGTTTCGCGGGGCGGGTGCGGCAGCGGCCCGGCGTCCGCGGGGAGGCGGGCGCCGGGCCGGAGGGGTCGGCGGGTCAGCCGCGCCAGGTGTCGTCGAGGGTGAGGGCGCCGGTGGTACCGACGGTCGCCGTGCGGTTGCCGCCGGACTCCCAGACGGCGTTCCCGGCGGCGTCCTTGCGCAGGTACTTGTACTGGAAGGTGGTTCCGGCGGGCAGCGGCACGTCGAGCTTCCACACCGGGTACGCGGCCGGGTCGAGCTTGAGGGCGCGGGCCGGCGCCCAGTCGCCGAGGGCGGCCTGGTCACCGGTGACGTAGATGTTCTCGCCCCAGGCGGTGGTGGCGTCGACGTGGAAGGAGGCGGAGGTCTGCCCGGTGCCGGGGCCGGTGCCCCCGCCGGAGCAGGTGCGGGCGCCGGTGTGCAGGGCGAGCGCGGTGCCGGGGGCGACGGTGGCGGTGAAGGCGCCGTCGGCGCCGACCGTGACGGTGTCGCCGCTCTGGATGTCGCAGTAGTCGCCGCCGGGCAGGCCGCTCTGGAAGGTGCGGTTCAGCGCGGAGCCCTCGTGGTTGATGGCGACGTACGCCTTGTTCCCGCGTCCGAAGGCGATCTGGTCGCCGCCGTTGTCCCACCAGTTGGTGACGGCCTGGCCGCGGGCGGTGTTGCGCAGGCCGACCATGGAGGAGATCTCGGGCCAGGCGTGCTGGCACTTCCAGCCGTCGCTGTAGCAGGCGTTCACCGTGCCGCCGTTGGGCGGTCCGGCGTCGTGGTCGGTGAACTCGTAGCCGGAGTGGACGTCCGGGGAGCCGTAGGGCCAGGCCAGCATGAAGACGCCGGCGAGGGTGTAGGCGGAGCCGTTCTTGTAGTTGAGGGTGTCGCCGCCGCGCTCGGTGTCGTGGTTGTCGACGAAGACGGCGGACCTGCCGCTCTGCATGTGGCCCCAGTCCTCGCCGAAGTTCTTCAGGTGGGCGAGGTTCTCGTTCTGGAAGACCCGCTTGAGGTCGCGGGCGTAGCGGAACTCCTGGACGTCGCCGGTGCCGAGGTACTCGCTGGGCTGGACGGCTTCGCCCGCGCCGTGGATGGCCTCCTGCTTCCAGTACGTGCCGCCGTCGCCGACCTTGGCCTTGATGGCGGTGAGGTCGGCGGCGGGCATGTGCTTGGCGGCGTCGATGCGGAAGCCGTCGACACCGAGGGAGAGGAGGTCGTTCAGGTATGCGGCGATGCGCTCGCGGACGTAGGGCTCGCCGGTGTCGAGGTCGGCGAGACCGACCAGTTCGCAGTTCTGGACGTTGGCGCGGTTGCCGTAGTCGTTGATCTCGCTGCGGCAGTCGTCCATGTCGGCGCCGGACCAGATGCCCGGGTAGTCGTACTTCTGGTACGCGCTGCCGCCGGTGCCGGTGCCGGAGCCGGCGGCCATGTGGTTGATGACCGAGTCGGCGACGACCTTGACGCCCGCCGCGTGGCAGGTGTCGACCATCGACTTGAAGGCGGCGCGGTCGCCGAGCCGGCCGGCGATCTTGTAGCTGACGGGCTGGTAGGAGGTCCACCACTGGCTGCCCTGGATGTGTTCCTGGGGCGGGGAGACCTGGACGTAGCCGTACCCGGCGGGGCCGAGGCTGTCGGTGCAGGCGCGGGCGACCGAGTCGAACTTCCACTCGAAGAGGACGGCGGTGACGTCCTTCTCGCCGGGCGGCGCCGCCGCTGCGGGTGTGGGGGCGGTGACGGCGGTGGCGGCCGCCGCCAGCACGGCGAGGGACGCGGTGGCGATTCTGCGGGCCATGTGGTGCCTCCTGATCGGGGGGGGCGGAGGGCAGACGGGCTGATCGCGGGGGCTCCCTGCCGCGCGCCCGACCGGGGCGCTGAATTCTCTTGCTGCAAAACTGCAAGGAGCATCGCGAAGCAGACCGTAGAGCGACCGGTACCCCCGGTCAACCCTTTGGACACGAACCGGAAACGCCAGCGACATACCGGGGGTTGAGCCTGGCGACCGCACACCGAAAGCCGCTGCAAGAGATTGCTGCCGGCTCAGTCCGAAGCGTCCCGTACGTCCCGGGCGACACCCGGCGTCCACTGGGCGGTGGAGCCGCGGACCACCAGCTCCGGCTGGAAGACGAACTCGGTGCGCTGCACGGCCTGGTGGGCGATCTCCTCCAGCAGGGCGCCGACGGCGGCGGTGGCCATCGCGTGGACCGGCTGGCGGACCGTGGTCAGCGGCGGGTCGGTGAAGGCCACGAGCTGCGAGTCGTCGAAGCCGACCACCGAGAGGTCCTCGGGCACCTCGAGGCCCCGCTCGCGAGCGGCGCGGACGGCACCGAGCGCCATCAGGTCGCTGCCGCACACCAGCCCCGTGCACCCCTGCGCCAGCAGCGACCCGGCCGCCGCGTGGCCGCCCTCGACGCTGAACAAGGTGCGGCGGACGTGCTGTTCGGCCTCGTCCCGGGGGGTGCCGAGGATCTCGGCGAGGGCGTCGGTGAACCCTTCGGCCTTGCGACGCGAGGGGACGTAGCGGTCGGGCCCTATGGCGAGGCCGATCCGGCGGTGGCCGAGGTCGGCGAGGTGGCGCACCGCCATCCGGACCGCCGAACGGTCGTCCGGGGAGACGAACGGGGCCCGGACGCGCTCGTTGTAGCCGTTGATGAGGACGAACGGCACGCCGCGCTCGGTGAGGCGGGCGTAGCGGCGCGGGTCGGCGGTGGTGTCGGCGTGCAGCCCGGAGAGGAAGACGATGCCGTTCACGCCGCGCTCCTCCAGTTGCTCGACCAGTTCGTCCTCCGTGGCGCCGCCGGGCATCTGGGTGCAGAGCACCGGGGTGTAGCCGTATCCGGCCAGTGCCTGTTCGACGACCTGGGCGAAGGCCGGGAAGATCGGGTTGGTCAGCTCGGGCGTGATCAGCCCGATGAGCCCGGCGCTGCGGCGGCGCAGCCGGGTCGGACGCTCGTAGCCGAGCAGGTCGAGGGCGGCGAGGACGCGCTGCCGGGTGGGTTGCGCGACGCCGGGGCAGCCGTTGAGGACGCGGCTGGCGGTGGCCTCGCTGACCTCGGCCTGTGCGGCGATGTCCGCGAGCCGCGGGACGGCCGGGGAGCCGTCCCGCGGGGCGGGCAGGGTCACACCGTCCACCAGACCGTGGTGTCGGCGGGCAGCTCGAAGGTCCCGTCCTCGGCGACGGCCGGCGCGGCGCCCTGGGAGGCGAGCAGCGCGGTGCCGGGGGCGGTGAGCCGGACGGGGGCGCCGGTGGTGTTGGCGGTGCAGGTGAACCGCGGGCGGCTGAAGGCGAGGACGCCCTCGGGCGCCTCCAGCCAGGTGACGGTCTCACCGGCGCCCAGCCCCGGGTGCTCGCGACGGACGGCGAGCGCTGCCCGGTACAGCTCCAGGGTGGAGCCGGGGTCACCGGTCTGCGCCTCGACGCTCAGCTCGCCCCACCCCTCGGGCTGCGGCAGCCAGCTCCCCCCGGGGCCGAACCCGGCGGAGGGGCCCTCGACGGTCCACGGGATCGGCACCCGGCAGCCGTCGCGGAAGCCGTCCTGCCCGGCGGCCCGGAAGTAGGAGGGGTCCTGGCGGACTTCGTCCGGCAGGTCGGTGACGTCGGGCAGGCCCAGCTCCTCGCCCTGGTAGACGTAGGCGGAGCCGGGCAGGGCGAGCATCAGCAGGGTGGCGGCGCGGGCGCGGCGCAGTCCGAGGGCCCGGTCGCCGGGGGTGCGCAGCTGGGTGCCGCCGGGCGGGTTGGCGAAGCGGGTGGCGTGCCGGGTGACGTCGTGGTTGGAGAGGACCCAGGTGGTGGGGGCGCCGACCGGGCGCATCGCGGCGAGCGAGGCGTCGATGACCTCGCGCAGCGCCTCGGCGTCCCAGTAGGTGCTCAGGTACTGGAAGTTGAACGCCTGGTGCATCTCGTCGGGGCGGACGTAGTGAGCGGTCCGCTCGACGGTCGGGGTCCACGCCTCGGCGACCAGGACGCGCTCGTCGCCGTATTCGGCGAGCAGGGTGCGCCAGTCGCGGTAGACCTCGTGGACACCGTCCTGGTCGAAGAAGGGCATGACGCCGTTGCCGAGCAGCTTGACCTGCTCGCCGGCGCCGATGTCGGGCAGCCCCTCGGCCTTGATGAGGCCGTGCGCCACGTCGACGCGGAAGCCGTCGACCCCGATGTCCAGCCAGAACCGCAGGATGGAGCGGAACTCGTCGCGGACGGCCGGGTGCTCCCAGTTGAAGTCCGGCTGCTCGGGCGCGAACAGGTGCAGGTACCACTCGCCGTCGGCGGTACGGGTCCAGGCCGGCCCGCCGAAGATGGACTCCCAGTCGTTGGGCGGGAGTTCGCCGTCGGTGCCCTTGCCGGGGCGGAAGTGGTAGCGCTCCCGCAGCGGCGAGCCGGGGCCCTCGGCGAGCGCCTGGCGGAACCAGGCGTGCTGGTCGGAGGAGTGGTTGGGGACGAGGTCGACGATGGTGCGCAGGCCCAGCGCCCGGGCGTCGGCGATGAGCGCCTCGGCGTCGGCGAGGGTGCCGAACATGGGGTCGATGGCGCGGTAGTCGGCGACGTCGTATCCGGCGTCGGCCTGCGGGGAGGCGTAGAAGGGGCTGAGCCAGACGGCGTCGACGCCCAGTTCCTTGAGGTAGGGCAGGCGCCTGCGGATGCCGGGCAGGTCACCCATGCCGTCGCCGTCGGCGTCGGCGAAGCTGCGGGGGTAGACCTGGTAGATCACCGCGTCGCGCCACCAGCCGGGAGCGGTGTCGGCGGCCGGGGCGGTGGGGGCGGGGGCAGTGAGGTGCTGGGTCATGTCTTCCCTGGAGTCATGAGGGGTGGCCTGGAGTCATGGGGCCCGGCCTCGGGGCGGGTGACCTTTCGGCCGACGCCGCCCCCGGCAGACCCGCGGTCTGAGCCATAGGGGCGCGTCGGTGTCGAGCCACCCGTCGCGCGCAGGGAGCGCAGCGGACGAGCGCGTCGGGTGGCTCGACACCGACTGCGGCACCCCGGCGGCGAAGACCGCCCGGAATGGGGGCCGTTCAGCCCTTGGTGGCGCCGGCCGTCATGCCGGTGACCAGATGGCGCTGGACGAGGACGAAGACGATGACGGCCGGGACGGCGATCAGCACGGAGGCGGCGGTCATCGGTCCCCACTGGGCGGTGTACTGGTTGACGAAGGTCTGGAGTCCGCCGGCGAGCGTCATGTTGTCCTCCCCGACCATGAAGGCGGAGGCGTAGGCGACCTCACCCCAGGCGGTGATGAAGGAGTAGAAGCCGGTGACGGCCAGGCCCGGGCGGGCCAGCGGGAGGATGAGCCGCCAGAAGGTGCCGAAGGGGTTGAGGCCGTCGACGCGCCCGGACTCGTCGATCTCGACGGGTATCGCGTCGAAGAAGCCCTTCATCATCCAGGCGCAGAACGGCACGGCGATGGTCAGGTAGGTGATGACCAGGCCGACCGGCTGGTTGAGCAGCCCCATCGAGGAGAAGAGGTTGTACAGCGGCACGATGAGGATGGCCATCGGGAACATCTGGGTGATGAGCAGCACCCACATCAGCGGCCGCATCCCGGGGAAGCGGAAGCGGCTGACCGCGTAGCCGGTGGTGGCGGCGAGGAAGACGCCGATCACGGTGGTGGTGGCGGCGACGATCACCGAGTTGCCGAACCAGGTGAGGAACTTGGTGTCCCCCAGCAGGTGGGTGTAGTTGGCGAGGGTGGTGTCGTGGAAGAAGTCGGTGGTGGTGGCGAACTTCGCCGGCTTGAGCGAGGTCAGCAGCACCCACAGGGCGGGGAAGACGGCGACGACGGTGGCGATGAGCAGTGTGCCGTGCAGGCCGATCGAGGCGAGCGGGCTGCGACTGCGGCGGGTGTTGGGCATGGTCACCACACCTCTCCCTGCTTCTTGAGGACGCGGCGGTAGAAGAAGGCGAACACCAGCAGCAGGAGCAGGATGATGACGCCCCAGGTCGCCGAGGTGGAGAAGTTGCGCGGGCTGTCGACGAAGGTCATCCGGAAGGCCTGGGTGACCAGGATCTCGGTGGCGTCGCCGGGCCCGCCCCGGGTGAGCAGGAAGATCACCGGGAACATGTTGAAGGTCCAGATGGTGGAGAGCAGGATCACCGTGGTGGAGACGGGCCGCAGTCCGGGCAGGGTGATGTGCCGGAAGCGCTGCCAGGCGCCGGCGCCGTCCATCTCGGCCGCCTCGTAGAGGTCGCCGGGGATGGACTGGAGGCCGCCGAGCAGGGCCACCATCATGAAGGGGACGCCGAGCCAGACGTTGACGGCGATCACCGAGAGCTTGGCGATCACCGGGTCGTTGAGCCACGGCACGGCGTCGATGCCGCCGCCCACCAGGATCTTGTTGAGCAGACCGTGCTTCTCGTTGTAGAGGAAGTTCCAGGAGAAGACGGAGACGAAGCCGGGGATGGCCCACGGCACGACGAGCGCCATCCGGTAGAAGCCGCGCCCGGCGACCTGCCGGTTGAGCAGGGTGGCGAGCGCGAGGCCCAGGCTGTAGGTGATGGAGACGCAGGCGACGGTCCACACCACGGTCCACACCAGGCGCTGGAGGAAGACCGGGTCACCGAAGGCGTCGACGTAGTTCTGGAGCCCGGTGAACTCGTAGGTGGCCGGGATGTGGTTGACGCCGATGGTCCGCTCGACGTTGGCCTCGGTGGCGTCGGTGAGCGAGAGCCAGATGCCCCGGCCCAGTGGGTAGCCGACGATGATCGCGAGGACGATGACGACGGGGGCCACCATCGTCCAGGCGTACCAGTGCCGTGAAAGGGCGCGGCGCAGGCCGCTCTCCTGTGTTCCTGCCGGGCGGCGCGGCCCGGGGACGGTTGCCTTCCCCGACGCCTTGGCCACCGACGGGCCCGTGTGCACAGCCATCGGTCGGCCGGCCTCCTTCTTCTCCGTACGGGTGGGGCGTGCCGCCGCGCGCGGGGCGCGGCGGCACGCGGCCGGGTCGGTTACTTGTAGTCCTTCAGGAGCTTGCGGTAGGAGTCACCGGTGGACTTGGCGGCCTGCTCGGGCGTGGCCTGGCCGGTGAGGACCTTGGTGTACTGGGTCTGGAGCGGCGCGAAGAGGCTGCCGCCCTCGGGGACCCAGGGGCGCTCGACGGCGGTCTCGACGACCGGCTTGAAGAACTGCACGATCTCGTTGTCCGCGACCTTGGGGTCGCCGTAGACGGAGGCGCGGGTCGGCAGCAGGCTGAGCTTCTCGGTGACCTCGGCCTGGACCTTGGCGGAGCTCATGTACTTGACGAACTCGTAGGAGGCGTCGAGGTTCTCCGACCCGGCGTAGACGGCGTAGTTGTGGCCGCCCTGCGGGGAGCCGGCGGTCCTGGAGCCGGCCGGGACCGGGGCGACGCCGAAGTTGGCCTTGTCCTTGAAGGCGTCACCGGCGAGGGTGTCGGTCACGGCCCAGGGGCCGTTGATCGCCATGGCGACCTCGCCGTCCTTGATGGCCTTCTGCATGTTGTCCCAGCCGTTGGTGGCGTCGGTGACGGCC
The DNA here is from genome assembly GCF_011170125.1 of Streptomyces diastaticus subsp. diastaticus. Lineage (NCBI taxonomy): Bacteria > Bacillati > Actinomycetota > Actinomycetes > Kitasatosporales > Streptomycetaceae > Streptomyces > Streptomyces diastaticus. The sequence continues at coordinate 437,707 of NZ_BLLN01000003.1, read as the reverse complement.
ACCTTGGAGTCGACCAGCTCCTTGACGGTCTTGAACGCCTCGACGGCGGGCTTGTCGTCGATGGTGACCGACTTGTCCTTGGTGTTGATCATGTCGCCGCCCTCGCCGTAGAGGAACGACAGGAACCAGTAGGCGTCGTCGCCACGCAGGTACAGGGCGGTCTTGCCGGTCTTCGACTTGATCGCCTTGGCGGCCTCGGTCAGCTCCTCGACGCTGGTCGGCACCTCGACACCGGCCTCCTTCAGCAGCTTCTTGTTGTAGAAGATGCCGACGGAGTCGATGACCTGCGGGACGCCGAAGGTCTTTCCGTCGTACTTGGTGGAGGCGGCGGCCTGCTTGAGGTAGTCGTCCTCCTTGTCGAGGGCCGTGGTGCCGTCGAGCGGGGCGAGGTAGCCGAGCGAGGCGAAGTCCGGGGTCCAGGCGACCTCGGAGCGGATCACGTCGGGGGCGCCGGAGCCGGAGGAGGCGGCGTTCTTGAACTTGTTCTGGGCGTCCGCGAAGGGCACGTTGACGTACTTGACCTCGACCTTCGGGTGCTCCTTCTCGAAGCCCTCGGCCAGCGCCTTGAAGACCTTGTCCTCACTGCCGACGGTCGAGGTGTCCCACCAGGTGACCGTGCCGGACAGTTCCCCGCCGCCCTTGCCGGCCTTGGCGCCGCTCTCGTCGGTGGTGTCCCCGCCGCAGGCCGTCGCCGCGAGCGCCAGGCTCGCCACGAGCGCGGTAGCCGCTATGCCACGTCGCATGTGTACTCCTTCAAGCACGGTCCCGATCCGGCGAGGGCTGAGGGCAGCCGTGCCTGCCGCTCCTTCGCGGCCTTCGGGTCGGCAGGAACGTAACAGTCCTGAAAACTGTCCGAAAGAGCTTGCGAGAAATTTCTGCAAGACGAGCCGATTGTTACCTCCACGTGTCCATCCGGTGCACCGATCCCGACCGGGACGGTGATCTTCGTGGTTGAAAGGTCTTGCAAGCCGTTGCCGTGACGGCCGGTCGCCGGCTCCTGACATCTCCGGAAACCGGCCCGCCTCCCCGGGCCGATGGGCAAGCGCGGACCCGGCCGGTACAGTCCCGTGTCATGACCGCGCGACTCGCTGACATCGCAGCCCAGGCGGGGGTCAGCGAAGCGACCGTGAGCCGGGTCCTCAACGGCAAGCAGGGCGTCGCCGCGGCCACCCGCGAATCCGTCCTCGCCGCCCTCGACGTCCTCGGCTACGAACGCCCGGTGCGGCTGCGCCGCCGCAGCGCCGGACTGGTCGGCCTGATCACCCCGGAGCTGGAGAACCCGATCTTCCCGGCGCTGGCGCAGGTCATCGGGCAGGCCCTGACCCGGCAGGGGTACACGCCGGTGCTGGCCACCCAGACCCCAGGCGGCTCCACCGAGGACGAGCTGACCGAGATGCTGGTCGACCGGGGCGTCTCCGGCATCATCTTCGTCTCCGGGCTGCACGCCGACACCACCGCCGACATGACCCGCTACGACCGGCTGCGCGGCCAGGGCGTGCCGTTCGTCCTCATCGACGGCTTCACCGACCAGGTGCGGGCGCCGTTCATCTCCCCCGACGACCGGGCGGCGATGCGGCTGGCCGTCACCCGCCTCGCCTCGCTCGGCCACACCCGGATCGGTCTGGCACTGGGCCCCAAGCGGTTCGTCCCGGTGGTCCGCAAGACGGAGGGGTTCACCCGGGCGCTGCGGGACACCTTCGGGACGACCGCCGAGGAGGCCGAGCGGGAGTTCGTCCGGCACTCCCTGTACACGCTGGAGGGCGGCCAGGCCGCCGCCGACTCCCTGCTGGACGGCGGGTGCACGGCGGTGGTGTGCGCCAGCGACATGATGGCTCTCGGCGCGATCCGCGCGGTGCGCCGCCGCGGCCTGGACGTGCCCGCGGACGTCTCCGTCGTCGGCTTCGACGACTCCCCGCTGATCGCCTTCACCGACCCGCCGCTCACCACCGTCCGCAAGCCGGTCACGGCGATGGGGCAGGCGGCGGTCCGCGCCCTGCTGGAGGAGATCGGCGGGACTCCCGCACCGCCCAGCGAGTTCGTCTTCATGCCGGAGCTGGTGGTGCGCGGTTCGACGGCGTCGGCGCCCGCCGGCCTGGGGGAGGTCCCTCAGGGGGAGATCGTCCGCAAGGCGTAGAGAATGCGGACCTGACCCGTCCGGGGGATGATCGGTCGGTAGGCGCGATTCTGACAGAATCCCTCCCTATGGGTGAGACCACTGTGACGACTTCTGACGGCCGCGGACCGGCCCCCGCCCCCTCGCCCACGGGCCCGGCAGGGCGCACGCCGCCCACGGGTCCCCTGCGCCGCCTGCGCACCCCGCGGCGGCCCCGGATCTGGTTCGAGGTGCTGCTCATCGCGATCAGCTACTGGGTCTACTCCCTCATCCGCAACGCGGTCCCGGAGCAGAAGGCCCAGGCGATGGCCAACGCCGACTGGATCTGGGAGGCCGAGCAGCGGCTCGGCATCGCCGTGGAGCACGGCGTCAACCACGCGGTCAACTCGGTGACCTGGCTGATCGTGGGGATGAACTACTACTACGCGACGCTGCACTTCGTCGTCACCCTCGGTGTGCTGGTCTGGCTCTACCGCCGCCACCCCGGGCGCTACGCGGCCACGCGCACGGTGCTGTTCGCCACCACCGCCGTCGCCCTGGTCGGCTACTACCTGTATCCGCTGGCGCCACCCCGTCTGATGGACGGGCAGCACTTCATCGACACGGTCCTGGTCCACCAGACCTGGGGCTCGATGGCCTCCGGCGACCTGAAGCACATGTCGAACCAGTACGCGGCGATGCCCTCCATGCACATCGGCTGGTCGCTCTGGTGCGGCCTGACGATCTTCGCCCTCGCCTCGGCCCCCTGGGCCAAGATCCTCGGCCTGCTCTACCCGGCACTCACCCTGGTCGTCATCGTGGCCACCGCCAACCACTTCTGGCTCGACGCGGTCGGCGGCCTCGTCTGCCTCCTCTTCGGCTACCTGGTCGCCCGCCTCTGCTACGGCACGTACCCGCACCGCCTGCCCCGTCAGGTGGACGCCGTACGCGAGGGCGAGGCCGCGCCGCCACCGGCACCCGCCGCGCCACCGGCCCGCGAACCGGCGCCGACCGCCGAACGGGCCCTCCCGCCGGAGGGCCGTCGCCCCTCCCCCACGGGCCCCGCCCCCCAAGGCGCCACCGCGCTGACCCGCGCCTCCCCGGAACCGGCCCCCGCCCCAGAGCCCTGACACCCGCCCCGTACCGGTCCCGCCACCCGGACGCCGGGCCAGTCGGGCGAGGCTAGCCCGACGCACGCGGCCCGGGCGGTACACAGCCGTCCGCGGCGGGCACACGGCAGACATGACCAAGGACCACGACGACGGGCTGCCGGACCCCGCGCACCGGCGCCCCGAGGGCATGAGCGAGAGGACGGTCGAGGCGCTGGGGGCACTCTCCAAGGCGCTGGAGACCACCGAACGGGCCCGGGGCCACCTGTACTCCTTCCACCAGCTGACCGGCACCGCCGACTTCCAGCTCGACGAGGCGGTCCGCCTGCTCCACGAGGCAGGCCACCCCGAGGAGGCCGAGCGCGTCCGCGCCGAACTGGTGGCCCGTGACGTCACCCCGGGCCACTGGACCTTCCAGCTCGTCGAGGAGTACGAGGACACCTACTACCGCCCCTTCACCGCTGTGGAGACCGAACTGACCGACCGGCTCGCGCAGGGCCGCCGCCACCTCCACGAGGCAGAACTCAAGCGGCGACGGCGGTCCTGAGCACGGGGGCGTCCCCCGAGGCTGGTGCCGGTCCCGGGGCGGGCCCGCAGGCCCCCGCCTCCGCCGCCCGCGACCAGCTCCCGCACCGGGACGGCGAGGAGGACCAGCCGGCCCCGTACGCCGCACCCCGCGTCCACCGCCGCGCGGTGAGCACCCAGCGCGGTGCGGCTCCGCCGGGGCCGCGGACGTGGCCGCGTTGGGCGCCGTCGGAATGGCGGCCCGGCCCGGGGGCGGTTGTTCCGGCGGAAGCCGGTCCTCGCCGTCCCGCAGGTGCGACGCGGTGCTCCCGGCCGTGGCACGGCTCCGGCGGGCGGGCGCCCGGGGGCCCCGGGGGGGGTGCGCGCCTCGGAGGCTGCGAGGAGAGGGGGTGGCCCGTGTCCTCCGGCCGGGGGTGGCGGTGGCGGGACGCGAGGGCGGCCGGGAGCCGCGGCGGGGGCGGGCCGGGGCTCCCGCACCGGCCGGGCTCGGGGCCGGACGCGGGTTCCGTTCCGGTCGCGAGCCGTTGCGGCTCGGAGTCGGACCGGGCCGGAACGGAGTCGAGGCCCGGCGCCGGACTCAGCGGGGCGGACGGCTCCAGGGCACCGGGCCACTGCCTGTCCCTCGCGCGTTCGGACGGCACGGCACTCCCTCTTGCGGGCTCACCGCGCGGGTAAAAGGGAGGTCAGGTGCGGTCAGGGCGAGCGGTCGCTCCCCCTCCACGCCCGGCCGGCGCCGGCCGGGAGCGGCGGACGGCGCCGTTCCCCTGACGGAACGCTCACGCTCACACCCCTCCGCCGCAGTTCAGCGGCGCCTCAATGGGTGGTGGCCGCGTAGAACACCTCGTCCACCACGGCTCGGGCCCGCCGGGTGGTACGCCGGTAGTCCTCCAGCATGTCGCCGACGTGGCCCGGCTCGTACCCCAGGTAGCGGGCGACGGCGGCCAGTTCGCGGCCGTCGGAGGGAAAGGTGTCGCCGGGGCGGCCCCGGACCAGCATGACGGCGTTGCGGACCCGGGTGGCGAGGACCCACGCCTCGTCCAGCATGGCGGCCTCCTCACCGGGGAGCAGCCCGGCGGCGACGGCGGCGGCCAGGGCGGGCCGGGTGCTGGTGGTACGCAGTCCCGGCTCGGCCCAGCCGTGCCGCATCTGGAGAAGCTGCACGGTCCATTCGACGTCGGAGAGGCCGCCCCGGCCCAGCTTGGTGTGGAGGGTGGGGTCGGCGCCGCGCGGGAGCCGCTCGGACTCCATGCGGGCCTTGAGACGGCGGATCTCGCGGGCCCCGTCCTCGCCGAGCCCTTCGGCCGGGTAGCGCAGCGGGTCGACCAGTTCCACGAAGCGGGCGCCGAGTTCGGCGTCGCCCGCGACCGGCTCGGCCCGCAGCAGGGCCTGCGCCTCCCACACCTGGGACCAGCGCCGGTAGTACGCGGCGTAGGAGGCGAGCGAACGGACCAGCGGACCGGTCTTGCCCTCGGGCCGCAGGTCGGGGTCGATGAGCAGCGGCGGGTCGGCGCTGGGGATCTCCAGCAGGCGGCGGAGTTCGGTGACGACCCGGCTGGCGGCCTTGGCGGCCTCCTGCTCGTCGACGCCTTCGCGCGGCTCGTGGACGAAGAGCACGTCGGCGTCGGAGCCGTACCCCTGCTCGTGGCCGCCGAAGCGGCCCATGCCGATGACGGTGAAGCGGGTCGGCAGGGTGTCGCCCCAGCCGTCGCGGACCACGGCGCGCAGGGTCCCGGCGAGGGTGGCGGCGTTGAGGTCGGAGAGGGCGGAGCCGACCCGGTCGACCAGGGCGCCGGGGTCGGCCTCGGCGGGGCTCTCCTCGGTGCCGTACGAGCCGATGAGGTCGCCCGCGGCGGTGCGGAAGAGTTCCCGGCGGCGTACACCGCGGGCGACGGCCACGGCGTTCTCGGCGTTGTCGGAGCGGCGGACCGCGGCCAGCACCTCCTGCTCCAGCTGGGCCCGGCCGCGTGGTTCCAGGCCGCGGACGTCGCCGAGCAGGGCGACCGCCTCGGGGGCGCGCATCAGCAGGTCCGGGGCGAGCCGCCCGGCGGACAGGACGCGGGCCAGGTTCTCGGCGGCGGCTCCCTCGTCGCGCAGCAGCCGCAGGTACCAGGGGGTCTGGCCGAGGGCGTCGGAGACCTTGCGGAAGTTGAGCAGCCCCGCGTCGGGGTCGGCGGAGTCGGCGAACCAGCCGAGCAGCACCGGCAGCAGGGTGCGCTGGATGGCGGCCTTGCGGCTGACACCGGAGGCGAGGGCCTCCAGGTGGCGCAGGGCGCCGGTGGGGTCGTCGTAGCCGAGGGCGACGAGGCGTTCGCGGGCCGCCTCGGTGGACAACCGCGCCTCTCCGGGGCCGAGTTGGGCGACCGCGTCCAGCAGGGGCCGGTAGAAGAGCTTCTCGTGCAGCCGGCGGACGACCCCGGCGTGGCGACGCCAGGCCCGGTTGAGGGCGACCACCGGTTCGGTGCGCAGCCCCAGCGAACGGCCCAGCCGCCGCTGGTCCACCTCGGCCTCGGGGACGAGATGGGTGCGGCGCAGCCGGTAGAGCTGGATGCGGTGCTCCATGGAGCGCAGGAAGCGGTACGCCTCGTCGAGCTGGGCGGCGTCGGTGCGGCCGACATAGCCGCCGGCGGCCAGCGCGGCGAGCGCGTCCAGGGTGGTGCCGGAGCGCAGCGAGGGGTCGCTGCGGCCGTGCACGAGCTGGAGGAGCTGCACGGCGAACTCCACGTCGCGCAGCCCGCCGGGGCCGAGCTTCAGCTCCCGGTCGATCTCGTGGGCCGGGATGTTGTCGACGACGCGGCGGCGCATCTTCTGCACGTCCGGTACGAAGTTGTCCCGCTCGGAGGCCTGCCAGACCAGCGGCGCGATGGTCTCGATGTAGGCGGTGCCCAGCGCGGCGTCCCCGGCGACCGGGCGGGCCTTCAGCAGCGCCTGGAACTCCCAGGTCTTGGCCCACCGCTGGTAGTACGCGAGGTGGCTGGAGAGGGTGCGGACCAGCGGGCCGTTGCGGCCCTCGGGGCGGAGGTTGGCGTCGACCGGCCAGATGGTGCCCTCGACGGTGGTCTCGGAGCAGATCCGCATCAGATGGGCGGCGAGGCGGTTGGCGGCCTGGAGGGCGGGGGCCTCGTCGTCCTCGGCCGGGTCGGCCGGTTCGGCGACGAAGATGACGTCGACGTCGGAGACGTAGTTCAGCTCGTGGCCGCCGCACTTGCCCATGGCGATGACGGCGAGCCGGCAGCGGGCGGCGTCCTCGGGCGCGGCCGCCTCGGCGACGCGCAGGGCGGCGCGGAGGGTGGCGGTGGCGAGGTCGGCCAGTTCGGCGGCGGTCTCGGCGACGTCGATGGTGCCGCAGACGTCGCGGGCGGCGATGGAGAGCAGGCAGCGGCGGTAGGCGACGCGCAGCGAGTCCGGGTCGGTGGCGTCGGCGAGGCCGCGGGTGAACTCCTCGACGCCCGGGTGGAGGTCGGCCGACTCGTAGACGGCGAGGGCGCGCCAGTCCCGCGGATGACGGGCGAGGTGGTCGCCGAGCGCCTCGGAGGCACCGAGCACTCCGAGCAGCCGGTCGCGCAGCGGCTTGGCGGTGACCAGGGTGGAGAGGAGCCGCTGCCGCTCCTCCTCCGGCTCGGCCTCGGCGAGACGGACCAGGCCGAGCAGGGCGAGGTCGGGATCGGCGGTGGCGGCGAGCGCGTCGAGCAGGACGGTGTCCTCGGCGACCGGGGCGAGCACCTCGGAGCCGAGCAGCCGCTCGGCGCTGGAGGGGTCGGTGAAACCGTGCCGCAGCAGCCGGGTGAAGGTACTGCTCCGTCGTCCCTGCGGGATGGTCATGCGCCCGTCTCCCTGCCTGCCCGCGTGCCGGAAATGTGCTGGTCGGGGCGGGTCCTCGGGGTCGGACGCGCCCGGCAGGACCCGAGCCTAGCGCCTTGCCCGCGTGCGGCCGGGGGCTACCGGGCCAGGCGGATCGGAAAGAAGGCCGGCGGGCACCGATGAGTTCCGCGACGCCGCGCGGTCGTAAGGGTGGCGGCTCCCGCTCCGCCGCCCGGTTCGCCCGGGCCGGGCGGCGGAACGGGGCCGTTCCGGACAGCGGGGGATCAAGGAGAGTGGGACCGATGGGCACGCACCCGGACACTGACGCGGACACGAACAGCACGGCGGCCGCACCCACCGGTCACGGCGGCCCGGTGTCGACGACACTCGACCCGCGCTACAGCACCCCCGGCGCCGAAGCCGTCCCGTGGTCCGCCGCCGAGGACCTGCTGCACCGGTCGGAGGTCTTCTGGCTGTCGACGGTGCGCCCGGACGGCCGCCCGCACGTCACCCCGCTCCTGGCGGTCTGGCAGTACGACGCCCTGCACTTCGCCACCGGCGCCGAGGAACGCAAGGCGCGCAACCTCGCCCAGAACCAGCAGGTCATCCTGACCACCGGCAGCAACACCCTGTCGGACGGCCTCGACCTGGTCCTGGAGGGGGAGGTCTCCCTGGTCGGCGACTCCGACCGCCTGACCTCGCTGGCCACCGCCTGGTCCACCAAGTACGGCCCCGACTGGACCTTCGAGGTGGCCGACGGCACCTTCCAGCACTCCGACGGCGCCGGCGCCCTCGTCTTCGCCGTCCGCCCACACCGAGCCTTCGGCTTCACCAAGGGCAACCCGTTCAGCCAGACCCGCTGGGACTTCACCTGAGGCGACCCTTCTCCGGCAGTTCACGCGCCCCTGCGTTCAGGATGACGTGTATCGCCCCCTGGCCGTGCTGACCACCGCTTCCGACATCGAGGTACTGGCCCGGTTCGGCCGCGCGCCCGCCGACCCGATCCGCTGCCGCATCCTGCCCTCTCCGCGGGACGCCCCCGCCTGCCCGGCCGACCTCGCCGACGCGCTCGGCGTCTCGCGGACCCGGCTGTCGAACCACCTGGCCTGCCTGCGCGACTGCGGCCTGGTCACCGCCGCCCCGGACGGAAGCCGCAAACGCCGTCCCCCAGGACGGACAAGCCCGACACCACCCCCGACCCCCACCCCGAACCCCCTCACTGCACCCGCCACACCTGACGACCCCGGACAACACCGCCTCCACTCAAGACCCGGCCGGGCGCGGCCAACACCAGCCCGGCCGGCGCTTGAGGCCCCATCAAGCCCGGCCGGCGCTTGAGGCCACCCCAGCCCGGCCCGGCAAACACCACCGCCCCCACCAGGCGAACCCAGCAGGGGCGGCAAGGCCCGACGTCAGCGCCCCGGAAGGCTCACCCCGCAGCAGCGGGAACGCGCTCCCCGGCGTCCCCGGCGTCCCCGGCGCCGCCTTCGGCGGCAAGGTCCACACTGTCCCGCAGCCGGGTAGGCGTGAGGAACAGGGTGGCCACCACGCCGACGAGCGCGATCCCCGCGGAGATCAGGAAGATGTGCCCGGTCGCCTCCCCGTAGGCGGCCCGCACGACCTCCTGGATCTGCGGCGGCATCGCCGCGATGTTGAGCGTCCCGCTCCCGGAGTCCCCGGCCGCCGGGTCGACCCCGAGCCTGGCCAGCCCGTCGGTGATCTTCGCCGACACCTGGTTGGCGAGAACCGCCCCGAGCACGGAGACCCCGACGGTCCCCCCGAGCGACCGGAAGAAGGTGATGGAACCGCTGGCCGCGCCCAGCTCGGAGAGCGACACGGTGTTCTGGAGGACCAGCACCAGGTTCTGCATCGACATACCGACACCGGCGCCGACGGCGAGCATCCCGAGCGAGACCCCGATCAGCGAGGTCTTGTGGTCGATCAGCGAGAGCCCGAGGAACCCGACGGTCAGCAGCACCACACCGGCGATGATGTACGGCTTGACCTTGCCGGTCTTGGAGACCAGCCGCCCGGCGACGGTGGACGAGACGAGCACGCCCGCCATCATCGGGATGGTGAGCAGCCCCGCCTCGGTCGGCGAGTAGCCGCGCCCGATCTGGAAGTACTGGCCGAGGAAGACGGCCCCGCCGAACATCGCCATGCCGACCGCGAGGGAGGCGACGATGGCGAGAGCGGGGTCGCGGCGACGCACCACGTGCAGCGGCACGATCGGCTCGGGGACCTTGGACTCGACCGCGACGGCGGCACCCAGCAGCAGGACGCTGCCCGCGACCATGGCGAGGGTCTGCCAGGAGACCCAGTCGAAGTTGTTGCCGACGAAGGTGACCCAGAGCAGCAGCAGCGAGACGCCGGCGGCGATCAGCGAGGCGCCGAGGTAGTCGACCTTGGTGTCGGGGCGCTTGATCTCGTCCAGGTGCAGGGTGCGGGCCAGCATCACCAGGGCGATCAGGGTGAAGGGCACCGCGATGAAGAAGCACCAGCGCCAGCCGAGCCAGGAGGTGTCGGTGATGAAGCCGCCGAGCAGCGGGCCGCCGACGGTGGCGACGGCCATGACGCCGCCCAGGTAGCCGTTGTACCGGCCGCGCTCCTTGGGGCTGATCATCGCGGCGATGATCACCTGCACCAGGACCTGGAGGGCACCCATGCCGAGGCCCTGGATGACGCGGAAACCGATGAGCTGGCCGGTGTTCTGGGCGAAGCCGCAGGCCAGCGAGGCGACGACGAACAGCCCGATGGCGATCTGAAGCAGCAGTTTCTTGCTGAACAGGTCGGCGAGCTTGCCCCAGATGGGCGTCGACGCCGTGGAGGCCAGCAGCGTCGCGGTGACGACCCAGGTGTACTGCGACTGGGTTCCGTTGAGCGAGCCGATGATCTGCGGCAGGGCGACGGAGACCACGGTGCTGCTGATCATCGCCACGAACAGGACGACCAGCAGACCACTGAAGGCACGCATGATGTGCCGCTGGTCCATCGGGGCGGCGGCCTGCTGTGGAGCGGCCGAGTGTGCGCTCACGCGCAACCTCCGGAGGTGATGAGCAGATGATGTGACTGATTCACCATACATGCACACTGAGCAAGTTTGCTCACCCTGCAATAATGCCCACTGGGTAATGAGTGAGTAATATCTGCCCCATGGACAGCACCGAGGAGACCCCGGCGGCCACCCCCGACGCACCACTTGGCCTGCGCGAACGCAAAAAGGCCGCCACCCGCCAGGCCGTCCACGAGGCCGCGATGCGGCTCACCCGCGAGCACGGCCTGGACCACGTGACGGTGGAGGCCATCGCCGACGCCGCCGGCATCTCCCGGCGTACCTTCTCCAACTACTTCGCCGGCAAGGAGGACGCCGTCCTCTACGGCCGGGAGCAGCACCTCCAGCACCTCCTCGACTCGGTACGCGACCGCCCCGCCGAGGAGACCAACTGGCAGGCCCTGCGCGCCGCCGCCCTGGTCCTGCGCGATGCCCGCCTCGACCCCCCGCGGCGCGAATGGGCCCAGCAGACCCGCCTCGCGATGAGCCACCCCTCACTGCTCGGCCGCCAGCTCAGCACCCTCGCCACCCTCGAACGCGACCTCGCCGCCACCCTCACCGCCCGGCACCCCGCCACCACCGACCCGGTACGCGCCCGCGTCATGGCCGCCGTCTTCCTCGTCGCCCTCCGCCTCGCCATGCAACTCTGGATCGAGGAGGACGAACAGGCCGAGGACCCGATGGAACTGATGCTGCGCACCATGGACGAAATGGGCGAGCGGTTCACCTGACCACAGCCGAAAGGGGCGTGGGGCGCCCACTCAAAGCGCCCCACACCCCTGCCAGCTCTGCACTTCCGGCCTTCCGGCCTTCCGGCCTTCGGGCCTTCGGGCCTTCGGGCTTCGGGCCTTCCGCCGAAGCTTCGCTCAACTCAGCGGGAAATCCCTCTCGATCGCCTCGAAAATATCCGCGTCGGTCTCCCGCTGCCATTCCGGAAGCTCAGACCAGTCGGCCACATATCCGGGCTTCGGCTCCTCGAAATGCTTGTACATCTGAGCCGTCCAGCACGTAGCGACGAACCGCCCCTTCTGCTCCCGCGAAAGCCGCCCCGCCTTACCCGCACTCACCTCCACGAACTGCCTCACCTGCGCACACACGGCCCCGGCAGCCTCCCGCTCCCACTCCGGAGTCCCCTCCCACGGCGTGACATACCCCGCCTTCGGCTCCCCAGGAAAATGCCGCCGCACACCGGCAATCCAGCTCTCCCGGAACAACCGCGCCCCTTCAACCTCCGACATACCTACCCCTCTCGTCACGACATGCCCAGCACGGCAATCTCCGCAGCCAGTCCGGCCACCCGCCGATCCTCACCCAGGGAGCGCAACTCACCACGCAGAGCACCGAGTCTACGAACGACATACCCCGACCCCGTCACCCGAGCCAGGCCCACAGCCTCACCCCCGTACGCCACCACCTGCTCGGCGTCACCCCGCCGCACGCCGATCACCGCGAGATCGGTGAGGACCGCACCCCGCCTCCGGTACGAATGCCCCGCCGCCAGCTCTGTCTGCTTCAACGCGCACGTCAGCGTCTCCTCCGCCAGGTCGAACCGCCCGAGCTGTACGTACCGCGCTCCCCGCTCCTCCGAGAGCCGCGTCCCGTCGAACCGCAGCCACCCACCGTTGGTGCTGCCCCCGCCCAGCTCACACACGGTCTCAGCCTGGTCCATCGCCCGTTCGCAGGCCGTCAGATCGCCGAGCCCCGCGTACGCCTCCGCCTGCACGGACGCGACCCACTGCCGGGTCGACAGAGCACTGTCGCCCCGGCGGGCCAGCCGCGCCGCCGCCCCGAGCAATTGCACCGCATGGCGGTGGCGCCCTTCCGACATCTCCACGTAGGCATGACGTACCAGGGCGCAGGCCCACAGGTCGTAGGCGTCGGCATCTCTTCCCACTGAGGCCGCGAGGGCGTACGAGGAAGCTGCCTCGGAGTAGCGATTACCGTCGAAGGCGATCTCACCGGCCAACTGGAAAAGGTCGGCAGCTGCGCCCAGCAGAGGGCGGGTGGGTCCCCGCCCTCTCGCCAGGGCTTCGTTCAGCGTCGTCAGCTGGTCACGAATGACAGGGTGCATGGCTCTCTTGGAACGGGCCAGTTGGTAGACCTGCCAGAGATGGCCGTTCATCCGGTCGAAGTCGGCTGAAGCACCCAGGCCGGCCCCTTCCTGGAGGGCCTCGGCCTCATCCACGGGCAGCACCGCCAGCGCACCACTGACGCTCAGCACGCGAAGAAAAGCGCGACGGATCATCTCGTCGGAGTCTCCCGGGGTCGGGGATTCCTCGGTCTGGCACCGAGCGTTCTCCTGGACCCTAACGGCAGGTGCCGCCAAGAGGCAGTCCAACTCGTCAGGGCTGAGTCCGAGCGCGCTCGCGAGACCCTTCCGCTGCTGAGGTTGCGGCAACACCTTGCCGCACTCCCAACGCCCCACCGTCGTACGGTCCACGCCCAGCAGATGGGCCAGCTTCTCCTGGCTGTAACCCATGGTCCTACGTCGATTCGCCAGTCCCATGCGGCCACCCTTCCCCCATATTCGTCTCTCTCGGGCGGCATGCACCGATCTGCGTCAAGAGTGCCGCAGGAGTGCCGTGGCCGTCCGGCACTCCGCGCTATTTCCTGATCCCAGGCCAGGAAAGGCCCAGGGAAGCGAAAGGACTCGCCTTGACCACAGGAAAGCGGACGGCTATGACACTCAAAGTCTCCCGGGACTCCGGCCGTACATGGGGACCGGTGACGGCGGTGCAAGTCGAAGCGGACGCGCCTCCCCCGACGGCCATCGGCAGGTTCCCGCCCTGCACGTGCAGCAGGTGCACCGGGCGGACGGCGGCGGACACGGGCCGTTTCCAAGGCTCGGCATCATGACCAGGTGTCCGCACTGGCGCCGCGTGCCGCCCGGCTTGGCTGACGAGGCCCGGGCGAGGACCGCATCAGGATGCGTCGATGCGGCCGTACAGTGCCAGCTCGCCGCTTCGCACGCGGGCAGTGAGCACTACGGCTTCCTGGACGAGACGGATCGCGGTACCGCCCTCCGGCTGCGCTGGAGCGGAGCCGACCAGGTCTCCTTGGCCACCCGCACCGACTGCCCCGGCACCGGTCCGCTCCCCCACGGAGACGCCTGCTGCCTGTTCGCAGGCCACCCCGGCCCCCACACCTGGGAGGACGGCCATCCGGCCGAGCCGCCCGCGCATCACTGAGGCCCGCGCTCGGCGAGCACGGGCGCCTCAGCGGCGTCCGGTAACGGAACTGGTGCGCCCCTACAGAACCGGCAGCAGGTTCTTCAGCTCGAAAGCGGTGACCTCGCTGCGGTACTCCTCCCACTCCTGCTTCTTGTTGCGGAGGAAGAAGTCGTACACGTGCTCGCCCAGGGTTTCGGCGACGAGTTCGCTGCGTTCCATGAGGGAGATGGCTTCGCCGAGGTTCTGGGGGAGGGGCTCGATGCCCATGGCGCGGCGTTCGGCGTCGGAGAGGGCCCAGACGTCGTCGTCGGCGCCCGGGGGGAGTTCGTAGCCCTCTTCGATGCCCTTGAGGCCGGCGGCGAGGAGGACGGCGTAGGAGAGGTACGGGTTGGCGCCGGAGTCCAGGGAGCGGACCTCGACGCGGGCCGAGCCGGTCTTGCCGGGCTTGTACATCGGGACGCGGATCAGGGCCGAGCGGTTGTTGTGGCCCCAGCAGATGTACGAGGGGGCCTCGCCGCCGGCGCCGGCGGAGCGGGCCGAGCCGCCCCAGATGCGCTTGTAGCTGTTGACCCACTGGTTGGTGACGGCGGAGATCTCGGCGGCGTGGCGGAGCAGGCCGGCGATGAAGGAGCGGCCGACCTTGGAGAGCTGGTACTCGGCACCGGACTCGTAGAAGGCGTTGCGGTCGCCCTCGAAGAGGGAGAGGTGGGTGTGCATGCCCGAACCCGGGTATTCCGAGAAGGGCTTGGGCATGAAGGACGCCTGAACACCCTGTTCCAGCGCGACCTGCTTCATGACGAGGCGGAAGGTCATGATGTTGTCGGCGGTGGAGAGGGCGTCGGCGTAGCGGAGGTCGATCTCCTGCTGGCCGGGGGCTCCCTCGTGGTGGCTGAACTCGACGGAGATGCCCATCGATTCGAGCATGGTGATCGCCTGGCGGCGGAAGTCCATGCCGACGTTCTGCGGGGTGTGGTCGAAGTAGCCGGAGCTGTCGGCGGGGACCGGGCGGGAGCCGTCCACCGGCTTGTTCTTCAGCAGGAAGAACTCGATCTCCGGGTGGGTGTAGAAGGTGAAGCCCAGGTCGGAGGTCTTGGCCAGGGCGCGCTTGAGGACGTAGCGCGGGTCGGCGAAGGACGGGGAGCCGTCGGGCATCAGGATGTCGCAGAACATGCGGGCGGTGCCGGGGGCCTCCGCGCGCCACGGCAGGACCTGGAAGGTGGCGGGGTCGGGCTTGGCGATCATGTCGGACTCGTAGACGCGGGCGAAGCCCTCGATGGCGGAGCCGTCGAAGCCGATGCCCTCGTCGAACGCCTGCTCCAGCTCGGCCGGGGCGACGGCGACCGATTTGAGGAAGCCGAGGACGTCGGTGAACCACAGGCGCACGAACCGGATGTCGCGCTCCTCCAGCGTACGAAGCACGAACTCCTGCTGCTTGTCCATAGCTACATCCTTGCAGTTCAGACGGTCTGCGCGCCACCGCCCAGCGTGTGGGTGCCCCACCAGTATCACGGCCAGGGGTTTCGGCCAGATTACGGGCAGCGGTATGGCCCTGGACACCCCGCTCCCCATTACGATCAGCGGGCCCGCCCGCCCCCAAGACCGCGCGAAGGACACACCATGGGTTCGACCAGGAACACCCCCGGGTCCGCGGAGGACCGCCGTGCCCGTATCCAGCGCATGCGCGCGAGCGAGCAGGCGCGCGAGCGCCGTAACCGCGTGCTCCTCACAGGTGTCGGCACGCTCGTCGTGGCCGGGCTGATAGGCGGCGGCGGGTACCTCTACCTCCAGAAGTCGGACGAGAAGGAGAAGACCGAGGCGGTGGAGCGGGAACAGGCCGAGAGGCCCGTCGAGGGCGAGAAGACCTGGAAGGCCGAGGAGCTGGGCCGCGACCACGTCTCGACGCCGGTCTCCTACCCGATGACCCCGCCGGTGGGCGGTGACCACAACCAGGTCTGGATGAACTGCGACGGCGACGTCTACGAGAAGGCGATACCGGAGGTCAACGCCGTCCACTCGCTGGAGCACGGCGCCGTCTGGGTGACCCACAACGGCGACGCCGACCCCGCCGAGGTCGGCAAGCTGGCCGAGCGCGTCAAGTCCACCCCGTACTCGTTGATGAGCCCGGTGGAGAAGCAGGAGGGCGCGCTGATGCTCAGCGCCTGGGGCAAGCAGGTGACCGTGGACGGCGCGGACGACCCGCGCGTGGCGCAGTTCTTCACCAAGTACGTGCAGGGTCCGCAGACGCCCGAGCCGGGTGCCGCCTGCACCGGGGGCCTCGCGTCGTGAGGATCCGTACGGCGCTCGCGGCGGGCGCGGCGGCGGTGGCGGTCGCGCTCGGGTCGGTGGTCGCGGTGGCCGCCGCCGGAGGCGAGGAGGCCGCGCCCGCGCCGGCCGTGCCCGCCGCCGACTCGGCCGACGCCGGGTTCGCGCGGGACATGGCCGTCCACCACCAGCAGGCGGTGGAGATGTCGTTCCTCGTCCGGGACAGCACGGGCGACGAGGAGATCCGCACGCTCGCCTACGACATCGCCAACACCCAGGCCAACCAGCGCGGCATGATGCTGGGCTGGCTCGACCTGTGGGGGCTGCCGAAGGTGTCCGAGGAGGCGCCGATGGCCTGGATGGGGATGCGGCACAAGCCGGGGAAGGACGGCGCGCTGATGCCGGGGATGGCGACCAAGGCCGAGCTGGAACGGCTGCGGAAGACCGAGGGCGAGGCCGCCGAGATCCTCTACCTGCGGCTGATGACCGCCCACCACAAGGGCGGCGTCCACATGGCCGAGGGGTGCGTCAGCGCCTGCGAGGTCGAGGTCGAGCAGCGGCTGGCCCAGGGGATGGTGGACGCCCAGCGGTCGGAGATCGACCTGATGGCGGAGCTGCTGCGCAAGCGGGGCGTCCACGACTAGGGCCTGTCCGGCGGAACCTCGCGGCACGGCCTGCGGCGTCTGGTGCGTGCTCCCGGCGTGCGCCCGGATCTCCCTCGTACCGCACGTACCCGGGTGATGCGGGCGTGCGGCGAGAGTGCGTGCCAGGCGTCGCGGGCCCACGAAGATCCGCCGGACAGGCCGTAGGCCGTCCGCCCGGACACCGGCCCGCCGTCCGGGCGCATACCCGGGAGGGGTAGGCTGCCGCCCATGAGGACGAGGGCGGGCGCGGTGGCCGGGCGGGCGGGGCGCCTGCTGCTGCTCGCCGCCCTGCTCCTCGGCGTCCTCACCATGCACACCCTGGGCCACCCGGCCGGGGACCACGGCAGTGCGCACGGCGCCGCCCACGAGCCGGGAACGGTCGCGGCGGCCCCCGCTGCCCCGGCGGGGTCCGGCGCGGGGGAGCACCACTCCCCCGCCGCCGAAGCCGCCACCGGTACGACCGACTCCTCCGACCCCCTGCCCGGCACGGACCCCCTGTCGGTCTGCCTGGCCGTCCTCGCCGCGCTCACCCTCGGCCTCCTGCTGCGCGCGGGCGGCCTGCTGTGGCGGGGCACCGCCCCGGGTTCCGCCGCGCGCGTGCTCCTCACCGGCCGCCGGGGCGCCCAGTGGCCGATAGCGCCGCCGACCCGGCTCGCTCTCGCCCGTCTGTCGGTCCTGCGGATCTAGGCCGCCGGAACCGCCGCCTCCGCGCCCCTCGCGCGGCAGGCGCGCCTCCGCGTGCCTTGCCCCACCGCACTCCACTGACGACAAGGGTGACTTTCCCATGCGCACTCCCACGCGCCGCTCCCTCCTCGGCGCCGGACTCGGCCTGGCCGGGACCGGCCTGCTGGCCGCCTGTTCCTCCTCCGGGGGCACCAGCTCCGACCACGGCTCCGGCTCCGGCTCCGGGGCGACGACCGGTGCCGGTGACTGGATCGACCCGGCGGGCCGCGAGGTCGCGGACGCCGAGAAGGCGCGGGCGGGCGGCGACCGGGTCCGCCAGGTCCGGCTGACCGCCACCGAGACCCGGCTCGACCTCGGTCCCCTCACCGTCCCGACCTGGGCCTACGGCGACCGGCTGCCCGGCCGCGAGGTACGGGTCACCGCCGGGGACACCCTGGCGCTCACCCTCGCCAACCACCTGCCCGAGCCGACCTCGCTCCACTGGCACGGCCTCGCCCTGCGCAACGACATGGACGGCGTCCCGGGCCTGACCCAGAAGGACGTGCGCCCCGGCGCCGACTTCACCTACCGGTTCACGGTGCCGCACCCGGGGACGTACTGGTTCCACCCTCACAGCGGGACGCAGCAGGACCGGGGGCTGTACGCCCCGCTGATCGTGGAGGACCCGAAGGAGCCGCTCGCCTACGACCACGAGTGGGTCGTGGTCGTGGACGACTGGGTCGACGGGGTGGAGGGGTCCACCCCGGACGGCGTGCTCGCGGAGCTGAGCCGGGGCATGGCGCCCGGGATGGACCACGGCTCCGGGGACGGGGACGACGAGGGCGGCGGTCACACCGGGCACGGCATGTCGGCGCAGGGGGCGCGGACGGAGGATCCCGCCGGGCCCTCGCGGATGATGATGGGCGCCCGCAGCGACCTGCTCGGCGGGGACGCCGGGGACGTGAAGTACCCGTACCACCTGGTCAACGGGCGGACGGCGGAGGACCCCGAGGTGTTCCGGGCGAAGCCGGGCGACCGGATCAGGGTACGGCTGGTCAACGCCGGCGGGGACACCGCGTACCGCGTGGCGCTCGGCGGGCACCGGATGACGGTGACGCACACCGACGGGTTCCCGGTGGAGCACGCCGGGACGGACGCGCTGCTGCTCGGGATGGGCGAGCGGTACGACGTGCTGGTGACGGCGGGCGACGGGGTCTTCCCGCTGACCGCGCTGGCCGAGGGGAAGGACGCCACCGCCCGGGCCCTGCTGCGCACCGGCGGCGGGGCGGCGCCGAAGGCCGGGGCGCGGCCCGAGGAGCTGGACGGGAAGGTGCTGACCGCCGACCGGCTGGTGGCCGACGAGTCGGCGGCGCTGCCCGCCCGCACACCGGACCGGACGGTGCGGTTCCAGCTGACCGGCGGAATGGCCAGGTACGACTGGGCGTTCAACGGGCGGCCGTACAAGGCGTCCGAGCGGTACCCGGTGCGGGCCGGGGAGCGGGTGCGGCTGGTCTTCGCCAACGCGACCGACATGTGGCACCCGCTCCACCTGCACGGCCACACCTTCGCGCTCTCCTCGGCCGAGGGCGCACCGCGCAAGGACACCGCGGTGATCCTGCCGCACCGGACCCTGACCGCCGACTTCGACGCGGACAATCCGGGGCTGTGGATGCTGCACTGCCACAACGTCTACCACGCGGAGGCCGGGATGATGACGGTCCTCGGCTACCGCCGCTGACCTGCCACGATCCCGTCTCCGGGCGGCTCCCCGTGCCCGCCGCGCGCGGGGAGCCGCCGCCGCTCGCGACATCGCGTCGTTGTGACGATTACACTGGCGGGCGTGCATCGACTACGACTCGCCCTGAACCAGATCGACGCCACCGTCGGCGACCTCCACGGCAACGCCGACGCCGTCGTCCACCGGACCCGCGAGGCGGCCGAGCGGGGCGCGCACCTCGTGGCCTTCCCCGAGATGGTGCTCACCGGTTATCCGGTCGAGGACCTCGCGCTGCGCTCGTCGTTCGTCGAAGCCTCCCGGTCGGCGCTGGTCGCGCTCGCCGCGCGCCTCGCCGACGAGGGCCTCGGCGACCTGCCCGTGGTCGTGGGCTACCTCGACCGCTCCAGCACCGCCCAGCCGCGCTACGGGCAGCCCGCCGGTGCCCCGCAGAACGCGGCGGCGGTGCTGCACGGCGGTGAGGTGGCCCTCTCCTTCGCCAAGCACCACCTGCCGAACTACGGTGTCTTCGACGAGTACCGCTATTTCGTGCCCGGCGACACCATGCCGGTGATCCGGGTGCGCGGCGTCGACGTCGCGCTCGCCATCTGCGAGGACCTGTGGCAGGAGGGCGGCCGGGTCCCGGCGGCCCGCGCGGCCGGTGCCGGACTGCTACTCTCCGTCAACGCCTCGCCCTACGAGCGGGAGAAGGACGACACCCGCCTGGAGCTGGTGCGCCGGCGCGCCCAGGAGGCAGGCTGCACCACCGCGTACGTGGCGATGACCGGTGGCCAGGACGAGCTGGTCTTCGACGGCGACACCATCGTGGTGGACGCCCAAGGCGAGGTGCTGGCCCGTGCCCCGCAGTTCGAGGAGACCCAGCTCCTGCTCGACCTGGACCTCCCCGCCGCGGTGGCCGGCGCACCGGCCGGGACGGCCGGCGACGGGCTGCGCGTCGACCGGGTGGTCCTCTCCGAGGAACCGGTGGCCAATCCTGGCCCGGCGGAGTACCCGGGGACGACCGCCCCGCCGCTCGACGACGACGAGGAGCTCTACCGCGCCCTCGTCACCGGCCTGCGTGCCTACGTCCGCAAGAACGGTTTCCGCTCCGTGCTGATCGGGCTCTCCGGCGGCATCGACTCGGCGCTCACCGCCGCCCTCGCCGTGGACGCGCTCGGCGCCGAGCACGTGTACGGCGTCTCGATGCCCTCGAAGTACTCCTCGGAGCACTCCAGGGACGACGCCGCCGAGCTGGCCCGGCGCACCGGGCTGCACTACCGGACCGTCTCCATCGCGCCGATGTTCGACGCCTACATGGGTGAGCTGTCGCTGACCGGCCTCGCCGAGGAGAACCTGCAGTCGCGGCTGCGCGGCACCACGCTCATGGCCCTCTCCAACCAGGAGGGCCAGATCGTGCTGGCCCCGGGCAACAAGTCGGAGCTGGCGGTCGGCTACTCCACCCTGTACGGCGACTCGGTGGGCGCCTACGGCCCGATCAAGGACGTCTACAAGTCGGCCGTCTTCCGGCTGGCCCGCTGGCGCAACAAGGTGGCGGCCGAGCGCGGCGAGACCCCGCCGATCCCGGAGAACTCCGTCACCAAGCCGCCCAGCGCCGAGCTGCGTCCGGGCCAGGTCGACACCGACTCGCTGCCCGACTACGACGTGCTCGACGCGGTCCTCGCCCGCTACGTCGACCAGGACCAGGGCCTCGACGAGATCCTGGCGGCGGGCTTCGACGCGGAGACCGTCACGCGGGTGCTGAAGCTGGTGGACAACGCCGAGTACAAGCGACGCCAGTACCCGCCGGGGACCAAGATCTCGGCGAAGGGCTTCGGCAAGGACCGCCGCCTGCCCGTCACCAGCCGCTGGCGCGAGTCGGGCTGAGGCCGGGCCCGCCCGCGGGCGCCCCGCACGACGGCCGAGGGGCTGCCGGGAGACCGTCTCTCCCGGCAGCCCCTCGGCCGTCGTGCGGGGTCTTGGGCGCGGCCCCTAGCCGAAGCTGATCCGGGCCGCTATCGGCAGGTGGTCGCTGCCGGTGCGCGGCAGGGTCCAGGAGGAGACGGGCTCGACGCCCTGGACCATGATCTGGTCGATGCGCGCCATCGGGAAGGAGGCCGGCCAGCTGAAGCCGAAGCCGTCGCCGGCCGCGCCCTGGGTGGAGCGCATCTGGGAGGTCACCGGGGAGAGCGCGCGGTCGTTCATGGTGCCGTTGAGGTCGCCGAGGAGGACCACCCGGTCCAGCTTCTCCCCGCGGATGGCCAGGCCCAGCGCCTCGGCGCTGTTGTCACGCTGGCCCGCGGTGAACCCGGCGTCCAGCTTGACCCGTACCGAGGGCAGGTGGGCGACGTAGACGGCGAGGGGGCCCGAGGGGGTGTCGACGGTGGAGCGCAGCGCGCGGGTCCAGCCGAGCTTGATGTCGACCGGCTCGGTGTCGCTCAGCGGGTACTTGCTCCACAGGCCGACGGTGCCCTCGACCGCGTGGTGCGGGTAGGTGGCCGCGAGCGCCTCGCGGTAGGCGGCGACGGCGTCGGGGCTCAGTTCCTCCAGGGCGACCACCTCGGCGCCGGAGGCGGCGACGTCGCGGGCGGTGGCGGCGGGGTCCGGGTTGTCGGCGTTGACGTTGTGCGTGGCGACGGTGAGGTCGCCACCGGTGGCCGACTTGTCGGTGACCAGGCCGCCGAAGAGGTTGAGCCAGACCACCGAGGGGAGCAGCAGCACGATCAGCGCGGTCGCCGAGCGGCGCACCAGCCCGGCGACCAGCAGCACCGGCAGGGCGAGGCCGAGCCAGGGCAGGAAGGTCTCGCCGAGGCTGCCCAGGCTGCCGACCGAGTTGGGGATGCGCGCGTGGCCGATCATGACCAGCGCGAGGAGGATCGCGAGGACGGCGAGGATGAGGCCGCGCCGCCACGGCCCCGGGTTCCGCAGACGGCCGGCGAGGGAGCGGAGGCGGGGTTCGGGGCGTCCCTGCTCCCTGTCGTCGCTGTCCGGTTCCGTCCTGTACGCCTGCGCCATACCGTCGTCGCCTCGCTGCCTGATCCACGCCGTCTCGCCCCTGACCCTAGGGGATGAGGGGCGCTCTTCCGCGCCGTCCACGACGGCGGTTTCCTCTCCGGACGACGGACGGCGCCACCCACCCAGTTCCTGCCGCCCGCCGCCCGGGAGCCGCTGTGACAGAACGGGCACAGTTACCGCCGGTAGCCCCCTTCTCCTCCGTGCCGCGGACTGTCTGTCACGTCACGTCCCCCGCGCGGACCGCACGTCTTCCCGTCCGCCCTGCTCAAGTGCCACCATGGAGGGGAGTCCGGGGACGCCGTCAGGGCGCCTCGAGATGACAGAAGGAGCCGTTGCGATGACGCAGCTTCCGGCTGCCCCCGCGCAGTCCACCGCCGACCCCAAGGCGCTCTACGGCGGGACCTCCACCCGCCGGGTCACCGTCCACGACATCGCCCGCGCGAAGGAGCGCGGCGAGAAGTGGCCCATGCTCACCGCCTACGACGCGATGACCGCGTCGGTCTTCGACGGGGCGGGCGTCCCCGTCCTGCTCGTCGGTGACTCGATGGGCAACTGCCACCTCGGGTACGACACCACGGTGCCGGTCACCCTCGACGAGATGGCCTTCCTCTCCGCCGCCGTGGTGCGCGGTACCAGCCGTGCCATGATCGTCGCCGATCTGACCTTCGGCTCCTACCAGGAGGGGCCCGTACAGGCCCTGCGCTCCGCGACCCGGCTGGTCAAGGAGGCCGGCGTCGGCGCGGTCAAGCTGGAGGGCGGCGAGCGCTCGCACGAGCAGATCCGGGTGCTGGTGGAGGCCGGCATCCCCGTGATGGCCCACATCGGCCTCACCCCGCAGTCCGTCAACGCCATGGGCTACCGGGTGCAGGGGCGCGGCGAGGAGGCCGCGCAGCAGCTGCTGCGGGACGCCAAGGCGGTGCAGGACGCGGGCGCCTTCGCGGTCGTGCTGGAGGCGGTACCGGCCGAGCTGGCCGCGGAGGTGACCGGCATGCTCCAGATCCCGACGGTAGGCATCGGCGCGGGCGCCGGGACCGACGCGCAGGTGCTGGTGTGGACCGACGCCTTCGGGCTCACCCCCGGCAAGGCGCCGCGGTTCAGCAAGAAGTACACGGATCTGCGCGCGATCATGACGGCGGCCACCAAGGAGTTCGCCGACGAGGTCGTGGGCGGCGCCTTCCCGGCGGAGGAGCACACCTTCCACTGACCCGGGTGCCTCCGCCCGGCGCCGGTGTCCCCCCCACCGGTACCGGGCGGTTCCGGTGCCGCCGCCGGCGGGCCCCGCCCACGCGCCCGCCCGGCCGCGCGGCCCCGCGCCGGCCCGACTCCTCCCCCGGTGTCGGGCCGGCGTCGTTCCCCGCGGCGGGAGGCGGCCCGTACGGTGGGGCGACCGGAGGCTTCCGCTGCCGGGCCGCCGAGAAGGAGTGCCGCGTGCCGACGTCCTCCCCCGCCCCCGTCCGCTCCGCCGACCGGCGCGTCAGCCCGGTCTTCCTCGCGATCACGGCCGTGACGGCCGTCGCCGGGTGGGGCGTGTGGGCGGGTGTCCCGGCGGCGGGGCTCGCCGTCTTCCTCTTCGTGACCGGCGCCTGGGTGGTCTCGCTCTGCCTCCACGAGTACGCGCACGCCCGTACGGCGCTGCACAGCGGGGACGTCACGGTCGGCGCCAAGGGCTACCTCACGCTGAACCCGCTGAAGTACACGCACGCCCTGCTCAGCATCGTGCTGCCGGTGCTCTTCGTGATCCTCGGCGGCATCGGGCTGCCCGGCGGGGCCGTCTTCATCGAGCGGAGCCGCGTCCGGGGCCGCCGTCGGCACTCGCTGATCTCGGCGGCGGGGCCGATGACCAGCGTGGTCTTCGCGGTGGTCTGCGCGGCGCCGTTCTGGCTGGGCGCGCTGGACGGGGTGCCGCCGTACTTCCGGTACGCCCTCGGTTTCCTGGCGCTGCTCCAGGTGACGGCGGCGATCCTGAACTTCCTGCCGGTGCCGGGCCTGGACGGGTACGGCGTGCTGGAGCCCTGGCTGTCCCCGCGGGTGCGCCGCCGGGTCGAGCCGTTCGCGCCGTACGGGCTGCTCGCCGTCTTCGCGCTGCTGTGGGTCCCGGAGGTCAACCGGGCCTTCTTCGGGCTGGTGGACACGGTCCTCGGCGGGCTCGGGGTGAGCGGGTGGGACACGTACTGGGGGCGGCGGCTCTACCAGTTCTGGCTGGGCACGGACGAGGTGCCGGGCGGCTGAGCGGCGTCAGACGCCCGCGGTCCGCCGCTGCCGCTGGACCTTGGCGCGGCGCAGGTAGAACCACGCCATGTTGGAGGAGAGTCCCGCCATCAGCACCCAGACGATGCCGATCCAGTGGCCCTGGGCGAAGGAGACGACGGCGGCCACCACGGTGAGGACGCAGACGGCGAGGGCGTACAGAGCGAGGCGGGGCATGGGGGTGGCTCCTGTTTCGGCGGTGTCCGGGCGCCGTCCAGTGTCCCCCATGCCCCCTGTGCCCCGTTCGCCGGACCCGCCGACCGGGGCGCGCCCCTCAGATGTCGGTGACGCGGACCCCGGCGTGCGCCTTGTAGCGGCGGTTGACCGAGATGAGGTTGGCGACCAGCGACTCGACCTGGTGGGCGTTGCGCAGGCGGCCGGCGAAGACGCCGCGCATCCCGGGGATGCGCCCGGCGAGGGCCTGGACGAGGTCGGTGTCGGCGCGCGATTCGCCGAGGACCATCACGTCGGTGTCGATGGAGGTGACGGCGGGGTCCTGGAGGAGGACGGCCGAGAGGTGGTGGAAGGCGGCGGTCACCCGGGACCCGGGGAGCAGCGCGGCCGCCTGCTCGGCGGCGCTGCCCTCCTCGGGGGTCAGGGCGTAGGCGCCCTTCTTGTCGAAGCCGAGCGGGTTGACGCAGTCGACGACGAGCTTGCCCGCCAGTTCCTCGCGGAGCCCTTCCAGCGTCTTGGCGTGGCCGTCCCAGGGCACGGCGACGATGACGATGTCGCTGCGGCGGGCGCACTCGGCGTTGTCGGCGCCTTCGACGCCGTTGCCGAGTCCGGTGGCGGCGGCCTGGGCGCGCTCGGCGGCGCGGGAGCCGATGATCACGCGCTGGCCGGCCCGGGCGAGGCGGTAGGCGAGGCCGCGGCCCTGGTCGCCGGTGCCGCCGAGCACGCCGACGACGAGCGAGGAGACGTCGGGGAGGTCCCAGGGGTCCTTGGCGGGGGCCTTCTTGGGGGCGTCGCCCGCGGAGTCGTGAGTTGTCATGGAAGGGACCCTACTTGCTGGTAGAAGGGGCCGGCGGGACGCCCCGGATCTCGCGTCCGGGGCCGCCGTGGGGCGTGCGCCGGCCGTCGGCCGTCAGGCGGCCGACGGGCCCTTTCCGCCGTCGTCCCCGTCGTCGTCCCCCTTGTCGTGCCAGCGGGGGTCGTTCTCCCAGCTCTGGTTGCGCCGGGCGGCGGTGTTCATGGCGTTCTCCGCCTCCTGCCGGCTGGGGTAGGGGCCGAGGCGGTTCTTCGCCGGGCACTGCGGGCCCTCCTCGACCGTGCCGTGTTCCAGGCAGTAGTACCACTCGCCGGGCCTGCCTGCCGCGCGCTTCCTGAACAGTGCCATGGGGGCTCCCCTCGCTTCCGCCGCCGCTGCGGCCTCCGTGAGGGCCATGTTGCCCGAGTCGGGCTGGCTACACTCGTCGGCATGTCTGGCCAGTCGACGCTCGTACCAGGGGAGCTCTCTCCCACCCGCACCGTGCCCGGGAACATCCGGCGCCCCGAGTACGTGGGCAGGCCCGCGCCCACCCCGTACACGGGTCCCGAACGGCAGAGCCCCGAGACGATCGAGGCGATGCGGACGGCGGGCCGGATCGCCGCACGCGCCATGGCGGCCGCCGCCGAGGCGATCGCGCCGGGGGTGACCACCGACGAACTGGACCGGATCGCCCACGCCTACATGGTCGACCACGGCGCCTACCCGTCGACGCTGGGCTACCGGGGCTTCCCCAAGTCGCTGTGCACCTCGGTCAACGAGGTGATCTGCCACGGCATCCCCGACTCCACGGCGCTGCGCGACGGCGACATCATCAACCTGGACGTGACCGCGTACATCGGCGGGGTGCACGGTGACACCAACGCGACCTACCTGGTCGGGGAGGTGGACGAGGAGTCGCGCCTGCTGGTGGAGCGGACCCGGGAATCGCTGAACCGCGCCATCAAGGCGGTCCGCCCGGGCCGCCAGATCAACGTCATCGGCCGTGTCATCGAGTCGTACGCCAAGCGGTTCGGCTACGGGGTGGTGCGCGACTTCACCGGTCACGGCATCAACACCGCGTTCCATTCCGGCCTGATCATCCCGCACTACGACTCCCCCGGCGCGACCACCGTGATCGAGCCGGGGATGACCTTCACCATCGAGCCGATGCTCACCCTGGGCACGCACACCTACGACATGTGGGACGACGGCTGGACCGTGGTGACCAAGGACCGCCGGCGCACGGCCCAGTTCGAGCACACCCTGGTGGTCACGGACGCCGGGGCGGAGATCCTGACGCTGCCCTGAGGGGCGGCGCGGACAGTGCGGTGAGGGGCGGTTCCGGCGAGGCCGGGGCCGCCCCTCCGGCGTGCGTACGGCCGGCCACGCGACCCGGAATCCGGCCCGGACGGTTTTATCGACCCGATGTCGGGAACTTTACCGACGAACAGTCGGCAAGCTGTTGACTTAGGCAAGCCTAAGTTAAATGATGGGCGCAGCTCCCCCCCCTCACTTCACGCCCCGGAGGTCCGTTGTGGACACGCCGCCCGTCCCCTTCTCGACGCTCATCCGCACCGCCTCGCACGAACAGCACACCGAGGCGGAGACCAGCACGTTCATGAGTGACATGCTCGGCGGCAGGCTCGGCGTGGAGGCCTACGCCCGCTACACCGAGCAGCTCTGGTTCGTGTACCGCGCCCTGGAGGAGGGCACCGCGGCCCTGGCGGACGACCCGGTGGCGGGGCCCTTCCTCCAGCCGGAGCTGGAGCGCACCGCCGAGCTGGAGCGTGACCTGGCCCACCTGCGCGGCGAGGGCTGGCAGGAGCGGGCCACCGCCCTGCCCGCCACCGAGGTCTACGCCGGACGGGTGAGGGAGTGCGTGCGGACCTGGCCCGGCGGCTTCGTCGCCCACCACTACACGCGCTACCTCGGTGACCTCTCCGGCGGCCAGATCATCCGCGGCACCGCCGAGAAGACCTGGGGCTTCGCCCGCAAGGGCGACGGCGTGCGGTTCTACGTCTTCGAGGGGATAGGCAACCCGGCCGCGTTCAAGCGCGGCTACCGCGAGCTGCTCGACGCCCTGCCCGTCGACGAGCTGGAGAAGCACCGCGTGGTCGACGAGTGCAAGCGCGCCTTCGCGCTCAACACGTCCCTCTTCCGCGAGCTGGGCCAGGAGTTCCCGCTCAGCGCCGCCTGACCGGCACCACCCGGCCACTCGCGGGCCCGCTCCGCCTCTCACGGGCGAGCGGGCCCGCGGGCACACCCACGCAGGCTCAGGGTCGCACCGTCCCGGCCGGCTCGACCCGCCCGCCGACCTCCACCGTGCCGTCGCGCTGGGGGGCCGTCAGGAGCTGCGAGCCGCGCCCCTGGCTGATGTTGAGGGCCCGGCCGAGCCTGGCGGTGAGCAGCAGCGCGGCGGCGCCGGTGGCCTCGTCCTCCTCCACGCCGTCACCCCGGCCGGGGAAGGCGCGGGCCCGGACGCGGCCCGCCGCCTCCTCGCTCCACGCCCAGGCGTAGACCCACTCCCCCGGTGGCGGGAGCGGGAGCCTGTCGACCTCGTCCGGGTCCTGGAACTCCCGCAGGGTGCGCGGCGGGGCCCACTCGGGGCGCGCCTCGATCCAGGTGAACTCGCCGTCCTGGCGGGCCGCCACCACGCCGGCGGCGGTGACGAGTTCGGGCACGTCGAGCAGCCAGGCGGCGCCCACGCAGGGGTGGCCGGCGAAGGGCAGGCGCAGGCTCGGGGTCCAGATGTCGACGAGGCCGCGCTCGGGGTCGTCGACGAAGACGGTCTCGCTGTAGCCGAGCCGGGCCGCCAGCGCCCGCCGGGCCTCGTCCCCGGGGAACCTGGAGCCGTCGCGGACCACGCCCAGCCGGTTGCCGTGCCGGCCGTCGGGCCCGCAGAAGACCCTCAGTACGTCGATGTGCGTCACCCGGAGATTGAAACACCGCCCGTTCCCCCGCCGGCGTCGCGCCCCGGGGGCGCACGGAGGGCCGCCCCACCCGTCGCGGCCCACTTTGGGGGTACGCGGCGCGCCGTACCCGGCCGAGGGGGCGCGCGGTGGCCCGTTCGGGTCCACCGCGCGCCCCGGGCCGGCCGGGCCGCGCCGCCCGGCCGGCGTGCGGTCAGCTCGCGGCGTCGCCGGCGGCGTTGCGGCGGCGGGCCGCGACGACCACGCCCGCTCCGGCGGCCACCACGAGGGCGGCCGCGCCGGCGAGGGCGCCCGTGGGCATCCCGGCGCCGGTGGCGGCGAGGGCTCCGGTCCCGCCGGTCCCGCCCACGGTTCCGGAGCCGAGTGAGCCGGTGCCGCCCGTGCCCGTTCCGCCGGTGCCGGAACCGCCGTTGCCGCCGTTGCCGCCGGGCAGCTCGGCGTCGTCGGTGAGGCCGAGGGCGATGGACACCGGGTCGATGGCCTCGCCCTCCTTGTACATGGAGCCGGTGGTGTCGTTGGCGAAGACCGCGGCACCGTCGGCGGTGAAGGCGGCCGGGATCTTCTCCAGGCGGACCACGTCGGCCTCGGCCTCGTAGGAGACGCCGGAGAGGTCGAGGGTGGCGAACTCGACGTCGTCCTCGGTGCCCTGCGGCGTGGTGACGTCGACGGAGAGGGTGCCCCTGTCCCCGTCGGCCTCGACCTTGACGTCGCTGAACTTCATGTCGATCCCGTGCGAGGGGTAGGTGAAGCGGACGCTGCCGTCGAAGGAGGCGGAGAGCTTGCGCGCGTCGCTGTCCAGGTCGGCCTTGGCGTACGGGAAGTCGTAGCCGTCGCCGTTGTCCTTGGCACCGCCCGCGGCGTCGGCGGAGCCGCCGGTGGCCACGTAGCGGCGGAAGGACTCCTTGACGCCCCAGGCGAGGGTGCCCTTCGCCACCCGGCCGGGCTCCTGGCCGCCGTCCGGGGAGGGCTTCCCGGTGGGCTCGGCGGTGGGCCCGCCGGTGGGCTCCCCGGTCGGCCCGCCCGTCGGCTCCCCGGTCGGCTCCTCGGTGGGCTTCTCCGTGGGGTCGTCCGTGGGCTCCTCGGTCGGCTCGTCCGTGGGTTCCCCGGTCGGCGGGGCGGTCGGGGGGACCGCCGTGACGGAGAGGGAGGCCGGGTCGAGGGCGTCGCCCTCCTTGTACATGCCGTTGAACGCCTTGGCTCCGTCGGCGGTCAGCGTGGTGGGGATGTCCTTGTAGACGATCTCCGTGCGGCTGTCGCCCTTGGTGGCGCCCGCGAGGTCGACGGTGGCGAGGTCGATGTCGTCCTGGGTGTCGTCGTTGAGGGTCACGTCGGCCTTGATGACACCGGTGTTGCCGGAGGTGACGATCTTCAGGTCGGCGACGGTGATGGTGAATCCGTGCGTCGGGTAGGCGAACGTGACCGCGCCGTCGAAGGCGGTGTTCACCCCGTGGTCGCCGGCCTCGTTGTACGTGCCGGTGCCGCCCGCGAAGGTGAACGCGCCGTCGCCCTCGGCCCGCGTGGCGCCGCCGGAGGTGGTGATGGTGCCGCCGGCGTCGACGTACCGGCGGAAGGACTCCTTCAGGCCCCAGTCCAGGGTGCCGTCGGTGAGGTCCATCACCGGGGCACCGGCACGCGGGGAGCCGGCGGCCACGGCGGGCAGCGTCAGGGCGGTCGCGCCCAGGCCCAGCGCGGTCGCGACGGCGGCGGCCAGGGCGATGGGGCGGCGGTTGGCGATCATGACGGGAGGTCTCCTGAGGTGAGGGCCGGGAGCGCTGGTCGTGCGCCCCCGGAGAGAGGAAGGGGAGCCGTGCGGGGGGAGGTTGAGGTACTGCGTGGGGGCGCGGGACGGGATCCGTCGGGGATCAGCCGTCCTGCGGGGAGGGTTGGTCTGCGGCGCCGGAGGCCGGACGGCGCTTGCGGGCGATCACCAGCCCGCCGCCCGCCGCGGCCAGCGCGACGACTCCGGCGCCGACGGCCAGCGGCGGCGCCGGGGAGGAACTCCCGGCGGCGGCCGGTTCCGCGGCCTCCTTGGCGGCCGCCTCCTCCGGCTCGGGCGAGGCGGCCGGGGTGTCGGCGGAGCCGAGGTCGGGCAGGGCCGGAAGCACGGCCTTCTCGTCGAGGGCGACGGCGAGGGAGACGGGGTCCATCGCGGTGCCCTTCCTGTAGAGCGAGCCGAAGGCCTCGGCGCCCTTCGCGGTGAGCTTCGCGGGGGCCTCCGTGAGGGTGATCAGGCCGTCCTCCGCCTTGAGTTCCTTCGCGGCGAAGGTGACGAGCGGCACGTTCTCCGCCGCCTCGCCCGCGTCGCGGACGTCGGCGCGCAGGGTGCCCTCACCGTCCTCGACGCGGACGGTGACCTCACTGAGTCTCAGGTCCAGGCCGTGTGCGCCGGTGAAGCGGACACTGCCGTCGAAGGAGGCGTCGAGCCGCCGCCCCTTCTTGTCGAAGGTGCCCTCGCCGGAGGTGAAGCGGAACAGGGCGCCGCCGTCCTCGGCGCCGTCGGCGAGCTGCCACTCGCCCTGGGCGAGGGAACCGGTGACGTACTCGCGGAAGGTGCGGCGTACGCCCCAGTCGAGGGCGGCGTCCTCGATGCGGGCCTTCCCCTTCTCCTTCCCCGCCTTCTTCTCCTGCTCGCCGTCGCCCTCCTTCCCCTCGTCCGCGGGGGGCTTGGAGGGCTTCCGGGCGGCGGCCAAGAGGTCCGCGGAGAGGCTGACAGGGTCGAGCGCGGTGCCCGCGGTGTAGTACCCGGCGAAGGCGCGGGCGCCCTGCGCGGTGAGGGTGGCGGGGAGGTTGCTGAGGCCGATCGGCCCGCCGCCGCCGCGCATCTCGATGCCGGAGACGTCGAGCGTGGCCAGCGGGACCTGGGCGGAGGTGGTGACCTGGCCGGTGCCCTTGGCCTTGCTGGTCATGTCGGCGTAGAGGGTGCCGCTGCCGCCGGAGACGCGGACGGTGGGGCGGGCGATGGTGAGGTCGAGTTCGTGGCCGCCGTTCTTCGGGTGGCCGAGGAAGCGGACGCCGCCGGAGAAGGCGGCCGAGAAGGCGCCCGTGTCCGGGTTGTACGAGCCCGCCGCGGAGTGGAAGCGGAACTGGTCGGCCCCGACCGTGGCCGCGCCGCCCTGGAGGGTGTAACCGCCCTGGGCGACGGGGCCGGTGACGTACGACTGGAACGAGGACTTCACTCCCCAGTCCAGGCGGCCGCCCTGCACGGTGCGGTCGGCCGCCTGGGCCGTGGCCGCGGGAAGCAGGGCCCCCAGGAGTGCCGCGAGAACGGTGACGGTACCCGCTCGGGCCGTACCTCTGGCAGACAGCATGAGACTTCCCTTTCGGGCAGGCTGGCGATTTTAGGTAAGGCTAACCTAAGCTACCTCCCGTCTCTCCGGAACCCTCGGGAGCCGGAACCCCAACAGCACGACAGGACGGTGGACTCGGTGCGTATCCCAGTTCGGACCGGTGCACTGGCGGCGGGACTCGCGCTCGCCCTCACGTCATGCACGGGCCCGGCCGAAGGCGGCGGCCCCGGACGGAAGGCGGACGCCGCCCCGGCCGCCGAGAAGCGGACCGACCGGATCGAACCCCTCGCCGGGCCCGCCCCCGAGCCGAAGCTCCCCGCGGAGGTCCTCTCGGCCGACGGACACACCGTCACGGTCGAGGACACCAGCCGCGTCGTGCCGCTCACCGGCAGCCTCAACGAGATCGTCTTCACCCTCGGCCTCGGCGAGCAGGTCGTCGCCCGCGACGTCACCGCCACCTTCGAACAGGCCGCCGGGCTCCCGGTGGTGACGCGGGCGCACGACGTCTCCGCCGAGAGCGTCCTCTCCCTGAAGCCCACCGTCGTCCTCGCCGACACCACCACCGGGCCCGCCGAGGCCATCGGCCAGATCCGCGACGCCGGCGTCCCGCTCGTCGTCCTCGACCCGCCGAAGGACCTGGACGACATCGGCCCCCGGATCGAGGCCGTGGCCCGGGCGCTCGGCGTGACCGAGGCGGGCGAGGCCCTGGTGGAGCGCACCGGGCAGCGCATCGAGAAGGTCCGCTCCGACGTGCCCGGCCTGCCCGCCGCCGACCGGCCCCGGGTCGCCTTCCTGTACCTGCGTGGTTCGGCCTCCGTCTACCTCCTCGGCGGCCGCGACTCCGGCGCGGGTTCGCTGCTGGAGGCGGCCGGAGCACTGGACGCGGGCAAGGAGTCCGGGCTGCGCAAGGACTTCACCGCCATCACCAGTGAGGCCTTCGCCAAGGCCGCCCCCGACGCGATCCTCGTCATGTCCAAGGGCCTGAAGTCGGTCGACGGCGTCGACGGCCTGGTCAGGATCCCCGGCGTCGCCGAGACGCCCGCCGGGATGGACCGCCGCGTCGTCTCCATCGACGACGGCGTCCTGCTCAACTACGGCCCGCGCACCGACGAGGTCCTCGCCGACCTGGTCGACCAGCTCTACGCGGGACAGGACGGCGCCAAGTGACCACCACCGCGCACCCGTCCGGCTCCTCCCCGGCAGGCGGCAGGCCGCCCGCCGGCCTGACCGGGGACGTCCCGGCCGGCGCCGGCCCCGTCAAGGACACCGGTCCCGCCGGCCGCGCCCGCCGCCTCTCGCTCACCGCCGGCCTCACCCTCGGTCTGGTCGTCGTCCTGGTGCTGCTCTGCCTGCTCTCCGCCGGCACCGGCGCCTACCGCATCCCGGTCGGCGACGTCCTCGGCTCCCTCCAGCACCGCGCCGGCCTCGGCGGGTCGGCACTGGACCGGGTCGGCGAGAGCGTGCTGTGGAACATCCGGCTCCCCCGGGTCGTCCTGGCCCTGCTGGTCGGCGCCTCGCTGGGCTGCGCGGGCGCCCTCATGCAGGGCGTCTTCGGCAACCCGCTGGCCGAACCGGGCGTCATCGGCATCTCCTCGGGCGCCGCCGTCGGCGCCGTCGCCTCCATCGCCCTCGGACTGACCTTCTTCGGCAACTGGACGGTGACGGTCTTCGCCTTCCTCGCCGGACTCGCCACCGTGCTCCTCGTCTACCTCATGTCGCGTTCCGGCGGGCGGACCGAGGTGGTCACCCTGATCCTCACCGGCATCGCGGTCAACGCCTTCGCCGGAGCCCTCATCGGCCTCTTCGTCTTCTTCGCCGACAACGCCCAGGTCAGCCAGATCACCTTCTGGCAGCTCGGCTCGCTGGCCCAGGCCACCTGGCCCAAGGTGCTCGCCGTCCTGCCCTGCGCGCTCGCCGGACTGGCCGTCGCCCCGGTCCACGCCCGCCGGCTGGACCTGCTCGCTCTCGGCGAGCGGCCGGCCCGCCACCTGGGGGTCGACGTGGAACGGCTGCGGATCGTGCTCGTCCTGGTCGTCGCGCTGCTCACCGCCGCCGCCGTGGCGGTCGCCGGGATCATCACCTTCGTCGGGCTGCTCGTCCCGCACCTGCTGCGGATGGCGGCCGGTCCCGGGCACCGCTTCCTGGTACCGGGCAGCGCGCTCGGCGGCGCCCTCGTCCTGGTCGCCGCCGACCTCGCCGCCCGCACCGTGGCCGCCCCCGCCGAACTCCCGCTGGGCGTCCTGACCGCCCTGTTCGGCAGCCCCTTCTTCTTCTGGCTCCTGCGCCGCACCCGGCGCAAGCAGGGAGGCTGGGCATGAGCCTGGTCAGCAGAGTCCTCGGCACCGCGCGCACCGTCCGCGAACTGCCCGCCCCGCCCGCACCCGGCACCGTCCTCGCCCACGCCGACCGCCTGCGCGTCCGCCTCGGGGAACGCACGGTCCTCGACGGCGCCGACCTGACCGTCCGCGCCGGGCAGGTCCTCGCCCTGGTCGGCCCGAACGGCGCGGGCAAGTCCACCCTGCTGGCCGCCCTCGCCGCCGACACCCCGGCCGCCGAGGGCACCGTACGCGTCGCGGGCCGCCCGGCCGGTGAGTGGAGCGCGGCCGAACTGGCCCTGCGCCGGGCGGTGCTGCCGCAGGCGGCCACGCTCTCCTTCCCGTTCCCCGTCGAGGACGTGGTCCGGATGGGGCGCGCCCCCTGGGCCGGGACCGCACGGGAGGACGAGGACGAGGAGGCGGTACGGGCCGCGATGGCCGCCACGGAGGTGGCCGGGTTCGCCGGGCGCCCGTTCTCGGCACTCTCCGGCGGCGAACGCGCCCGCGTCGCCCTCGCCCGGGTCCTCGCCCAGCGTGCCCCGCTGCTGCTGCTCGACGAGCCCACGGCCGCCCTCGACCTGCGCCACCAGGAGCTGGTGCTGCGGATCTGCCGGGAGCGGGCGGCGGCCGGCGACGCCGTCGTGGTCGTCCTGCACGACCTCCAGCTCGCCGCCGCCTACGCGGACCGGGCGGCCGTGCTGCACGGCGGCCGGATCGCGGCCGAGGGGCCGCCCGGCGAGGTCTTCACCGCGGAGCTGATCGGCGAGGTCTACCGTCAGCCCGTCGAGGTCCTCCCGCACCCGGCGGGCGGCACCCCGCTGGTCGTCCCGGTGCGCCGACGCTGACCCTGGCACCGGGATTCCGGGCGCGCTCTCCCACCGAGGGGCGCGCCCGGCCTGTGTGCGCCGGGCGGTCACCGGGCCGATAGGGTTCGGGCCCGGACGTGGAGCAGGGAAGGCGGTCGCAAGGGATGAGCAGGCGGCGGGGGTTGGCGCTGTCGGTGGCGGTTTCGGCACTGGCGCTGGCGGCCAGCGGGTGCGTCACCGTCCACGGCGAGCGGGAGGTCGTACCGGCCACCACGAAGAGCGAGGCGGCCCGGGTTCTGGCGGAGTTCACCGACGCGTACAACGCCGCCGACAAGGCGTACGACCCCGAGCTGAGCGCGGATCACGTGACCGGGGCGCTCGGCGAGATCAACCAGGCCAGTCTGCGGGCCAAGGGGAAGACGACACCGGGCGGCAACCCTCGCCACAACCCGCTGGAACTGGACGACGCCCGCTTCCTGATCCCCGCCAAGGCCGGGTGGCCGCGGTGGTTCGTGGCGGACACCGACAGCAACCGGGACGTGGACGACGACCCCGAACAGGACACCCGCTGGTTCGTCGCCTTCGTCAAGAGCGGACCCGACGCCCGGTGGGAGGCGGCCTACCTCTCCATCCTCACCCCGGACGAGATACCCGAGTTCGCCGAGGACGCGGAGGGACACGCGAAGCCGGTGGAGGCCGACGCCGACGACCTCGCCGTCGCCCCGGCACGGCTCAGCGAGGAGTACGCCGACTTCCTCGGCCGGGGCGGGGAGTCGTTCGCCGACGGCCAGCACACCTCGGACTGGCGGGCGCAGCGCGAGACCAACGCCGACCGGCCCGGGCGCACCACCCAGTGGGTCGACCAGCCGCTGGACAAGGGGGACTTCGCGCCGCTGGCGCTGCGGACCGAGGACGGCGGCGCCATGGTCCTCTTCACCACCCGCCACTTCGAGAAGCAGACGGCCGCGCGGGGTGTGCCGCTGACGGTGCGCCCCGAGGTGCGGGCGCTGCTGAAGGGCGAGATCAAGCGGTCGGTGACCCTGGAGCGGGTCTCCAACCAGGTCGTCACCGTGCCGGCGCGGGATCAGCGGGACTCCGAGAGGCGAGTGGCCTTCCTCAACCGGATCGAGGGGCTGACCGGGGCGGCCGGGCAGTAGCGCACGCGGCGGACCTGGGAGGCCCCGGCGGGAGCCGGCCCCGTTCCGCGGCCGGGCGGGGTCAGCGGCGCGTGGGCCAGGCGGTGGTGGGGTCGTGGGCGTGGGTGTGGCGGGCGCTGGCGTCGGTGAGGCGTTCGAGGAGGGTGAGAGGATCGGGCAGCGGGTGCTCGGGGCCGCGTAGCCAGGTGACGCC
The DNA here is from genome assembly GCF_011170125.1 of Streptomyces diastaticus subsp. diastaticus. Classification (NCBI taxonomy): domain Bacteria; kingdom Bacillati; phylum Actinomycetota; class Actinomycetes; order Kitasatosporales; family Streptomycetaceae; genus Streptomyces; species Streptomyces diastaticus. The sequence continues at coordinate 401,764 of NZ_BLLN01000003.1, read as the reverse complement.
GGGGCCCTCGCCCGGGAGGCGCGCCGGAGGGATCAGGACGTAGCTGCCCCGGCAGTGCCAGCGCAGGCCGGGCGAGTCGTCGTCGGTGTCGGGGTGGGCGTCCAGCTCACAGGGCCACCACTCGTCCTCGTCCTCGGGCGTGCCCCTGGTCATGGTGAAGAAGAGCATCCGGCCGTCGCCCGTCTCGGCGACCGGGCCGACCTCGACGCCGGCGACGAGGAGCGCCTCCAGGGCTTCGCGACCCGCCTGGAGGGGGACGTCCAGCACGTCGTGGACCATGCCGGTGGCGGTGATGAAGTTGGCCTCGGGCTGGTGCCGGGCCCAGCGCTCGACCTGACCCCGGTCGGTGGTCGACTGGGTCTGCCAGGCGAAGGAGACCGGGTGGCGGGCGGGCGTCGGACAGCCCACGCGCGCGCACGAGCAGAGATATCCCTCCGGGTGGGCCGCGGGCGCCAGGGGCAGCCCGGCCCCGGCGGCGGCGAGCAGCAGCTCCTCGCGCCGGACGGCCTGGTCGCCCGGGTCCTGTTTCGGCCGGCGGTGCAGCCACTGGGAAATCCTGCTCTGCCCGCCGGTGCGGCGGCCGAACTCCGCGCCCATCAATCCCCTCACCTCGACATCGTGCGCTCCATGGTGCCACTTCCCCGGGGGAAGCAAGGCCGGTGGGACGCCCCGGGGGTACCGGGCACGGAGGCGTAGGGGGCGCACGACGGCGCAGGTCTGGCTCGGGGAGGCGCGCGGGCAGCGCACCTCCGGCGCGCACGCGGGGGCGCCGGACGGAGCGGGCCGGCCCCTCCTCAGCCCTTCCGCAGACCGCCGAGGACCTGGTCGACGAGGGCGTCGGCGTAGGTGTGGTCGAGGGGGCCCGTCCCCAACAGCCAGCGGTAGGTGAGCGGGGCGACCAGCAGGTCGGTGGCGATCGCCACATCGGTCTCCGCGCGGATCTCCCCGTTCTCCCGGGCGGTGGCCAGCCGGGTCGCGTAGAGCCTCAGCCCGGGAGCGAGGGCCTGCTCCAGGAAGCGGGCACCGAGCTGCGGGTTGAGGATGCCCTCGGCGGCGAGCGCGCGGGCGGGGTCGGCGTACGAGGGCTCGTTCAGTTCGTCCACGGTGGCCCGCAGGACCAGCTTCAGGTCCGCGGCGAGGTCGCCGGTGTCGGGGAGGGCGGAGGCGCCCTGGCCGGCCTCGGGGGGAACGGCGGAGCGCTGGACCAGGTCGAGGAAGGCTTCGAGGACGACGTCGCCCTTGGAGGGCCACCACCGGTAGATGGTCTGCTTGCCGACACCGGCCCGGGCGGCGATGGCCTCGATGGTGAGCTTGGCGTACCCGGTCTCGGAGACGAGGGCGAGGGCCGACTCGTAGATCGCGCGGCGGGAGCGGTCGCTGCGGCGGCTGGCGTCGGGGGTCGTGGTGGGGGCGGCCTTCTCAGACATACCCGCCAATGTAGCAGCGGGCACGAACCGCAACGTACCGTCTCGTATCGCCCTTCCGGTCGGGCGGGCCCGGGAGGGCGAGGGGGTGGTTCCGGCGCGTTGGGTACCGAAGGGGACCTTCCGGGCGCAGCATGAGCGTCAGGGGCCGCCGACCGGGCGGGCCCTTCGTCTGAGGAGAGGAGTCCCCTTGCCTCGTCATGCCGCGGCCCGCCGTTACCTGATGTGCCGGCCTCAGTTCTTCACCGTCGCCTACGCGATCAACCCCTGGATGAATCCGGCCAAGCCGGTCGACGTCCCGCTGGCCGTGGCCCAGTGGGAGGTGCTGCGCGACCGCTACCGCGCCTTCGGCCACACCGTGGAGGAGCTGGACCCGCACCCGTCCCTGCCCGACATGGTCTTCGCCGCCAACGGCGCGACCGTGGTGGACGGCCGGGTGCTCGGCGCCCGCTTCGCCCATCCGGAGCGGCAGGCCGAGGCGGCGGCGCACGCCGCCTGGTTCCGCGCCCACGGCTTCGGGGAGCCGGTGGAACCGCTCCACGTCAACGAGGGCGAGGGCGACTTCGCCGTCACCCGCAACTGGCTGCTGGCCGGGCGAGGCTTCCGCACCAGTCCGCTCGCGCACGCCCAGGCGCAGGAGGTACTGGGGCGGCCGGTGATCGGGCTGGACCTCGTCGACCCGCGCTACTACCACCTCGACACCGCGCTGGCCGTCCTGGACGACCGGAGCGACGAGATCATGTACTACCCGGACGCCTTCTCGCCGGGCAGCCGGGCGGTGCTGCGGCGGCTGTTCCCCGACGCGCTGATCGCCGGGGAGCAGGACGCGGCCGTCCTCGGGCTCAACGCCGTCTCCGACGGGGCGCGGGTCTTCCTGCCGCAGGCGGCGCAGGGCCTGTTCGGGCCGTTGCGGGAGCGCGGGTTCGAGCCGGTCGGCGTGGACCTGGGCGAGCTGCTCAAGGGCGGCGGCAGCGTGAAGTGCTGCACGCAGGAGCTGCGGGGCTGACCGGGCGCGGGGCCCCGCCCCCGTCAGGGGGCGGGGTCCTCCCGGGGCGGCCACGGGTCGCCCCACGCCGTGTCGCGGGCGGCCCGGTAGAGCGGGCCCTGCCGCTTGGTGACGTTCTCCCGGCGCAGCTCGCCGGCGTCGCGGCACAGGTCGAGGAGGACCTGCCCCTTGCGGGTCTGCGGCCTGCGGACGACCCGGGCGGCGGCCGGGGCGGGCCGCGGGCGGGTGGCGGCGACGTAGCTGAACTTCTCGTCCTCCCAGGCCAGGGAGGCGCCCTTGACCTGGCGGTGCAGGGAGGAGCGGCTGACCCGGGCGGCGAAGTGGCACCAGTCGGTGCCCTCCTCGATGGGGCAGGCGGCGCTGTGCGGGCAGGGCGCGGCGACGTGGAACCCGGCGGCGATCAGGCGGTCCCGGGCGTCGATGATCCGGCGGTAGCCGTCCGGGGTGCCGGGCTCGACCACGGTGACCGCCTCGGCGGCGCCCGCGGCGGCGTCCACCACGGCGGTGCGGTCGGCCGGGGCCAGCTCGCCGAGTACGTAGGAGACGGTGACCAGGCCGGACGGCGGGACGTCGAGGGCGGCGTCGATGCGCGCCCGGCGCCACCGGGCGGCGCGCAGCGCGGCGGAGGGGGCGCGGGCGGCCAGTTCACGGCCGAGGACGAGGGCGGGTTCGGCCCAGTCGAGCACGGTGACGGGGCGGAGGGCGGCGCCGTCCGGGGCGTCCGCCGCGTCGGGCCAGATGTCCGCGGCGGCCCAGACGGCGGCGCCGGTGCCGCCGCCGATGTCGGTGTGGCTGGTGGGCGTCCAGTCGGGCACGGCGTCGGCGAGGGCGCCGAGGGCGTGCCGGTCGGCCTCGAAGGTGGCGGGCATCCGGTACGCGGCGTAGGCGACCACGTCGGAGCGGTCGCGCAGGACGGGGGCGTCGGTGGGGGTGTCGCCCCGGTAGTTGGCGATGAGCCGCGCGGTGGCCCGGGCGGCCTGCCGGGGCGGGAGCCCGTCGACGAGTTCGGCGAGACCGGCGCGGAGCGCCTCGGCGGGGGCCTGGGGGGAGAGTGGGGCGTGCACCGGGGAAGTCTACGAGGCGGGCCGGGCGCACCGGGCATCCCCCGCTGCCCGGGCCTCGCGGACGGGCGGCCCCCGGGGGAGCCCTCGGAGACCGTCCCGACGCGCGGCCCGGGCGCCCCCTCCGCCGGGCCCGGCCGCTGAGGCGGGGCCCGGACCGCGAGGCGAGGGCTCCGGGCCGGCTGTTCAGGCGCCCGGCCCCGGGGTGCGGGCGGCGCGGGCGAGCAGGGTCGCGGCGGCGGCCCGGGGGGCCGAGTCGGCGGGGCGGCGGCGGGGGTGGACGGTGTTGGCGAGAAGGACGAGGAAGGTGTCGGTGGCCCGGTCGATGACCAGGGAGGTGCCGGTGAAACCGGTGTGCCCGGCGGCGCCGCGCCCGGCGAGGCCGCCCATGAACCAGGGCTGGTCGATGCCGAAGCCGAGGCCGAGGCGGAGCATCAGGTCGACGTAGTCGGGGCCGAGGATGCGGGCCTGCCCGTGGGCGCCGCCCGCGAGGAGGGTGCGGGCGAAGACCGCGAGGTCGCCGGCGGTGGCGAAGAGCCCGGCGTGGCCGGCGACGCCGCCGAGCGCCCAGGCGTTCTCGTCGTGGACGGTGCCGCGCACCATGCCCCGGTCGGCCTTGGCCCAGGGCAGCCGCTGGTCCTCGGTGGCGGCGGCCTCGGGGCGCGGACCGAAGGAGGTGGCGGTCATACCGAGCGGGCGGGTGATGCCGTCGTGGATGAGCCGGTCCAGACCGCGACCGGTGAGGCGTTCCAGGACGAGCTGGACGAGGAGGAGGTTGAGGTCGGAGTAGCGCGGCGGGCCGCCGGGCGCCACGAGCGGCTTCTCGTGGCGGAGCGCGTCGAGCCGCGCGGCACGGTCCGGCAGTGCGTGGAGCGGCAGTTCGGGGCGGAGGCCCGAGGTGTGGGTGAGCAGGTGGCGCACGGTGAGCCCGGCGTCGGCGGCGGCGGTCAGCTCGGGGACGTACGCGGCGACGCGGGCGTCGACGCCGAGGGTGCCGCGTTCCATCTGCTGGACGGCGGCGACGGTGGTGAAGAGTTTGGTGAGGGAGGCGAGGTCGAAGGGGGTGTCGGGGGTGGCGGCGACCCGCTGCTCCTCGGGCAGTTCGCGGGGCGCGTCGGCCTCGGTGTCCCACCCCTCGTACCGTACGGCCCAGCCGACGGCCTCCTCGACGGCGAGGTACGGGCCACGGCCCGCGACCACGACGGCCCCGGCGCACCAGGGGCGGCGGCCTTTCGGCAGGCGGCGGACGCCCCGGACCAGGGTGCGCAGCTCGCGGGCGTCGAGCCCGGCTCTCTCAGGGGTGCCGGGGCGCAGGCGGGGGGCGCTCAGCTGTCCGCTCCTCCCGTGTGCGGCGCACCGGCCGGGATGCGGCGGGGCCGGGCGAGAAGGGCCCAGCAGGCGGCGGCGAGCAGGGCGCAGCTCAGCTGGAGGACGGCCATGGGGACGGCGGTGTGCTCGCCCGCGACGCCGACCAGCGGGGAGGCGACGGCCCCGACCAGGAACGAGGAGGTGCCGAGGAGGGCGGAGGCGGAGCCGGCCGCGTTGCGGGTGCGCATCAGGGCGAGGGTGGTGGTGTTGGGGGTGACCAGGCCGAGCGCGGAGACCAGGACGAAGAGTCCGGCGGCCACCGGGACGAGCCCGACCTCCCCGAAGACGCCGAGGGTCATCAGGAGGAGGGCGAGGGCGGCGGTGGTCATCAGGGTGAGGCCGAGGGCGAGGACCTTGTCGAGGCTGACGCGGCCGACGAGGACCTTGCCGTTGAGCTGCCCGGCGCCCACCAGGCCGACCGAGTTGAGGCCGAAGAGCAGGCTGAAGGTCTGCGGGGAGGCACCGTAGATCTCCTGCACCACGAAGGGGGAGGCCGAGATGTAAGCGAAGAGGGCGGCCGAGGCGAAGCCGGCGGCGAGCAGGTAGCCGGTGAAGGGGCGGTCGGCGAGCAGGCCGCGCATGGTGGTGAGGGTGGCGCGGAAACCGCCGGAGTGCCGGTCCTCGGGGGCGAGGGTCTCCGGCAGCACCCGGTGGACGAGGAGGAGCAGGCCGAGGCCGATCACGGTGAGCACGCCGAAGACACCGCGCCAGTCGGTGACCCGCAGGAGCTGGCCGCCGATGAGCGGGGCGACGATGGGGGCGGCGCCGGAGATCAGCATGAGGGTGGAGAAGAAGCGGGCCATGGCGAGGCCGTCGTAGAGGTCGCGGACGACGGCGCGGGCGATGACGATGCCGGCCGCCCCGGCCAGTCCCTGGACCAGCCGGAAGACGACCAGCAGCGCGGCGTTCGGGGCGACGACGCACAGGGCGGTGGCGAGGACGTAGAGGACGAGGCCGGCCAGGAGCGGGCGGCGGCGGCCCCACTTGTCGCTCATCGGGCCGACCACGAGCTGGCCGAGCGCCATCCCGGCGAGGCAGGCGGTGAGGGTGAGCTGGACGGTGGCGGCGGAGGCACCGTAGCTGGTGGTGACCGCGGGCAGCGCCGGGAGGTACATGTCCATGGAGAGCGGCGGTACGGCGGTGAGCCCGCCGAGGACCAGGGTCACCAGGAGGCCGGTGCGGCGCAGGGCGGGCGTGGGCCCGGGCGGGGCGGTGGCCGGTCCGCGCGGCGGCGGGACGGCCCCGGTGGGCGTCGGCGTGGGGGCGGTCGGGGGGCGCTGTTCCCCGTGGGTGGTCGGGCCGCCGTCCGGCATGCTGCCTCTCCTGTGCTGGTTCCGCGGACCGGGCCTGTGCCAGGCGGTCGCGGTCGTCCGCTCGTTCGGTCGTTCGGGCTCCTTATGCTCTCAGCTCGGCGAGGATGGTCGAGACCTTTTCGGCCGGGCCTGGCCGGAGGCGGTACGGCACCGGGCGGCGTTGTCCGGAACCGTCCGCCGCAGGGCGACTGGGCGGCGCCGTGGCGGGCGCCTGACGCGAGGGGTGGGCATGGCGAGGACGACGGTGGTGGAGGGCTCGGCGCCGGTGCGGTGGGGGGTGCTGTCGACCGGGGCGATGGCGGCGGCGTTCACCGAGGACCTGCGGCGGCTGCCGGACGCCGAGGTGGTCGCGGTCGCCTCGCGCTCGCCCGCGTCGGCCCGGAGGTTCGCGGACCGCTTCGGGATACCCCGGGCGCACGGGAGCTGGGCGGAGTTCGCCGCCGACGCCGGGGTGGACGTGGTCTACGTGGCCACGCCGCACAGCGAGCACCGGCGGGCGGCCGGGCTGTGCCTGGAGGCGGGCCGGGCGGTGCTGTGCGAGAAGCCGCTGGCGCTCAGCGCCCGGCAGGCCGGGGAGCTGGTGGCGCTCGCCCGGCAGGGGGACGTCTTCCTGATGGAGGGCATGTGGATGTGGTGCAACCCGCTGGTCCGGCGGCTGGCGGCGCTGGTCGCCGACGGCGCGGTCGGCGAGGTGCGGACGGTCACCGCGGACTTCGGGCTGCCCGGCCCGTTCCCGCCCGGCCACCGCCTCCTCGACCCGGCGCGCGGCGGCGGCGCCCTGCTGGACCTCGGCGTCTACCCGGTGGCGTTCGCCCAGTTGCTGCTGGGCGAACCGGAGCGGGTCGCGGCGCGCGCCACGCTCTCCGCCGAGGGCGTCGACACCCACACGTCGATGCTGCTGGAGTGGGGCGGCGGCGCGCACGGGCTGCTGCACTGCTCGGTGACGGCGGACACGCCGAGGGCCGCCTCGGTGGCGGGGACGGGCGGCTGGATCGAGGTGCCGGGCAGCTTCTTCCGCCCGGACCGCTTCGTGCTGCACCGCCCGGGCCGCGAACCGGAGGTGTTCCGCAGCGCGGGCGGCACGGACGACACCTGGGCCCCGCAGGCGGCCGAGGTGATGCGCTGCCTGCGGGCCGGTGAGCGCGAGTCGCCGCTGGTGCCGCTGGAGGCGACGCTCGGGGTGCTGCGGACGGTGGACGCGGCCCGGGCGGAGGCCGGGGTGCGCTACCCGGGCGAGTAGGCCCGCCGTCGTTCCCCGCGGCCGGTCGGCCGTCCCCCGGTTGCCCGCTGCTGATGCGCGGGGGCGGCGCGCGGCCTACCGTCGGGCCGCGTGGGGCGCGCGTCCGGCCGCCCCCTGCCCGCAGGAGGAGCACCGTGGCACTGCATCAGGTGGGCCGGCCGGCCCCCGGGGGAGAGCCGGCCCCGCAGGGCGCCCCCGACACCTCCGTCGAGGACGTGTACGCCACGAGGCTGAGCCGGCGGGCGCTGCCGAAGCGACGCGTCCCGGAGCGGGAGGCCGACCCGGTGGCGGTGCTGGCGCTGATCCGCGACGAGCTGGCGATGGACGGCAACTCCTCGCAGAACCTGGCGACGTTCTGCACCACCTGGGCGGAGCCGGAGGTCCACGCGCTGATGGACGCGTGCCTGGACAAGAACATGATCGACAAGGACGAGTACCCGCAGACCGCCGCCATCGAGGAGCGGTGCGTGCGGATGCTGGCCGACCTGTGGCACAGCCCGTCCGGCGGGGCGGCCATGGGCTGCTCCACCACCGGGTCGAGCGAGGCGGCGATGCTCGGCGGGCTGGCGCTCAAGTGGCGGTGGCGCAAGGCGCGTGAGGCGGCGGGCAGGCCCGCGGACCGGCCCAACCTGGTCTGCGGCCCGGTCCAGGTCTGCTGGGAGAAGTTCGCCCGCTACTTCGACGTGGAACTGCGCCAGGTCCCGCTGGAGGAGGGGGCGACGGGGCTGCGCCCGCATCAGCTGCGGGCCCACGTGGACGAGAACACCATCGGCGTGGTGGCGATCCTCGGCGTCACCTACACCTGCGACTACGAGCCGGTGGCGGAGCTGGCCGCCGAACTCGACGCGGTGCAGCGTGACACGGGTCTCGACGTGCCGCTGCACGTGGACGCCGCGAGCGGGGGGTTCGTCGCGCCGTTCGTCCACCCGGACGTGGTGTGGGACTTCCGGCTGGAGCGGGTCGCCTCGATCAACGCCTCCGGCCACAAGTACGGCATGGCGCCGCTCGGCGTGGGCTGGGTGGTGTGGCGCCACCGCGACCTGCTCCCCGAGGAACTGGTCTTCGACGTGGACTACCTCGGCGGGAGGATGCCGACCTTCGCGCTGAACTTCTCCCGGCCCGGCGGCGAGGTCGTCGCCCAGTACTACAACCTGCTCCGGCTGGGCCGCGAGGGGTACCGGGCCGTCCTCGACTCCTGCGGCCGCACCGCCCGCGCCCTCGCCGAGAAGGTGGCGGCGCTGGGGCCGTTCACCCTGCTGTACGACGGCCAGGGCGCGCTGCCCGCCGTCTCCTGGACGCTGACCGACCCCGAGGGTGCCGGGTTCACCCTGTACGACCTGACCGAGCTGCTGCGGCTGCGCGGGTGGCAGGTGCCCGCCTATCCGCTGCCCGCCGACCGTCAGGAGACCGTGGTGCAGCGGGTCCTGATCCGGCACGGGATCGGCTACGACAAGATCATGCTGCTCGCCGACGACCTGCGGGACGCGGTCCACCGCCTGAGCGGCGGCGACCGGCGCGCGTCGCAGCAGCCGGGCTTCCACCACTGAGCCGACGGCGGCGGGCCCGGGCCCCTCCCGCGGTCTCGTCGACACGGTGCGCGCGGGCCCCGAAGGTTTCGGTGACCGGCGCGCTCTCCCGCGCCGGACGGAACGGGGGGATCACGTGACACCGGTGAACCAGCACGGCGACGACGGCTCCGAGCCGCGGGACGCCGCGGAACGAGCGGCACGGCCGGCCCGGCGGGCCGACGGCCCCCCGGACCCGCGCTCGGTGCTTCACGGGGCGCCGCCCCCGCCGCCCCGGCCTGCTCCCCCGCCCCGCCCCGGCCTGTCTCCCCTCCCCCGCCCCCGGCCGCACCGCCGCCGCCCGCCGGGGCGTGGCCCCCGGGCACGGCCTGGCCCCCGCCGGGCCCCGTTCCGCCGCCTCCGCCCGGCCCGCCGCCGGGGCCGCCGGACGTCCTGCGTGCGGTCGGCGCGGGGGTCCTGAACCTCAGCGGGCTGGGCCTGGGGCACCTGGCGCTGCGTCAGTGGCCGCTGGCCGCCGTCTGTGTGGCGGCGACGGCGGGGCTGGCTTTCACCGCCCTGCCGCCCGGTCCCGAGGGAGTGCCGGGCGCGCTGGTCGCGGCGTGGGCGGCGGTCCCGGTGCTGGCCACCGCCGACGCGGCGCGCCGCGCGCTGCGCCGGCCGCTGCCCGGATGGCCCCGCCCGGCGCTGGCGCCGGGGCTCGGCCTGGTGCTGCCGGCGGTCCCGGCGGGCGGCGCGGTGGCCTACGAGAGGGCCCGGGACGAGGCGGTGGAGGAGATGCTGCTGGAGCGGCTGGCCAGGACCGACGCACTGGCCGAACGGGCCGCCGGGTGCCGGGCGGCCCCGGGCCGTACCGCTCTACGCTGCGGCCCATGACTGACGCACAGCAGAACGCAGAGCCGCGCCGGACCGCCGTGGTGACGGGCGGCGGCTCCGGCATCGGCCGGGCCGTCGCCCTGGAACTCCTCTCCCAGGGCTGGTCGGTGGTGCTGGCGGGGCGCCACCGGGCACGGCTGGAGGAGACCGCACGGCTGGCCGGCGAGGCGGCGGGGCGGGCTCTGGTGGCGCCGACCGACGTGACCCGGCCCGAGGAGGTGCACGCGCTCTTCGCCGCCGCCTCGGTGCGGTTCGGCGCGCTGGGCCTGCTCTTCAACAACGCGGGCCTCTTCGGCGGCGGGGGCGTCCCGGTGGAGGAGCTGGCGTACGAGACGTGGCGCGAGGTGGTCGAGGTGAACCTCAACGGCGCCTTCCTCTGCGCCCAGGCCGCCTTCCGGCACTTCAAGGAGCAGCGGCCGCAGGGCGGGCGGATCATCAACAACGGCTCGGTCTCCGCGCACGCCCCGCGCCCGCACTCGATCGCCTACACCGCCACCAAGCACGCGATGACCGGCCTGACCAAGTCCCTTTCGCTGGACGGGCGTCCGTACCGGATCGCCTGCGGACAGATCAACATCGGCAACGCGGCCACCGAGATGACCGACCGGATGCGGACCGGAATCCTCCAGGCGGACGGGGCGGTGCGGCCCGAGCCGGTGATGGACGTGGCCGACGTCGCACGGACCGTACGCCACATGGCGGAGCTGCCGCTCGACGCCAACGTGCAGTTCGCCACGGTGATGGCGAGCGGGATGCCGTACATCGGGCGGGGCTGATCCGCGCGGGGGCCCGGCACGGCGCGGGCCCCCGGTCGCCCACACAAGCGGAATGCGTCATGCCAGGGACAAGCGCGCCTCGACCGGCTCTATGCTCAGGCTCCTTCACGAGAACTTCACGTACGGAGCACACCATGCGCATACGTCCGACCGCCGCCTGGGCCCTGGTCACCGCGACCGCCCTCACCGCGCCCCTCCTCGCGGCGGTCCCGGCCGCCGCCGCCCACCAGGGCGGCCTCCACCTCGCCAAGATCCAGTACGACAGCCCGGGCAAGGACACCCGGTCCAACAGCTCGCTGAACGCCGAATGGGTCAACATCCACAACAGCACCCGCTCCCCGATCCAGCTCAAGGGCTACAAGCTGAAGGACGACACCGGCTACACGTACACCTTCGGCAGCTACCGGATCGGCGCGGGCAAGACCGTCAAGGTCCGCACCGGCAGCGGCAGGAACGCCCCGGGCACCGTGTACTGGAACCGCAAGAGCTACGTGTGGAACAACGACGGCGACAAGGCCCGCCTCATCAAGCCCACCGGCTCCCTCCTCGACTCCTGCTCGTGGACGAAGAAGGACAAGGGCACCAAGAACTGCCACTGAGCCGGTGCGCGGCCGGGCGGGGCCGCTCCGGCGCTGCCCCGCCCGGACCGGGAATAGCTCCCCGGGGGCCCCGGTTGGCACCGCCATGAGCCTCGCCGACCACCCGGCCCCAGCCGACCCCGAGCCCCCGGTCCTGCGGTACGCCGCCTTCACCCGCGACCCGGCCGGGGGCAACCCCGCCGGAGTCGTCCTGGACGCCGCCGGGCTGGACGAGGCCACGATGCTGGCCGTCGCCGCCCGCCTCGGCTACAGCGAGACGGCCTTCCTCACCCCGCCGCCCCCCGGCAGCACGGCCGCCGGGGGCGTCCGCGCCTATCGCGCCCGGTACTTCAGCCCGCGCGCCGAGGTGCCCTTCTGCGGTCACGCCACCGTGGCCACCGCCGTCGCCCTCGGCGAGCGGTACGGCGCCGGCGAGTACCTCTTCCACACCCAGGCGGGCCCGGTCCCGGTCACCGTCGACGAGCGGGACGGCACGCTGCGGGCCACCCTCACCGGCGTCGCCCCGCACACCGAGGAGTTCGCCGAGGCCGACCTCGCCGAGGCGCTGGCCGCCCTCGGCTGGGAGCGCGCCGAACTCGACCCGGCCCTCGCCCCCCGCGTCGCCTACGCCGGCGCCCGCCACCTGGTGCTGGCCGCCGCCACCCGCGACCGCCTGGCCCGCCTCGCCTACGACTTCGACCGGCTGCGCGCGCTGATGGAGCGCACCGGCCTGACCACGGTCCACCTGGTGTGGCGCGACGCGGCCGACCCGCTGGTCTTCCACGTCCGCGACCCGTTCCCGGTCGGCGGCGTGGTGGAGGACCCGGCGACCGGCGCCGCCGCCCTCGCCTTCGGCGCCTACGCCCGCGAGGCCGGGCTCGTCCCCGACGGTGCCGAACTCACCCTGCGCCAGGGCGAGGACATGGGCCGCCCCGGCGTCCTGACCGTCACCCTGGTCCCGGGCGATCCGCGCGTCCGCGTCACGGGCGCGGGCGTCCCGCTGCCGGAACCGGCCGCCTGACGCGGCGGGGCGTGGCAGGGTCCGCCCATGGACGCACACCTCACGGGCACCCCCGGCCCGGACCCCCGCCCCTCCCCCGCTCCGGCCGGACCATGGGACCGAGTCGAGGCGTTGTACGCCTGGCTGGAGGAGCACAACCGCCGGCCGCCCGGAGAGGCGCTGCTGCTGCGGATGCTGAAGCTCGCCGAGGAGACGGGCGAGGTGGCGCAGGCCGTCATCGGCGCGGTCGGGCAGAACCCGCGCAAGGGCGTCAGTCACGACTGGGACGACGTCCGGGCCGAGTTGTGCGACGTGATCGTGACGGCGATGGTGGCGCTGCGCACCCTCTCCCCCGACGCCCGGACGGTCCTTGCCGACCACCTCGCCCGGACCGTCGACCGGACGGCCGTCCCGCCGGGCCCCGGCGCCGCGGACCCGCCCGGCGGAAAATGAGCGACGGCGTCCACCCGCCCCCGCTAGCGTGCGGCCCATGACCTCCACCGACGCCCGCTCCGGCCCGCCCCGCCCCCGTGCCCTCACCTTCCACGGCCCGCTCGGCGAGCCGCGCGCCGCCGATCTGACCACCCGGCTCGCCGCGCACCGGCCGGCCACGGTGCTGGACATCGGTTGCGGCTGGGGCGAGTTGATGCTCCGGGTGCTCGCGGCGGTGCCGGGCGCGACCGGGACCGGCCTGGACCTGGACGAGGACGACCTGGCGCGCGGCCGGGCGCTGGCTGCCGAGCGGGGCCTGGCCGACCGGGTCGAGTTCCTCGCCGGACAGGCGGCGGGGACGGAGCACGGCCCGGCCGAACTGGTGCTGTGCCTCGGTGCCTCGCAGGCCCTGACCGACGCGGCGCCGCCCCTCCTGGTCCCCGAGGCGCTGCGGGAGCTGCGGCGGCTGGTGCGGCCGGGTGGGCGGGTGCTGCTGGGTGAGGGGTTCTGGCAGCGGACGCCCTCCTCCGGCGAGCTGGCCCGGATGTGGCCCGACGCGACCGCGAGCGACCATCCCGGGCTGCCGGAGCTGGTGGACGAGGTGGTCGCCGCCGGATTCCGCCCGGCCCGGATCGAGACGGCCACGCCCGCCGAGTGGGAGGAGTTCGAGTCGGGCTACCGCGAGGACGTCGAGGTGTGGCTGGCCGGCCACCCGGAACACCCGCTGGCCGCCGAGACACGGGCCAGGGTCGACCGGCAGCGCGACTCCTGGCTGCGCGGCTACCGCGATCTGCTGGGCATGGCCTACCTGACGCTGGTGCCGCAGGACTGACGGCCGCCCGGCCGGACGGGCCGCATACGCGGGCGCTGCCGGGGTAACCGCCGGTCACCGCGTATGGCCGAGGGGGCCGAAGGCGCCCCGAACGGGGGGATCGACGCAGATCAGGGCCGGTCAGGGGCTTCCCCGGACGGGCCCCGGCCCCTACCATCACGCCCCATCCGACCCGCCCGGCGGGCCCGGCCTCCGCCGGCCACCGGGTTCCCCGAAAGGCCACGGTGCCCGATGAGCACGTACCGCGAGGCGTACGAACTGAGCCTGACCGACCCCGAGCGCTTCTGGGGGGAGGCCGCCCGGGAGGTGAGCTGGACCCGCGAGCCGCGGCGGGTGCTGGACGCGGCGGCGGCACCGCTGTACCGCTGGTTCCCCGACGGGGAGCTGAACACCTGCGCCAACGCCCTCGACCGGCACGTGGCGCTCGGCCGGGGCGAGCAGCCGGCGCTGATCCACGACTCGCCGGTGACCGGCTCCCGGCGGACCCTGACGTACAGCCGGCTCCTCGACGAGACCGCCCGGTTCGCCGGGGTGCTGCGCGAACTGGGGGTGGAGAAGGGCGACCGGGTGGTGATCTACATGCCGATGGTCCCCGAGGCGGTGGTGGCGATGCTGGCCTGCGCGCGGATCGGCGCCGTCCACTCGGTGGTGTTCGGCGGGTTCGCCGCCTCCGAGCTGGCCGTGCGGATCGACGACGTACGGCCGAAGGTGGTCGTCGCCGCCTCCTGCGGCATCGAGCCCTCCCGGGTCGTCGCCTACCATCCGATCCTCGACCGCGCCCTGGAACTGGCGGCGCACGCGCCCGAGCGGTGTGTGGTCCTCCAGCGCGAGAAGCTCACCGCCGGCCTGGTGCCGGGGCGCGACCTGGACTGGGCGGAGCTGATGGCGCACGCGCGCCCCGCGGACCCGGTCGCCGTCGCCGCCACCGATCCGCTGTACGTGCTGTACACCTCGGGGACCACCGGCCGCCCCAAGGGCATCGTCCGGGACAACGGCGGCCACGCGGTGGCCCTGCTGTGGTCGATGCGGAACATCTACGACGCCTCCCCCGGCGACGTCTTCTGGACCGCCTCCGACGTCGGCTGGGTGGTCGGCCACTCCTACATCGTCTACGGCCCGCTGCTGCTCGGCGCCACCACCGTCCTCTACGAGGGCAAGCCGGTCGGCACGCCGGACGCGGGCGCCTTCTGGCGGGTGATCGCCGACCACCGGGTGTCGACGCTCTTCACCGCGCCCACCGCCTTCCGCGCCATCCGCAAGGCCGACCCGGAGGCCCGCCTGCTCGACGCGTACGACACCTCCTCGCTGCGCCACCTCTTCCTCGCGGGGGAGCGCCTCGACCCCGACACCTACCACTGGGCGGGCGGGAAGCTCGGCGTGCCGGTGGTCGACCACTGGTGGCAGACCGAGACCGGCTGGCCGGTCGCGGCCGACCCGATGGGGCTCGAACCGCTGCCGCTGAAGCCGGGCTCACCGACGGTGCCCGTCCCCGGGTACGACGTGCGGGTGCTGCGGGCCGACGGCCAGGAGTGCGCGGCGGGCGAGGAGGGCGCCATCGCCGTCCGGCTCCCGCTGCCCCCGGGGACACTGCCCACCGTCTGGGGCGACGACGACCGGTACGTGGCCTCGTACCTCTCGGCCTTCCCCGGGTACTACCTGACCGGCGACGGCGGCTACCTCGACGAGGACGGCTACCTCTTCGTCATGGGCCGCACCGACGATGTGATCAACGTGGCCGGGCACCGGCTGTCGACCGGCGCCATCGAGGCGGTTCTCGCCGGTCACCCGGAGGTCGCCGAATGCGCGGTGATCGGCGCCGCCGACCCGCTCAAGGGCCAGTTGCCGCGCGGCCTGGTGGTGGCGAAGGCCGGGGCGGGCGAGGACCCGGAGCGGCTGGCCGCCGAGCTGGTGGCGCGGGTGCGGGCGGAGATCGGCCCGGTCGCCGCCTTCCGGCGGGTGGACGTCGTCCCGGCCCTGCCCAAGACCCGCTCGGGCAAGATCCTCCGCAAGACGATGCGCGCACTGGCCGACGGCCGGGACGAACCGGTGCCCTCCACCATCGAGGACCCGGCCGTGCTGGACGCGCTGCGCGAGGTCCTGCGCGGGGAGTGACCGCCGCCGGCCCCGGCTACCAGGGCAGCGGCCCCCGCCCGGCGCCGCCCGCCGCCAGCAGCCAGGAGAGGGCCAGCACGATCACCACGATCGCCGCGAACACGTACAGCGGCCGGAAGCGGTACGCGCCGCGCTTCACCGCGAGCCGGCGCCGGGCGGGGGCCGGGCGGCGCGGCTCGGCCGCCGGGCGCACGGAACGGCCGAGCCGCCGTCTCCAGTACACGAAGCGGTAGTACAGCTTGGTCATCGCGGTCATCGTCGCCCCCCGGCGGTCGTCTGCTCCTCCCTCCATCGTGCACGCACGGGTGTGCGAACGGCCCGCAGTCCCTCGGAAAGCCTCCGGCCGCTCGCGGCGGGTCGGTCCTCCTCAGTCGCGGACCGTCAGCACCTCGGCGGGGGTGCGGCGGCCGGTACCCCGGGGAACGGGCGGCCCGTACCCCAGCCGGAGCACCATCTGGACGTGCCCGGGCCCCTCGGAGGGGTCGCGCAGCAACCAGCGCAGCGAGGGCTCTTCCAGGGCCCGGGTGACCGGGGCGGCGCTGAGTCCGGCGCGGGTCGCGGTCAGCAGGACGCGCTGGAGCGCCTGACCGGCGGCGAGCCAGTCGGCCGGCTCGTCCCGGAGCGTGAGGAGCAGGGCGATCTGCGGCTCCCGCTCGAAGTCGGCCCACGGCCGGTCGGGGTGCTCGCCGAACTCCCGCACCGCGGCCTCGCCCTCCCGCATCCGGGGGCCGAGCGCCCCGCGGGGAATGCCGTCGGGTGTCTCCCCCTCCTCGGAGCGCAGCCAGCCCTGCTCCTCCGCACGATGGCCCGGCGCCTCCCCGGCCTCGGCGTCGGCGAGCAGGTCGAGCACCATCCGGTAGTGCCAGCCCTGGGGGAAGACCAGCCGGGCCCGCTCGGCGGTGGCGGCGCGGTCGAGCTGGTCGCGTACCACCTCCGGGATCCGGGTCTCCGCGTAGGGCTGCCGGTTGGTGCGGCGCTCCGAGACGGCCGGGTGCAGGGTGGCGGCCTCGCGTTCGACCTCACCCCGGCGCAGCCGTACGGCGGCGAGCACGTCACCGCCGGTGGCGGGGGGCAGCGGCGAGACCCAGGCGTGCAGCCCCGCGCGGGCGGCCGCGACCCGGAGGTTGAAGAGGGCCGCACCGCAGCCGAGGTGGAGCGCACGCCGGCGCGGGTCCTCCTCGGGGAGCGTCCGCGCGGCGTCGGCCAGCAGCTCCAGGACTCCGGAGCGCCGGTGGTAGACGTAGGCCCACGGCTGGGCGTTGTGCATGGAGGGGGCGGCGCAGGCGTCCCGCACCAGGTCCTCCAGGTGCGCCTCGGTGATCGTGACGGCGTCGGTGGCTTGCGAGCTCGAGGTCATCGTCATCGCCTCCCGCTTCCCACCGTAGGACAGGCCCGGCGGGGCTTCCACTGACGAAGGTCCCGGTCCCGGCCGGGTGCTGGCGGGTCGGAGGGCGGGCGGTCCCGGCCCCGCGTCCGGCCGGTGTGAGGAGGGAGGCCCCGTGGCTCACCGCTCCGCGGCCACGTCCGGTTCCTCGGTGAGGAACCTCCGCAGCGACCGCTTGAGCGCCGCCACGAACCCCTCCCGCGCCTCGGCGCCCAGCAGGTCCAGGGAGAGGTACGGGTTGAGGTCCTCCAGCTCGACGAGGAGCAGCTCACCCTCGCGGGTGCGGCAGGCGTCGACCCGGGTGACCCCGTGGGCGAGGCCGTTCCACTCGACGAACCGGCCGGCGAAGGCCAGGTCCGTGCCGGTGGGCTCGTAGGGCACCAGCTCCCAGCGGCGCTCCGGGTCCGGGGCGTGCAGCGCGTACCGGAAGCCCCGGTCGACGTACACGAAGGACACCTCGTACCGGAAGTCGACGCGCGGCTGGGCCAGGACGGTGCCGTCCAGCCGTGCGGCCACCTCCTCCCGTGGCAGGAACTCCAGCCCGACGGAGTCCGCCCCCGCGACCGGCTTGACCGCGTACGAGGCCGCCTCGGGCAGCCGGTGCAGGTCCCCGGCCCGGTCGACGGTGGGGATGACCGGGTACCCGGCGGCGGTCAGGTCGAGGAGATAGCCCTTGCCGGCCATGTCGCCCTTGCCGGTCAGCGGGTTGTAGACGCGCAGCCCGGTGGCGAGCGCGTGGGCGCGAAAGGCCTCCCACGCCTCCCGGTGGTGCAGCACGGGGCCGCTGTTGCGGACCAGGACCGCGTCGAAGGAGCCGGCGAGCGCCCGCGCGTCCCGCGGGTGGCAGAGGGCGAGGTCGAACTCCTCGCGCAGCCGGGAGGCGAGCCAGGTGTCCTCCTCGCCGTACCGGCGGCCGCGCGCCGGGTAGCTGAGGTCGGTGACGAGCAGGAGGCGGGGGCGGGCGGGGACGGGCACGGGGACTCCCGGGGCGGGCGGGGCGGTGGTGAGGCGTCAACCTACCCGCGGGCGGAGCGGGCCCGTCGTCCGGGGGCGAGCCGGCCCGCTGTCGGCGGCGGGCGGCATCCTGGGCACATGTCCTACCGCCATCCGCGCCAGACCTGCCCCGTCTGCCACCGCTCGGTCGCCACCCCGGGCGGGCGCTTCGCCCGCCACGACCCGCCGGACCACGGCACCCCCGGCTTCCTCGTCAGCTGCACCGGCAGCCTCCGCCAGGCCCCGCCCGACGGGGAGCAGCCGCTGCTCTTCGCGGCGGAGACCGGGGACGGTCAGCTCGACCTCTTCGCGGCGGGCGACGAGGACACGCCGGAGGCCACCGGCCCCTGAGCCGGGTCCGCGCCCGGGTGCGGCAGCAGGAGGCGGAAGGTGCAGCCCTGGCCGGGAGCGGTGTCCAGCTCCAGGCGTCCCTGGTGGCCGGTGGTGATGGCCGCGGCGATCGCGAGGCCGAGGCCGGTTCCGGGGGGTGTCGCCCGGCCGCCGGGCCCGGCGCGGTAGAAGCGCTCGAAGACGTGGGCGGCGTCGGCCGGCGCGATGCCCGGACCCCGGTCGGCGATCTCCACCACGCACCAGGGCGTCCCGGCGGGCGGCGGACCGGTCGCCACCCGGCCGGGCCGGTCGCCGCCCCAGCCCCGGGTGCCGGCCTCGGCGGTGCCGACCCTGACCTGGACGGGGGTGCCCTCGGGGGTGTGGGTGGCGGCGTTGGCGAGGAGGTTGCCGAGGATCTGGGCGAGCTGGTGGGGGTCGCCGGTGGTCTCCACGATGTCGAGGTCGTGCTCGGGTCCGGCGGCGCTCAGCGGGGTGAGCGTGAAACTGTGCCGGGGGTGGTGGACGGCGGTGGTGGCGACGGCGTCCGCGCACAGCGAGAGCAGGTCGGCGGTCTCGCGGTGCGGGCGGGGGCCGTGGCCGAGCCTGGCCAGCAGGAGGAGGTCGTCGACCAGGCGGCTCATCCGCTCGGCGTTGTGGTGGATCAGTCCGTGCGCCTCGCGGCGCCGGTCGGCGCTCATCGCGGGCTCGTGCAGGAGGAGTTCGGCGAAGCCCTGGATGGCGGTGAGCGGGTTGCGCAGCTCGTGGCCGGCGTCCGCCATGAAGACCCGCAGGTGCCGCTCGGAGCCCTCGGTGCGGTGCAGCGCGGTCCGCAGCCGGTCGAGCATGGTGTTGAGGGCGAGGCCAAGGCGGCCGACCTCGGTGTCGGGGTCGTCGACCGGCACGTTGAGCCGGAGGGCGCCCGCGGTGATCTGCTGGGCGGTCTGCTCCACCCTGGTCAGGGGCCGCAGCCCGAGCCGGACGGCGGCGCCGCCGAGGGTGACGACGCCCACGGCGACGGCGGCCCCCAGGGTGAGGCCGACCCAGCGCAGCTTGGTGGTGGCTCCGTCGACGGTGTCCAGCGGGAGGGCGACGACGGCGCGCATGCCGTCGGGACCGTCATGGGTGCGGACCCGCCAGTCGGAGCCGGAGGAGCCGGCCGAGGCCACGGTGGCCACCCGGCCGCCGTCGGGCGCCAGTTCCCCCACCGTCTCGGGCAGCCGGGGGCCCGGGGCGTCGTCCTGGCCCAGGGAGGTGTCGAGCAGGTGCCCCCCGCGGTCGTAGAAGTAGACCCGGTAGTCGGAGGGGAGGGCGTCGCCGGGGCCGGGCGGGGGCGGGGCGTTCCCGGCGGCGATCTCACGGTGGACGCCCTCGGGAGGCCGGAAGTGCGCGAGCCGGTCGTCGACCTGGTCGGTGAGCCAGGCCCGTACGACGGCGAGCCCGGCGAGCTGGCACACGGCCACCGCCGCTGTCGCCAGCAGCCCCGCGATGAGCACGAGCCTGCCGCGCAGCGAGCGGGGCCGCGGCGCGCGGAGCGGCCTCACCGCGCGCCCGGTGCGTGGCGCGGCAGGCGCAGGCAGTAGCCCACCCCGCGCACGGTGTGCAGGAGCGCGGGCGGGTCGCGGTCGACCTTCCGGCGCAGGTTCTTGATGTAGGTGTCGACGATGCGGGTGTCTCCGGAGAAGCCGTAGCGCCAGACCTCCTGGAGGATCTCGCCCTTCCCGCGCACCCGCTCGGGGTGGGACATGAGGCAGGCCAGCAGCCGGAACTCGGTCGGGGAGAGCCGCACGAGGCGTCCGGCGCGGTGGACCTCGTGGGCGTCCTCGTCCAGGGTGAGATCGGCGTAGGCGAGGACCGGGCGGGCGTCGGCGGGTGCGGGAGGCAGGCCGGTGCGCCGCAGGATGGCGCGGACGCGCAGCAGCACCTCCTGGACGTGGAAGGGCTTGGTCACGTAGTCGTCGCCGCCCGAGCTGAGCCCGATGATGCGGTCCTCGACCTCGGTGCGGGCGGTCAGGAACAGCACGGACACGTGTAGACACCGCGGGCCCGCAGGTCGCGGGTGATCCGGTAGCCGTCGGTGTCGGGCAGCACGACGTCCAGGACGATCAGGTCCGGGTGGCGGCCGCCGGCCAGGGCCATCGCCTCCTGCCCGGTGGCGGCGCCGGTCACGGTGTAGCCGGCGGCGCCGAGGGCGGAGGTGAGCAGGGTGCGGATGCTGGGATCGTCCTCGACGACCAGGACCGTGTGCCCGGACGCGGGCCCCCGGGTGGCGCTCTGCTGGACGTGCACGGTGGTTGCTCCGGAGGGGAAGGGTGCGGTACCTGGGCGGGCCGGCGCCGCCGGCCTCCTCACGCGGGAGGGGCCGGGGCGCCGGGGCGCTCAGCCGGTCACCTGCTCGTCCTCCGCGAGGGCGGCGGCCCGGTCGGTGACGGTCCTGGTGAGCTGGGAGACGGCCGTGTCCAGCTCCTCGGACCCGGCGCCCGCCGCACGCGCCTGACCGGCGATGGCCTCGACCTGCTGCGCGGCCGTTCCGGAGGCGTAGAACCGTTGGTAGAGCTCCTGGTACGCGGTCAGGTAGACCTCGTCGAAGGCGTCCGTCTCCAGGAACCTGGTCTTCAGCGGGTGTTCCGCCGCGCCGGGGCCGCGTTCCCGGCCCTGCTCGCCCGCTCCCCCGGGACCACCCCGCGGCATCCCTTCGGGCGGAGCTTCCGGCATTCCCTCCGGGCGTCCCCCGGGCATCCCCTGGGGCGGGCCGGCGGCGTCCTCGTCCTGCCGCCCGCCGGGCGCCCCGCCGCCCGCGCCGCCCCCCATTCCGGCCGAGTCGTCCGGCCCGGCCTCCATGTTCCCGCTGAAGGTCAGGTTGTAGTCCCAGCCCAGCACGGAGAATCTCTTGGTGTCGAGGTCGTAGCGGAGCAGGTAGTTCTTGCCCGGCCCGGCCATGTCGTCGAAGTTCAGCAGCAGGTTCTGGGTCGCCACGTAGGCGGCGAGCGACTCGACGTCGACGTACTGGTCGAGGTCGCGGGCGAACTCCTCGTCGGAGGCGTTCTCGACCCACTTGATGAGCTTCATGACCGGCTCGAGGTCCTGACTGCCCTTCTTGTTGAGCTGCTTGAAGGAACTCTCGTACGCCGACGGGTCGTCGCCCTGGTAGGTGAAACTGCTGCCTGCCCGGGCCTTGTACAGCACGGCGTTGCCGTCGCCCAGCTCCTCGGCGTAGTCGGTGTCCGGGTTCTCGACCATCAGCCGCGTGGCGGCCGTGCCCCCGTTCACCTCGACGCTCGTGAAGGCGTACCGCTCGGCCTTCTGGCCGCTGGACCCGGTCAGCGACAGCGACAGCGCCTCGTTGAGGGGGACCTGGCCGTCGCTGCCCGGCCGGAGCGAGATCTCCCGCTCCCCCTGGTAGGCGCGGCCCTCGGCGTACTCGTCGATCTTGACCAGCCACGGCAGCTCCTCGGGCTTGTCCGCCGAGAGGTCGTACTGCGTCATCCCGCCGCCCCGACCGCCCCGCCCGCCTCCGGCGTCATCCGTCCCGGCGTCGCCGGTCCCGGGGTCCTGCGCGGCCTGACCGTCGCCGCCCTGCGGGGCGCCCGGCAGGGCGCGGCCCCCGGGCGAGTCCCCGTCACCCCGCAGGGACATCAGGGTGGAGTTCCCCTTGAGCCGGAGGCCGACGTCGTCGAGGTACACCCCGTCGATGACGAGGTCGGCCTTGATGTAGTCCTTGGTGCCGTCCTCCTCGAACTCCTTCATCATCTTGTCGAAGTCGGTCTGCTCATAGGTGAGCTGGACGGTGTGCGCGACCGAGGTGTCGTACAGGGCGACCGTTCCGGTGACGTCGTCGGTGATGGCGTCCGCCTCCACCCGGGAGGTGGAGGTCACGTACGGGGAGATCCGTACGTCGCCGAGGAAGGCGACCATCATGACGAGGCCGACGCCCAGCGTCGCGACGGGTTTCCAGTGGTGACGCAGCCGTACCGGGAGCCGGTCCCGCAGACGCCGCTTCCGCCCGCCCGTGGTGGAGGTGCCGGTCATCAGAGGTCCGTGCTGTCGTAACCGGTCAGCACGGTCACCCGCTGCCCCGAGGTGCGGGCCTGGAGCGCGCTCACCAGCTCGCCGGGTGCGGTGCCCTTCTTGAGCCGGACCGTGTAGAAGACCTCGTTCAGCGCGCCGCCCCGGATGGTCTCGGTGCTGACCAGCTCGAACTCGCTGGTGTACTTGATCAGTACGTCGCGGATCTGCGGGGTGTGGTCCTCACCGGCCGGGACCTGGACCTTCACCACCTGGCGCTGGACGTCGAGCGCGAACCAGTCGAACTTGTGCATGAAGACGACGACCGCGCAGATCACCACGGCGCCGACGGCGGCCAGCGTGTAGAAGCGCGCACCGCACGCCATGCCGATCGCCATGGCGAGGAAGACGAAGCCGACGTCCCTCGTCTCCTTGATCGCGTTCCGGAACCGGATCACCGACAAGGCCCCGACCAGGGAGAAGGCCCGCGCCAGGTTCGAGCCGACCACCAGCATGATGAGCGCGACCACCATGCCGACGATGACCAGGGTCTGCACGTAGGACTGGCTGTAGGAGACGTTGCGGTGCGTGTAGCGGTACACGTAGCCGATGACCGTGGACAGCAGGAACGACAGGACCATCGCCGCCACCACGTCCGCGACGCTGAACGTACCGCTCAGCTCCTGGAGATCGAGATCGAAATTCACTGTGCTCCTGCTTTCATGGGCGCGTCCTGCGCCTGCTGCTGTGCGTGGGAAGGGGGAGGCGGGTAGTCCGCCTCGTCTATGTGGAAGACCGAGCGCGGCGCGAGCCCGAACGCCTCGATGGACTGCACGTACTTCGAGACCCGCACGAGGGTGAGGTCGCGCCGCGCGGCCAGGTCGGTGATCCAGTACGGGGTGCGCTCGTTGACCTTGATCTCCATCACCGCCAGGTGCGGCGGGACGGTGAACCGGTTCTCCGGGGTCCGCGTGCCGAAGTGGAAGTCGCGGTCCCGGCCGCGCACCCGCCGGTCGAGGGTGACCCGCAGCCCGGTGTCCGCGTCACGGCCGACCAGGGCCTCGCGCTGGTAGCCGGTGATCGCGGCGGGCCGGAGGTTCAGCCGCACGATCAGCTCCAGCACCTCCTCGACGAAGGCACGTTCCCGCGTCGAGTGCGGCACCAGCTCCCGGCCGTCGCACAGTTGCCTGGCGACGCCGTAGGGAAGGGTGATGCGCCGCTTCTGCGTGACGCGGTTGACCCGCTGCTTGATCTCCACGCAGACCGGCGACGCGTCGGTGACGCCGTCCAGGTCGCCGTAGTGCCGGATACGCAGCTTGCGCCGGAACTTCAGCCCCTCGATCTTCTCCCAGTAGAACCGCAACTGGGGCGTGTCGTAGTAGAGGCTCCACACCCCGTAACCGCCGGCCGGGCAGTGCGCGTCGCGGTCCATCCGCTCCGCCAGCTCGTCCCGGATCCCGGCCGCCCGCTCCACCGGGACCAGGTACTTCAGCTCGAACCGGTTGAACGCGTGCAGCCGGCTCGCCACTTGCGTGGCTTCCCCGTCCGCTCCGCTCCCACCGGCCCCGGGCGCGCCCCGACCGCCTTCTCGCGCTTCCGCTCTCGACAGGGACACCATCCGCCTCCTCGTTCGCCGTCGTGGTCCGACCGGCCACCGACAAGCAACCAACGGCAGATGAGGAAGGCCTGAGAAACGCGGGTGTACTACGTGAGTATTCGACAAGAGCGAGGAGCGACCGGGACATGGCCGGGAGGGGAGAAGTGCCCCCGGAACGCCGAGAAGCGCCCCCGACGCGGGCCGGGGGCGCTTCTCAGCCGTGAGGCGGCAGACGAGTCGGGCTGTACGCCGGGTCCTGTCGCCCGGGGGCCTCGCGGCCTCCGGGGAGACGGCCATCCATCTAGGACCGGCATTGCTGCCGGCCTCGAGCGGTCCACCCGCGGACTCGGGCGAGCAGCCCTCGAACGTCCGCGCAGGGCCGCCTGCCGGCGGCCCCTCTTGACCTTGCTCCGGGTGGGGTTTACCTAGCCGCCTGAGTCACCTCAGACGCTGGTGGTCTCTTACACCACCGTTTCACCCTTACCGAGGGCCGAGGCCCCCGGCGGTCTGTTTTCTGTGGCACTGTCCCGCGGGTCACCCCGGGTGGGCGTTACCCACCACCCTGCTCTGTGGAGCCCGGACGTTCCTCGGGGAGATCCGGGGATCTCCACGCGGCCGTCCGCCCGGCTCGTCTGCCGTGCGTTCATGGTACCCGCAGGCCGGGACCATGAGCGCGGCGCCGCCCGGCGGGACGGCCCATTACGCTGGCCGGGGCGGCCTTGGCGGGTCGCCCGTGGGGTCTGCCGTCGCCGAAGGAGTCACATCGTGCTCGTGCTGCTGCCGCCGTCCGAGGGGAAGGCCGCCTCGGGGCAGGGCTCGCCGCTGAAGCTGGAGGAGCTGTCGCTGCCGGGTCTCACCGAGGCCCGGGAAGCCGTGCTGGGCGAGCTGGTGGAGCTGTGCGCCGCCGACGAGGAACAGGCGCGCACCGTCCTCGGGCTCAGCGAGGGGCTGCGCGGCGAGATCGGCAAGAACGTGGAGCTGCGCACCACGGGCACCCGCCCGGCCGGGGAGATCTACACCGGCGTCCTCTACGACGCGCTGGGCCTGGCCACTCTCGACGAGGCGGCGGCGCGGCGGGCCGACCGGTCGCTGCTGGTCTTCTCGGGCCTGTGGGGGGCGGTACGGCCGAGTGACGCGATCCCCTCGTACCGCTGCTCGATGGGGGTGAAACTGCCGGGCATCGGGGCGCTGGCGGCTCACTGGCGCGGGGCGATGGCCGAGGTACTGCCCGCCGTGGCCGGCTCGGGGCTGGTCCTCGATCTGCGCTCGGCGGCGTACGCGGGCGCGTGGAAGCCGAAGGGCGAGGTGGCGGAGCGTACGGCGACGGTGCGGGTGCTGCACGCGCGGATGGTCGGCGGCGTGGAGAAGCGGTCGGTGGTGAGCCACTTCAACAAGGCGACCAAGGGGCGTCTGACCCGCGACCTGCTGTCCGCCGGGGCCGGACCCGAAGGTCCGGCGGAACTGGTGGAGGCGCTGCGCGGGCTGGGGTACGTGGTGGAGGCACGTGAGCCGGAGAAGGCGGGAAGTTCGTGGGCGCTGGACGTGGTGGTGACCGACGTCCACGGGCGCTGAGCCCGCCCCGCACCGATTGCACTGTGCGCAACGGGCTTTGCGCACAGTGCGTGAGGCCCGCCATCATGACCCCATGAGCCCTACGCCGCCGCCCTCCCCCGCTCCCGCCACCGACTCCGTGCTGGAGCTGGCCCCCGTCCTGCCCGTGGTGGTCGTGGACGACCCGGCCGACGCGGTGCCGCTGGCGCGGGCGCTGGTGGCGGGCGGCCTGCGGGCGGTCGAGGTGACGCTGCGGACGGCCGGGGCGCTCGACGCCATCCGGGCCATCGGTGCCGAGGTTCCGGAGGCGGTGGTGGGCGCCGGGACCGTGGTGTCGCCCCGGACGGTGGACGCGGCGGTCGCGGCGGGGGCCCGCTTCCTGGTGAGCCCGGCGTGCACCGAGACGCTGCTGCTTGCGATGAGGGCGTCGGGGGTGCCGTTCCTTCCCGGGGTCTCGACCGCCTCGGAGGTGCTGACGCTGCTGGAGCGGGGGGTGCGCGAGATGAAGTTCTTCCCGGCCGAGGCGGCCGGCGGGGCGCCCTATCTGAAGTCGCTGGCGGGGCCGCTGCCGCAGGCGCGGTTCTGCCCGACCGGCGGGGTGTCGCCCGCCAATGCCCCGGCCTACCTGGCGCTGCCCAACGTCGGCTGCGTCGGCGGTTCCTGGATGCTCCCTGCCGACGCCCTCGCCGCGAAGGACTGGGACCGGGTGGAGCGGCTGGCCCGCGAGGCCTCGCGGCTGCGCTGAGCGGTGGCCGTTTCGCTCCACGGCCCACGGGTACGCGCCAGGTCCGGCGCTTTCCGGCGCCCCGGCCGCCAGTCGGAGACCGAACGGAGGAGCACACATGCTGAAGGCCGTCGGAGACGTCTTCCGTCAGATCGGCGGTGCGCTCGCCACCGTCGTCACCCTGCCGTTCCGCGCGGTCGCCCGCCTCTTCGGCGGTGCCTCGCGCACGGCCCACGGCCACCACTGAGCCGCACGGCCGCACTGAACGTCCGCTGCCCCGGGCTCCTCCAGACAGGGCCCGGGGCAGCGTCGTGCGCGCCGGTCAGAGCAGGTGGCCGGTGTCGTTGAGCAGGCGGACCGTGGCGTTGCCGTCGGCGTAGTAGGCGACCGACGAGAGGGAGGCGGCGGCCAGTTCCATCCGGAACAGGGAGTGCCAGGGCGCGTCCAGCGCCAGCCGCACCAGCGTCTTGACCGGGGTGACGTGGCTGACCAGTAGCACCGTACGTCCCGCGTGGGCGGCGCGGAGCCGGTCGCGGGCCTCGGCGACGCGGGCCGCCACCTCCTCGAAGGACTCACCGCCGGGGGGCGCCGCACCGGGTGCGGCGAGCCAGGCGGTGAGCTGGTCCGGCCACCGCTCACGGACCTCTCCGAAGGTCAGCCCCTCCCAGGCGCCGAACGCGGTCTCGCGCAGCCCCTCGTCCACGGTGACGGCGAGCCCGAGCCGGCCGGCGACGGCCTCGGCGGTCTCCCGGCAGCGCCGCAGCGGGGAGCTGACGACGGCCTGTACGGTGCCGCGCGCGGCGAGCGCCTCGGCGGTACGGGCGGCCTGCCGGCGGCCCGTACCGGAGAGCGCGGGGTCGCTGCCGCCGCTGCCGGAGAACCGCTTCTCGGGGGTGAGGGCGGTCTCGCCGTGGCGCAGCAGCACGAAGGTGGTGGGGGTGGAGAGGTCCGGCGGGGCCGCGGCCGGGGGCGGCGTGGCCGCGGGGAGGTCGGCCGTGGAGCCGGCCGGGCTCCACCGCTCGCCGCGGGCGCCCGCGTCCATCGCCTCGTTGGCGAGGCGGTCGGCGTGCTGGTTCTCGGCCCGGGGGATCCAGACGTAGGCGACCTGCCCGGGCGGGAGGATCTCGGCAGCCTCGGCGGCCAGCTCCTGGAGGCCGGGGTGCTTGATCCGCCAGCGGCCCGCCATCTGCTCGACCACGAGCTTGGAGTCCATCCGGACCTCGACCCGGGCCTCGGGGTCGAGGTCACGGGCGGCGCGGAGTCCGGCGATCAACCCGTGGTATTCGGCGGTGTTGTTGGTGGCCGTGCCGAGGAAACCGGCGGTCTCGGTGAGGGTCTGGCCGGTGGCGGCGTCGACGACCACGGCGCCGTACCCCGCGGGCCCCGGGTTGCCCCGGGACCCGCCGTCCGCCTCGACGGCGAACTGCCGCATCAGACGCCCGAGTCGGCCGTACGGACGAGGATGCGGCGGCAGTTCTCGCAGCGCAGCACGGTGTCGGGGGCGGCCGCCTTCACCTCGTTGACCTCGGTGATGTTGAGCTCCAGGCGGCAGCCCTCGCAGCGGCGCTGGTAGAGACGGGCGGCGCCGACGCCGCCCTGCTGGGCGCGGAGCTTGTCGTAGAGGGCCAGCAGGTCGGACGGGACGGACCCGGCGACGACGGCCCGCTCCTTGGTGGCGGTGGCCGCCTCGGCCTCCAGCTGGCCGGCGGCGGCGTCACGGCGGGCGGTCGCCTCGTCGATGCGGGTCTGCACGGAGGCGGCCCGCTCGGTGAGTTCGGCGACGCGCTCCTGGGCGGCCTCGCGGCGCTCCATGATCTCCAGGACGATCTCCTCCAGGTCGCCCTGGCGCTTGGCGAGCGAGGCGATCTCGCTCTGGAGGCTCTCCAGGTCCTTCGGGGAGGAGACGGCCCCGGAGTCCAGGCGCTGCTGGTTGCGGGCGGCACGCTGGCGGACCTGGTCGACGTCCTGCTCGGCCTTGGTCTGCTCACGCCCGCAGTCGCTCTCCTCGGTCTGGGAGGCGACCAGCAGGTCGCGGAGCTGGGCGAGGTCCTTGGTGAGCGACTCGATCTCGGCGTGCTCGGGCAGGCCGGAGAGCTTGTGGGCGAGCTGGGCGAGCCGGGTGTCGAGTTCCTGGACGTCCAGGAGGCGGATCTGGTCGGCGGGCGCGGCGTTCAGTTGGGGGCTCCAGAGGGATCGTGGGAAACAGAGGGGGCGGACGCCGCGTGGGCGGTCCAGGGGTCGGTGACCGTCGACGAGACGAAGGTCCGCAGCCCCCAGCCGTGCCGTTCGGAGACCGCGTCGAGCTGGGTGGCGGCCAGTTCGCACCAGGGCCGTTCGGTGGCCCAGTGTGCCGCGTCGATCAGCGCGGGGGCGCCGGGCCGCTGGGCGGCCTCGGAGGCGGGGTGGTGACGCAGGTCCGCGGTGAGGAAGGCGTCGACGCCGGCGGCGCGGACGTCGTCGAAGAGGCTGTCGCCGGAGCCGCCGCTCACCGCGATCCGGGTGAGGAGTGCCTCGGGGTCGCCGGTGGCGCGGACCCCCTGCGCGGTGGCGGGCAGGCGTTCGGCGGCCAGGGCCGTGAAGGCGGCCAGGGTCGTCGGGTGGTCCAGTTCGCAGATCCGGCCGAGGCCGCGGCGGCCTCGCGGGTCGGTGGGGTCGGGGACCAGAGGACCGACCACGCGCAGGCCGAGCGCGCCCGCGAGGGCGTCCGAGACGCCGGGGTCGGCGCGGTCGGCGTTGGTGTGGGCGACGTGCAGGGCGACGTCGTTCTTGATCAGCGTGTGGACGACCCTGCCCTTGAAGGTGTCGGCGGCCACCGTGGTGGTGCCGCGCAGGTACAAGGGGTGGTGGGTGATGAGGAGGTCGGCGCCGGTGCGGACCGCCTCGTCGGCGACCTCCCACACCGGGTCGACGGCGAAGAGGACGCGGCCGATCTCGGCATCCGGGTCTCCGCAGACGGTGCCGACCGCGTCCCACTGTTCGGCCAGGGACCGAGGCCAGAGGGCGTCCAGGGCGGTGATGATGTCAGAGAGGCGGGGCACGGGGGCAAGGCTACCTGGGGGGCCGGGTACCTCAGGTGCCGGTGGGGTCGTCGCCCGCCCCTGCGGCGGGACCCGCCTCGGCCGCGCGCGCCGGGTGGTCCGGTCCGGCCACGAGAGACGGCCCGCGCCGGCCACCGAGGGCGCGGACACCGGCCGGGCGACCGCGCGGGCCGGCCCTCGCAGCAGGACGGGCGCGTGAGCGGTGGCCACTCTTTGGGGTGAATGCGGGGGATAAACGGTGCCGTCGGGGCGCACGGGGTCACTAGCTTCGTCGCCGGAGGTGACGGCCCGATGACTACGGGTGTTTGTGCCATCGACAGCGCTCCCCCTGATGCCGGTGACACCGGTTCACCGGGAGGGGCCGGGATGGCGGTACGGATGGGGGCCGACACGGTCCCGGCCGGTTGCACGTTCGCCGCCGACGGCTCGTACGCGGCGCGGCTGACCAGGGAGGGGCCCTCCTGGTACCCGGAACGCTGGACGCTGGGACCGGAGCCGTACGCCGTCGCGCTCGCGGGGAACCAGCCGGAGGAGCCGGGGACGGAGGTGCTGCCGCTGGCCGACGGCCAGGTACTGATCCACCGGACTCCGGCGGGCCTGCACACGTTCTCCCTGCTCTACCCGACGGGGCCGGCGACCGGCCCCGCGACCGGGCGGCAGACCGGCGAACGCCCGCTCGGCTCGGTGGAGTGCGACGCCCTGTCGCTGCTCCCCCCGGCGCCGGACGGCGCGACGGTGTACGCCCTGGCGCCCGGCGGGGCCGCCACCGCGGTGTGGCGGGTCGCGGGAGGCGGCTTCGGGCCGGAACAGGTGGCGGAGGTCCCCGGGTTCTGCGCGGGCGGGGCCTGGCTCGACACCCCGGGCCGGCTGCTGGCCCTGGACCAGGAACGGGACGGGGTGACGAAGACCGTGGTGGTGGACCTGGAGCGGGGTGGAGAAACGACTCCCCTGCTCCAGATCGCCGAGCACAGCAACGACCGTCTGCTGCTGGCCGATCCGGAGAGCGGACTGCTGCTGGTCCGGTCCGACGCGGCAGGCGAGGACCGGATCGGCTGGGGGGTGCTCGGCAGCATGCTGCCGGTACGCTTCCCGCGCTGCCTGCGCGCCCCCGACCTGCTGCTGACGCCGTTCGCGGTCCAGCCGGGGCAGTTGCTCACCCCGGAGGCGTGCGCGGTGGCGCTCCGGATGGACGGGCCGGGCGGAACCGGCATCGGCCTGTGGCGCCCGACCAGCCGGCACGTGGTCGGGCTGACCCCGCCGGAGGGCTGGCTGGCGGGAGCGGGCCGCTGGACACGCGCGGGCGTACTACGACTTCCGTACGCCACCCGGAACGTGCCCTGTGGAGTGGCCGATGTGCCGTTCCCCGCCTCTGCCTCGGAACCTGTGGAGGATGTCGCCGCCGACGGACCCGAAGCGGAATCCCCTCCGGCGGCGCGCCCGGTACCGCTGCGAGAAGCTCCGCTGACGGGGCGTGCGGTGGTTGGTTAAACTCACCCGGCTGTGAAGATCGACTGTGTTACGGGGTGAGTTGTCCATGACCAGGACCAGTACGGAGAACGAGGTCACGCCGCCGCCCGTCGGTGAGCCCGCACCGGGCGCCGGGAAGCACCGGGGCCCGGCCGCCGGGAACGACGAGGGGACGGCCCCGAAGGGCCGCCACCGCAAGCCGTCCGAGAGCCAGGAGGCCGAGGCGGCCTGAGCGGACCGGCGTCGGCCTGGTGACGTGGGCCGGGGCGGGGATGACCTGGCGGGGGCCTGGTCGCGTACCGGGTTCCCGCCGCCCGCCCCCGGTCGCGTCCGCCCAGGTTCCGCGGACACCCGCACGGAGCTTCGCGGACACGCCTGCGGAAGTGCCCCCGGCCACATCGGCCGGGGGCACTTCTGTGCGCGCGGGGCGCCGACTGCGGGTGTGCCCCGGGGGCGGGAGGGGGCGAGTTTCCGGACAGGGGCTCCGTCCCGCCCGTCAGCGTGTCAGCGGGCCCGGCCCTTCCTCAGGGGTCCCGCCGACCGGGGCCGCTCCGGGGCTGTCGCCGCGGGCGCCTGTGGAGTTGGGGTCGGGTGCGGAGGGCGTGGGCGGGCCGTCCGCGTCGTCCCGGTTCGGCCGGGGGCCGGAGGCGGTGGGGCCGGCGTCGGGAGTGCGGCGGCGTTCGCGGGGGAGCCAGAAGAGGCCCAGGAGGAAGCCACCGGTGAGCATGAGGGCGGCGGTGCGGAAGGCGAGGGCGTAGCCGTCGGTGAGGCCCTCGGGGTCTGTGGCACCCGCGGTGGCGGAGGCGGCCACGGTCGAGAGGATGGCGAGGCCGAGGGCGCCGCCCATGGTGCGGGAGGTGTTGATGAGCCCGGAGACCAGCCCGGCGTCGCGCGGATCGGCGCCGGAGACGGCCAGAGAGGCCAGCGGGGTCCCGGAGAGGCCCGCGCCGGCCATCATGACGATGCCGGGCCCCAGGATGTCCCCGAAGTAGGTACCGTCCGCCCGCATCGCCGACTGCCAGGCGAACCCGGCGGCGGCCACGGCGACACCGAGCAGGACCACCGGGCGGGCCCCCAGGGAGCGCATCAGCACGGGCGCGAGTTTGGCGCCGGAGACGACCGAGAGGGAGCTGGGTATCAGGGCCAGGCCGGCGAGCAGCGGGGAGTAGCCCAGCACGTTCTGCGCGTACAGGGTCATGAAGAACCACATGCCCATCATCGCGGCGCCGCTGATGACCATGACGGCGTTGGCGGCGGAGACCGAGCGGACCCGGAAGAGCTTCAGCGGCATCAGCGGGAAGCGCGAGCGGGCCTCGACCAGGAGGAAGCCGAGGATCAGCAGGACACCGGCGGCCAGGGCCACCAGCGTGCCGGGGGCGTCCCAGCCGCGGGCCTCGGTCTCGGCGATGCCGTAGGCGAGGACGGCGAGGCCGGCGGTGACGAGGACGGCGCCCGGCAGGTCGAGCCGGCGGCCGCTGGTGGCACGGCTCTCGGTGAGCCAGCGGGCCGCGGCGGCGAGCACGGCGATGCCGATGGGCACGTTGATGAGGAGCACCCAGCGCCAGGACAGACCGTCGGTGAGTACGCCACCGACCAGGCCGCCGGCCGCGCCGCCGCCCGCGCCCACCGCCGACCAGGTACCGATGGCGCGGGCCCGGGCGGGGCCCTCCGGGACGGCGGAGGTGAGGAGGGTGAGCGTCGAGGGGGAGAGGACCGCGGCGCCCAGCCCCTGGACGGCACGGGCCGCGAGGAGTTGCCACCCCTCCTGGGCCACTCCCCCGGCCAGTGAGGCGGCGGTGAAGACGGCGAGGCCGACGAGGAACATCCGCTTGCGGCCGAAGAGGTCACCGGCCCGGCCGCCGAAGAGCATGAAGCCGGCGAAGGCGATGGAGTAGGCGTTGACCACCCACTGGAGGCCCGTGGCGCTCAGCGCCAGGTCCTCGCGCATCGAGGGCAGTGCGACGTTGACGACGGAGACGTCGAGCACGACGAGGAACTGCCCCGCGCAGACGGCGAGGAGAACCGCCCAGGTCGGAGGGGTACGGCGGCCCGCGGTACGCGCGGGATCGGTAAGGGGGTGGTCGGCCATGCCTGTCATGGTCGCAGGCCGAGCGTGACCCGTACACCGAGACGGTGGGAGACCGGGACAAGGGACCATCCCGCGAGCAGGCGACGTAGGTCCCGAGGCCGAGACGGGCGGACACGGACCGTCGCCCGCCCGTCACCGCCCACCCGTCACCCGTCACCCGTCACCCGTCACCCGTCACCCGTCACCCGTCACCCGTCACCCGTCACCCGTCACCCGTCACCCGTCACCCGTCACCCGTCACCCGTCACCCGTCACCCGGAGGATGCATCCTGCCCGGAGGATGCGTCCTGCCCGGAGGATGCGTCCTGCCCGGAGGATGCGTCCTGCCCGGAGGATGCGTCCTGCCCGGAGGATGCGTCCTGCCCGGAGGATGCGTCCTGCCCGGAGCCCGGAGCCGCTGACGCCGTGCGGGACCGTGTGTGGAGTTACGCCTGATCGGTTCCGACTCCTGGCGGGCTTCGCCGTCGGGAGGCCGCACGTGGCGTCGCCTCCCCGGTGGACTGGCCGCGCGGCACGACGCCTTGGCACGTACGCGCACCGACCACCGGGCTGTCGTCCACCAGACCGTCGTCAACCAGGTCGTCATCGACGGGGCGCTCGGCGTCAAGGCGGTGCTCGCTCTCGCGGACGCACTCTCGCCGGACTGCCGCACCGGCTCCTCCCCGTCCCGGCCGACGGGGCCGGGACGTCGCGCGCGCACGACGGCACGCGAGACCACCGGGCATCGCCCGCCTGGTCGTGGCGCGCCAGGCCCGTACCGCCGCGCCGGCGGGGCGCCCTGCCCGGGGTGGCGGACGAGGTGGCGTGTCAGCCTGTCGACCGGCGTACGGCTCGGCGTGGGGCGCCGCCGGTCCACTTCCTGGCCGCGCGCACGCCCGAGGACGACGGCGCTTCCAGGGCCGATCCGTACCGGGGCCCGGGCCGACGGTACAGCGCGGAGCGAGGGCTTGACGGCCTCCGAGGGAGCGCCCCGGCCGGGGGACCTGGACGCCGTCCTGGCCATCGCGGGTCCCGGCCGCCCGGTCGCGGCCGCGGCCGGCGGTTCCCGACGGCGGACGCGGCGGCCCGCCGTGTCACCGGTGGGTGGCGCGGCTTCCGGGTCGTCTTCCGTCGGCGCCGCTTCGGGCGGACCGACCGCGGGCCGGGCCACCGGCGAGGCGGCCCGGCCGTGCGGCGGACACCTGGCGGTCTCAGCCGCTCCGCCCCGACGCGGGCGGCGTCCGCGGGGCTTCGGCGTCCTGCCCCAGTTCGGCGATCAGCGCGTCCGCCAGACCCTCCTTGCGGATGCGGAGGTCGACGTAGACCAAAGCCCCGGTGAGGTGGGTCAGGGCCATGGCGGCGGCCTGCACCACCGAGCTCACCAGGACACCGACACCCGAGGCGGCGAGGGTGTCGAGGAAGACGGCGCGCACATCGGCGCTGTCGTACCTGCCGGTCTCCGGGTCGGGGACGACCGGGCCGGGGACTCCCTGGAGCGCGCCGGTGATCAGCTGCACGGCCAGGCTCAGTCCCATCGCCATGGCCCCGGCGAGCAGGAGCAGCCCGAACGTACGCCACCAGTCGCCGCGTACGAGCCGCACGGAGCGGCCTATCGCGGCGAAGGCGCCCTGGCCCTCGAAGACGGCCGCGGGGATGGCCACGGCCAGCCTGATCCACAACCAGACGGCGAGCACGCCCGCGCCGAGGAACAAAAAGGGCAGGAACGCCAGCCAGGGGCCCACGTCGCCCCGGGCCAGCAGGGCGACCATGGTCAGGACCATGAAGAGGGCGAAGAGCACCGCCGGGACCGCCACCACCAGGCCGGTCAGCAACTGGATGCCCAGCACTGTCGGGAAACGCCTCACCGCCCGCAGAACCTGGCCGAACGGCGCGGGCCGGCCGAGTACCGCTTCACGGGTGACGGTGGTGCAGGCGACGGCGACGGCGGCGTTGGCGACCAGGGCCAGCACCATGACGACCAGCCAGACCAGGCCGAAGGTCGCCATCACGGAGGTGAGGTCGGAGACGGCCGGCAGTTCGTCGGCCGAGGTGTCGAAGAGCCGGTCGAGAGTGCCCCGCTGCACGTGCCAGCCGGCGAACAGCACCGCGCCGGCGAGCACCAGGTGGACGCCGTGGACCAGGGCGATCGTCCCGAACAGTGCCCCGGGGTGGCGGCGTATCGTCGCGAAGACGCCGCCGAAGAGATCACCGGTCTGGAGGGGGCGGAGCGGGATGACGCCCGGCTTCGGCGCGGGCGGCGGCCAGCCCCAGCCCCAGCCCCACGGCGGCGGACCGTGCCGGCCCGGCGGCGGGGGCGGCGGACCCCAGGCGGGGCCACCGCCACCTGGCTGTCCCGCCCCCCACCACGGAGGCGGCCCGCCCTGCGTCCCGGGCCCCTCGGCCGGTCCCTGCTCCGGCCCCTGCTCCGGCCCCGGCTCCCGGCCACCCTCCCCCTCGGCCGGTCCCTGTACCGGCTCCTGGCCGCCGTGCCCCTCGACCGGTCTCCGCCCGGGCTCCTGGCCGCCGTTCCCCTCGCCCGGTCCCGGCTGTTCGTGCGTCATGTGCGTCCCCCCTGTCGACGGCGCGCGTCCGCTGACCGCGCCGTGCTCGTCCGGCCGGTGGGCGCCCTGCGTCGCACTCCCCCGCCCCCGGCTCTGACAACGTATCCGCAGGTCAGCGGCGGGGGGAGAGGGGAGCCAGGACCGTTATCAGCCCGATGCGGGGGCGCGGTCAGCGGAAAGCGGCGTGGCCAGTGAGGGCCTGGCCCAGAGAGAGGGTGTGCATCTCGGTGGTGCCCTCGTAGGTGAGGACGGACTCCAGGTTGTTCATGTGGCGGATCACCGGGTACTCCAGGGAGATGCCGTTGGCGCCGAGGACGGTGCGGGCGGTGCGGCAGATCTCGATGGCCTCGCGGACGTTGTTGAGCTTCCCGAAGCTGATCTGGGCGGGGCGCACCCCGGCCTCGCTGTCCTTGAGACGGGCGAGGTGAAGGGCGGTGAGGGTGCCCTTGTGGAGTTCGAGGGCCATGTCGACCAGCTTCTGCTGGGTGAGCTGGAAAGCGGCGATGGGCTT
The DNA here is from genome assembly GCF_011170125.1 of Streptomyces diastaticus subsp. diastaticus. NCBI lineage: Bacteria > Bacillati > Actinomycetota > Actinomycetes > Kitasatosporales > Streptomycetaceae > Streptomyces > Streptomyces diastaticus. The sequence continues at coordinate 365,997 of NZ_BLLN01000003.1, read as the reverse complement.
GCCGAACTGCTCGCGCTGCCCGGCGTAGTCGGCGGCGGCCTGCCAGGCGGAGCGGGCGGCGCCCAGCGCCCCCCAGACGATGCCGTAGCGGGCCTCGTTGAGACAGGTCAGGGGCGCGGACACACCGCGGGCGCCGGGAAGTTCGGCGGCGGCGGGAAGGCGGACGCCGTCCAGGACGAGTTCGCTGGTGACACTGGCGCGCAGGGACATCTTCCGCCGGATCACGGGGGTGGAGAAGCCGGGGGTGTCGGTGGGGACGGCGAAGCCCCGGATGCCGTCGTCGGTCTGGGCCCAGACGACGGCGACGGCCGCCACCGAGCCGTTGGTGATCCACATCTTGCGGCCGTCCAGGACCCAGTCGCGGCCGTCGCGCCGGGCCCGGGTGCGCATCGAGGCCGGGTCGGAGCCGTGGTCGGGCTCGGTCAGGCCGAAGCAGCCGATGGCCTCGCCCGCGGCCATCCTCGGCAGCCACTCCTGCTTCTGCTCCTCGGAGCCGAAGCGGTGCAGGGCGTACATGGCGAGGGAACCCTGCACGGAGACGAAGGAGCGCAGGCCCGAGTCGCAGGCCTCCAGTTCGCGGCAGGCGACACCGTAGGCCAGCGCGCTGGTCCCGGCGCAGCCGTAGCCGTCGAGGTGCATGCCGAGCAGGCCCATCGCCCCGAAGTCGCGGGCGAGCCCGGGCAGATCAGGGATCTCGCCGCGCTCGAACCAGTCGCCGATGTGCGGGGCGATCCTGTCGTCGCAGTACTGGCGGACGGTGTCACGGACGGCCCGGTCCTCCTCGCCGAGGAGCGCTTCGAGGCCGAGCGGGTCGACGGGGTCGAGCGGAGCACGGCGGGTGCTGGCGGACATGCGGTCTCCCTGAGGGTCGGGGGCGGATACGGGGATGCAGGTGCGGCCCGGCGGCCGGTGCCCGAGGCTGTCACGGCTCCGGGCCACCACCGGGGCGCCGCACGGCCGGCGCGGGGGCGGGGTGCTGCATGGGTTCTCCCTGGTGGGCGGGGAGCTGGCCCCGGCCGCGGCGGGTGCCGTGGTGGGTCGCGCGACGGGGACACTCTGCCCGAGCGGATCGGGTCAGGTCCATGACGGGGTGGCGGGTCCGCGCGGTGAGGACGGGTCGCGGAAGCGGCGTCGCCGGCCGGCCGGAGCCCGCCACGCTCCCCCCGGTGCGCCCCCTGACGCGTCCGTTGCGGGGGCGCGTGCCTCCGGGGCGCCCGCCCGGCGCCGGCGACGGCAGGGAATAGTGGAGCACCCAACCAGCTTCTCCGTACATCTAGTTGACGGTGCCGGTCCGGCCCGGCTCCCGCTTCCCGCTTCCCGCTTCCCGCTTCCCGCTTCCCGCTTCCCGCTTCAGCCTTGCCGCTTCCCGCGCTCTCCAGGAGGTCCCCTTGCCGCAGGTCCCCGACCGGACTCCCGTCCCTGAGGCCCCGCCCTCCCCTTCCGGCGGCGGCCGGGGGATCGTCGCCGTCCTCGCCTTCGCCGGGATCACGGTGGCGGTGATGCAGACCCTGCTGGTCCCGGTCATCAAGGACCTGCCGGTGCTGCTGGGGACCAGCGTCGCCGACGCGACCTGGGTGATGACCGCGACCCTGCTGGCGGGGGCGGTGGCCACGCCGGTCATGGGGCGGCTCGGTGACCTGTACGGCAAGAAGCTCCTGCTGCTGCTCTGCCTCGCCGTCATGGTGGGCGGGTCGGTGCTCTGCGCGCTCACCTCCGACCTGGTGCCGATGATCGTGGGCCGGGCGCTCCAGGGGTTCGCGATGGGCGCCATCCCGCTGGGCATCGGCATCATGCGGGACGTGCTCCCGGCGGAACGGCTGCCCTCGGCGATGGCGCTGATGAGTTCCTCCATAGGCGTCGGCGGCGGCCTCGCCCTGCCCGCCGCCGCGCTGATCGCCCAGCACGCCGACTGGCACGCCCTGTTCGTCGCCGCCGCCGTCCTCGGCACCGCCGCCTTCCTCCTGGCCTGGCGGGTCTGCCCGGAGAGCCCGGTGCGCGCCGAGGGCCGCTTCGACCTGCCCGGGGCGCTGGGGCTCGCGGTGGGGCTGGTCTGCCTGCTGCTCCCGGTGACCAAGGGCGCCGAGTGGGGCTGGTCGGCCCCGTCGACGCTCGGTCTGTTCGGCGCGGGCGCGCTGGTGCTCGCCGGCTGGGGCCTGCACCAGTTGCGCTCCCCTTCTCCCCTGGTCGACCTGCGCACCAGCGTCCGGCGCACGGTGCTGCTGACCAACCTGGCCTCGGTGATGCTCGGCGTCGCCTTCTACGCCGTCTCGCTGGTCCTGCCCCAACTGGTGCAGCTCCCCGCCGCCACCGGCTACGGCCTGGGCGAGTCGATGGTCGTGGCGGGCCTGTGCATGGCCCCGCTGGGCCTGACGATGATGCTGGTCTCCCCCCTCTACGCCCGCCTCTCCACCCGCTACGGCCCGCGGGCGACGCTGCTGCTGGGCATGGCGGTGATCATGCTCGGCTACGGCGGCGGGCAGGCTCTGCTCTCCGCGGCCTGGCAGACCGCGGTGATCGCGGCGGTCCTCGGCGCGGGGATCGGCCTGGCGTACTCCTCGTTGCCCGCACTGATCATCGGTGCCGTCGACCCCCGCGAGACGGGTGCGGCCAACGGCCTGAACACCCTGATGCGGTCGGTCGGCACTTCCCTGTCCAGCGCCGTCATCGGCATGGTGCTGGCGCGCACGGCCGTCCCGTTCGGCGGGGTGGAACTGCCGTCGATGACCGGGTTCCGGCTGGCGTTCCTGATCGCCACGGGGGCGGTCGCCGTCGGGGTGGTGGTGGCCTTCTTCCTCCCGGCCCGGACCCCGGGCCGGCCCGAGCACGTGCCCGCCCCGCTCCCCGGTGAGCCCGCCGCCGCGACGCCGGGCGGACCCTACGCGCTGACCGGCAGGGTGCGCGATGCCGACGGGACGCCCGTGGCCCGCGCCAACGTCACCCTGCTCACCCCGGGCGGCGTGCAGACCGCCCGGACCACCGCCGACGAGGCGGGCGCCTTCCGGCTGACCGCGCCGGGGCCCGGCCGCCACCTCCTGGTCGCCTCGGCGAGCGGGCACGCCCCGCACGCCCTGACGGTGCACACCGACGGCGCCGGGACACCGGAGCCCGTGGAACTGGTGACGGGCCGGACCAGGGCCGGGGCGGCGCTCGCGCCCTGACCTCGGGCCCCGCCGCCCCGCCGGTCCGCGCACCGGGGACGTGCGGCACGATGGGTCGGCCGTCGCCCCCCCATTCGCGCACTTGGAGCCTCCCGCATGGAACAGCAGGCCGCCGCCGTCCCCGCCGCCCCGGTCCTCGCGGCGTTCGAGAACGCCAAGGGCTTCATGCCCGTCGACGAGGGGCTGGCGCTGTACGACGCGGCCGTACGGGCGGCCGGGCTGGGGCTTCCGCTGCTGGAGGTCGGCACGTACTGCGGGCGTTCCACGGTGCTGCTGGCCGACGCGGCCCGGCGGGCGGGCGTCCTCGCGCTCACCGTCGACCACCACCGGGGCAGCGAGGAGCAGCAGCCCGGCTGGGAGTACCACGACCCCAAGGTGGTCGACCCGGTGGTCGGCCGGATGGACACCCTGCCGACCTTCCGCAGGACGCTGCACGCGGCGGGTCTGGAGGAGCACGTGGTGGCGCTGGTCGGCCGGTCCCCGCAGGTGGCGGCGGTGTGGCAGGGCCCGCTCGGCCTGGTCTTCGTCGACGGCGGCCACACCGACGAGCACGCGAGCGGCGACTACGAGGGCTGGGCGCCGAAGGTGGCGGACGGGGGCCTGCTGGTGATCCACGACGTCTTCCCCGACCCGGCCGACGGCGGCCAGGCCCCGTACCGGATCTTTCTGCGGGCGCTGGAGTCGGGCCTGTTCACGGAGGTCTCGGTGACAGGTTCGCTGCGAGTGCTCCGCAAGTCCGCGCCGGACGCCGGGCGCCGATAGCATCGCGGGCGTGTCGTACGACGGGGAAGCAGACGAGGGGCACCGCCCGGCGGGCCGCCGGTGGGGGCTGGTGGCCGCGGCGGCCGTGGTGCCCGCCGCGCTGGCCGGCTGGCTGCTGTGGCAGGCGCTGGGCGCCGGCGGGGACGACGGTGAGGACGGGCGGGGCACGGCCGCGCCCTCGGTGAGCGCGCCCGCCTCGCCCTCCGGGGAGCCGTCGCCGGAACCGGACGAGGAGGCGTCGGCGGAACCGTCCGGGAAGCCCTCCTCCGGCACCGAGTCCTCCCGGAAGCCGGCCTCGGGCCCGCTGGCGGGCAGGACCGTGGTGGTCGACCCGGGCCACAACCCGGGGAACCGGAACCACCCGGCCGAGATCAACCGGCAGGTCGACGTGGGGACGCACCGCAAGGAGTGCGACACCACCGGGACCTCCACCAACGACGGGTACGCGGAGGCGGAGTTCACCCTCGACGTGGCGCACCGGCTGCGCGATGTGCTCGAAGAGCGGGGCGCCACCGTCAAGTTGACCCAGGACGGCGACCGGCCGTTCGGCCCGTGCGTCGACGAGCGGGCCCGGATCGGCAACGAGGCGAAGGCCGACGCCGTCGTCTCCGTGCACGCCGACGGCTCCACCGCCGCGGGCCACCGGGGCTTCCACGTGATCCTTCCGGCCGCCGTGCACGGTGGTGGCGCCGACACCCGGCCGATCGTCACCGCCTCCCGGCGCCTCGGTGAGCGCATCGCGGGCAAGCTGGTGGAGCACACCGGTTCCGCGCCCTCCAACTACATCGGCGGCGGCACCGGACTCGACGTCCGCGACGACCTCGGCGGACTCAACCTCTCCAGGGTCCCCAAGGTCTTCGTGGAGTGCGGCAACATGCGCGACCCCCAGGACGCCGCTCTGCTGAAGGACGAGGACTGGCGTCAGAAGGCGGCCCGCGGGATGGCCGACGGCATCACCCTCCACCTGCGCGGGTAGGTGTCGACCGGCGCCCGGGGAGCGGCTCGGGGGGAGGCTGTGCAGGTCTTGACAGACCTCCTTTCCCGGCAGACACCCCACGGGGACGGGCGGTAGTGTCCTCCGTACGATGGGGGGTCACCCCCCACGCTTCGCACCGGCCCTGAGCCAGGGCGACAGCGGACGCCCACTTGACCACGAGACGACTGACGAAGGACCTGAAGTGAATATCCGCTCTCTCACACGAGGTGACGGCGTGGTGATCGTGGCAGCGGTGCTGCTGTTCGTCGCCTCGTTCCTCTCCACCTGGAGCTGTGACGGCTCAGCCTGCGCGGGCGTGGAGCTCCCGATGGCGTGGGACAACGGAGCCCTCGTGATGGGTGTCTACCTCGCCGGCGTCATCGGGGCCGCGCTGATCGTGGTCGCCCGGATGCTCCCGAACCCCCTCAAGGTCGCCGGCCTCGACCTCGCCCAGGCCGGCATCGTCATCTCCGTCTTCGCCGCGTGGAGCGCGCTCGGCGCCATCTTCGACCCGGGTGGCTCGCTGGACACCGGCAGCGCCGGCCCGGACGCGGGTGCCGGTCTCATCCTCGGCCTGATCGCCGCGCTGATCCTGGCGGGCGCCGCCGTCGCCACTCCGCTGGTCCCCGCGCTCAAGGGCGCCCTCATCGGCGCTCCCAAGCCGCAGACCCCGCAGCCGTACGGCGGTCAGCCGCAGGGCGGTTACGGCTACCCGGGCGCCCCGCAGCAGCCCTACGGCGCCCAGCCCGGCCAGCCCCAGTCGTACGGCGGCCAGCCCTTCGACGCCCAGCAGGCCCAGGGCCAGCAGGCGCCCCAGCCGCAGCAGCAGGCACAGCCTCAGGCGCCGTCGCAGGGCGGGGAGTTCGCGCCGTTCTGGTTCGCGGTGCCGGTGGCCCGCCCGCTCTACGGCGAGGACGGCGCGCCGACGCCGATCGCCGAACTGGCCCCGGGCAACTGGTACCTGGCGGTCGAGCAGCGCGGTGCGGCGCTGATCGCGCAGACCCAGGAGGGCCGCCGCGGCGTCCTCCAGGACACCACGGGCATCCAGCGCGGCTGACCGCGCGGCCCCACGAGGCGGCCCCGCCCTCCGGAGAGATCCGGAGGGCGGGGCCGCTTCGCGTGCAGGGGGTGCGGTGCGGGTCAGCAGCACTCGGGGGCGGGGCCGGCCGGGAGCCGGGCGCCGGAGAACACGGCGCAGGTCGGCTCGTCACCGCCGAGCGCGGCGACCGCGAGGAGCAGCGACCCGGCGGTCCAGGTGGTGAGTTCGCGCGGCCAGACGGTGTCGTCCTCGAAGACGTACCCGGTCCAGTACAGGCCGCTCGCGGCGTCGCGCAGGTGCTGGACGGACTGGAGGATCTCCAGGGCCCGGTCGGACTCGCCGATCACCCAGAGGGTGAGGGCCAGTTCGCAGCTCTCGCCGCCGGTGACCCACGGGTTGGGCACGACGCAGCGCACGCCGAGCTTCGGGACGACGAAGCGGTCCCAGCCCTCGTCGATGCGGGCCTTGGCCTCCTCGCCGGTGACGGCGCCGCCGAGGACGGGGTAGTACCAGTCCATCGAGTAGCGGTCCTTGTCGAGGAACCGCTCGGGGTGGCGGCGGATCGCGTGGGCGAGCAGGCCGGTGGCGCGTTCCCAGTCGGGCCGGGGCTCCTCGCGCTGCTCGGCGATGGCCAGGGCGCAGCGCAGCGCCTGGTGGATGGAGGAGGAGCCGGTGAGCAGCGCGTCGGTGACGGCGGTGCCGTCGGCCTCGCGCTTCCAGCCGATCTGCCCGCCGGGCTGCTGGAGGGCGAGGACGTGCTCGACGGCGGCGGCGACCACCGGCCACATCCGGTCGAGGAAGGCGTCGTCGCCGGTGGCCAGGTAGTGGTGCCAGACGCCGACCGCGACATAGGCGGTGAAGTTGGACTCACGGCCCCGGTCGGTGGGTTCCTCGGCCACGCCGTCGGCGTACGCGGCGTACCAGGACCCGTCGGGAAGCTGATGGCGGGCCAGCCAGTCGTAGGCGCGCGCGGCGGCCTCGTGCTCGCCGGCGGCGTCGAGCGCCATGGCGGTCTCGGTGTGGTCCCACGGGTCGAGGTGGTGCCCGCGGAACCACGGTATGGCTCCGTCGGCGCGCTGCACGGAGAGCAGGCCGGCGACGGTGGCGCGGGCCTGCTGCTCGGTGAGGACCCCGGGCAGGACCAGGTGCTCCGTCCGGGGCGACGTCACTTGGCGGCCGCCGTCGGGGTGTGCGGCTTGGTGGCGTAGGCGACGAAGCTCTTGCCGACGACCGGGTTGAGCAGTTGCTCGGCGACCCGCGTCAGGGCGGGCTTCTTCATGATGTCCCAGACCAGCAGCTTGTGGTACGCCCGCACCGGCAGCGCCTTGTCGTTGTCGACGCCGAAGGCGCACTTGAGCCACCAGTAGGGGCTGTGCAGGGCGTGCGCGTGGTGGGTGCCGTAGGGCTTGAGGCCCGCGCCGCGCATCTTGGCGATCAGTTCGTCGGCCTTGTAGATGCGGATGTGGCCGCCCTCGACCTCGTGGTACTCGTCCGAGAGAGCCCAGCAGATCTTCTCGGGTCCGTAGCGGGGCACGGTGACGGCGATGCGGCCGCCGGGCTTGAGCACGCGGACCATCTCGGCGAGGACGCCCTTGTCGTCGGGGATGTGCTCCATCACCTCGGAGATGATGACGACGTCGAAGGACTCGTCGGGGAAGGGCAGGTTGAGGGCGTCGCCCTCCATCGCGGTGGCGGTGGCTCCGGCGGGGGCCTCACCGGCCTCCTTCATCGCCGCGAACCAGGTGGCGACCTCGCGGATCTCCTCGGCGTTCTGGTCCAGCGCGACCACCTGCGCGCCGCGCCGGTAGCACTCGAAGGCGTGGCGGCCCGCGCCGCAGCCCAGATCGAGCACGCGGTCGCCTGCGGCGAGCGGGAAGCGGGTGAAGTCGACGGTCAGCACGTGGACCTGCTTTCGCGGTCGGGTCGGGCGGTGGTGGCCGGGGCGGCGGGGCGGCCCGGGCTCCCGGCGATGGCCTGGCGGTAGTGGGCGACCGTGCCGAGGGCGGCCTGGCGCCAGGTGAACTTGGCGAGGACGCGGGCGCGGCCCGCGGTGCCGAGGCGGCGGCGCAGCCCGGGGTCGGCGAGGAGCCTGCCGAGGGCGGTGGCGAGGGCTCCGGCGTCGCCGGGCGGCACGGCGAGGCAGGTGTCGCCGTCGGCCCCGGCGACCTCGGGGATGGCGCCGCCGGTGGTGGCGACCAGCGGGGTGCCGGTGGCCATGGCCTCGGCGGCGGGCAGCGAGAACCCCTCGTAGAGGGAGGGGACGCAGGCGATCTCGGCGGAGCGGATCAGGTCGACCAGTTCGGTGTCGCTGATGCCCTTGACGAACTCGATGGCGCCGGTCAGGCCGAACCGCTCGATGGCCTGGGCGACGGGCCCGTCCTCGGCGGGGCGTCCGACGACGACCAGGTGGGCGTCGGGGTTCTCGGTGCGGAGTTTGGCGAGCGCCTCCACCAGGTGGACGAGGCCCTTGAGCGGCACGTCGGCGCTGGAGGTGGTGACGATCCTGCCGGGCACCTCGGCGACGGACGGGTCGGGCGAGAAGAGGTCGGTGTCGGCACCGATGTGGACGACGTGGACCCGCTCGGGGCGGACGCCGAAATGGCCGACGATCTCCTGACGGGAGGTACCGGAGACGGTGAGCACCGAGGGCAGCTTCCGGGCGACACGTTTCTGCATCCGCGTGAAGCCGTACCAGCGGCGGACCGAGAGGCGGCGCGTGAAGGAGCCGGCGGCGGCCAGCTCCAGCTGCCGGTCGACGGTGATGGGGTGGTGCACGGTGGTGACGAGCGGGGCGCCGAGCGCGCGGGCACCGCCGAGCAGGCCGTAGCCGAGCGTCTGGTTGTCGTGGATCACGTCGAACCGCCCGGCGAGGGCCGCGAGGTGACGGCGGGCGCGCAGGCTGAAGGTGAGCGGCTCGGGGAAGCCGCCGGTCCACATGGTGGCGACCTCCAGCGCGTCCACCCAGTCGCGGTACTCGCCACGGCCCGGGGTGCGGAACGGGTCGGGCTGGCGGTAGAGGTCGAGGCTGGCCAGCTCGGTCAGCTCGACACCCTCGTCGAGGACGGGGTAGGGCTGGGCACCGATGACCTCGACGTGGTGGCCGAGGCGGGCCAGTTCGCGGGAGAGGTGGCGGACGTAGACACCCTGACCGCCGCAGAAGGGGTCGCCCTTGTAGGTGAGGAGGGCGATGCGCAGGGGCCGGCCCTCGTCCGCGGATCGATCGCCCGAGGCCGGTTCCGGGGCGGGTTCCTGTCGCGCGGGGTCCGCCTCCATGGCCTCAGCGGTCACTACCCGGCCCCCTTCTGCCAGCCCGACGTCCCGGGAGGTTACGCCGGGACTCCGATCCGCAACAAGTTCGGCGCGGTCGGTCTTGATCGTTCACGAAGCATCGAATCTACCGGCAGGTAGCCCGTTCAGGACCCCCGGAACAGGTGATTCGCACCACGGCCGGGACCGGGGCGCCGTACGGGCTCCCGGCCCCCGCGACCGCCCGGACGGCGGCCCCGGCCCACGGTCCGCCCGCACCGGTACAGTGACCGGGTCGTCGTCAGGACCGTGTGAGGGGAAGCCGGTGGGAATCCGGCGCTGACCCGCAGCCGTGAGCCGCCCGCCAGTCGGGCCGGCACAGCCGGAATGCCTCCTCGGACTCATGACCGGCTCACGCCGCCGGAGACCTCCGGCGGCCGGCACCGTCGAGGCATACGGAGCCGGAGCCCGGCGCTTGCGTGCGCCCGTGCCCGGCTTCCTTCAGGAGAGGGCTCCCACCCATGACCGTCCGTCGCAGCGCCCTGGCGCTCACCGCGCTGACCGCACTGACGGCGGCGTCGGCCGCCTTCGCTCCGGCCGCCGTCGCCGAGGACTCCCCCGCCCCGTCCGTCAAGAAGCTGCCCTCGGGCCTGTACGGCGACAGCGACCCGGCCTACGACGGCGTCTACCGCCAGTCCCTCGCGCTGCTCGCGCAGCACACCGCCGGGGTCGAGCCGGCCGCGAAGGCCGTCGACTGGCTGACCGGCCAGCAGTGTGAGGACGGTTCCTTCGCCCCGTTCCGCGCCGACCCGTCGTCCGACTGCGACGCGAAGACGCAGGTCGACACCAACCAGACGGCCACCGCCGTGCAGGCGCTCGCCGCGCTCGGCGGCCACGACGAGGCGGTCGGCAAGGCCGTCGACTGGCTGAAGGCGGCGCAGAACGACGACGGCGGCTGGGGGTACGTGCCCGGCGGCGACACCGACACCAACTCGACCTCGCTGGTGGTCGGCGCCCTCGCCGCCACCGGCACGAAGGCCGACACGGTCACCTCGAAGAAGGACAAGACCCCCGAGGACGCCCTGCTCGGCCTCAGCCTGAAGTGCGCCGACGGCGGGGCCTTCGCCTTCCAGCCGGAGAAGAACGGCGACCTCACCGCCAACGAGGACGCCACCGCCGCCGGAGTCCTCGGCGGCCTCGGCTCCTCCCTCGTCGTCACGGAGGGCGAGTCCGCCGCGCAGACCGCTTGCGAGAAGCCGGCCGACGCCCGCGCGGCCGCCGCCAACGGCGCCGCCCACCTCGCCGACGTCCTCAAGAAGGACGGCCACCTGACCTCCGCCATGCCGGGCGCCGAGGACCAGCCCGACACCGGCAACACCGCCGACGCGGTGACCGCGCTCCACGCGGCCGGGCTGACCGACGCCGCGAAGAAGCCGCTGGCCTGGCTGGAGAAGAACGGCCCGGCCTGGGCGAAGCAGTCCGGCCCGTCCGCCTGGGCCCAGCTCGTCCTGACCGCCCACGCCACCGGCACCGACCCTCGCTCCTTCGGCGGAACCGACCTGGTCGCCGGGTTGAACGCCACCGGCCCCGCGCCGAAGTCCGCGGAGGACACGCCCAGTGCCGAGGACTCCGCGAAGCAGGCGGCGGACGAGGACGGCCCGCAGATCAGCGTCTGGTGGATCGTCGGGGTCGGCCTGCTCGTCGGCGCGGGCGTCGGCCTGATGATCAGCCTGCGCAACAAGTCCGGCCGCAAGTGACCCCCGGCCTCGCCGCGTCCCGCCCCGCCCGCCGCACCCTGCGGGCGGGGTTCGCGCTGCTCCTCGGCCTGCTGGCGGCCGTGCTCCTGGCGGCACCCGCGCAGGCCGCCGGGTACCGGTACTGGTCGTTCTGGGAGCGCGAGGGCTCCACGTGGAGCTACGCCACCCAGGGACCGGCCCAGCTCCGCCCGGACGACGGCTCGGTGCAAGGGTTCCGGTTCGCGGTGAGCGCGGAGGCGGACGACTCCGCCGCGCCCCGCTCGAAGGCGGCCTTCGCCAAGATCTGCGAGGACACCGACGAGCGCGCGGGGCGCAAGCGGATCGCGCTCGTCCTCGACTTCGGCACCGCTGCCGACGCCCCCGGGGGCGAGCGCCCGCCGAAGCCCCGTACCGCCTGTGCCAGCGTGGAGGAGGACGCCAGTACCGCCGACGCGCTGGCGGCCGTCGCCCCGCCGCTGCGGTACGACTCCTCGGCGATGCTCTGCGCCATCGACGGCTACCCGGCGGCCGGGTGCGGCGAGCAGGTCCCGGGGGCGGGCAAGCCGTCCGCCGAGGCGTCCTCCGACGCCTCCCCCGGAACCGAGGAGGCGGACTCCGGTTCCGCTCCGGGTGGGGGCGGTCCTTCGGCCGGGCTCCTCGTCGGGGGCGGTGCGGTGGCCGTGCTGGGCGTGGCGGCCTTCTGGCAGTCCCGCCGCCGGCGCGGCTGAGCGGCTGGTCACGATGGCGCACGGCCCTCTTCAGCAGGCCCGCCGGCTACGCCCGGCACTGCTCGCCCCGCTCGCGACGCGCTCCAACGCGCTGCACGCCGGGGCGTGGTGGCTGTGGGCGCTGGGGCTGGCCGCGGCGGCCTCGCGGACCCGCAACCCGCTGCTGCTGGCCCTGCTGATCGGCGTCGCCGGGTACGTGGTCGCGGCGCGCCGCACCAGCTCGCCGTGGGCGCGCAGCTACGGCGCCTTCGTCAAGCTCGGCCTGGTGATCATCGCCATCAGGCTGCTCTTCGCCATGGTCCTGGGCTCACCGGTGCCGGGCACCCACGTGCTGTTCACCCTGCCCGAGGTACCGCTGCCGGAGTGGGCGCGCGGGGTGCGGCTCGGCGGCAGGGTGACCGCCGAGGGGCTGCTGTTCGCGCTGTACGACGCGTTGCGGCTGGCGACCCTGCTCATCTGCGTCGGTGCGGCCAACGCGCTGGCCAGCCCGGCGCGGTTGCTGAAGTCCCTGCCGGGCGCGCTGTACGAGGCGGGCGTCGCCGTGGTGGTCGCCATGACCTTCGCCCCGAACCTGGTCGCCGACGTCCGCCGGCTGCGCGCGGCCCGGCGGCTGCGCGGCCGGCCGGACCGGGGACTGCGCGGCCTGTTCCAGGTCGGGCTGCCCGTCCTGGAGGGGGCGCTGGAGCGGTCGGTCGCGCTGGCCGCCGCGATGGACGCGCGCGGGTACGGCCGGACCGCCGCCGTCCCGTCCGCCGTCCGGCGCACCACCGCCGTACTGACCGTGGGCGGCCTGATCGGCGTCTGCCTCGGCACGTACGGACTCCTCGCCGACCAGGGCGGCGGGTTCGGCGTCCCGGTGCTGGCGCTCGGGCTGGCGGCGGCACTGGCCGGGCTGTGGCTCGGCGGGCGGCGGAGCGTGCGCAGCCGGTACCGGCCGGACCGGTGGGGGGTGCGTGCCTGGGTGGTCGCCGGTTCGGGAGTGGCGGTCGCCGCGCTCCTCGTCCGGCTCGGCTCGCTGGCGCCGGAGCAGCTCGACCCGCCGACGGTGCCGCTGGCCGCCCCGGAGCTGCCCCTGTGGCCTGCGGCGGTGGTGCTGCTGGGACTGGTCCCGGCGTTCGTGGCACCCCGGCCTTCGGAGGGGACGTGAGCGGCGGGGTGGTCGGCGGCGGTGCGGTGGTGCGGTGGCAGGGCTCTCCTGGAGGTGCGGTGTGATCAGGTTCGAGGACGTCTCGGTGCGGTACGACGGTGCGCCCGGGCCGACGGTGCGCGGGGTGGACCTCACGGTCGAGGAGGGCGAGCTGATGCTGCTCGTCGGCCCGTCGGGGGTCGGCAAGTCGACTCTGCTGGGAGCGGTCAACGGCCTCGTGCCGCACTTCACCGGTGGCACCCTGCACGGCCGGGTCACCGTCGCGGGCCGCGACACCCGCTCTCACAAACCGCGTGAACTCGCCGACGTGGTCGGCTCGGTCGGCCAGGACCCGCTGGCGCACTTCGTCACCGACACCGTCGAGGACGAACTCGCCTACGCCATGGAGTCCCTGGGTCTCGCCCCCGGCGTGATGCGCCGCCGCGTCGAGGAGACCCTCGATCTGCTGGGCCTCGCCGATCTGCGCGACCGCCCGCTCGCCACCCTGTCCGGCGGCCAGCAGCAGCGCGTCGCGATCGGTTCGGTGCTCACCCCGCATCCCGCGGTCCTCGTCCTGGACGAGCCGACCTCGGCGCTCGACCCGGCCGCCGCCGAGGAGGTGCTGGCGGTGCTCCAGCGCCTCGTCCACGATCTGGGGACCACCGTCCTGCTGGCCGAGCACCGGCTGGAGCGCGTGGTGCAGTACGCCGACCGGGTCGCCCTGCTGGCCGCCCCCGGCGCGGCACTGGTCACCGGGCCCCCGGCCGAGGTCCTGGCCGTCTCGCCGGTCCGCCCGCCGGTGGTGGCGCTGGGCGGTCTGGCGGGCTGGGTCCCGCTGCCGCTGACCGTCCGCGACGCGCGCCGCCGGGCGGCCGGGCTGCGTGAGCGGCTGGCCGGGGTGCCGGTGCCGCCGCCGGGCGGGGTACCGCTGCCGGCCGCCCCGCCGAAGCTCTCCGGTGATCTGCCCGCTCCGCGGCGCGAGGGGCGCCGCGCCCTGCTGCGCGGGCTCCTCGGCCCGGGGCGCAGGCCCCGGCACGGGTCCGACACCAGCACCAGCACCAGCACCCGTGAGCCGTACGCCCTCGTCTCCCGCCTCGCGGTGCGGCGAGGCCGGGTCGAGGCGTTGCGGGAGGTGTCGTTGTCGGTCGCCGCCGGGGAGACGGTCGCTCTGATGGGCCGCAACGGCGCGGGCAAGTCCACCCTGCTGGGCTCCCTGGTCGGCCTGGTCGACCCCTTCTCCGGCACCGTCCGGGTGGGCGGGCTCACCCCGCACAGGACCCGGCCGCAGGAACTGATCGGCCACGTCGGTCTGGTCCCGCAGGACCCCCGGGACCTGCTGTCCGCCGACACGGTGGCCGCCGAATGCGCCGCCGCCGACGCCGACGCCTCGGCCGCGCCGGGCACCTGCCGGGCCCTCGTCGCCCGCCTGCTGCCGGGCATCGACGACCCCACCCATCCGCGCGACCTCTCGGAGGGCCAGCGGCTCACCCTCGCCCTGTCGATCGTCCTCACCGCCCGCCCGCCGCTGATCCTGCTGGACGAGCCGACCCGCGGCCTGGACTACGCGGCCAAGGCCCGGCTGGTCGAGGTGCTGCGGAACCTGGTCGCGGAGGGCCACGCGGTGGTCCTCGCCACCCATGACGTGGAACTGGCCGCCGAACTCGCCCACCGCGTCGTCATCCTCGCCGAGGGCGAGACGGTGGCGGACGGGCCCACGGCCGACGTGGTCCGTTCCTCCCCCTCGTTCGCCCCCCAGGTCACCAAGATCCTTGCCCCCCAGCCCTGGCTCACCGTCTCCCAGGTAAGCACCGCCCTGAACGAGCCGACGGTCTGCGCCGGGCCCGGGCCGGAAGCCGGGTCCGACGACGGTACGGGCGGACACCCGGAGCGGGCGGAGCCGGGCCGGGCCCTTGGCCGAGACGGCGGGGATCCGCCCCCGGGGGGCCCGGGCACGACCGAGGACTCCGAAGGTGCCGGTGCGGCCCGGAACACCGAGCGAGCCGACCGGGCCTCCGGGGAAGAGACCGCGGCGGCCGGGGCCGCCGGGGCGCGTCCGGTGCCTGGCCGGGCCGGTGTCGGCCCGGGAGCCGGACGGCAGGACGGCGCACCACCGGTCTGCCGGCCGGATCGCCCGGGCACCGGGCCGGGCCCGGACGAGGACGGCCGGGCACCGGCCCCCGAGGAAGCGGACGGCGCGTGCTCCGGCCGCGGTGGAGACGTGGTCGCCTCGTCCACCGGGGACGAGGGCGCCGCTCCGGCCGCCGAGGAGGAACGGTGAGCCGGCGTACGGCGTCACCCGACGGGACCGCCGAGGAAAGCACCGTGCCGAACGGCCTCTCCACCGCGAAGGGCACATCCCGGTGGAGGGTGCGGACGATCGGCAGCGCACCGGGGGAACAGGGCCCGGGCGGCGAGGCGGTGCAGCGGCAGACCCGGGCGGTGCGCATCGGCCTCCGGTCGGCGCTGGCGCTGGGGCTGGTCAGCGCTGTCGGTGTGGCGGCCTTCGGCTGGCCGCTGCTGGCCTCCCCGGAGTCGGGCCTGGCCCACGCCCAGGACGCCCCGTGGCTCTTCGCGGCCCTGCTGCCGCTGCTGCTGGGGGTGGTGGTCGCGACCATCTCGGACAACGGGGTCGACTCCAAGGCCATCGCCATGATCGGGGTGCTCGCGGCGGCGGGGGCGGCGTTGCGTCCGCTCGGCGCGGGGACGGCGGGCATCGAGCCGATGTTCTTCCTGATGGTGCTCTCGGGGCGGGTGCTCGGGCCGGGGTTCGGGTTCGTGCTGGGCGCCCTGTCGATGTTCGCCTCGGCTCTGCTGACCGGCGGGGTGGGCCCGTGGATGCCGTTCCAGATGCTCTCCATGGGCTGGGTCTGCATGGGCGCGGGCCTGCTGCCGGGCCGCGACACCCTGCGGGGACGCGGCGAACTGCTGCTGGTCGCCGCCTACGGCGCGCTCTCCTCCGTCCTGTACGGCACCGTGATGAACCTCCAGGGCTGGACCTATCTGGGGGGTCTGTCGACCGGCGTCTCCTTCGTGCCGGGCGACCCGGTCGCCGACAACCTGGGCCGCTTCCTGGTCTACTGCCTCGCCACTTCCCTGGGCTGGGACCTGCCCCGCGCCGCCCTCACCGTGGTGCTGGCCCTGACGCTGGGCCCCTCGGTCCTGCGGGCTCTGCGCCGGGCCACCCGCAGGGCCGCCTTCGACACTCCGGTGCGGTTCGCGGACGCCGGACCGGGCCGGGCCGGGGCTTCCGGCGCCGGGGAGGGCACGTCCGTGGCGCGTGCGCGAGGGGAGCACGCTGATGCGTCCGTGGTCCGGGCGTCCGCCGAACCTCCGGACGGGCCGGGCGAAGAACCCGCGTCCCGGTAGCCGGAGCCCTCCCCCGGGGTGAGACCAGGGGAGTACGCTCCTGAGCCGCCCGCAGACCCGTCGGCCCTCCCTCTGCGCCTTGGTAGCCGCGCTCACTCACTTCCGGCCCCGTCGGGCACGCCCCGCCTGCCAAAACCGCCCACTCTCCGGAACGGGACCTTCCCCCGAACAACGCGTAGTGCAGCGGTGCGTTGCCAGGCGGGCGACCACCCGGCCGTCTGGGGGACGTCGCCGAACGCTGCCGCCGGAACGCGCTTCCGCGGACCGTTCCCGGTCGGCGGCCTCCTCCCCGTGGGAAGGCTCTCCCCTCCCCTTCGCCCTCACGCGTCGCCTGGCCGTCCTGAAGAAGATCGCCGTGGGCACCGCCCGCGCCGCCCCCACCATCGGCCTCGCCTTCACCCGGCTCCGGCCCAGTCCGCCGAAGGACCACCGCAGGCCATCGCCGGCAGCTGAACGTGGACGGGCCACGCGCGGTACCAGGCGTTCAGCGACTCGTCGGGCGCGAGAGCGGGTGGAACCCGCGCGCCACCGACGAGTCGTCCGGCACCTACGGCCTGGTCAGACCCGACCCTGCCCTGCCAAGAAGATGGCCCCCGCCGGCCCGGTCCGGAAGTCCAACCCCGCGATACGGAGCGAGTGGTGCGTGAACTACCTGAACGACCGCTACGGCAGCCCGGCACCCGTCTGGGAGTTCCGGCAGGCCCACGGCTGCTGCTGAGCCGACGGGCCGCAAACCGCCCGGCTCCGGGCATGGCGCCCATGCCAGTGGACGCCCCGGTCCCCCGGGCCGGGTCCCCACGGCGGGTCCGCACGCCGGGGCGGGCCCCCACGCCCGGCCCCTGGCCGGTGTCCCTCACTGAGAGAAACCGCCCTGCGGCCTGTCCGGGAACGGACGACCCGGCCCGACGCCCACCCGGCGCGGCTCGGCCGACCTCATCCCGGGCTGGGCACCCGTCCCCCCTCTCCCTCGGCTTCCGGTTCTCCGCCCCCGGCGCCTTTCGCCCGCGTGGCTCCGTCACGTACCGCCTCCGGCACCGGCCCGGTCTCCTGCCCCGACCCGGCCTCCGGCACCGGCCCGGCCCCCGGCGCCGGCTGCGGAGCGGGCTCCCGCATCGCGCCGGTCCTGACACGGGGCCGCGGCCCCGCCAGGACGTGGACGAGGCCGAAGCCCGCGGCCACGACCATCGCCCCGCCGACGGCGTCGAGCACCCAGTGGTTGGCGGTGCCGACGATCGCGCAGACGGTGAAGAGGGGATGGAGCAGTCCCAGCAGCCTCATCCAGAGTTTCGGCGCCAGAGCCACCACGACCACCCCGCACCACAGCGACCAGCCGAAGTGCAGCGAGGGCATCGCCGCGTACTGGTTGGTGAAGGCCGTCAGCGAGCCGTAGTCCGGGCGGCTGAAGTCCTGCACGCCGTGGACGGTGTCGATGAAGCCCAGCGCCGGCATGAGCCGGGGTGGCGCCAGTGGGTAGAGCCAGAAGCCGAGGAGGGCCAGCAGGGTGGCGAAGCCCAGCGCCGTCCGCGCCCACCGGTAGGCGTCGGGCCGGCGGACGTACAGCACGCCGAGCACGGTCAGCGGGACCACGAAGTGGAAGGAGGTGTAGTAGAAGTTGAGGAAACCCTCCAGCCAGCCGGTGCGGACCACGGCGTGGTTGACCCGGTGCTCGATGTCCAGGAGGAGGAACCGCTCGATGGCGTGGATCTGCTCGCCGTGCGCCTCCGCGGTGGCCCGGCTGCCGGCCGCCGCCATCCGCACCTGGGAGTAGGCGGAGTAGCCGACCCGTATCAGCAGCAGTTCCAGGAGGAGGTTGGGCCGCGTCAGGACCCGCCGCCAGAAGGGCAGCAGCGGCACTCCCCTCAGTCTCGACGCGCCGGGCGGCGCGTGGACGGTCGGTCGCGGCCGGGCGAACTCCCTCTCGGCGCGCCTCAGGAAGGGCACGCAGCAGGCGGCCGCGACAGCGGTGAGCAGCAGGATGTTGTCCCGTACCGGGGAGAGCAGCTCCATGTTGGGCAGGAGCATCCTGGCGGGCAGGGTCATCACCAGGACCACGGCGACCGGCCACACGTAGCGGTCGGAGGCTCCGCGGCCCGCGCGCCCGGCCACGGTCAGCAGCACCCAGAGCAGCTGGTGCTGCCAGGAGACCGGGGCGACCGCCACCGCCACGCATCCGGTCAGGGCGACCGCCAGCAGCGTCTGCCCGTCCTCGGCGTACCGCACGGCGCGCCGCAGCCCGACGTGGCAGACGACGGCGGCCACGGCGAGCAGGACCAGCAGCGCGACGGGGCCGCTCAGCCCGAGCCGAAGGACGAGCCCGTACAGCGACTGGTTGGCGACCTCCGCCGGGTCGCCCAGTCCGAGCCCGGCCGGATGACGCAGCCAGTAGGCCGCGGAGTCCTCGGGCAGCACCGCCCAGGCGAGGGCGGCGGCCGCGCCGAAGACCCCGGCGGTCCATCCCGCGGCGCGGCGGTGCCCGGTGCACCAGAGGAACACGGCGAAGAGGAGCAGGGCCGGCTGGAAGGCGGCGGCCACGCCGATCAGCGCGCCTCGGGCACGGGCGTCCCGTGTCACGCAGCAGCCGAGGAGCACCAGCAGGACGGGCAGGACGCTGGTCTGGCCGAGGAAGAAGGTGTTGCGGACCGGCAGGGAGAGCAGGAGCAGCGCCACCGCGACCGGCACCGCCGGCAGCACCGTCCGTCCCTGCGCGGGCCGGGGCAGCGCCCGGGCGGCGACCACGCCGACCGCGACGACCAGCAGCAGCGTGCCGAACGTCCAGCCCAGTCCCAGACCTTGCTCACCCGCGCGCTTCAGCGGGGTGAGCACCAGCGCGGCGAAGGGCGTGCCGGAGTAGCCGCCGTCCGCGTACAGCTCGCCGGACGGCCGGGGCACTCCGCCGAAGGCCGCCCAGGCTTCCAGGTCGAGGAAGCGCTCTCCGGGTGGCAGGCGCAGGAGCGCCACCAGTTGCCGTACCCCGAGCGCCGTCACGACCAGCCAGAGCAACAGCCGGGCGGTGCCCGCGCCACCGCCGCCGTCCACGGGGGCCGCCCCGGCCGTCGCGAGGCCGCCGCCCTCTCTCTTCACGTCCGCCACGCTCCGTCGCCTCTCCCGCCGCTCACTGTCCTGTCGGCCCGTCCGCCCCCGGCGGGTCCGGCGCCCCCTGCGCCGCACAACAGGACCGTGAAACCCGCACCCGGGTTGTGCTGTGCTCTCCCCCGCCCGCCCCGGAACGCCGGGACCGCCGTGCGGCAGGGCTCCGCCGCCGCCCGGCCCCGGTCCAAGGGCCAGGGACCGGTCGGACCAGGCACCTCACGGCGCGCCTCGGGACTCGTCACCCTCGCGAGAGGCTCCCGGATCCTCGGGCACACCTGACTGCCATGCGGTGAACAGGGGCAGCATGCCCGCACCGTCGAGCACCGTGAAGCCGAAGGGCCGGTCGAAGGTGAGGGGTTCCACACGCTCGGGGGGCGGGGGCGCGCCGAACCGGGTGGCGAGCGCGGTGACCGCGGCGGCCTCCACGCCTTGCTCGGCCACCCGCACCACGCTCTCCTGGACCGCTTGGGAGAGGGCGAGCGGCACGGGCGAGAGTCCGCCGAGGTCCGCCGCTTCGGTGAGCACGGTGGGCGCGCCCAGAGAGGCCACGTCGTCGGTGGCGTCGCGTGTCGTCCGCAGCGCGAGGCGCGGCAGGGCGACAGCGACACGGTCGGCCTCGATCGGGGTGCGCGCGGCGGGCGGCGCCCAGGTGGCCGCCAGCACGTCGGCGGGCGGGGCGTCGGGCGGACCGAGGGCGAAGCGGACCCGTGCCGGCGGGCGTCCCGGCTCGGCGGGCGCGCAGGGCAGGTCGAGGACGCGCACGCCACCGGGGGCGGTCCACGCCTGGCCGGCCGGGAAGCCGCGGTGCATGGTGGGGACCGCGCGGACGGTCCCGTCGCCCGCGGTGAAGTCGCGTGGCCGGGTGGCCGCGCCGGGGAAGGGCTCGGCCCAGCGCGCCGTCAGCACCAGCGCGTCGACCAGCACGAGGAGGGTCTCGTCGGTGACGCGCAGGGGCAGTCGTTCCACCATGCCGTGCGTGACCTCCCGCACCCAGGCGTCGACGGCCGCCACGTCCATGGGAGCGCTGCCGACACCCGGCAGCGCCTCCGTGTACGCCTGTTCCAGCGGCACCCGGCTCCAGATCCGGGTGGCGTGGCGGAGGGCGTCGGTGGCGTCCAGGGTGGCGGCGGTCCAGGCGACCGCGCGGGCCGCCTCTGCGGCGTCGACCCCGAGCAGCCGCCGGAGTTCCGCGGCCGTGTCACCCCGCGCGCCCGCGGAGAGTGCGGCCAGAGCCAGCCACAGGCCGGCCGGGGAGAGGACAAAGTCGCCCCGGCCGGCCAGCGGGAGCCAGCGCTCCGCCAGCTCCCGCACCCCGCGCACCCATCCCGCCGTCTCACTCTCGGGGCAGCCCCCAGGCTCCCCCCGCGCCCCGGGCGACCCACCGGTCCCGCCAGTGCCACTGACCGTCCGCCTCATACCGCTCCCCCTCCGCTTCCTGTCCCGCGACTCCGGCCTGGCCGCGCGCGTGTCGCACGAGCACCGGCCGGCCGAAGCCCCTCGCGATCTGTGGACCAGTATGAGACCGGTCACCGACAGTCACCGTGGTCGCGTCGAGAAGCGGGCGTTCCCACCGTGGGAGGCCGTCGTCGGCCGGCCGTTCGCGCCCGGCCCGCTCGGGCCGGTACGGCCGGCGGGCGCTCCCCGGGCCGCGAGCGGCCGCCGCGGGTTCCGGCCGCACGCACGGGGATGCGGCGGGCCACCCTCCTGCCCGGAATGTCGGAGCGGTGCGGCAGGATGGGCGCCATGAGCATCGTGAAGATCAATGTGCTGGAAGTCCCCGCCGAGCAGCGCGAGGTCCTGGAGAAGCGCTTCGCGTCCCGCGCGGGCTCCGTGGAGAACTCCGACGGCTTCGAGTGGTTCGAACTGCTCCGTCCGGTCGAGGGGACCGACCAGTACCTCGTGTACACGCGCTGGCGTGACGAGGCGGCGTTCCAGGCGTGGATGGAGGGCCCGATGGCCTCCGCCCACCAGCAGGGCCGCCCCGGTGGTGACTCGGCGCCGGGTGAGGCTCCGCAGGGCGAGCGGCCCCGTCCGGCCGCCTCCGGTTCCACCCTGTGGTCCTTCGACGTCGTCCAGCAGGCGGCCCCGAAGCAGTCCTGACCCCGCCTGGCGAGCGGTGGGCCGGCGGCACCGGTCCACCCTCCGCGCCCGTCCGGTCCCGCGCGGAAAGTCAAGGCGGCGCTGCCTGTGGCTGCGTCACAATGCCCCGCATGACCGCACTCACCCGCTGGACCGTCGCTGCCGAACCGGCCGGCTCGCCGGAGGCCCGGGCGCTCTGGGCCGCGTACTACACCGAGGTCAGCGACCGCTGGTACCGGCTCCACCACGGGAGTGACACGCCGCCCGACGAACTGGCCCGCGGCATCGCCGCCGACGACGGACCGGAGCAGTTGGTGCCACCGCGCGGGCTGCTGCTGGTGGCGCGACTGGCGGGCGAGGCGGCCGGCATGGCGGGGCTGGCGCGGCTGGAGCCCGGGACCGCGGAGGTCCGGCGGGTCTTCGTCCGCCCGGCCGCCCGGGGCACGGGTGGCGGCTCCGCCTTGATGGCGGCGGTCGACACGGCCGCGACGGCTCTGGGCGCGGCCAGGCTGGTCCTGGACACCCGTCACGACCTGGTGGAGTCGCACCGTGTGTACGAGCGGCACGGTTTCACCCGCACCGAGGCGTACCGCGAGGGCCCGTACGCGGAGCGCTGGTACGCCAAGCGGCTGCCGCCCGGCGAGGGCTGAGCCCGTCACCGCCCTCCGTCAGCCCTTGGGGCTCCCCCCTCCTTCGGGCGCCGCGCGCCGTGCTGCGGCCGCTCGCCGTCGGAGCCGCAGAGCGCGGTGCTCAGCCGGTGCACGATCTCGGCCAGGTCGGTGGGGCGTTCGGGCCCCCACCAGTCGCCGAGGAGTTCCGCCAGCGTCTCCTCCCTGGCCCGGGAGAGGCGCTCCGCACTCTCCGCCCCCGCCCTGGTGAGGCGCAGTTCGAGCCCGAGCCGGTCCGTGAGGCGGCGTTCCTCCAGCTCACGCGCCGCCGCGCCGACGAGGTGGAGCGGCACCGCGTGGCGCTCGGCGAGGCGGGCAGGTTCCACGGAGCCGTGCCGCCGGACGCGCAGCAGCAGCCAGCTCGACGCGGGCAGCAGGTCCTCGCCGGCCCGTGCGGTGATGTCGCGGTAGACCTCGCGGCGGCCCGCCCGGGTGCCCAGCAGGGAGAGGGCGCGTTCGGCCTCGTCGCGGGAGGTGCGTTCGACCGGGTTGCCCGCGTACGTCTCGGACTGGTCGGGGGCGAGGACCGCGCCCCGCAGCGGGTCCTCGTGGAAGAACCAGGCGAGGGCGAAGGCGAGGAGGACGACCGGTGCCGCGTAGAGGAAGACGTCGGTGATCGCGGTGGAGTAGGCGCCGAGGACCTGTTCGCGGAGGTGCGGGGGGAGCGCGGCGACGGTGCGCGGGTCGGCCTCCAGGGTGGCGGCGTCGACACCGGGCGGCAGCGGACGGCCGGTGAGCACCTCGGTGATCTCCGCGTCGAGGCGGCTGGTGAAGACCGTGCCGAAGACGGCCACGCCGAAGGAGGCGCCGATGGACCGGAAGAACGTGGCTCCGGAGGTGGCGACGCCCAGGTCCTCGTAGGGGACGGCGTTCTGCACGACGAGGACGAGGACCTGGATGACCAGGCCGAGCCCCACACCGAAGACGAAGAAGTAGAGGCTCATCTCCACATCGCCGGTGCTCTGCCGCAGCCGGTGCAGCAGGAGCAGGCCGACGGCGGTGACGCCGGTGCCCGCGACCGGGAAGGCCTTCCAGCGGCCGGTGCGGGTGATGAGCTGGCCGGAGAGGGTCGAGGCGAGCAGGACACCGGCGACCATCGGCAGCATGTGCACCCCGGAGAGGGTGGGGCTGATGCCGTGGACGACCTGGAGGAAGGTGGGCAGGTAGGTCATCGCGCCGAACATGGCGAAACCGATGACGAAGCTGATCACCGCCGACAGGGTGAAGGTGCGGATGGTGAAGAGGCGCAGCGGAAGTACCGGTTCGGCGGCCCGGCGTTCCACCCGGGCGAACCAGGCGCCGAGGAGGACGGCGAGCACGGCCAGCCCGATGCTCTGCGGGGAGCCCCAGGCCCAGCTCGTGCCGCCGAGGGAAGCTGCCAGGACCAGGCAGGCGGCGACCGAGGCGATCAGGAAGGTTCCCAGGTGGTCGATGACGTGCCGGGTCCTACGCGCCGGGAGGTGCAGGGCGGTCGCGATGACCACGAGGGCGACCGCTCCGAGCGGCACGTTGACGTAGAAGACCCAGCGCCAGCTGAGGTGCTCGGTGAAGATGCCGCCGAGCAGGGGCCCGAGGACGCTGGTGGCGCCGAAGACCGCCCCGAACAGTCCTTGGTAGCGGCCGCGTTCCCGGGGTGGCACGAGGTCGCCGACGATGGCCATGGAGAGCACCATCAGTCCGCCGCCGCCCAGCCCCTGGAGGGCGCGGAATCCGATGAGCTGCGGCATGTCCTGGGCGACGCCGCAGAGCACCGAACCGGCCAGGAAGATCACGATGGCGGTCTGGAACAGCTTCTTCCGCCCGTACTGGTCGCCGAGCTTGCCCCAGAGCGGGGTGGCCGCCGTGGCGGCGAGGAGGTAGGCGGTCACCACCCAGGAGAGATGGTTCAGGCCCCCGAGATCACTGACGATGGTGGGCAGGGCGGTGGCGACGATGGTCTGGTCGAGGGCGGCCAGCAGCATGCCCAGCAGGAGCGCCCCGACGGAGCCAGCACCCGGCGCGGCGGCTGCCCGTCGGCCTCCGCCCCGGGGCCGGGGGCCGCCTCCCCGGTCGCGTCCTGCGCCATCGTGTCCTCCCGGCTTCCTCGCGCGCGGCGCACCCGCCGGGCACCGCGCCCGCCCGCCGCTCCGGCGACCGGCGTCGCCTGGCACCATCCTGGGCGTTGCGCCCCCTTACGGCCTGTCGGGACGTTCCGTTCAGCGGGGCACCGCGCGGGGGCGGCGGCCGCGTCGGCATAATCGCGTCAGTCGGGGCGGCCGAGGAGGGGGCAGCGATGAGCCAGCGGTGCACGGAGTGCGGCGGGCAGAGACCCGGGACGGGCCAGGGCGCGGCGTGCGTGTGCGACGCCGTTCCCGGCGCCGAGGACAGCCACCGGGAACGAGTCCGCCCGTATCTGGGTCCACACGTGGCCGGGGCTCCGCCCACCCCGGCGGGCCCGGCGTACGAAGCCCGCGCCCCGCGGATCCATGAGGCGCCGACCGGGTACGGCCAGGCGGACCGGCAGGCCGGCGAGGACTTCTCCACAACCGCGGCCCAGGGCGTCGCGCCGCCCCCGGCCGTCGGCCCCCTCGCCGTATCCGGGCGGGCCCACGAGGTGACCGCGCCCCTGCCCAAGGTCTCGGACCTGGACCTCTTCCCGCCGGATGAGCGAAGTGCGGACGGTGAGGGACAGCACGGCACCACCACCGCCGACATCACGCCGCCGGCCTCCGGCGCGAGGCCCCGGCGGACGGCCGCCCGCGCGGCGCGCAGGCGGCGGGCGGCGGTCCTCGGCGTGTCGGCCGGGGCCGTCGTGGTGGTGGCTCTGGCAGGCGCGGTCGCCACCGACTCGCTCCCCGACGAGAGGCCTGAGGAGCGTGCTCTGCCCACGCCGTCGGCCACCGCGCCCCGCACGATCGCCCCCGGCCCGGCGACGCCCTCGGCCCCCGGCTCCCCCGCGCCGTCCTCGCCCGCCGCCCCTTCGGCCACGGCGTCGTCAGCCCTGCCCTCGGCCACCCCCGGGCAGATGCGGCCCGCCGCCTCGCCCACTCCGGCGGCGGGGCCCGACGGACCGGCGCCCCCGAAGCCCTCGACGAGCCGGACTCCGGCCGAGCCCTC
Organism: Streptomyces diastaticus subsp. diastaticus; assembly: GCF_011170125.1. Taxonomy (NCBI): domain Bacteria; kingdom Bacillati; phylum Actinomycetota; class Actinomycetes; order Kitasatosporales; family Streptomycetaceae; genus Streptomyces; species Streptomyces diastaticus. The sequence continues at coordinate 340,927 of NZ_BLLN01000003.1, read as the reverse complement.
CACCGCGCCGTCTCCCGAGCAGCCGCCCCAGGAGGAACCGGTGCTGCGCCGGGGCGACTCCGGCCCGCGGGTCCGCGAGCTGCAGCAGCGGCTCCAGCAGCTGCACCTCTACCGGGGACGGGCCGACGGCGACTTCGGCCGGCGTCTGGAGGACGCGCTGCGGACGTACCAGTGGGCGCGTGGGCTCCACGGCAGCCTGGGGGTCTACGACGGTCCGACGCGCAGGCGGTTGGAGAGCGAGACCTCCCCGCCGTGACGGGCTGAGCGCCACCTGGCCGGGCGGGTCACGCAGGCCGTGACGGCCGGTCAGCCACCGAGGTGGAGTCGCACCGCTCCGTCACCGGCCGTCTCCACACGTACCGCGCGCAGATCGGTGACGTGCGCCGTCGGCGCGTGCGCGAAGGCCCGGGGCCCGACCCCGACCACCCGCATCCCGGCGGCCAGGCCGGCCGCGATTCCGGCGCCCGAGTCCTCGAACACGACGGCGTCGGCCGGATCGACGCCCAGCGCGGCGGCCCCCTTCAGGAACCCCTCGGGGTCGGGCTTGCTCGCGGACACCTGCTCGGCGGTGATCAGCAGTTCGGGCAGGGGCAGACCGGCGGCGCCCATCCGGCTGCGCATCAGCCCGTCGTCGGCGGAGGTGACGACGGCGTGCGGGACGCCGGCGAGGGCGGCGAGGAAGGCGGGGGCGCCGGGCACCGGGACGACGCCGTCGGTGTCGGCGGTCTCCTCGGCGAGCAGGACGCGGTTGTCCGCGTGGTTGAGTGCCATCGGCCGGTCCGGGAGGAGTTCGGCCATGGTGGCGTATCCCTGGCGGCCGTGGGCGACGGCGAGCACGTGCTCCTCGTCGAGGCCGTACCGGGCGGCCCAGCGGCGCCAGCAGCGTTCCACCACGGCGTCGGAGTCGACGAGCGTGCCGTCCATGTCCAGCAGCAGGGCGCGGGTGGTCAGCACGGTACGGGTCGCCGTCATCGGGCAGCTCCAGAGGGTGGTCGGGCCCGCCCGACGGTCTCGGACGCCCCCCGCCGGCGTGGCTCGGTGCACAAGTGACCCCGTCCGCCGGTCAGGGAGTGCGGACGGGATCACTTTGTTTGTTCACCATACAAAACAAAGCCGTCCGGCGCCAGCGGGCTCCTCGCGCGGCCGCCGCCGAGCCGTCAGACGCGTGACCGGCCTCGGCCGCGCGAACGCGATGCGCCGGACCCCGCCCTCGCCCCCGATCAGCACATGGGTGAGCCGCCCCGAGGCGGCGGGCGGATCCGGACCACCTCCACCCGCCTCCGCCCGGAAGCCGCGACGCACTCGACGGCGGCCACCACGGCGACACCGTCCCGCGGGAAGCCCGCGCCCTTGACGGCGGTGCGTCCTCGGCGAGCGACGAGGCGAGCGCGGCACGCGGCGCCACGCCCAGCACCTCCCGCCCGGCGACGCCCCCGCCGTCGAAGCAGCCGATCTCCACGTCCGGAGCGCGCAGCGGCGGCAAACGGCCCGGGCCGCCCGTCCACCCCCGCACCCCACGACGACCTTGCGAACGGCGGCCTCCCGCGCCGGCGTTCCGGGCCGGTCGGCGCCTCTCGCCGGCCAGGGCGGGAGCGGCCGCCCGGACCGACCGCCTCTCTCGCCGTCGAGGCTCCGCCCCGAGCTCCACCGAAGGCCAGGCGCGGACGGGGAACGGGCCGGGCCCCGCCCCCGTACACCCTCCCTGCGCCCCGTCGCACGCGCCGGGCGGCGGGCACCCCTCGGGGCGCGGAACCCGCTCCCCCATGCCGGGACGCACCACCACGTACGCCAATGAGGCCGACCCGAAAGGAGGATGACCTTCCGCCAGCCCCCTTGATGTGTCGTGCGCATGACGCAACTCTGTTACCTGGCACCCGCCCTCACGAAACCCACGGGCGCCAGGATGGCCGGGCCCGACGGGCCGGTAGCGGCTGTCGCCCCCCACACCTCAGGGAGTACGCATGTCAGGAATCTACGCGCGTCGCGGGATGCGCCCCGCCACCCTCGCCGCGCTCACCGCTCTCGCCTCCTCCGCGGCCCTCCTCTCCGGCTCCCCGGCCCAGGCCGCTCCGCCCACCCCGGTGAGCGTCGCCACCGCGAAGACGTACCTCTCCGGCCTCACCGAGAAGGCGGAAGGTTCCTCCAGCGGTTACAGCCGGGACAAGTTCCCGCACTGGTCGAACCAGAGCGGGAACTGCGACACCCGCGAGGTCGTCCTGAAGCGCGACGGCACCGGCGTCGAGCAGGACTCCGCGTGCAAGGCCGTCTCCGGCACCTGGAAGTCCGCCTACGACGGAGCCACCTGGACCCAGGCCTCCGACGTCGACATCGACCACGTCGTCCCCCTCGCCGAGGCGTGGCGCTCGGGCGCCAGCGGCTGGACCAACGCCGAGCGCGAGCAGCTCGCCAACGACCTGACGCGCCCCCAGCTCATCGCCGTCACGGACAACGTCAACCAGTCCAAGGGCGACAAGGACCCGGCCGAGTGGATGCCGCCGCTCGCCTCGTACAAGTGCGTGTACGCGCGGATGTGGGTCCACGTGAAGCACCACTACGAGCTCAGCGTCGACTCCGCCGAGAAGTCCGCCCTCCAGTCGGTCCTCAACAGCTGCTGATCCCGCCGCCCGCGCCGTGGCCGGCGGCGGACTCCGCCGCCGGCCGCGGCCCCGCGCCGCCGCGGAGACGGAACCGGGGAACCTCGCACGGCCCCCGGGGCGTTCCGTACCCTGCGAGCTGACGAAGGGAGCCATCTTGGCCGGGCTGCGCCTGGGACCGGTACTGCGGTACGCCGACACCGATTCCGCCACCGTGTGGGTGGAGACGGACCGTCCGTGCACCGCCGAGGTCCACTGTCCCGACGGCGGGGGCGGCGGTTCCTCCGCGACCTTCACCGTCGAGGGCCACCACTACGCCCTGATCCCGGTCACGGACCTGGCCGCGAACCGCGACACCCCGTACGAGGTGCGGCTCGACGGCGAGCCGGTCTGGCCGCCACCGGGCTCCCCCTTCCCGCCGTCCACCATCAGGACCGCCCCACGCGAGGCCGACGGGAGCCGCGCGGTCCGCGTCACCTTCGGCTCCTGCCGCTGGTCCTCTCCCCCGTCGGGCGAGGACGGCCCGCTGGGGCCCGACGCCCTCGACGCCCTCGCGGCCCGGATCGCCGGTGACCCCCGGGCGGACCGCCCCGACCTGCTCCTTCTTCTCGGCGACCAGGTGTACGCCGACGAGACCTCTCCACAGACCCGCCGCTGGATCGCCTCCCGGCGCGACATCACCGAGCCCCCGGGCGAACAGGTCGCCGACTTCGAGGAGTACACGCGGCTCTACGACGAGTCCTGGACCGACCCCGAGGTCCGCTGGCTGCTCTCCACCGTGCCCAGCCTGATGATCTTCGACGACCACGACGTCATCGACGACTGGAACACCAGCGCGTCCTGGCTCGCCGAGATGCGCGCGACGCCCTGGTGGCACCAGCGCATCGTCAGCGGCCTGATGTCGTACTGGGTCTACCAGCACCTGGGGAACCTGACCCCCGCCGATCTCGCCACCGACCCCCTGTACAAGGCGGTCCGCTCCGCCCCCGACGGCACCGACGCGCTGCGCTCCTTCGCCGCGCGGGCCGACGCCGACCGGCCGGGCACGCGCTGGAGCTACCGCCGCGACCTGGGGCGGGTCCGCCTGCTGATGGTCGACACCCGCATGGCCCGGGTCCTCGCGGAGGAGGAGCGCGCCATGCTGGACCCCGACGAGGAGGCGTGGCTGCGCGACCAGATGCTCACCGACCCCGGTCGCCACGACCACCTGCTGATCGGCAGTTCCCTGCCCTGGCTGCTCCCGCACCTGGTCCACGAGGCGGAGCGGTGGAACGCCGCGCTCTGCCGGGGCGGGCGCGGCCCCCGCTGGGCCCGCTTCGGCGAACGACTGCGCCGCGCCGCCGACCTGGAGCACTGGGCCGCCTTCCCCGCCTCCTTCGACCGCCTCGCCCACCTCACCGAGGAGGCCGCCACGGCCCCCGACGGCCCCGCCACGGTCTGCGTCCTGTCCGGTGACGTCCACCACGCCTACGCCGCCGAGAGCCACCCCACTCGTGCCGACCCCGCCGCCGGCACGGCCCCGCCCGCGCGGGGCCGGGTGCACCAGCTCACCTGCTCCCCGGTCCACAACGCCATCCCCCTGCCGATACGGGCCGGCTTCCGGCTCGGCTGGAGCGGCGTCGGGCGCGCCCTCGGCAGGGTGTTCGCCCGGCACGGGCGCACCGGCCGCGCACCGGTGACCTGGCGGCGGTCGGGCGGCCCGTGGTTCGGCAACCAGCTCATGACCCTGACCCTGAAGGGCCGCCGCGCCGACCTCCACCTGGACCAGGCCCGCCCCGGCCGCGGACCGGGCCGTCTGGAGCGGGTGTGGGAGGGGCGGCTGGACGGCTGAAGGACAGCCGGGCGGGTGCGTCACTCCCGACGGAAGGCACGCCCGGCTCCTCCCGTCCGGCTGTCCGGCTGTCCGGCTGTCCGGCTGCCGTCCGGCCGGCGGCACCCGAGAGCACTTAACCGGCGAACGCGCCCAACACCCCTGAAAGGTACGGAGACTTGCCGTACCCCCGGCCGAACGAGGCCCCCGGATGCCACCCTCTCGCGCCCCCGAGGGAGGGGGCCCCGCGCGCCAGTTCCTCGCCCCACCCCCACTCCTCGACATCGCTTTTCAGCCACGCGCACCCCCTTCACGGTCGCGCTCCCAGACCTCCCGCCGCAGACCGGCGGACGCGCGGGCCGCGCCACCCGGCGAGCGGCCCACCGACAGGGAACCGCAGCTACCGCCCCCGGCCGGCCCTCGCAAGCCCGGCGGGCGCGCGCCGGAGCGACCGTCCGGTGCAGGAGGCACACATCGGCCACGGGGCGGATGCGGAACGGCCGATGTCAGCCCCCGATGATTGACGACCCTCGCGAACTTGGTCTAGACAAATAACAGTCCCGCTGGTCAGAAGCGTTCCGTCCCCGCAGCATCCGCTCCGCCTAGCCTTTGCGCACCGTTGCCCCGCCTCACGCCGTACCGGCAGTCCCCAGCCGGACCCACCCGGCGCCCGTACGGCCGACGCCGCCCGTACCCGCCCGGAATCCAGCTTCCCCCCTTCTTCCGGCCTCTCGGGCCCTTCCGTGCTCCCCGGTCGCTCCGGCACACCCGGCTCCTCCTGCTCGCCGCGCCCCGGGCGCTCGGTACGCCACGCATCTCCGCTCCTCCGCCCGGCTCCACCCCACCCCAGCCGAGGGAGTCCTTCCCCATGACGTCTCGTCTCGACAGCGCCCAGCCGTACGCCCTGGGCCTCTACCGCATCGTCTTCGGCCTGCTCTTCGCCTGCCACGGTGCCGCCTCCCTCTTCGGCGTCCTGGGCGGCGCCCACGGCGGCGGCGCCCTGGAGGCGGGCGCCTGGCCAGGCTGGTACGCCGCCCTGATCCAACTGGTCGGCGGCGGTCTCGTCGCCCTGGGCCTCGCCACCCGCGCCGCCGCCTTCGTCGGCTCCGGCTCGATGGCGTACGCGTACTTCGTCGTGCACCAGCCCGACGCCTTCTGGCCGCTGCAGAACGGCGGCGAGCTCTCGGCGGTGTTCTGCTGGGCCCTGCTGCTCCTGGTCTTCACCGGCTCCGGCGCCCTCGGACTGGACCGCGTGCTCGCCGGGCGGACGGCGCCCGAACCCCGCCCGCGGGACCGCGCACCGAGCGTGGCCTGATCCTGCCCCCCGGCCCCGCCCCGGACCGTCCGTTCCCACCCACGCCGACCGGACGGTCCGGGGCGGCCCTCAGCCCCGGGCCCCCGGCGCGTCGTCGGGCGAGGCGAACGGCACGCTGAAGCACCCCAGCCGCGCCCCCGACCCGCCCTGCTCACCGTGGATCACCACGGAGGCCGCCTCACCGGGCCGGAACCCCCAAGCGTGCCGGGCGACGGCCCGCGCCGCCCCCTCGGTGTCCGTGGTGAAGTCCAGCCAGACCTCGTTGCGCGGATTGACGTAGGCGGGGTCGGTGGACGGCTGCACGGGGTCGGCCTTGTGCTGGTAGTGGCCCTCGGCGTCCTGCGGGTCGGCGCCGCAGACACCGGTGTGCACGTGGGCCCCGTACGCCCGCCCCGGACGAAGGCCGCGCACCTCGGCGACGACCGTCGTACCCGTCCGCGAGACGGCCTGGTCGACCCTGATCCACGCACCGGCCGGTACCAGGTCGAGGTCGTAGGTGACCGCCTCCGACGGGACGAAGGCACCGACCGGGGCGAAGCGTGCCTCGTCACGCAGCCGGCGGTCCTTCGGCCCCCCGTCGGTGGGCGGGGCCACCGGACCGCCCGTGACCGCGGCCGCCGCCGGTTCGGCCGTGACGCCGCTGCCCGCCCCCGCGCCGGTCACCAGCGCGGCCAGCGCGGCTCCGGCCAGTAGTCCCGCGGTCCCAGCACCCATCGCGCTCACTCCTCGTCTCCGACCGTGCCCGCGGCGGGCACGTACGCGTCGGGTTCACTGCTACGGGACTACCGGTCCGTACACCGCATCGGCTGACCCGGACGAGTGACGGCGGGCCGCTGGCAGCCGTGTGACGAACGACCGTGCGCCCCACGGTCCACCGGAGTTCTCCGCGGCGTAACCTGGGCGGCCGAGGGACAGCCGCCTCTGCCGCTCCCCGCGACATCGCGGAGCTGTCCGTACCGGGGAGTTCTGGGTGTTCGAGAGCATGGGGCCACTGACCGCGGGCCCGTGGATCTACGCCGTCGTGGCGGCCTCCGTGCTGCTGGACGTCTTCCTGCCGCTGCTGCCCAGCGGGGTCCTGGTGATCGCCGCGGCCACCGCCGCCGCGGCCGGAACCGGGGCCGCCGGGCAGCTGCACACGGTCCCCGACATCGTCGCCCTCATCGCCATCGCCGCCACCGCCTCGGTCCTCGGCGACCTCGCCGCCTTCCGGCTGGCCCGGCGCGGCGGCGTCCGCCTCGACCGGGCCCTCGCCCGCTCGCGCCGCCTGCACGCCGGCCAGCAGAGCCTCGGCCGCGCCCTGGCGCGTGGCGGCGGCCCGCTGGTGGTCCTCGCCCGCTTCGCCCCGGCCGGACGCTCCCTGATGTCGCTCGGGGCGGGCGCCACCACGGACCGGCGCACCCGCGACTTCCTCCCCTGGTCCGCGGCGGCCGGGGTCGCCTGGGCCTGCTACAGCGTGGGCCTCGGCTACTTCGGCGGCCACTGGCTGGGCGCCAACTGGCTCGCCACCGGCGTCTCGGTGCTCGCCCTCCTCGCCGCGGGGGCGGGCGCCGCGTGCCTGCTGCGCCGTCCGGCGCCCACGGGCTGAGACCGCCTCCGCGGGGACCGGGCGGCGCGGCCCCGTACGCGCGACACTGGAAGCATGTGCCGCAGCATCAAGACCCTCCGTCCGCCCGCGCTCCCCGAGGAGGCGACCGAGGAAGAGATCCGCGCAGCCGCCCTCCAGTACGTCCGCAAGGTGTCCGGTTTCCGGGCTCCGGCCGCGCACAACCAGGAGGTCTTCGACACGGCCGTCGAGGCCGTCACCGACGCCACCCGCGCCCTGCTCTCGGGGCTGGAGGTGCGGGGTGCGTCCGGCCGGTCGACGGCGTGAGCGGCCTACGCCCCCGCGGCGCCGTGCCGCAGCGTGCGGCGGGCCCGCTCTGAACGGCCTGGCGGGCCGCAGGACACGGAGAAGGCCCGGACTCCCGGATGCACTCCGGTGGTCCGGGCCTTCTCACTGCCTCGGCCTGGTGGGCGCGGACGGTTTCGAACCGCCGACATCTGCCTTGTAAGGGCAGCGCTCTACCCCTGAGCTACGCGCCCGGGTCGAATCGACAGCCTACCCTGCCGCCGCCACTGCCCGGCAAACCCGTTCCGGCCCCGGAAAAGGGGGTCCGGAGAGGGGCGTACGGGGGTTGTCCCCACCTGTACCGGGTGGTCCGCCGGATGTCGGGGAGAGCCCCGGGATTCCTAGGCTTCCAACAGATGAGGGAGCCCGGCCGCACCGGGCTCCGGGCAGCTCCGGGGCGGACCGCCGGGATCTGCCGGACACGGCGGTCCGACCTGGAGGAGTGGCTCATGAGTGCACGGACAGCGTCCCGGACCCGGCGGCTGGCGGCGTTCGGCGCGGGTGCGGCGGCCCTCGCCCTGCTCACCACGGGGTGCGCGGGAGACGCCTCGGCCGACGGCGGCGCCGAGCCGGAGCACAAGAGCTTCGCCCTGTCGGGACGCACCCTCACCGTCGACTCCGACGACTCGCGGATCGAGCTGGTGACCGGGGACGGTGACGAGGTGCGGGTGACCCGCTGGTTCACCGGGCGCGCCCTGCTGGGCTCCACACCCCGGGCCGACTGGACGGTCGAGGGGGACGAACTGAAGCTGCGCGTCAGCTGCAGCGGCATCGTGACCACCTGCGACGCCGAGCACCGGATCGAGGTGCCCGCCGACGTCGCGGTGAGTCTGCGGACCCAGGACGGCGGGGTGACCGCGAAGGGCTTCACCACGCCGCTCACCCTGCGCGGTTCCGACGCCTCGCTGACGGTCGAGGACGTCTCCGGCCCGCTCGACCTGCACAGTGCCGACGGCGCGATCACCGCCCGGTCCGTCTCCTCGTCCCGGGTGCGGGCGCGCACGGAGGACGGTTCGCTGACGCTCGCCCTGGCCAGGGCGCCCCAGCGGATCGACGCGAGCAGCGAGGACGGCTCGGTCACGGTGGAACTCCCCGAGGCCGCCTACGACGTGCGGACCAAGGTCCAGGACGGCCGGACGAACGTCTCGGTGCTGGAGGACCGGGCCAGCTCCCGGGTGGTCTCCATCACCACCCAGGACGGCAACGTCACGGTGCGGCCGGCGGGCTGACACCACCGGAGCGGCCTTCTCCGTGCGCCCGGGCGCACGCCGCGCGGCCAGAGGAGAACCCACGGCCCCAGGCGCGAACTTTCCGGCTCCCGTGTTCGTCATTAACCGGTGGGAGAATGAAGCCGGGCAGGGCGGAACCAGCACGGGAGAGGGATGACGGCGACACCTTCGCAGCCGGACACACCGACAGGCGGCCGGACCCCTTGCGGGGTCACGGTCCGCCGTGGCTCCGCGCTGCGGGACGCCCTCACGCTGGCGCTGCTGCCCCTGCCCCTGCTGCTGGCGGCGGTGCCCGCCGCGTTCGCCGGCGGGGGCACCAAGCGGTGGTTCGGCGGACGCGGGGAGAGCCAGCGGGCCGACGCCCAGGCCGCCAAGGACGCGGCGGCCGCGGCCTTCTACGAGCTGGACACCGCCCAGCGCGACCTGCGCATCTCCGTCGAGACCATCGGTGCGGTCGACCCGTCGCCGGCCGCACGCCGGGCCCAGGAGGAGTTCGTCGCGCTGGGTCAGCGCATCGACGACGTCAGCCACTTCTACATCGAGGCGGTCGACGCCCACGACCTGGACCGGGACGACCTGGAGGCGTCGGTCGCCTCCCAGGCCAGGACCCAGCTGACCCGGGCCAAGGACGACCTGGTGCGGGTGCGCCAGGAACTCGACCGCTTCCAGCGCGGCCTCGCTCCCCTGCTGGACCAGGCGGAGACCCAGCTGGCGCGGCTGGCCCCCGCCGTCGAGCGGGCCCGGCAGGCGCTGCTCGCCGCCAGCCAGGCCCTGGACACCGCCCGCGAGGCGGGGCTGCGCGCCGACGACCTGGCGGCGCGGCTGGCCGCCCTCGGCCCGGAGCTGACCAAGCTGAACCAGGGCGCCGGGCAGCACGGCGTCCAGGAGACGCTGCACCGCGCCGACCAGGTGTTGCGGGACGCGGAGGCCATCCGCGCGGAGGCCGAGCGGCTGCCCGAGCGGGCGGCCGAGATCGACCGGCGGCTGGTGAGTCTGCGGACCAGGGCGCAGGCGCTGACCACCCGCGCCAGCCAGGTCGAGCCGGTCCTCAGCGAGCTGCGGCGGCGCTTCTCGGCCGCGTGCTGGCAGGACCTCCAGCCGGTCCCCCAGCAGGCCGCGGAGAGCGTCCAGCAGGCCGAGGCCAAGCTCCGGGAGGCGCGGACGGCCCGCGAGGCGCAGCGCTGGCCGGACGCGACGGCCCTGCTCTCCACCGTGCGGGCGCTGCTCAACTCCACCGACGAGGCCGTCTCGGCCGCCGGCGACCGCCTCCGCCGGCTCAACGAGGTGGCCGAGGACCCGCAGCAGGAGGTGGAGCGGACCCGCTTCGCCATCCGGGACGCCCAGCGCCTGGCGATGGCCGGCCGCCACACCCCGGACCCGCGCCACGCCGGCCCGCTCGACGCCTCGGTGGCCCGCCTGGACCGGGCGCTGGCGGGCCTGGAGGGGCGCCATCCCGACTACTGGCACTTCCTGACCGAGACCGAGGCCGTGCGGACGACGGTGGCCGAGGTCGTCTCCCACATACGCGAGGAGCGGGGCGCGGGCTGACGACGCCCGGACGCCGGGCCGGCCCCGGACGCCCCCGCACCGGACCGGTCAGCCACCAGGTTTCCGTCCCGGCACGGAGGGGCTCAGCACTCTGTGGCACCGCCCCCCGTGCCGCTAGCCTGTGGCCATGCCTCGTTACGAATACCGCTGCCGCAGTTGTGGTGACACCTTCGAGATCAGCCGGCCGATGGCCGAGTCCTCCGACCCGGCCGCCTGCCCGGCGGGTCACTCCGACACCGTGAAGCTGCTGTCGACCGTCGCCGTGGGCGGTTCCACCGCCTCCTCCGGTCCGGCTGGGGCCCCCTCGGGCGGCGGGGGCGGCTGCTGCGGCGGAGGATGCTGCGGCTGACCCGCGTGCCGCCGCGCCGCCGGCCCCCCTGCGGACCGGCGGCGCGCACTGTACGCGGCGGCGCGTCCGCCGCCTCGGCGCGACGGCCCGACACTCCGGCGGCGGGGCGGAGAATCCCTCGCCAGGGGGGACCCGGAGTGATCGCCCGGTGCCCGACGGGCTTCAGGAACTCTTCAGCTTCGGCGCTCTAGCGTGGCCGCCATGAGCGACAGCAGCGCACCTCAGTGGATCACCGGCCTGATGGAGAGCCTCGGCGCGCCGGGAGCGGGCATCGCCATCGCGCTGGAGAACCTCTTCCCCCCGATCCCCTCCGAGGTGATCCTGCCGCTGGCCGGCTTCACGGCGGCTACCGGCCAGATGAACCTGGTGGCCGTACTGATCTGGACGACGGTCGGTTCGGTCGTCGGCGCGCTGGCGCTCTACTGGGTGGGCGCACTGCTCGGACGGGACCGCACGGTGGCCATCGCGGCCAAGATCCCGTTGCTGAAGGTCGCCGACATCGAGAAGACCGAGGCGTGGTTCACCAAGCACGGGACGAAGGCGGTGTTCTTCGGCCGGATGCTGCCGATCTTCCGCAGCCTCATCTCCGTACCGGCCGGCATCGAGCGGATGCCGCTACCGGTCTTCCTGGCTCTCACCACGCTCGGCAGCGCCATCTGGAACACCCTCTTCGTCATGGCCGGCTACCTGCTCGGCGACAACTGGGAGACGGTCACCGAGTACGTCTCGGTGTACTCGAAGGTCGTGCTCGCGGTGGCAGTGCTGGGTGTCCTCGTCTTCCTCGGCGTACGCGTCTTCCGGCCGGGCGGCGGCCAGCGGCGCGGCTGACCTCTCGCGCACGTGCCGCACGGGCGCCTGCCCCGGGGAGTTCCGGGAGCGGGCGCCCTTTCCGTCGCGTGGCCGCCAACGCCTCCCGTGCCGCCTCCGCAGGGCGGCTCCCCCCACTTCACGGGCGGGAGGAAAGCCGGACGTGCGGCAGGGCGTCCCGGGCGTCCGGCGGGGCATTCCCGGACGTCCGGGGCCCGTCGCGATCTGGCGTACGCCGGCTGCCGGCCGCCGGGGCCACCTCCTTCTCCGCACCCTCCCCGCCGGACGCGGTCGGCCTTCCCCGGCCGGCGACGCCGGCGGCACGCGCGCCTTGCCGGCGCGGAGGTGTCGCGGGCACTGCGCCGACGTCGGTGCCCCTCGGGTCGGCCCGAGGGGCACGTCGCACCTTCCCCTGCCGGGGCCGGGGCGCGTCGGCCCCGGCGAGGCGGTCACGCCCGGGCGGCCTGCCCACCGCTCTCGCCGCACACGACCGCCCCGGCGTCCGCGGCACAGCAGCCCGCGTGCCGCACGCCGGGCGGACCGGCCGCTCAGTCCTCGCGCCCGCCGCGCGCCGCCGACAGCAACCGGCGCAGGATCTCCTCCCCCGCAGCGACACCCCGCTCGGGGAGCACGGTGAGCCCGGGCGCCGTCCAGCCCTCCTCGGCCAGCTCTCCGTGGCCGGGGCGCCAGGCGTGGTCGGCGGCGAGCAGCAGGTCCGCGTCGAGCAGGGAGTCCCCCGCGGCGAGGGCGGTGTCCGCCCCGGCGCGCCGGGCCACCTCGCGCATGGCCGCGCTCTTGGTCAGCGGACGCGGGACGGCGTAGACCTTCCGGCCCTGGAGGGAGACCGTCCAGCCGCGCTCGTCGGCCCAGGCGGCGGTGGACTTGAGCCAGCTCGCGGGGAGTTCGGCCCGGTCGACGACGAGGTAGGCGAAAAGCTCCTCCGCGACGCGTTCCTTGAGCAGCCAGGCGGGGTCCGCCGTGGTGCGCAGATGGGCGCTGACCTCGGCGAGGGGTGCGCATTCGGAGTCCAGCCGGCTGCGGACGGAGCGGTTCCACTCCTCGTCGGCGACGCCGTCGACCAGGAGGTGACCGCCGTTGGCGCAGATCGCGTAGCCGGGAGTGGGCACCGGCAGGCGGATGCGGCGGTACTGCTCCCTGGTACGGGTGGTGGTGGGGACGAAGAGCGTCTCGCGGGCCAGTTCGGCGAGGAGCCCGGCCGCGGTCTCCGTCAGGTAGGAGAGGGGCCGGCTCTCGTACACCTCCACGCAGAGCAGGCGGGGGGCCTCGGCGTCGGGGGCGGTGAGGCCGAGGGCGGCGGCGGAGTAGATGAGGGTGCGGTCGAGGTCGCTGGCGACGAGGGTGGTCACGCGCTGCCCACCGCCTTGCCGTCGGCGCCGGTCGCACCGCGGGTGTAGCGGGGGTGGATGAGGCCGACGCAGGTGTACGGGAGGTCGTCGCGCTCCTCCACCGGCACGCCTCGCTGCTCCGCGAGGAGCCGGATGTGGGCGAGGTCGGCGTCGGCGCCCCGGCGGGCCAGGATCTTCCAGGGGACGCGTCGCAGCAGGACGCGGGTGGTCTCACCGACGCCCGGTTTCACGAGGTTGACGTCGTGGATGCCCTGCTCCTCGCTGATCCGCTCGACCGCCGCCCAGCCTTCCCAGGTGGGAGCGCGGTCGGCCGAGGCCGACTCCTTGACCTGCTGGTCCACGGCGTCGGTGACCTCGTCGAACCGCGCCTCGACCGCCGCGACGAAGGCCCGGGACACGTCGGTGCCGGCCAGCTCGCGGTAGAACTTGGCACCGTGGTAGTCGTGCGGTCCGACCAGGTCGGCACGGAGCACGGTGCGGGATATCAGTCCGGAGACGGTGGAGTTGAGGCAGGCCGAGGGGATGAGGAAGTCCTCGCGGGTGCCGTGGGTACGGACGCACGAGCCGGGGTCGGCGAGGACCGCGATCTCGGGGTCGAAGCCGGGGAACTCCGCGAGGGCGTCGGCCAGCTCCCGCGTGATGGCGCCCTTGCCGGTCCAGCCGTCCACGAACACGACGTCCGCCGGGTCGTGGTGGGCGGCCAGCCAGCGCAGCGCGTTGGCGTCGATGCCGCGGCCGCGCACGATCGACACCGCGTAGTGCGGAAGTTCCCGTCCGTGCCGGTGTCGGGCCCAGCGCCGCATGAGCACTCCCACCGGCGTGCCGGCCCGCGCCAGCGAGACCAGGACGGGCCGCGGGGAGCGCTCGGCGAGGACCAGCTCGGTGACGGTGCCTACCGCCCGCGCGATCCGCCCGGCCGATCCGGCGAGGGCCTCGCGGTACAGCTCCTGGTACTCCGCGGTCGGCTGGTACTCGACCGGCAGGGACTCGGCGTAGTGGGCACCGCCGCGCTGGACGGCCTCCTCACGCTCCTCGACGGGGGCCTCCAGCCGCACGGCGGAGAGGTCCTGGAGCAGCCACCCGACGTCGTCGGGCTCGTACGAGGAGAAGTCGGGGCCACGCAGGGGCGCGGGCAGCACGGTGGGCTCCTGCCGGTCGGAGGTGCGGGGTGCGGGCGTGTGGGCGGGGACGACGGCGAGGGCCACCCGGGGCGCGGCGGTGCCGAGCCGGGCGAGCAGGCCGTCGGGGGCGTGGAGGGCCGGGGTGTCGGCGGCGCTGTCGACGACGGCGAGGACGGTGTCGAAGCCGCCACCCGCGACGTTGTACGCGTACCGCTCGCCGGGCCCGTCGGCCGGGTCGTCGTGGGCCGGGAAGGTGAGGCGGGTGCGGATGGCGTAGCCGGGGTCGTCCACGGCGAGCACCGGCGAGCGCGTGGTCGTGGAGAACCGCACGTCGAGCCCGGTCTCCTCCAGGGCCCTGGCGAGCACCAGAGGGGCGTACATCAGCTCTTCGAAGCCGAGCACGAGGACGCGGCCGGCCTGTTCGGGACCGCCGAGCCCGTCGATGATCCGGGAGGCCATCGCCGGAAGGGCCTCGCGGAGGCGGGCCCGGTGGTCGGGGGTGAAGCCGTGCCGGCCGCCGTCGGGCAGCCCGGCGGGCCAGCCCAGTTCCAGGCGCGTGGGTGGAGCGGCCGGCCGTCGGTGCGCGGGGGTGCCCGCGGTGCGGCTGTCCTGCTCCTCGACCAGCCGCAGGCCCCGGGCGAGGACGTCCTCCGGCACCCTGACCGTGCCCCGCGCGTGGGCGACGACGTCGATGCGGGCGCCGGTCTCCTCGGCGAAGGCGGCGAGCCGGCCGGCGTCTCCGGGGGCCCTCATGTCGACCAGGGCGACGATCACGTAGTGGTCGCGCGGGTGCCGGCCGTGCAGGTCGCGCAGGGTGTTGAGGACGGTGTTGCCGGTGGAGAACTCGTCGTCCACCAGGACCAGCGGCCCCCGGTCCGTCTCCCCGCCCCGGTCGAAGAAGGCGGGGTCCTCGGGGAGCAGCAGGTGGGAGGTGGCGTGCGAGTGCGACTCCTCGAACCCTCCGGCGCTGGGGACCGAGGCGACCGGGCGTCGCGTCGAGTGCAGGTAGGGCGCGCTCTCCAGGCCGTCCGCGACGGCGTGGCCGAGCGCGGTGGCCGTCTCCGCGTAGCCGAGGACCACCGCCCGGGCGGCGGCGTCGGCGCCGAGAAGGGCGCGGACGCGGCGGCCGAGTCCGACGCCGTGGTCGTGGACGACCGAGGGGTGCTGCGGAACGTGTTTGCCGAGGACGCCGGAGACGAGCAGGTGCGCCCGCTTGGGATTGCGGCGCAGCGCGAGGCCCAGCAGGCCGCGCAGCTCGTCGTCACCGGCCAGCTCTATGCCGAGCCGGTCGGAGACCCAGGTTCCGGTCCACACCACGTCGTTCGTCTCTTCTCTCTGGGGGCGCGCCCGCGGGCGCTTCTACAAGCCTGCGCCTGCCGGGCGCCGTGTTCCTCTTGTGCGGTGGCGGGCGGCTGCCCGGCGAGGCCGCCGAGGTGAGCCACCGGGGGTGGGTCAGCCGGAGAGGGCCTCGCCCAGCAGTTCCACGAAGCCCACGTCCTCCGCCGCGACACCGAACACCTCGGCGCGCAGCAGGGTGCGCTCGGCCCACGCCCGGTGCGGCTTCACCTCGTTCATCTTGTTGGTGTAGGCGGAACGCATTACTCCGCCCCCGTCCCGTTCCGGCCGCAGGATGTCCTTGGCGTCGCTGTACTCCTCGTGGCTGACGACGGAGAGCGCGTGGACGGGCAGGACGTGGGACGGGTGGATGCAGGTCTTGCCGAGCAGGCCGTTGGCCCGGTCCAGCTCGATCTCCCGGAGCAGGCCGTCCATGTCGTGCTCGATGAGCGAGGCACGCAGCTCCTCGGCACGGCCCAGGAAGGGGCTGCGCCGCAGCTGTGGCTTGAACATGCGCTCCTGGACACGGAAGTACTCCCAGACCGGCCCGGTGACGGTGAAGCCGGTGCCGTCGGCCCTGCCCAGGACATTGACCACGTCGGCGATGACGGAGGCGACGATCTGGACGTCGTAGGCCGTCATGTCGGGCGGGCGGCGGAGCCCGTAGGCCGAGCAGAAGTCGGTGACACCCAGCCGCAGCGCCAGGACGCGGTCCCGGTACTTGTCCACGGTGCCGGCGATCCCGGTGAGCGTGGCGGTGCGGGTCTCGACGTGGAGCAGCTCGGGCGACTCCAGCACGGGCATCGCGAAGAGGCGGTGGCCGCTGAGCGCCTCGGCGGCGGCCAGCGCCTCCAGGTACGGCACGCCGCGCTCCTCGGTGAACTTCGGGAGGACGAAGCCCGACAGCAGGCGGACGGCGGGGCCGAGCCGGCGCACCAGGTCGGGGATCTGCTCGGGGTCGCGGACCCGGATGAAGAGCAGGGGGGCCTCCGCCTCACCGGCCTCCTCGCGAGCGGCGAGGTCGGCGAACTGCGCCACGAGGTTGGCCTCGGCGCCGGGGACGTCGGCGTCGGCGATCGAGTCCTCCAGGCAGAGCACCATCGAGACGACGCCTCGGGCGGCCTGCTTGTGGACGTCGTCGGCGAGGGTGGGCCGCGTGGCGGGGCTGTACAGCGTCGCCCCGAGCGCCGTGGCCAGGACGGGGGCCGGCGACTCGGCCGTGAAGACGGCGGGCTCCCGATGGAAGAGGCGCCGCCGCGCTTCAGGGGCAAGATGCCCGAAATGACGCATGTGAATCCCCCGTAGTGCCTGGGTGGCCGCGAACATGTGGCCGGTAATAGTACGTAGAAGCGCACATCCAGGGTTCCCGACCGGCATGAATTTCTGGTAACGGGGTCTTCCGCCGCGGCGCTGCCGCCGAGCCCGGCGGGCCCCCCGCATTGTCCGCCGCGCCTCGCAACAGGCAGGATGACCGCATGACGCACGCCATGCTGAAGGGGTCCAACGTCCCGCTCGACGCGACGGCCGTCCGCGCCGTCCTGTGCTGGACGGCGGCTCCGGACGTGCCGGACGTGGACGCGTCGGCGCTGCTGCTCGCCGACGACGACCGGGTGCGCTCCGACGAGGACTTCGTCTTCTACAACCAGCCCCGGCACCCCTCCGGCGCCGTGTGGCGACTCGGCAAGCGACGTCTGCCGGACGGCTGGACCGACACCCTCCAGGCCGACCTGGCGGGCCTGGAGCCACAGGTGCGGCGCATACTCCTGGTCGCCTCCACCGACGAGCTGCCCTTCGAACGCGTCCCCTCCCTCCGCATCGACCTGTACGACACCTCCGGCTCGGACGGGACCGGCACCCTCGACGAGGGCGCCCCCGTGGCCACGTTCGAGGTGCAGCCCGAGACCGGCGCCGAGACGGCGCTGATCTGCGGCGAGCTGTACCGCCGGGGCGAGGGCTGGAAGTTCCGGGCGCTCGGCGAGGGATACTCCAACGGCCTCGTGGGCCTCGCCACCGACTTCGGCATCTCCGTCGACGACTCGGAGGAGCCGGCCGAGGCAGCGGCCCCGGCGGAGCCCGCCGAGGTACCGGACGCACCGGAGTTCCCGGCCGCCTCCGAGACGTCGGCGCCCCCGGCGCCCCAGCCGCTGCCGCCCACCACCGCCGGTCCGCAGCCCCCGGCGCAGCCGGCCGTCCCGCCACCGCCGGACTTCCCGCCACCCGCCCCGGACCCGGACGCGACCAGGGCGCCGCTGCCGCCGCAGGCCCCTCCCCCGCAGCCCGCCTACGGCTATCCGCAGCCCGCGGCCGCGGGCTACGGCTACCCGCAGCCCGGGCCGCCGCCCTCGCACCCCTCACAGACCCCGCCGCCGCACCAGCCCGCCTACGGATACCCGCAGGCGGTCGGCGGGCCCGCCGGGTCGTTCCGGCTGCCGCCGCAGGGCCCGCAGTTCATCGGCCGCTGAGGCGCACCGAGGGCCCGTGACCGCCGGTCACGGGCGTCGGGGCCGCGCCCCCTCCGGTGGCCGGTCAGCGGGCGCCGGTGCTCTTGTAGCCCCGGCCCCACTGGAGTCCCCAGCCGTACAGCCGGTCGATCTCGGACTGGAACCCGTACACGTACTTCACCTCGCGGCGCACCAGCAGTTCCCCCTTGTTGTTGTCGAGCAGGAAGACCGCGCAGGACCTGGCCTGCGGAGCCCGCTCCTCCAGTTCGATCTCGATCCGCGGTCCGGTGGCCGGGTAGAGGGTGACGACGGCCTGGGTGCGGTCGAACGCCGGGGTCTTGTCGTAGATGTAGACGAAGACGAGGAGCCGCTTGATCTCCTCGCGCTGGTCGAGGTTGACGTAGAGCGTCTCGCCCGAGCCTGAGCCGAAGCGGTCGTCCCCGCTGAGCTTGACGAAGGGCGCGGTGTTGAGGTCGCCGTAGAGTTCGCCGAGCGGCTGGACGACCCCCTTGCTGCCGTCGGCCATCTCGTAGAGGCAACCGATGTCCAGGTCGACGTTGACCACGCCCTGGGTGTGCGCCTGCACGATCTCCGGCTGGAACGCCTTGAGGGGGTGGCGCAGCAAGGTCCGCGAGGGCGTCGTGGAGCGCTTGCCGAAGTCGGCCGGCCGCATCTGCCAGGAGAGGTTGACGCGCAGGTTGCCGGTCGCGGCTCCCTGTTTCACGAGCGACACCTGCGGCTGGCGTTTGGTCAGGCGTATCGAGTTGCTGCCGACGCTGCCCGAGTCGAACTGCGCCGCCGCGTTACGGCCACCCAGCAGACCGTCCCAGAAGGACATGCCACCCCCAGAAACCTTCGGATTCCACGCTGCGCCCATGCCTGCGGGGCGGCGCCGAGGTCGTCTCGACAACCGCCCCGCTGGGAGCGTTCCTCAGTTCGGGCCCCGTCACACCCGCGGCCCGGCCGGAGTCAGACCCCGGAGGGAATTCCGGCCTTCTCCTCGGTGCCCTCGCCGCCCTCTGCGGCCAGCCTCTTGTTGCGGCGTACCGACGACCAGAACGACAGGCCGATCAGCACCACGCCGATCAGGCCCGTGATCAACTCGCTGATCTGGAAGCGGATGGTGACGAGCAGGATCACCGCGAGGGCGCCGATCGCGTAGTGCGCGCCGTGCTCCAGGTAGACGTAGTCGTCGAGGGTGCCCTGTCGGACCAGGTAGACGGTGAGCGATCGGACGTACATGGCACCGATGCCCAGGCCGAGCGCCATCAGCACGATGTCGTTGGTGATGGCGAACGCGCCGATCACGCCGTCGAACGAGAAGGAGGCGTCGAGCACCTCCAGGTAGAGGAACATGAAGAACGCCGCCTTGCCGGCCAGCTTCACCGCCGAGACGGGCTTCCCCGCGCGCTTGGCCTCTTCCTCAGCCTCGTGCTCGCGCTCCTCGCCCTCTTCCAGTTTGTCCTCGAAGAAGCTGGAGAGCCCCCCGACGATCAGGTACGTGATGAGGCCGGCGATGCCTGCCAGCAGTACCGTCTCCGCCTTGTTGGCATAGGTCCCGCCGTGCTGGTGCGCCTGGCTCGCGAAGGTCATCGCCGAGACGAGCAGGACGATGAGCGCGATGCAGACCGAGAGCATGTCGACGCGGCCGAGCTTGGCCAGCGGGCGCTCGATCCAGGCGAGCCACTTGATCTCCCGGTCCTCGAAGAGGAAGTTGAGGAAGATCATCAACAGGAACATTCCGCCGAACGCAGCGATCGACGGGTGCGCGTCGGTGACGAGTTCCTGGTAGCGGTCCTTGTCGGTCATCGCCAGGTCGACGGCCTCGATCGGGCCGATCTTCGCGCTGAGGGCGACGATCACGACGGGGAAGACCAGGCGCATGCCGAAGACGGCGATCAGGATGCCGATGGTGAGGAAGATCTTCTGCCAGAAGGCATTCATCTTCTTCAGGATCCCGGCATTGACCACCGCGTTGTCGAACGACAGCGAGATCTCGAGGATGGACAGGATCGCCACGACCCCGAACCCCGCCCACCCCCCGTAGAGCACGGCTGCGACGAGTCCGAGCGCGGTGACCACGAAGGACCAGCCGAAGGTTTTCAGAAGCACTGGATACCCAATCCCTGTCTGTACTACGAGGCTCCCCCGCCCGTACCCGGCTTCAGGAGACGCTGACCCCGAAGTCTAGAGCGATGCCCCTCAGACCGGACGCGTACCCCTGTCCGACCGCTCGGAACTTCCACTCGCCCCCGTACCGGTACAGCTCGCCGAAGATCATGGCTGTCTCCGTGGAGGCGTCCTCACTGAGGTCGTACCGGGCGAGCTCCTGCCCGTCCGCCTGGTTGACCACACGGATGAACGCGTTGCTCACCTGTCCGAACGTCTGCCCCCGGACGTCCGCCTCGTGGATGGAGACGGGGAAGACGATCTTCTCGCAGTGCGCGGGCACCTTGGAGAGGTCGACCAGCAGGGACTCGTCGTCCCCGTCCCCCTCGCCCGTGAGGTTGTCGCCGGTGTGCTCCACCGAACCGTCCGGGCTCGTGAGGTTGTTGTAGAAGACGAACCACTCGTCGCCCATCACCCGCCCCGAGGTGCAGAGCAGCGCGCTCGCGTCAAGGTCGAACGGGGCACCAGTGGTGGAGCGGGCATCCCAGCCGAGGCCGACGAGTACCTGTGTGAGGTTCGGTGCGGCCTTGGAGAGGGAGACGTTTCCCCCCTTGGCAAGCGTGACACCCATGATCGTGATCCTCCCCGATGTGACGACGTACGCATTCTTGACGAGGTCCGGCGCCGCACGGAAGCGTGCGGCGCCGGACGGGAACAGCCTGGCAGACTGCTCGGGTCGGACGTTGACGGCCGGGTGCGACGAGGGGCCGACCGTCCGGTGCGGGCGGTCAGACGTTGACGCCGAAGTCCTGCGCGATGCCGCGCAGACCCGAGGCGTACCCCTGGCCGATGGCGCGGAACTTCCACTCCGCGCCGTTGCGGTAGAGCTCGCCGAAGACCATGGCGGTCTCCGTCGACGCGTCCTCGGAGAGGTCGTACCGGGCGATCTCCTGCTCGTTGGCCTGGTTGACCACGCGGATGAACGCGTTGCGCACCTGGCCGAAGGACTGCTGGCGGCTCTCCGCGTCGTAGATGGAGACCGGGAACACGATCTTGGTGACGTCGGCCGGGACGCCGGCCAGGTTCACCTTGATCTGCTCGTCGTCGCCCTCGCCCTCACCGGTGATGTTGTCGCCGGTGTGCTCGACCGAGCCGTCGGGGCTCTTGAGGTTGTTGAAGAAGACGAAGCCCTGGTCGCTGGTGACCTTGCCGTCCGCGTTGGTCAGGATGGCGCTGGCGTCGAGGTCGAAGTCGGTACCCGTGGTGGTACGGACGTCCCACCCCAGACCGATGGTGACCGCGGTCAGGCCAGGCGCCTCCTTGGTCAGCGAGACATTGCCACCCTTGCTGAGGCTGACTCCCACGAGTCCTCCCATTCGGTGTCGAGGGGGTGGTGGGCCGGACCGGACGCGGCGCTGCCGCGCGGGCCGACCGCCCCCGTCGTCGTTCAGTGCTGTCGGATGAACGTCTGGATACTAGTGACGGGTTCCCACGCGCACCGGCTGTTACCCGTAACCGGTCAGAGCGTGTCCAACGCCTTCAGGTAGTCGTCGAGGTCGCGGGCGTCCGGCAGACCGTTGACGACGGTCCAGCGGACGACGCCCTCCTTGTCGATGATGAAGGTGCCACGGACCGCGCAGCCCTTCGTCTCGTCGAAGACCTCGTAGGCACGCGACGCCTCGCCGTGCGGCCAGAAGTCCGAGAGCAGCGGGTACTCCAGCCCTTCCTGCTCGGCGAAGACGCGCAGGGCGAACGGCGAGTCGTTGGAGACGGCGAGCAGCTGGGTGTCGTCGTTGACGAACTTGGGCAGCTCCTCGCGCAGCGCGCAGAGCTCACCCGTGCACACGCCGGTGAACGCGAACGGGTAGAAGAGGAGCACCACGTTCTTCTCGCCACGGAAGTCCGAGAGCTTCACGGTCTGGCCGTGCTGGTCCTTCAGCTCGAAGTCCGGGGCCTTGGTGCCAACCTCGATCGCCATGGTGACGCATCCCTTCACTGGGCCGGTGAGCGTTTCCCCGCAGGCCGGACATGGCCCCAGGGAGGTGAGCCCACCCTACGCACGCCCTCCCGCCCCTGGACGCGCCAGGCCCCCTCGGTCACGGCCGAGGGGGCCTGGCGGACGGCACGGCCGCTCCGGACAGTGGCGGGCGGCGGTGGTTACCGCCCGCTTCGTGACGGGAGCGGTTCAGCGCTTGGACTTGGCGCCCTTGGGCGTGACCAGACGGCTGCCGGTCCAGTCCTTGCCGGCGTTGATGCTCTTGGTCTGGGCGAGGCCCGCCGTCTGAGCGGCCTCGTTGATGTCGCTCGGCTCGATGTAGCCGTCCCGGCCCGTCTTCGGGGTCAGCAGCCACACGGGCTGGCCGTCCTCGACGAGCTGCGAGGCGTCGACCAGTGCGTCGGTCAGATCGCCGTCGTCCTCGCGGAACCAGAGCATGACGGAGTCGGCCACATCGTCGTACTCCTCGTCGGCGAGTTCGCCGCCGATGAGGGCTTCGATGGCCTCACGGAGCTCCTGATCGACATCGTCGTCGTAGCCGATCTCCTGGACCACCTGCTCGGGCTGGAAACCCAGCCTTGCGGCAGGGTTGGTCCGCTCCTCCGCGTGGTCCGCGGTCGCGCTCACGGTGTGCCTCCTGATCATGTTTCGGGAAATGCTGCTGCCACGCGCGGGCGCGAGGCATTGGCCGTAGTCCACACGGGCGCGACGGATCGCGCAAGTACCCGGCCGTCGAGACCGCCGAAACGGTGACGTTCCATCCCGTCCCGACGCATCCGACACCACGAGTTTACGCAGGTCCGTGCCGACGGTCACGGTCGAGCGCGCGGAACGGCCCTCCCGAGGGCTCCAGCGGGCGCCCTGGGCCGAACGGTCATGCGATATCCGTGAAGGTCCCGGGCGTATCGTTGCGATTTGGGTCGGCACACGCCGTACCACCCCCGGGGAGCCGTCGGCCGGACTCTCCCGGATGGCGGTTACCGCCGGGTAGAGATGACGGAACCGTCCCGCCGATGGACCATGGGGAGCGGCCCGACCTCCCTGACGTGCACGACCGAACAGCGAAGGAACAGCGTGGCTTCCGGACCCGATCGCAACCCGATCATCATTGGCGGCCTGCCCAGCCAGGTCCCGGACTTCGATCCCGAAGAGACCCAGGAATGGCTGGACTCCCTCGACGCCGCCGTCGACGAGCGCGGCCGGCAGCGGGCGCGCTATCTCATGCTCCGCCTGATCGAGCGGGCCCGCGAGAAGCGCGTCGCCGTGCCGGAGATGCGCAGCACGGACTACGTCAACACGATCGCGACCAAGGACGAGCCGTTCTTCCCCGGCAACGAGGAAGTCGAGCGGAAGATCCTCAACGCGACCCGGTGGAACGCCGCGGCGATGGTCTCCCGCGCGCAGCGCCCCGGCATCGGCGTCGGCGGCCACATCGCGACCTTCGCCTCCTCCGCCTCGCTGTACGACGTCGGCTTCAACCACTTCTTCCGTGGCAAGGACGAGGGCGACGGCGGCGACCAGATCTTCTTCCAGGGCCACGCCTCCCCCGGCATCTACGCCCGCGCCTACCTCCTGGACCGCTTCACCGAGGAGCAGCTCGACGGCTTCCGTCAGGAGAAGTCGAAGGCACCGAACGGACTCTCCAGCTATCCGCACCCGCGCTCCATGCCGGACTTCTGGGAGTTCCCCACCGTCTCCATGGGCCTCGGCCCGCTCGGGGCTATCTTCCAGGCGCGGATGAACCGCTACATGGAGGCGCGGGGCATCGCCGACACCACCGCCTCGCACGTGTGGGCTTTTCTCGGCGACGGCGAGATGGACGAGCCGGAGTCGCTCGGGCAGCTCTCCATCGCGGCCCGTGAGGGGCTCGACAACCTCACCTTCGTCGTCAACTGCAACCTCCAGCGCCTCGACGGCCCGGTGCGCGGCAACGGCAAGATCATCCAGGAGCTTGAGTCGCAGTTCCGCGGCGCGGGCTGGAACGTGATCAAGCTCGTCTGGGACCGTTCCTGGGACCCGCTGCTCGCTCAGGACCGCGACGGCCTGCTGGTCAACAAGTTGAACACCACCCCGGACGGTCAGTTCCAGACCTACGCGACCGAGACGGGCTCCTACATCCGCGAGCACTTCTTCGGCACCGACCAGCGGCTGCGCAGCATGGTCGAGAACATGACCGACGACCAGATCCTGCACCTGGGGCGCGGCGGTCACGACCACCGGAAGATCTTTGCGGCCTTCGCCGCGGCCAAGGCCCACAAGGGTCAGCCGACGGTGATCCTGGCGCAGACCGTCAAGGGCTGGACCCTCGGGCCCAACTTCGAGGGCCGCAACGCCACACATCAGATGAAGAAGCTGACCGTCGCCGACCTCAAGGGCTTCCGCGACCGGCTCCACCTGCCGATCCCCGACAAGGAGCTGGAGGACGGTCTGCCGCCGTACTTCCACCCGGGCCCCGACTCGGAGGAGATCCAGTACATGCACGACCGCCGGCGCGCGCTCGGCGGGTACGTGCCGACCCGGGTGGTGCGGGCCAAGCCGCTTGCACTGCCGGCCGACAAGACCTACGCCAGCGTGAAGAAGGGCTCGGGTCAGCAGGCCATCGCCACGACGATGGCCTTCGTCCGCCTCCTCAAGGACCTCATGCGGGACAAGGAGATCGGCAAGCGCTTCGTGCTGATCGCCCCGGACGAGTACCGGACCTTCGGCATGGACTCCTTCTTCCCCAGCGCCAAGATCTACAACCCGCTGGGGCAGCAGTACGAGTCGGTCGACCGTGAACTGCTTCTGGCCTACAAGGAGTCGCCGACCGGGCAGATGCTCCACGACGGCATCTCGGAGGCGGGCTGCACGGCGTCGCTGATCGCGGCCGGCTCCGCCTACGCCACCCACGGCGAACCGCTGATCCCCGTCTACGTCTTCTACTCGATGTTCGGGTTCCAGCGCACCGGCGACCAGTTCTGGCAGATGGCGGACCAGCTGGCCCGCGGGTTCGTGCTCGGCGCCACCGCGGGGCGGACCACCCTGACCGGTGAGGGGTTGCAGCACGCCGACGGCCACTCCCAGCTTCTCGCCTCCACCAACCCGGCCGTCGTGGCCTACGACCCGGCCTACGGCTACGAGATCGCCCACATCGTCCAGGACGGTCTGCGGCGGATGTACGGGCCCGACAGTGAGGATGTCTTCTACTACCTCACCGTCTACAACGAACCCATCCAGCACCCCGCGGAGCCGGAGGACGTCGACGTCGAGGGCATCCTCAAGGGCGTGCACCGGCTGCGAGCCGGCGACTCCGGCGAGATCCCGGCGCAGATCCTGGCCTCCGGCGTGGCCGTGCCGTGGGCCCTGGAGGCCCAGCGGATCCTTGCGCAGGAGTGGGACGTGCGGGCGGACGTGTGGTCGGCGACCTCCTGGAACGAGCTGCGCCGGGAGGCGATCGACGTGGAGCGCCACAACCTGCTGCACCCCGAGGAGGAGCAGCGGGTCCCGTACGTGACGCGGAAGCTGTCCGGCTCGGAAGGCCCCTTCGTGGCGGTCTCCGACTGGATGCGCGCGGTCCCCGACCAGATCTCCCGCTGGGTGCCCGGGACCTACCAGTCGCTCGGCGCCGACGGCTTCGGCTTCGCGGACACCCGGGGCGCCGCCCGGCGGTTCTTCCACATCGACGCGCAGTCGATCGTGCTGGCGGTGCTGACGGAGCTGGCCCGTGAGGGCAAGGTCGACCGGGCCGCACCCAAGCAGGCGATGGACCGGTACCAGTTGCTCGACGTGGCCGCCGCGGACCCGGGAGCGGCGGGCGGCGACGCCTGACCCGCGCACCTCGAGGTCCGGCCCGGAGGGCGGCGGAGTAGTGAAGGTCTCCGCCGCCCTCCGGCACGTCCGGAGCAGGTCGGCCGTCCCGGCCGCGAGGCGCCCGGTCCAGCGGCGCGCCGCTGGAGTCGGGCGGTGCCTGGCACGCCGGGAGTCCGCACGGCGCCAAGGCCCGAGAAGGTCCTGGCTCGCGCGCCGTGGTGCGCGAGGTGAGCGGATGTGATGTGAGGCGCCTCGGGCGGCGCCGCGTCCTCGACTTGCCGGCGGCGCGATGCTCACGCGGCCGGCCGGGCTCGGCTGTGCCCGCCTGATGCCGGGGCGGCTCGCCCGGTTCCGCCGTACCCACTGGTACACGGCCGAGGCTGACGCTGCCGGACCGGGCGCGGCGGCGCTCGGTACGACCGGACGGGGCAAGGCCCGCGGAAGTCGCGGACCGCGACGCCGCACGATCAGTTCTCCCAGATCTTGAACGCGCGCACACCGTAGGGCGACGAGGGCTGCCAGGTCCCGCTGCCGGGGTGGGTGTCGAACTCGCCGGTCTCGGCGCACTCGGCCGACTGGTAGGTGGTGACCGGGCGCCCTGTCCGGTTGGCGAGAGCGTGCGCCACCGCGCCGGAGGGAAGGGGGACGCAGCTCTCGATGTCGGTGCCGGACAGTTCGAAGACATGGCGCTTCCCCGCGAACTCCGCCTTCTGCCAGAGACACAGTTGTCCGGCGCCGCAGGGGGCGAGTCCGCCCTGCCCGGCCGTCTCAGCACGGGCGTGCCCCGCCGCGCCGGCCGGAACCGCCGAGGCCGGATCCGCCGAGGTGGGGGCGAGAGCGAGCGCGGTGGACAGCACGGCGACGGCCAGGACCGTCAGTGGGGCCAGGCGGCGGTTGGCCGAGGCGTGGGCCAGCAGCCCCCGAACGAAGTTCTTCACCCGTCCCTTGTCGTCGGCGCCCGCGGGCCGGGAGGCCGCCGGTGCGGCGGTGTGCCGGACGGTACGGGGCTGGAGCGGGCGGCGGCGGGCGGACGGGGCCACCACGCGGTCCCGGTGCATGCCGTGTCCCGGGTGAGGCGCGATCGGCTCGGAGTGCTTCGTCGGCTTCATCGGCTTGGTCATGTCGGTTCCCCGTTTCTCTGTTTCTCGATGTCTCGGTTGCTCGTGTGACGGGTCGGTGGCCGACCGGTCACCCTCGGAGTTTTCAGTGACGCTGGACGGGAGGCGTGGCGGCGCGTGGTGGCGCCGTCGCCCGTGGGCGGGTGGACAGGTGGATCACGGAGCCCTGCGCCCGGAAGTCGGCCCGCCCGCGGTGAAGGGGCGGCGTCATGGCCGGAGCGCGTCCATGACGAATGCGCCGCTGATGCGGCGTGCGCGTCTGTGGCAAGGTCCCGGCTCCCGGCCGTGCTGGCGGACAAGGCACCGGTCGATGTTCAGGCCGGGGCCCGACACGTCGACGGTGCGGCCGGTGAGTGAACTGTGGACCGGCCGAGGACCCGCAGGGAAGCCTCCCGGGCCGCGACCAGCCTGATAGGTGAACTTCACGCGCAGCTACTACCGGTAGCGCTTGTTCCGCCTTCGGTGGGGAAGCACCCGGTTCCGACAGAGGGCGGCTCGATCGACGTTCTCGCACGCGAGAGGGCCGAAGCCCTGGCCGGAACAGGGCCGGACGGCGGTCGGGGGCCCTCACCACCCGCGTGATCCTGTCCTCGAACGAGTGACAGCATCGCGTCCGGCGCCCGAGGGCGGCACGGGCGCCCGGTGCCAGGTCGGGCCACGGCCCTCCGTGCCGCCGGTCGGGCGCGAGGTGTCGCGCACGGACAAGTCCAGCGCGTCGACGGCTTCGCTCGACGGCGCCTTTGGGCACGGAAAGTCACTGACGAAAGCACATGCACCCGGTTTGCCGTAAAGGCCCGCCCGGTTCAGTGATCTGACCCACGGCTGCCCGAAGCCGCGCCGACCGTCTCCTAGGGTGTCCCGCAGTGACTTCCTTCGACTCCTCTCCCCAGTTCAACGTCTGGCGCACACTGCTCGCCCTGGCGATCGTCCTTGTCATGCTGGCAACCTCGGGCTGGACAGCCGCACGCCATCAACGGGGCGACACCAATCCCTTGCAGCGGGCGCTGAATGCGTGGAGTGACGGCCGTATCCACGGCACGTCGTTGCCGGCCGCCGACGCGCCCTCGACCAAGCTGGCGGGTTTCTTCGCCTCGCTCAGCCGCGATCAACGGCGCGGCCTGGCCGAGAAGTACCCCTTGGCGGTGGGGAACATGAACGGCGCGCCACCGAAACTGCGCTACCTGGCCAACCGGATCGCGCTCAAGGAGGCGGTGAGCGTGGAACGGGAGAGAACCATGGACCCCCGGCTCTCGGTGGAAGGGCGGCAGGAGGCCGACCGGCGGATGCACCGCTTCCTTTCCCTGCTGCGCCCCAAGCGCCACGTACTCGCCTTCGATCCGACCGGACGGGGACGGGTCGCCGAGGTCTTCGGGAATCTCGACCGTGCGGCCCGGGTCTCCGTCGTCGTGCCGGGTGTCGACACCGATGTGCTGACCTATGAACGGACCTACGGCGCGTTCTCCGCCCCCGCGGGCATGGCCAAGTCGCTGTACAAGGCCGAACGCGCCCAGCGCGAGGGCACTCTGCCCCGCTCCGCGTCGGGGGCTCCGCGGGTGGCGGTCATCGCCTGGGCCGACTACACCTCTCCGGCGGGCATCGGTGTGGACGCCGTCACGGCCAAGCGGGCGAAGGACGGCGCGGTGAGACTTTCCAACCTGGTCACAAGCCTGCCTGGGCAGAAGACTGTCGCACTGTACTGCCACAGTTACGGATCGGTGGTCTGCGGGGTCTCCGCACGCGACCTGCCGTCACGGGTGACGGACATCGCGGTCGCCGGGAGCCCCGGTATGCGTGCCGCCAGCGCCGCTCAGCTGAACACGGAGGCCAGGATCTGGGCGATGCGCGACCGGGACGACTGGATCGGGGAGATCCCGAACCTCGAACTGGCCGGGGTGGGACACGGCACGGATCCCGTGTCGGCGGAGTTCGGGGCGCGCGTGCTCTCCGCCCGGGGCGCCTCGGGACACGCGGGCTATTTCGAGCCCGGGACGGAGAGCCTCGACAACTTCGCTCGGATCGGTGTGGGCGCCTACCGGACCGTACGGTGCGCGGCGGACACGGACGCCTGTCGTCACGGCGCCGAGGACGTCTTCTCTGCCTGACGCGCGTAGAGACGGACCGGCGGCGGGCCCGCCGGGAAAGGGGACGAGGAGCAGCGTGGCGCATACGATGAGCCGCATGGGTGACGTATTGGCTGGATCTCATGCCGCCTGGGAGGTCGACTCCGACTCCGTGCTCATCCGCTTCGAACGGGGTATCCGAACGCCGAAGCTCTTCCAGGCGCTCGGTGAACGGCGTATCCCGCTGGAGGCGTTGGAGACGGTCTCGCTGGCGCCCGGCAGACGCGGGACCGTGGTGCTGCGCGCGGTCGCCAGAGCGGGCGCCGATCCCCTGATGGACGCGGCCTCCGGCCAGTTGAAGGAGGGCTGCGACCCCTACCGCCTGGTGCTGCCCTCGACCCAGGAACAGCACGCCCGCGAACACGTGGACGAGCTGAACAAGCTGATCGCGGACCGGCCCGCGCCCGCGTGCGTCCGCGGTCTCGTGGCGCCTCCCGAGGCGCCACTGCACTTCAAGGCGTACGACGGCAAAGCCTCGTTCGACGGAGCGGCCGTCTCGTTCCGCTGGTCACCGACCGGCGCGTCCACCGAGAAATGGAAGGCGGGCGACCAGACTTTCCCGGTGGCCGAGCTGGCCGATGTCGAGTGGCGCTCGCCCGAGGTCTTCGACGGCTGCCTGCGCCTGATTCCCCGATCGGGGCCGGCGGCACAGCCCGCACGCCCCGAACTGGACCCGACGTGCGTGGTGTTCGGCCCTGGCTACGGCCCCGTGCACGAGTCGCTGCCGTTCGCCGCGGCCGTGCTGGCCGCCGTGCGGGCCGCTGAGCGCACGCCGGAGAGCCGTCCCGCGGAGAGCTCCCGCATTCCGCTCCGTCGCGACCCGGCGGACATCGCTGAGCGCATCCGCCACCTCGGCGAGCTGCACCAGGCCGGCCTGGTGACCGATGAGGAGTTCGTCAGCAAGAAGACACAATTGCTGTCAGAGCTGTGAGGAACCGGACGGACCACCTGGCGGCTGTCCCCGCCGCGGAACTGTGCCCGGGGACGCGGCCTCTGGCAGACCGAGGACAATGCCCCCCTTTGGGGCACCTGTCCGCATACCCAGGTATGACCCGAGAAGCAGCTCCGTGGTATGACGCGGTCCCGCACTCCGCTGCCTAGGCTGTGCGAGTCATGAAGACCGAACCGCCGCGTGACCGCGATGACAAGTCTCCCCGGCCTCGCGGCCGCCGGGGCCTTCTCCAGCCCGGCTCCCTTCGCGGGGCGCTCGACCGTGCAGGAGCCTGGGGCCGGCGCACGGCAGCCCTTCCGGCGGTGCGCTCGTCCCGCGAGGAGTTGCGTTCCCTGGGGCTGGCCCTGGGCACGCCGGCCGACTCGGCTCGCCCCCTGCTCTCACGGGCACGCAGTCCGTGGATACGCCGCCTGCCCCATGTGCTCGCCTTCGGGGCGGTGGCGGCTCTGCTGCCGGTCACGACCACCGTGCTGGTCCAGGACTACGGAATGAACGGAGCCCTCGCCGGCGCCTTCGCCACCGCGCAGACCGCGCCGCTCCTCCTGGCCGTCTCGCGCCCCGTCCAGGCGTGGTGGGTGATCTTCACCGCCGACGTCGTCGCCGCCGTGGTGATGTTGGGCGTACCGGGCCTGGACGGAAGGTCCTGGCCGTGGACGCCGATGAACATCGTCGGATACCAACTGCTCATGGTCTGCCTGGGGCTGCGGGCCGGTCGGCGGACGCTGCTCGCCGTCTGGCTCGCCACGGGGTGCGCGGGCCTGTTCTTCGAAGTCCTCTCCCAGGAGCACAGCGACGGCAGCCAACTGCTCGTCTTCACGCTGTCCGGAGCCCTCCTGCTACTTTCGGCGACACTGCGGGAGAGGGGCGACGCGCAGCGGAAGCTGGTCGAGCAGGAGACCATCAGTGAGGCGGAGCGGTCGTACCGGACGCTGCTGGAGGAGCGCAACCGCATCGCGCGGGAGTTGCACGACGTGGTCGCCCACCACATGTCACTCATCACCGTGCAGGCCGACTCGGCGCCTTACCGCATACCGCAGCTCGACGAGGCGGCGGCGCGGGAGTTCAGCTCCATCGCGGACAGCGCACGCGAGTCGTTGAAGGAGATGCGGCGCGTCCTCTCGGTGCTGCGCAGCGAGAACGCCGAGGGGGAGCGGACGCCGCAACCAGGTCTTCGGCAACTGAGCCAGCTGGTGGACGCCACCGTCCGGGCGGGGGTGCCGGTGACCATGTCGCGGACCGAGGTGGAGATCGCGGCGATCCTGGCCGACCTCCCCGCCTCGGTCGACCTTTCCCTGTACCGGATCGTCCAGGAAGCCCTGGCCAACGTCGTCCGTCACGCACCGGAGGCACCGACGACCCTCTCCGTCCACCTGGAGGGCGCCTACGTCACCGTGATCATCGTGAACGGTCCGGGCCGCACGCGTCGGGTGCCTCTGGAGGCCACGGGGACGGGCCACGGACTGGTGGGCATGCGGGAGAGGGTGCGTCTCGTGGGTGGGACCCTCGACACCGGCCCCTTGCCCGGCGGAGGATTCCGTGTCGCCGCTCGGCTCCCCCGTCACGAGAAGGAACCCGACTCCCCATGAGTATCCGCGTGATCATCGTTGACGACCAGGGCATGGTGCGGGCGGGGTTCGCCGCCCTGCTGTCCGCCCAGTCGGACATCGACGTCGTCGGCGAGGCGGCCGACGGACGGACCGGCATCGAGGTGAGCCGCAAGACCCTCCCCGACGTCGTCCTCATGGACGTGCGGATGCCGGAGATGGACGGCCTGACGGCGACACGGGAGCTGCTGAGCCCGGATTCGGGAGCGGCCCATCGTCCGAAGGTCATCATGCTGACCACCTTCGACGTGGACGACTACGTGTACGAGGCGCTGCACGCCGGAGCCTCCGGCTTCCTGCTGAAGGACTCGCCGCCGGCCAGCCTGGTGACGGCGGTCCGCGTCATCCACGCCGGGAACGCTCTGCTCGATCCCGCGGTGACCCGCCACTTCATCGAGGACATCATCCGGCGGCGCCCACGCCCGCGGCGCGACCCCCTTCTCCGGTTGAACGGCCTCACACCACGGGAGACGGAGGTGCTGGAGTTGGTGGCCCGCGGACTGTCCAACCAGGAGATCGCCGAGCAGTTGGTCCTCGCCGAGCAGACGGTGAAGACCCACATCAGCCGCATCCTCGCGAAGCTCGGCATCCGCGACCGCGCTCAGGCGGTCATCGCCGCCTACGAATCCGGGCTGGTCAAGCCCGGTGACAGTGTGCGCTGACCTGCCTCTCCTCCTCTCCCGCTTCTTCACCTCCCTCCGTCTCGCTCCGTGTCCTCCACCGCCGGAGCCTCATCCACCCCCTACTGGGGTATGAGGCCGCACTTGGCTCTCCGGTGTGAAGCCCCAGCGGGTGTCGCCCTCCTACCTTCTCTCCAACAGGCCGGGGACGAGATCCGGCCGGACGGGGAGACGGGGACCGATGAAGAGGTTGCGGTGGCGTTCAGCCAGGCGCGGGGCGCGTTCACGAGGCCGACGCACGATGGCGGGGCTCATGCTGGCGTCCACCCTGCTGACGGCCACGACCGGCTGGGCGTCGGCTGGTCAGCAGACACCCGTGACGGGGCCGCCGCCCGGTGTGGCGGCCTGGCGGAACGACACCTCGACGGGGCACCGACTCCCCGACCCGGCCCATGCCCCGCCCTCAGAAGTCCACGACTTCCTGGGTGATCTGACGGCACCGCAGTTGAAACGCCTTGTCGAGCGCCACCCGCGCGTGCTCGGAAATCTGGACGGCGCTCCGGCTCGCCTTCGGTACGCCGCCAACCGCCGGGCGTTGGCCGACGCACGCGCCGGCGAGCGGAAGAAGGCCGCCGACTCGCGGTTGAGTGCCGAGGACCGCGACCGAGCGGCCAGGCGTGCCGGGAGATACCACGGTCTGCTGGCGGCAGGACGCCGGATCCTCGCCTTCGACCCTCGGGGCCGGGGGCAGGTGGCGGAGGTCTTCGGCGATCTCGGCACCGCCCGGCACGTGGCGGTCGTCGTGCCGGGTTCCGACATCGACTTGAGCACCTTTGACCGGACACGGAATCCCTACGGCACTCCTGCGGGCATGGCCCGTTCCCTCGCGAGGGTGACGGACGAGAGGACCGCGGTCATCGCCTGGGTCGGTTACACCACGCCGGTCGGGCTCGGACCCGATGCCGCCACCGGCCGCCTGGCCGAAGCGGGCGCGCCACGGCTGAAGCGCTTCGTCGACGGACTGGCCGCCACGGGCCTCCCCCGCCCTTCGGTCTTCTGCCACAGCTACGGATCGGTCGTGTGCGGGCTGGCCGCCTCCCAGCTTCGCATGAGTGACCTGGTCGTCCTCGGCTCCCCGGGGATGCGGGCAGCGGATTCGGCGTCCTTGGGCACCACCGCTCGAATCTGGGCGGCCCGCAGCTCCGGGGACTGGATCGGAAACGTGCCACACCTGCGCCTCTTCGAACTCGGTCACGGCGCGGACCCGACCGCCCCGGATTTCGGCGCCCGTTCCGTTCCCGCCCACCGGGTGAGCGGCCACTCCGACTACTTCGCTCCCGGTACGGACGCCCTCGCGGTCTTCGCCGCCATAGCGGAAGGCAGGGCGGCATGAGGGCGACTTGGCTGCGCCGTGCCGCGGCATCCGTCGAGGCGGCGACTCCGGCCCACCGCGACCGTGCCCTCGACGGGCTGCGGGCCCTGGCCCTGCTCGCGGTGCCCGCGGGTCACTGGCTCCTCGGCGGGTTCACACGTGACAGCGCAGGTGGCCTCCACAACGCCAGTCCGCTCTCCGCCTTTCCCTCGCTCGCGCCGTTGAGCTGGGTCTTGCAGATGCTCGCCGTCTTCTTCCTCGTCGGAGGACACGCCTCGGCGCTCTCCTACCGGCGGGCGGCGGGGCGGGGCGAGCCCGCGCGCTCCTGGGTCGCCGGACGGTTGGTGCGGCTCGGCCGCCCCGTGTTGGGCGTGACGTCTGTCTGGGCCGGCCTGCTGGTGGTGATGTGGTGGGCGGGTGTTCCCGACGCCACCTTGCACACAGCGGCCACCCTCGTCATCCAGCCCCTGTGGTTCGTCGGCGTCTACGGGGCGGTCACCACGCTGACGCCATGGTGTGTACGTGCCTCCAGGAAGGCGGGAGTGTGGGCCGCGGCACCGCTCCTCGGCACGGTCGCCGTGGTGGACCTGCTCCGTTACGGTCCCTGGTCGGCCGGGATGCCCTCCTGGCTGAGCCTGCTCAACCTGCTGCCGGGATGGTTGTTCGCCTACCAGTTGGGGGTGAGCTGGGGCGAAGGGCGGGTGAGCCGCCACGCGGCAAGGGTGCTGTTGGCCGGCGGCGCCGTCCTGTTCGCCGTGCTGCTCTGGGAGTTCGGCTATCCGATTTCCATGGTGGGGGTGCCGGGCGAGACGCGGACCAACTCGCATCCCCCTTCGCTGCTCGTGCTGGCGCTGGCCTCCTTCCAGAGTGGGGCAGCGGTGCTGCTGCGCGACCGGCTCGCGTCGCTGCTCCGTCGCCCCGCCTGGTGGGCGCCGGTCGTCGCCGTCAACCTGTCGGCCATGACCATCCTCTGCTGGCACCAGACCGCGATGCTCACCGCCGCGATACCCGGGGCGGTGCTCGGGGTGGTGCCCGGGCTGACCTCCGCCCCGGACACGGTGGCCTGGATCGCCATGAGAGTGCTGTGGATGCCGCTCTTCGCGGTCCTCCTCGTGGTGACGGCACGGTCCGCCCGGCGCCTCGACGCACCATGGACGGGAACCGGCCGAGGAATGCGCGTGACCGTGGCCCTCCTGGCGGCGGGTTTCGCGATATTCGCTCTTCGGCTGGCATGAGCGACAAGAACAAGAAGGAGACGGGAACAGGAGGAAGGAGAAGAACCTGGACGGAGCCGCCCCGTTCCCGCGGTCGTCCCTGCGGAGGCGCGGTCCAGGTCGGGCTGGTGACCACGGCGCCTCACGCCGTCGAGGCGGCCGGCCGGTCGCGGGCTCGGGACCTGCCGGTGAGGCGGTTCGGCTCCGGTCGCCTGTGCACGTGCGTAGTGGCCGATCTCCTGGTCCGGTACGCAGAGGGTGGCCTGGGGTTCCGCGATCCGGGGCCGGGTCTCCTGGCTGGTGGGACGGAGCAGCTCCTGGCGCTCGGGGAGATGTGGTCTCCGGCTCGGGTCAGTCCGGCGTAGCGGATCAGGGCGGCCACGGAGATACCGGCGAGTCGCGGCTGGCCGACGTGGGACAGTCAGCGCGGGGCACCGTTGCGGTAGCGGCGCTCCTCTTAGAGGTCCTAACAAAGGCGTTGGACGTGGCGGTGGGTGATGAGGCAGGTGGCGAGTCCGAGGAAGGCTTCGTGGATGTCGTCGCGTCGTTCCCAGCGGATTCGCAGTCGGCGGAAGCCGTGCAGCCAGGCGATCGTGCGCTCGACCACGTAGCGGAAGACGCCCAGGCCAGAGCCGTGCTCGACGCCTCGTTCGGCGATGACCGGCCGGATCCCGCGCTGTCGCAGCAGGCGGCGGTACTTGTCGTGGTCGTAGCCGCGATCGGCGAGGAGTGCGTCTGGCCGGTGTCTGGGCCGGCCGACGGTGCCCGCCACGGCCGGAACCTTGTCCAGCAGCGGCAGCAGCTGGGTGACGTCGTTGCGGTTTCCGCCGGTCAGCGACACCGCGAGCGGGATGCCCTGGCCGTCGGTGAGGACGTGGTGCTTGCTGCCCGGTCGTGCGCGGTCGACCGGGCTGGGCCCGCTTTTGGGCCGCGCCGAGCGGCCCGGACATGGGAGGAGTCGATCACCGCCCGGGACCAGTCGAGCTTCTTCGCGGCCCGCAGCTTCTTCAGCAGCACCAGGTGCAGTGCGTCCCAGACACCGGCTTCATTCCAGGCGGCCAGGCGCCGCCAGCACGTCATCCCCGAGCCAAAGCCCAGCTCCTGGGGCAGGTACTCCCACTGGATGCCGGTGTGCAGCACGAACAGGATTCCGCACAGTGCCTGCCGGTCCGGGACCCGCGGCCTGCCCTCCACCTGCTTGGGTCCCGGCTCGGGCAGCAACGGCTCGATGAGCGACCACAGTTCGTCCGACACGACCCAGGGCCGCGACTGTCGTTTCCCCACGAACGGACCAACGACCACTCAAGCCTAAAGTCACATGATCAACAACTTCTGTTAGGGCCTCTTAGGGCGAGCGGTCGACTCGCCGCGTAAGGCCGACGCGCCCGGACCGCCTGAGGGCGGGCGGTGGGACCGGTCAGCTCGGTGCCCCTTCCTGATCGTGTAGTGGTCATCGCTGTCCGAGCGAGGAAGGGGGTCGTGTGCGGTCGAGCAGGCTCGGACCACAGCGGGGAGGGAGGTGGCATTCGTCACCCTCATGCTCTCCGCGCCGGAACGTCCAGGCGCACTCCGCGCAACCGCGGATGCGCCCGCGACTGTCGGGGCCCGTCTCGCCACCCGCTCCGGCACCGGAGTGCCCGGTGGCGGGCCGAGCACCTCCGCGGTCCTCGGTGGGGACAGCCGTCACCTGCTCGTCCCGGATGCCCGTTCTAGACTCGCCGACATGCGAAGCCTTGAGAGTCTGGCGTGGGTGGACGACTGGCCGGTGCCGCACGCGGCTGCGGCCGTGGTGCGGTCCGACGGGACGGTGGCCGGGACCCACGGGCCCACCGACCGGCGGTTCGCGCTGGCCTCGGTGACGAAGCCGATCGCGGCGTACACCGTGCTGGTGGCGTATGAGGAAGGAGCCGTGGAACTCGACGAACCGGCGGGGCCCGAGGGGTCGACGGTGCGGCATCTGCTGGCACACACCAGTGGGCTGGCCTTCGACGAGTACCGGGTTCAGGCGGAGCCCGGAGCCCGGCGGATCTACTCGAACGCCGGCTTCGAGGCGCTGGGTGAGCACCTGGCCGAGGCGACGGGCATCGCGTTCCCGGAGTATCTACGGCAGGCCGTGCTGGAGCCGCTGGGGATGCGCGCGACGTCTTTGGAAGGAGAGCAGTCTCCCGCGAAGGACGGGTGGTCGACGGTGGACGACCTGATCCGGTTCGCGGCGGAGGTGCAGGCGCCCCAGCTCTTGGACGCCCGTACGGTCGCCGAGGCCATATCGGTCGTGCATCCGGGGCTGAAGGGGGTGCTGCCCGGATACGGGAGCCAGAACCCCAACGACTGGGGGCTGGGTTTCGAGATCCGGGACGGGAAGTCGCCACACTGGACGGGGCAGGCGTCCTCACCGAGGACGTACGGGCAT
This sequence comes from Streptomyces diastaticus subsp. diastaticus, assembly GCF_011170125.1. NCBI lineage: Bacteria > Bacillati > Actinomycetota > Actinomycetes > Kitasatosporales > Streptomycetaceae > Streptomyces > Streptomyces diastaticus. The sequence goes on along the minus strand of NZ_BLLN01000003.1, from coordinate 303,819 downwards.
TTCGGCCAGTCGGGGACGTTTCTCTGGATCGACCCGGACGCCCGGGCGGCCGCTGTCGCGTTGACCGACAGGGACTTCGGGCCCTGGGCCATCGAGGCTTGGCCGGGGTTCACGGACGCGATCCTCAAGGAACTGGGCCAGGGCGGGGGTCGCTGAGCGGGACCGGTCTCGGGCCGAGCGGCGAGGTGGGTGGTCCGAGGCGGACGGCTCCGGGTCTGGGCCGGCTCCGCCCTGGGTTCGGGTCCGGCCCTGGACCCGAACTGACGCAACAGGGGTGGCGGGCTGCCAGGGGGGCGGTAACCGGGGCGGACACCACAGGCCTCGGTTGTGGCGGGGCGGCACGGTCAGCAGCGTCGGGCCGGAGTCCTGGCCGGGCTCCCCGAGCCCGGGAGGCGGGGCTCGGAGCAGTGGGCGTCCCGTCCGATACGACGTGTGGTCCTGTGCACGGGGCTAACCGGCCCGCCAGCCCGCCGCTCCGGGCCCCAGTCGCCAACTCTCAACTCACAGCACCCGCCCGACATCCCGCCGCTCGCCCCACCCCGTCCCACCCCGCCAGACCCCGCCCATCCCAGCGGAAGGCGGATGTCTCGGTGACCGGCCTCGCGTGCCTGCTCATCGGCCCGGCTCCGCGCAGAGGACTCGCTCTGCCGCTCCCCTCCTTGCCGCTCCCCTCCTTGCCCCTCACCCGAACGATCCCTTGCCCTACGAGGGCGCCCTACGAAGGCGCCCTACGCCCTGCTGCCGGATCAGTCAGCCACGTGCCAGCTCGCCCCGGCACCCTCCAGTCAGCCACCCCGCCAGTTCGGACGCAGGGCAGCCCCGTCAGTGCGCCTCGGTGTCGGCGTCCGTATGCACGGCCCGCACACGACGAACCTGGCCACTGCTGTCCCCGCCGCCAAGAGGCGGCCCCGGGTGAAGCCCGCTCACCCGCAGGACCGCCGGTTTCCCGGGAGCAGCCCCAGTCGGACCACCGGGCCGCAGGTCCCGGGCCCCCAGCCACTCCCTGGTCACGTCGCCAGGCGGGACGTGGCCGCGGTAACCCTGGCAGGCTCGGTTCCCGGCGCGTACCTTCCCAGCATGGTGCGACTCGTGCGGGCCGGGGCGGCTGACGCGGAGGGGCTCGCCGGGGTGTTGGCGAGTGCGTATCGGGACGATCCTGTCTGGTCGTGGTTGATACCGCGTGACCGCAAGTGGCGGCTCCGGTTGCTGTTCCCGAGGGCGTCTCGGGCAGCAGATCCCGCACGGGCGGGTGTGGACCGACGACGGCAGGCGGGTGGCGTGCGTGTGGGCGGAGCCGGTGCCTGGAAGCTGCCGACGGTCTACCTGCTGCGGAACGCGCGGACGCTGGTGCGCGCGGGCAGAGGGGAGTTGCCGAGGCTCGGGGCACGGCTGCTCGCTCTGGAACGGCGGCATCCGGGGGTGCCACCGCACTGGTACGTCGAGTTCCTGGGGCGCGTGCCGAGGCCCACGGCACGGGACTGGGAACGGCGGTGCTCGGCGGGCTCCCGGAGCAGGCGGACACCGACGGGCGTCCGGTGTTCCTGGAGTCGGGCAACGTACGGAACCCGGGGTTCTACGAGCGTCTGGGGTTCGAGCCCGGGCATAGGCTCACGTTCCGGCCCGGACCGGAGATGTGGGCCACGTGGCGACACACGCGGCGGAGTCGAGCGTCGAGTGTCCGGCCGCCTCTGTCCCACCGTCAAACGGGCGCCCCGCTTTCCGGGGGACCTATCCCCTCATCGTCCAGACCAGCAGTTCGGCGGTGCTCTCGCCGCGCCCTGTCACGGTGAAGGGTCGCCCGGCCGACTCGCCTCCCTCCTGACCGCTGCCGCCGCGGGCGTCAGCGGCATCGAGATCGGCAGAAATGAGGGTTCGGGGGTTTGGAGCCGTCTCGCCGACGCGGGCGGAGTCGCCAGGGCCGAGTCGTACCGGCGGGGAATTGTCCTCGCCGGTGACTGAGGCCGGGCTGAGTTCGACGTCTCCCGTCAGGACGTGGACGTGGCGTAGCGCGGCAGGCGGGAGAGGATTCGGTCGGCCGGGGACGAGGAGAAGGCGGTGGAGCGCGGCTCCGGCGGCCGGAAGGTCGAGGACGACGGTGTCGGGCCGGTCCTGCGGCAGATTCTCGCGGCGGGCCAGGGAGTAGGTGGGCGCGCCGTCCGAGGTGAGCGGCGCGAGCCACATCTGGAGGAAGACGAGAGGGGCCGGGCCGTCGTTGCGCTCGACGTGGCGGACGCCGGTGGCCGCGCTGAGATGCTGGACGTCGCCCGGTCGTACGACGGTGGTGCGGCCGGTGGAGTCCTGGTGGGTCAGCTCGCCCTCGGCGACCCAGGTGACGATCTCGGTATGGCTGTGCGGGTGTTCGTCGAAGCCCGCGCCGGGCGCGAGGCGTTCCTCGTTGCAGGCGATGAGCGGGCCGAAACGGAGGTTGTCCGGGTCGTAGTGCGCGCCGAAGGAGAAGGCGTGCAGGGTGCTGATACCGGCCGAGGGCTCGCCGCCCTGGTACCGGTCGCCGGAGCGCCGTACGTCGATCACCCGCACCACGGTACGGCCTGACCTGGCCGGAGACGGAGGCCCACCCCGCCAGGGACCTGGTTCCGCCTCGACATCGCCTCTGCACTGCGACGAGCCGCGGACGGGCCCGGCACGGCCCGGCGCGGAGAACGACTCAGCCGACCGTCGCCACCTCAGCACCCGGAGCCGCACCACGGCCCGCGCACGGAGCGACACGCGGCCGCAGGCTCCTGGATCACCGCCTCCCCACAGGCACAACCCGTCGGTGCCGAGCCCCTCCGGGCCGGTGCCCAGCGCCTGACCAGCACCTGACCCCGGGCCCGGCATCTGGCCCCCGGGCCAGGCACCGGGCCGACGGCAAGACCGGCAGCTCGTCGTCCTCGACGCAGGTCACCGGATCACCGGAGCCCACGCGGCGCAGCCCGTCCCAGTCCCGCCCCCGACGGCCCAAGCCCCACCACGCCGATCACCGGATCACCGGATCACCGGATCACCGGAGACCTTGCGGCACAGCCCGCCCCCGCCACGCGCCCCGACGGCCCAAGCCCCACCACGCAAGGGCCCCGCCCCACACCCCCGGCGATCGCAGTCCCGCGCCCCACAAGCCCCGCCCCACACCACAGCGATCACACCCCCACCCCGCAAAGCCCCGCCCCACACCACCGGGGCCACGCACCGGCCCGCGCCCCCTGAACCGTCTCTCCCCTCCGCCACCAGGCCGGCCGCCGCCACGCGCCCGGCCCTGCCCGTGACCCTCCACCTCACCGCCCCGCTGCGATAAGGCAGTCTTGTCCCGTGTCCCAACCCGAATCCACACCACCCGACCACCCCGCCGAGCAGCAGCCTCCAGAGGCTGCGGCCGCCCATCCGCACACCGCGACGCTGAAGCGGCTGGAGCGTTCCTCCGGGCGGCTCGCCGCCAACGCCATCGCGCGGATGGACGAGACGCTGCCCTGGTACCGGGCGATGCCGCCGGAGAACCGTTCGTGGATCGGCCTGGTGGCACAGGCGGGTATCGCGGCGTTCACCGAGTGGTTCCGGCAGCCGGACGCGCCGCAGGCGATCTCCACCGACGTGTTCGGCACGGCGCCGCGCGAGCTGACGCGGGCGATCACCCTGCGGCAGACCGTCGAGATGGTGCGCACCACGATCGAGGTCATGGAGACGGCGATCGACGAGGTCGCGGCGCCGGGTGACGAGTCGGTGCTTCGGGAGGCGCTGCTGGTCTACGCCCGGGAGATCGCCTTCGCCACCGCTCAGGTCTACGCGCAGGCCGCCGAGGCGCGCGGCGCCTGGGACGCCCGGCTGGAGTCGCTGGTGGTCAACGCCGTGCTCTCCGGCGAGGCGGACGAGGGCGCCGTCTCCCGGGCGGCCGCGCTCGGCTGGAACTCCCCCGAGCACGTCTGCGTGATCCTCGGCACCGCCCCCGACGGGGACAGCGAGCTGACCGTGGAGGCGATCCGGCGGGCCTCCCGCCAGGCCAAGGTGCAGGTCCTGACCGGGGTGCTCGGCAACCGGCTGGTGGTCATCGCGGGCGGCAGCGACAACCCGCTGCACGTGGCGAAGGCGCTGATCGGGCCGTACGCGGCGGGCCCGGTGGTGGCCGGCCCCGTGGTGGCGGACCTGCTGGCGGCGACCCGGTCGGCACAGGCCGCCGCGGCGGGACTGAAGGCGTGCGCGGCCTGGCAGGACGCGCCGCGGCCCGTGCTCGCGGACGATCTGCTGCCGGAGCGCGCGATGGCGGGCGATCCCGCCGCGCGGGACCAGTTGGTGGAGGAGATCTACAGACCGTTGGAGGAAGCGGGGTCGGCTCTCCTGGAGACGCTGAGCGTCTACCTGGAGCAGGCGAGCAGCCTCGAAGGGGCCGCGCGGATGCTGTTCGTCCACCCGAACACCGTGCGCTACCGGCTTCGACGTGTGACTGACGTCACCGGGTGGTCGCCCTCCGATGTGCGATCGGCCTTCACGCTGCGTATCGCGCTGATCCTGGGGCGCTTGGCGGACGCCGAGGCGCAACTCTAGGATTTTGTCGGACACCAACAATTCCCCTGACGGTTCTTGGTCCCTGTCCCCACCGGCCGTCGGGGCCCTCCCCAAGAGAGAGTGTGAGAGTGCTCGTACTCGTCGCTCCCGGCCAGGGCGCCCAGACGCCCGGCTTCCTGACCCCCTGGCTCGAACTCCCCGGTGCCGCCGACCGCGTCGCGGCCTGGTCCGACGCCATCGGCCTCGACCTGGTGCACTACGGCACCGAGGCGGACGCCGAGGCGATCCGTGACACCGCGGTGGCCCAGCCGCTGCTGGTCGCCGCCGGGCTGCTCTCCGCCACCGCGCTCGGCGAGGTGGCCCCGGGCGCTGTCGCGGGACACAGCGTCGGCGAGATCACCGCCGCCGCCCTCGCCTCGGTCCTCGACGACACCGACGCGCTGCGTCTGGTACGCCGCCGCGGCCAGGCCATGGCGGAGGCCTCCGCCGTCACCCCCACCGGTATGGCCGCCCTGCTCGGCGGCGACCCGGAGGTGACCCTCCCGCACCTGGAGAAGCTCGGCCTGACCCCGGCCAACGTCAACGGCGCCGGCCAGATCGTCGCCGCGGGCACGCTGGAGCAGATCGACGCGCTGGTCGCGCAGAAGCCGGAGGGGGTGCGCCGGGTGGTGCCGCTCAAGGTGGCCGGCGCCTTCCACACCGAGCACATGGCCCCGGCCGTGTCGGAGCTGGAGAAGGCCGCCGCGGAGCTGGCCCCCGCCGACCCGTCCGTGCCGTACGTCTCCAACCGGGACGGCGCGCGGGTGGCCACCGGCACGGAGGTCCTGGAGCGGCTGGTGGGCCAGCTCGCCAACCCGGTCCGCTGGGACCTGTGCATGGAGACCTTCCAGCAGCTCGGCGCCACCGCGTTGCTGGAGGTGTGCCCGGGCGGCACGCTGACCGGACTGGCCAAGCGCGCGATGCCGGGCGTCAAGACGCTCGCCCTGAAGACCCCCGACGACCTCGACGCGGCACGCGCCCTGATCGCCGAGCACTCCCCCGCCGCGCCGGCGGACCCGCAGACGGCCTGAGAAGGAGCACCGAGAGCATGGCGAAGATCAAGCCCAGCAAGGGTGCCCCGTACGCGCGCATTCTCGGCGTCGGCGGCTACCGCCCGACACGGGTGGTGCCCAACGAGGTGATCCTGGAGAAGATCGACTCCTCCGACGAGTGGATCCGCTCGCGGTCCGGCATCGCCACCCGGCACTGGGCCGACGACCAGGAGACCGTCACCGTGATGTCGGTGGAGGCGGCGGGCAAGGCCATCGCCGACGCCGGCATAGCCCCGTCGGAGATCGACGCCGTCGTCGTCTCGACGGTCTCGCACTTCAAGCAGACCCCCGCGGTGGCGACCGAGATCGCGCACCTGGTGGGTGCGGGCAAGCCCGCCGCCTTCGACATCTCCGCCGGCTGCGCGGGCTTCGGCTACGGCCTGACCCTCGCCAAGGGCATGGTCGTGGACGGGTCGGCCGAGCATGTGCTGGTCATCGGTGTGGAGCGGCTCAGCGACCTCACCGACCACGAGGACCGCGCGACGGCCTTCCTCTTCGGTGACGGCGCGGGCGCGGTCGTCGTCGGCCCCTCGGACGTCCCGGCCATCGGCCGGACCGTGTGGGGCTCCGAGGGCGACAAGTCGGAGACCATCAAGCAGACGACGTCGTGGGCGGAGTACCGCGACGGCCACCCGGAGAAGTTCCCGGCGATCACGCAGGAGGGCCAGGCCGTCTTCCGCTGGGCCGTCTTCGAGATGGCCAAGGTGGCCCAGCAGGCGCTGGAGGCCGCCGGTATCACCGCGGAGGACCTCGATGTCTTCATCCCGCACCAGGCCAACATGCGGATCATCGACTCGATGGTGAAGACCCTCAAACTGCCGGAGCACGTCACGGTCGCCCGTGACATCGAGACCACCGGCAACACCTCGGCCGCGTCGATCCCGCTCGCGATGGAGCGGCTTCTGGCGACGGGCGAGGCCAAGAGCGGCGACACGGCGCTCGTCATCGGCTTCGGGGCGGGTCTCGTCTACGCCGCCACGGTCGTTACTCTCCCCTAGGCGCCGCGCACCCCCGGCCTTCCGGGGCACGCGGAACCGTACACCTCTGAACACCAACGAAGGAGCGCCATCATGGCCGCCACGCAGGAAGAGATCGTCGAGGGTCTCGCGGAGATCGTGAACGAGATCGCCGGCATCCCGACCGAGGACGTCCAGCTGGACAAGTCCTTCACCGACGACCTGGACGTCGACTCGCTGTCCATGGTCGAGGTCGTCGTCGCCGCCGAGGAGCGCTTCGACGTGAAGATCCCCGACGAGGACGTCAAGAACCTCAAGACCGTGGGCGACGCCACGTCCTACATCCTGAAGCACCAGGGCTGATCCCGGCGCACCGGGAGCGGCCCCGGCCTTCCGGGTCCGCTCCCCGTGCCCGCCCCCGGCCTTCTGCCCGCCGGAGCCCGGCCCGGGCGCCCGACCCCGCCCGCCGGTGGTGGCGCGCCTTGACGCTCGACCCTCTGACCTGTGGAGACAAGCCCTGTGAGCCCGACCAATCGCACCGTGGTCGTCACCGGTATCGGCGCGACCACCCCGCTGGGTGGCGACGCCGCATCGACCTGGGAAGGTCTGATCGCGGGCCGCTCCGGCGTCCGTCCGCTGGAGGACGAACGCTACGCGGACCTGCCGGTCCGGATCGCCGCGCGGATCGCGGTGGAGCCGGCCGAGGTCCTGCCGCGCCCGCTGGCGCGCAAGCTCGACCGCTCGGCGCAGTTCGCGCTGATCGCCGCCCGTGAAGCCTGGGCCGACGCCGGTTACACGGCGATGGCGGGCGAGGACGAGCGGATCAGCCCGGAGCGCCTCGGCACGGTCATCGCCTCCGGCATCGGCGGCGTCACCACGCTCCTGGACCAGTACGACGTGCTGAAGGAGAAGGGCGCCCGGCGCGTCTCCCCGCACACCGTGCCCATGCTGATGCCGAACAGCCCCTCGGCCAACGTCGGCCTGGAGGTCAACGCCAGGGCGGGCGTGCACGCCCCGGTCTCCGCATGCGCCTCCGGCGCCGAGGCGATCGGCTACGCGGTGGAGATGATCCGCACCGGCCGCGCCGACGTGGTCGTGGCGGGCGGCACGGAGGCGGCCATCCACCCGCTGCCGGTGGTCGCGTTCGCCAACATGATGGCGATGTCGAAGAACAACGACGAGCCCGAGAAGGCGTCGCGCCCCTACGACACCGCACGGGACGGCTTCGTCCTCGGCGAGGGCGCGGGCGTCGTCGTCCTGGAGTCGGCCGAGCACGCGGCCGCCCGTGGGGCCGGCGTCTACTGCGAGGTGCTGGGCCAGGGCCTGTCGGCCGACAGCCACCACATCGCGCAGCCCGAGCCGACCGGCCGGGGCATCGCGACGGCGCTCCAGAACCTGCTGGACGACACCGACCTGAAGCCTTCCGAGGTCGTGCACCTGAATGCGCACGCCACCTCGACCCCGCAGGGCGACATCGCCGAGGTGAAGGCGCTGCGCCAGATCCTGGGCGAGGATCTGGAGCACGTGGCGATCTCGGCGACCAAGTCGATGACCGGCCACCTGCTCGGCGGCGCCGGCGGTGTCGAGACGGTCGCCACGGTGCTGGCGCTGAAGCACCGCAAGGCGCCGCCGACGCTCAACGTCGACGACCTGGACCCGGCGATCACCGAATCCGGCGCGGACGTGGTGCGCGGCGAGGCCCGCGCGCTGCCCGAGGGCACCGTCGCCGCGATCAACAACTCGTTCGGCTTCGGCGGCCACAACGTGGTTCTCGCCTTCCGCACGGTCTGACCGGCCCGCGTACGCCGGGCGAAGGGCCCGCCTCCCTCGGGGGAGGCGGGCCCTTCGGTGTTCCGGTCGCGCGCGGCGGCGGGCCGGGAGCGCTCAGACGACCTGGTGGAGCCAGCGGACCGGAGCGCCCTCGCCCGCGTGCCGGAAGGGTTCCAGCTCGTCGTCCCAGGGCTTGCCGAGGAGACGGGCGATCTCGGCCTCCAGGTCGGTCTCGCCGGCCTGGGAGCGGACCAGGGCGGCTCGCAGCCGGTCCTCGGGGATGAGGATGTCGCCGTGGATGCCGGTGACGGCGTGGAAGATGCCGAGGCCGGGGGTGGAGCTGTACCGCTCGCCCTCGGCGCCGGGGCTGGGCTCCGCGGTCGCCTCGAAGCGCAACTGCTGCCAGCCGCGCAGCGCGGAGGCGAGCCGGGAGGCGATGCCCACCTGGCCCTGCCAGGAGAACTCGGCCCTCCAGGTGCCCGGGGCGGCGGGCTGCCTGATCCAGTCGAGGCTGACGCGCACGCCGAGTACACCGGCCACGGCCCACTCGACATGCGGGCACAGCGCGCGCGGTGCGGAGTGCACGTACAGGACTCCACGTGTCGTCACCGGAACCTCCAGTGTGGGACCGAGGGCGCTGTCCCGAGCGGCCTCGCACCCGTGCCGAGCGAATTTCCCAAATGGGACAGATGTGACGTGATGTAACTTAGCGGAACCGGTGGGCCGCGCCGCCCCCGGGGCGTCCGTACGCCACCGGCCGGACTGCCCGGGGCCAAAGCTACCGTGCCGCACGGGTGGCGGGGTGACGTACCGTCGGGCCGGTCGCCCCGGACCCGCCTGCTTTCACCCGGCGGGGCGCGCCCGGCGTACGCCCGGCGCCACCCGCTCGGCCGAGCGGCGTTCCGGCGGCCGGGTGACGGCCGGCCCGCGCGGGTGGGCCGGCCGGGGGCACCTGGCACCGGACCGGCGGAGCGCAGCGCGCGCCGGGGTCCGTGCCGCGCGACGATGGCGGCCCCGGAGCCGTGCCGCAGGTACCGGGGGCCCTGTGACGGTTCTCGCGGCGGGGCGCGGAACCGCGCCGGACCGCGGAACCGTTGACCGGGTGGGGCTCCCGCCCGAGGGCGGGCACGGGACGGCAGGCGGAAGGAGGCGTGATGGGTGAGCGGGACGTGCGGGGGCGCAGGGCGCGAGCCGGGACCGCGGCCGTCCTCGCGCTGCTCCTCGGGGCGGTGCTGCCCGCCTGCCAGAGCGCGCCGTCCTCACAGGACAGTGACGAGCTGGCCGCGCCCCGGGCCAGGGAGCAGACGGGGTGGGACACCCGTCCGGCCTCGCTGGCGGCGGTCGGGGACTCGATCACGCGGGGGTTCGACGCCTGCTCGGTGCTGGCCGACTGCCCGGAGGCCTCGTGGGCCACGGGCAGCGATCCGGGAGTGCGCTCACTGGCGCTGCGGCTGCTCGGGGAGCGGGGCGCGGTGGAGCGGAGCTGGAACCACGCGGTCTCGGGGGCACGCGCGGCCGACCTCCCGGCGCAGGTGGAGCGGGCGGTGCAGGACCGGCCGGAGCTGCTGACGGTGATGGTCGGCGCCAACGACGCGTGCCGGTCCTCCACCCGCCACATGACCAAGGTGGCCGACTTCCGGAAGTCGGTGGAGGAGGCGATGGAGATTCTGCGCGCCGAGCTTCCCCGCACCCAGGTGTACATGGCGAGCGTGCCGGACCTGAAGCGGCTCTGGTCGGAGGGGCGCACCAGCGAGCTGGGCAAACAGGTGTGGGCGCTGGGCATCTGCCGGTCGATGCTGTCGGAGCCGGACGCGGTCGACAGGAAATCGGTGAAGCGCCGGGCCAAGGTGCACAAGCGGGTCAAGGCGTACAACAGGGTGCTGGCGCAGGTGTGCGCCCAGGACCGGCTCTGCCGGACGGACGGCGGGGCGGTGTTCGACTTCCGCTTCACCGGGACGCAGCTCTCGCCGTGGGACTGGTTCCACCCCAGCAGGAACGGCCAGGCGCACATCGCGCGCATCGCCTACCGGGCGGTGACGGCGAAGGGCTGAGCCCGGCGGCCCGGGCCGCCGGGCGTCTCCCCGGGCCGCCGGGCCGGTCAGTCCTCCCGGAGGGGCAGGGCCAGGCGCGGGTCGGCCGCGGAGCGGGCGGCGCGCAGTTCGTAGTGGCCCGGCCGGCGGACCCAGCCGCCCGTCGACTCGTCCCAGGTCTCGAAGGCGCGGTCGGGCAGGTCGACGGTGACCTCGGTGGCTTCGCCGGGCGAGGCCTCGGCGAGGGCGAACCCGGCGAGGCGCTGGGCGGGCCGCTCGGGCTCGCCGGCCTCGGTGGTGGCGACGACCACCACCGCCGTCTCCGTCTGCCGGGCGGCTTCGGCGATCAACTCGTCCGGATCACGCTGGGGCAGCAGGTGGACGAGGGAGACGCTGACGCCCTCCAGGGGCGCGTCGGGCAGGCGGGTGCGGACGTACTCCAGGCTGATGTCGACGGGGGTGCCGGCGGTCAGCTCGGCGGTGGCGCGTTCGGTGGGGGCGCCGAAGAACGCCTCGAAGGGGTCGCGGCCCTCGCCGAGGCCCTGCGTTCCGGACCAGAGTTCGCGGCCGCCGACGGTCAGGCGGAAGGCGCCGAGGCCGCGGGTGCCGAAGGTGTGGCGGCCGGACTCGGGCGGGGTGTAGCTGCCGGTGATCTCGATGCTGTGCAGGGTGTCGTGGGTGACGCCCTCGGGCAGGTCGCTGCCGACCCACTGGTCGGCGCTCCGCCGGGGACGGGCGCGGTGCCGAGGACGGTGCCCTGGGCGTCGCGGCAGACGGCTGTCAGGGCGAAGCCCTGGGTGGCCGGGCCGATCTCGTGCTGCGGGTCGGCGCCGAACGGCCTGTTCCCCCGAGAGCGGCACACAGGCCCTCCAGCGGAGAGGTGATGTGCGGCGGGAAGACGGTGGCCGAGCCGCCGCCGAGGGCGCGGGCCTCGCGGGCGGCGGCCCCGCCGCTGGTGGCGGTGTGGGACAGGCCCCAGTACCCGTGGCTGCTGGTCCCGGAGGCGGTCGACTGACGGTGGCCTTCCGCGACCTCCTCGTGCTGCTCGGCGAGGAACCGGCTTCCCGAGGAGGGGTGTTGCGGCCGGTCAGCGCTCGGCCGGGGCGTCGGCCGGGGGCTTCGCCAGGCCGGCGGGGGCGGCCTGGCCGGTGTCGGGGGCGGCGTCCCCGGTGGGGGCGGTCGGCTCGCCGAGCAGGTCGCGGGAGAGCAGCGTGGCCCCGGCGACGGCACCGGGCATCAGGAAGACGGCGACGAGGGGGATCACGTAGGCCAGGGCCAGTGGAACCCCGAAGCCCCATGCCAGGGTTCGGCGGGAGCGGAGCAGGGCGAGCCGTTCGCGCAGGTCGACGTCGCGCCGGGCGAGGGCGACGGAGGCGAGTTCCTCGGTGAGGAAGAAGCCCGTGACGAAGAAGCCGACGACGGGGATGGCGGTCTGGCCGACGACCGGGACGAAGCCGAGCGCGAAGAGCAGCACGCCCCAGATCGCGGCGCGGACCAGGATGCGCAGGCTGTCGCGGGTGGAGACCCACAGGTCGTACCAGAAGGAGCGGCCCGAGGTGGGGACGTTGCCGTCCACGGAGGCGTCGACGCGCTCGGAGACCGCGTCGTAGAAGGGGGATCCGACGAGCAGGGTGACCGAGGTGAAGGTGATCACCGCGAGCATCAGGCCCAGCGCGAAGAGGACCGCGGTGAGGAAGCCGCGGAAGAGGCCGAGCCACGGGGAGCCCCAGCCGTCGGCGAAGGGGGTGGCCCAGGCGATCAGGTCGTCGGCGCCGAAAGCGAGCGCGACCAGCGCCGCCGCGTACACGACCAGGGTGATCAGGCCGGGCAGCAGCCCCAGCCCGAAGGTCTTGCCATGAGACAGCGCCCAGCGCTGGCCGCTCATCAAGTACCGGAAACCGACGCCGAGATCACCCATGCGGGAACCTTACCGGCCCACCCGGACCGCGTGCGCGGGGCGGGTGGGCCGGCGACGGTGAGGGGCTCAGGCGACGGTGAGGGTCACCTTGATGTTGCCGCGGGTGGCGTTGGAGTACGGGCAGACCTCGTGGGCCTTGGCGACGAGCTCCTCGGCGGTGGCGCGGTCGACGTTCGGGATCGCGGTGACCAGCTCGACCTCCAGGCCGAAGCCGCCCGCCTCGGTCTTGCCGATGCCGACCTGCGCGGTGACGGTCGAGCCGGAGATGTCGGCCTTCGCGGCCCGGGCCACGACACCCAGCGCGCCCTGGAAGCAGGCGCTGTAACCGGCGGCGAAGAGCTGCTCCGGGTTGGTGCCGGCGCCGCTCCCGCCCATCTCCTTGGGCGGGTTGACGACGACGTCGAGCTTGCCGTCGTCGGTGGCCACCCGGCCGTCGCGCCCGTTCTCGGCGGTGGCGACGGCGGTGTAGGCGACGGATATCTGCTGGACGGACATACGTGTTCCTCCTGATTGTTCCGCCGGAGCTCGCGCCCACGACCCCGGCGGGCCGTGCACGAGCCTAGACGAGGGAGTCGTTCAGCGGGACAGATCGATGATCATCTTGCCGGTGTTCTCGCCCCGGAGCATGCCGAGGAAGCCCTCCACGCCGTTGTCGATGCCCTCGACGAAGGTCTCGTTGTACTTCAGCTCGCCCGAGCGGACCCAGGCGGAGACCTCGTCGACGAACTGCGGCTGGAGGTCGCTGTGGTCGCCGACGATGAAGCCCTGGAGCCGCAGCCGCTTGCCGATGGCGAGGGCGATGTTGCGCGGACCGGTGGCGGCACCGGTGTCGTTGTACTGGGCGATGGCGCCGCAGAGCGCCACCCGGCCGAACTGGTTGAGGCGGCCGATGGCGGCCTCCAGGTGGTCGCCGCCGACGTTGTCGAAGTAGACGTCGATGCCGTCGGGCGCGGCCTCCTTGAGCTGCTCGGCGACGGGGCCGTTCTTGTAGTTGAAGGCGGCGTCGAAGCCGTACTCCTGCGTCAGGAGCCGGACCTTCTCGTCGGAGCCGGCCGAGCCGATGACCCGGGAGGCGCCCTTGAGCCGGGCGATCTGGCCGACCTCGCTGCCGACGGCACCGGCCGCACCGGAGACGAAGACGGCGTCGCCCGGCTTGAACGAGGCGACGTCGAGCAGGCCCGCGTACGCCGTGAGGCCCGGCATGCCGAGGACGCCGAGGTAGGCGCTGAGGGGAGCCAGCGAGCCGTCGACCTTCTTGGCGTGCTTGGCGGGGAGGCCGGCGTACTCGCGCCAGCCCAGGCCGTGCAGGACGTGGTCGCCGACGGCGAAGCCCTCGGCCTCGGAGGCGATGACCTCGCCGACCGCGCCGCCGTCCATGGGGGCGTCCAGCGGGAACGGGGGGACGTACGACTTGACGTCGTTCATCCGGCCCCGCATGTACGGGTCGACCGAGAAGTACAGGTTGCGGACGAGGATGCGGCCCGCCGTGGGGGCCTCGACCGGGACCTCGCGGAGGGCGAAGTCCTCGGGGGTGGGCCAGCCGTCGGGGCGGGCGACGAGGTGCCATGCGCGGCCGGACGAGGGAAGTGCGGTCATGCGGTGTCTCCTCCTAATGTTTCATGAGGTGAAACAACAATGCGTCTGAATATTTCATGTTGTCAAGCAACCGGCTATCCTGGGGCGCATGGCCACCCGCACGGACCCCTTGACCCTCGAAGTCGTCGAGCTGATCGGCGCCGTCGTGGCGCGGTACCACGAGGAGTACGACCGGGCCGCCGCCGAGCAGGCGCTGACCGGGGCGCAGGCGCGTGTACTGGGGCTGCTGTCCATCGAGGCGCTGCCCATGCGGCAGATCGCCCGCCGGCTCAAGTGCGAGCCGTCCAACGTCACCGGGATCGTGGACCGGCTCGCCCTGCGGGGGCTGGTCGAGCGGCGGGCCGATCCCGGGGACCGGAGGATCAAGGTGGCCGCTCTGACCGCGGAGGGGCGGGAGGTCGCCCGGGTACTGCGCGACTCCCTGGACTTCGCCCGGGAGCCGCTGGCCGGGTTCTCCCGCGAGGAGCGGGAGGCCCTTCGGGGGATGTTGCGGAGGATGGCCGGGGAGTGAGCCCTGTCGGGCCCGGGGCCGGGCACCGCCCTGCGGGCGGCCGGGCCGTTTCGTGGCCGTGGTGCGGAGGGCTCCGGGGTGGCCTCGAACGCCGGCCGGGCTCGGTGGTGGGCTCAGGGCCGCCCGGTGTGACCGTTCGGGACGCCTCAAGCGCCGGCCGGGCTGACGGAGGGGCGGCCGCGTTCCCGGCATGGCCGTTCAGGTGGCATCGAACGCCGGCCGGGCTTCCGCAGTGGCCGCCGGGCCGACGGCGGGGCTGTGGGGAAGCGACCGCGCCGGAGGACAGCCGAAGCAGAGGCACCGGCCGGGCCGGGGGCATCCCGGGCCGGAGACGGCGACCGGGCCGGAAGGACGGTCGGGGCGGTGGTGTGGCCGTGAGGCGGCGGGAGAGCGGGAGCGGGCGGGGCACGAGGACGGGGCCGGGCGGGGGCGGTGGTGGAGTCCACCTGGGGGCTGCTCCAGCAGGTGACGGCGACGGCGGGCACGGAGGCGGGCTGACCCCTGACGCGCCGGAGCCTGAACGGACAGACGGGCGGATGTCCCCTTGATCAGGTGGTCGTGCCACGAGAGATCGCGTGGGCACGTCACGAAGCACCATGCTCGCGTTCAGCGACCGATGAGGTGGGCACCGCCACCGCGATCGGCTCGGCCGCCTTGTGCGGAGCCCGTGTGCCACGTTCCCGAACGCCCTGTCCCCGGCCGTGCGAACACCGAGCAGATCCTTCTCACGAACCTGCTCACCGACGTCCTCGCCGGTCTGGTCCACTGCGTCGGCCGGCCGGTGCGGCACCTGTCGGAAGCGCGCGGCGGACGTCGGGGCCGGGCAGGTACGGCGCCGCCCCCTCTCGTCCCACGGGGAGGCGGCGCCGTCGCCGTGTGCGGGTCAGGGCTGCGGGTCGCGGGCGTCGTAGCGGGAGAACCCGCGCCAGCGCAGGCCGAGCACGGTGACGGCGAGGACGCAGAGGAGGCCGCCGCCGGTGACCGCGACCGTCGGGGAGGCGAGGTCGCCGACGGTGCCGGCGAGGAAGTCGCCGAGGCGCGGGCCGCCCGCGACGACCACGATGAAGACGCCCTGGAGCCGCCCGCGCATCGCGTCCGGGGTGGCCGCCTGGAGCATGGTCGAGCGGAAGACCATGGAGATGGCGTCCGCAGCCCCCGCCAGGGCCAGGAAGAACAGGCCGAGCCGGAGGTCGCGGGTGAGGCCGAAGACCGCCACGGCCAGCCCCCAGCCGCCGACCGACAGCAGGATCGCCACCCCGTGCCGGTGGACGCGCCCCAGCCAGCCGGAGAAGACACTGCCGAGCAGGGCGCCCACGGCGGGGGCGGCCACCAGCAGTCCGGCCGTCGTCGCGTCGCCGCCGTACCAGACCACCGCGACGGCGGGGAAGAGGGCACGGGGGTGGGCGAGGACCATGGCGCACAGGTCGGTGAAGAAGGTCATGCGGATGTTGGGCCGGGTCGCGAGGAACCGCAGGCCGTCGATGACCGAGGCCCGCCCGCGGCTGCCGTCCTCCCGCTGCGGGCGCATCGCCGGGAGCCGCCACATCGCGTAGAGGGCGGCGGTGAAGGCGACGGCGTCGATGAGGTACGCCGCCTGGTAGCCCCACAGGCCGACCAGCAGGCCGCCGAGCATCGGCCCGGTCATGGTGCCGAAGGTGGTGGTCATGGAGTTGAGCGCGTTGGCGGCGGGCAGCTGCTCGGCGGGCAGCAGCCGCGGGATCATCGAGGAGCGGGCCGGGGCGTTCAGCGCCGCGCAGACCGCCTGGAGCGAGACGATCGCGTAGAGGAACCACACCTGGTGGAAGCCGGCGAGCGCGGCCACGGCGAGCGCGACGGCCAGCAGCCAGGAGCCGGTGGAGCTGGCGAGGCCCAGCAGGCGGCGGTCGACGGTGTCGGCGACGGCCCCGCCGTACAGACCGAAGACGACCAGGGGCACCAGGGAGAAGAGACCGACCAGGCCGACCGAGAAGCTGGAGTGGGTGAGGTCGTAGACCTGGAGGGAGACGGCGAGGGCGGTCATGCCCTGGCCGACCCAGGAGATGGTGTTGCCGATCCACAGCCGCCGGAAGTCGGCCGAGGTGCGCAGAGGTGTCAGGTCTGCGAGCAGACGGCGCCGGGGCGGGGCGGCCACGGGGTCGCGGGGTGGGGGAAGTATCGCTTGCGCGTCGTCCGGGGCCGGGGGCTCGTCCTGCGAGGTCTCACTGTGCACAGGAGCGGATGCTAACGCGTCACCTCGGCCCGGCGGGCCGAGCGGGTCCGAGGCGGTACGCGCTCGCCCGGCCACCCGCGCGGACCCTTCCGGCGGGCGGGGCGCGGCCGGTGGCCGCAGGATGCGAGGAGAGCCGCCCGTACCGGGCTCGTTTCCGTCACCGCACTCGGGAGGACCTGCCGTGACCGCCAGTCTGGAGCAGTTGCGCCGCTGCCACTTCGCCGTCGACCTGGGGGCCGCGCGGACCCGGGTCTTCCTCAAGGGCGAGGGCGTCGTCGTCGACGAACCGAGCGCGGCGGCGGTCAACACGCGCACCGGCGCGCTCATCGCGGTCGGCACGCTGGCCGAGCAGATGACCGGCCGCACCCCCGGCTACATCCGGGTGGTCCGTCCGGTGAGCGGCGGCACCGTCGTCGACATCGACATGGCGAAGCGGATGCTCCGCCACCTCCTCGGCGACAAGGTGCGCCGTGCGCTGCGCCGCAAGCCGCGCCTGCGGGCCGCCGCCTGCACGCCGTACGACGCGGACCCGCTGGCCCAGCGGGCGACGGTCGAGACGCTGGTGGGGGTCGGGGCGCGCCGGGTGGAGCTGGTCGACACGCTGATCGCCGCCGCCGTGGGGTGCGGGCTGCCCGTGGAGCGGCCCGAGGCCAGCATGATCCTGGTCTGCGGTGCCGCCACCACGCAGATCGCGGTCCTCTCGCTGGGCTCGATCGTGACGGCCGAGCGCGTCCCGGTCGGCGGCAACGCCATCGACCACTCCGTCGTCTCCTACCTGCGCCACCACCACGAACTGATGCTGCCGAGCCAGTCGGTGCGCCCGCTCCACCTGGCGCTGCGCGGCGGCGACCTGGCCACGGGGGGCACCGGCACCACGGAGATCCACGGCCGGGACGTCGCCACCGGGCTCGCCCGGTCGGTGGAGGTGGACACGGCGGGGCTCCGCGGCGCCATCGACATCCCGCTCACCGGCGTCCTCGACGGCATCGGCAAGGTGCTGCGCGACTGCCCGCCCGATCTCGTCGCGGACCTGGCCGAGCGCGGGATCATGATGGTCGGCGGCAGCGCCCTGACGCCCGGGCTCGACCAGATGATCCGGGAGGCGACCGGGGTGCCGGTGCAGGTGGCCGAGCGCCCCGACATCGCCTCGGTGACCGGGCTCGGCGCGATGCTCGACGGTCAGGTCGAGCCGGTGGTGCTCGACTCGCTCTCCGTCTCCGCCTGAGGCCGGGCCACCGGGCACGAGCGCGCCCCCGGCGACCGCGTGCGCGTCGGCGCGCGGCCGTCTCCTCAGCCTCACCCGCCGGCCTCCCTCACCCACCGAACCTCCCTCACCCACCGGGCCGGGGCGGGCGCCCCGCCCGCCCCGGCCCGTCCGACGGCCGCCCCGGCCGCCCCACTCCCTTCCCCCCGCCCTGTGGAGGCACCCCCATGAGCCCGTTCCCCGAAGGCGCGCCCTGCTGGGCCGACGCGATGTTCCCCGACCTGGCGGCCGCACGTGACTTCTACGGCCAGGTCCTCGGCTGGACCTTCGACGATCTCGGCGAGGAGTACGGCCGGTACACGATGGCGATGGTCGACGGGAAGCCCGTCGCCGCCGTCATGCCGGTCATGCCCGGCCCCGACGCGGCGGCCCGGTGGAACCTCTACCTCGCCACCTCGGACGCGGCCGCCGTGACCGGCCGGGTGGCGGGGCTGGGCGGCACGGTGGCGATGGGCCCCGAGGACGTCGGCGGCTTCGGCGTCACCTCCTCGCTGCGCGACCCGGCCGGCACCGCCTTCTCCCTCTGGCAGCCGGGCACCCACCCGGGCTTCGGACTGACCGGGGCGCCGGGCGCGTACGCCTGGGCGGAGGTCCTCACCCGGGACGCGGCCGCGACCGACGGGTTCTTCCCCGCGCTGTTCGGCTACGAGGTGGGGGTGATGGAGGACCCGGGGACGGACTTCCGGGTCTGGAGCGCGGAGGGACGCCCGGTGCTGGGCCGGATGGCCATGACCGACGACTTCCCGCCGGAGGTCCCCTCCCATGTCGACGTCTACTTCTCCGTGCCCGACTGCGACGCGGCGGTCGGGACGGTGGTCCGCCTGGGCGGGCAGGTCCGGCACGGGCCGGTCACCACGCCCTTCGGACGGTTCGCCGCCGTCTCGGACCAGCAGGGCGCGGCCTTCTCCGTCATCGACACCAGCACCGCCGAGGGCGAGATGCCGGCCATGACCTGAGCGGCGGGCGGCGCACGCCGGAGGCCGGGCCCCTCTTGTGGGGCCCGGCCTCCGGGCGGTCGCGCCGCGGTGCGGCAGGAGTGCGGGTCAGCCGCCGGCGCCGCCGCTGCCGAAACCACCGCTGTGGCCCGGGGTGTGCTTGGGCCGGCCGCCCTCGGGAGGTTCCGCCCGGTGGCTGCTGACCCCCTTCAGTTCGTTGGGCAGCAGGCGGCTGCCGTCGGTGGGGAACTCGCCCTGGTCGTCCTCGCGGAAGTCCTCCTCGTGCGTCGGCCGGTCGGGCTTGTGCGGCTGCGATTCGGGGCTCGGTGGTTCCGACTCCTCCGCGCGCGTCTTGATGCCCTTGCGGACCACCCAGATGAGCATGCCCACCACGGCCACGGCCAGCACGGCGAGCCCGATGCCGAGCACCCACCCGGCGGCTCCCGACGACTCGGCCGCTCGTACGACCTGGGCCTCGGTCATTGCGTACATCTGCGCGCCTCCTGCCGCTGGGCGGTCGGTCGGTGCGGCGACCGCGACCGGGCTGTCCGCCCAGCACTCACCGCCGTCCGACATGTCTCGTTCTCCACGGTACGCCCCGAATTCTGCGGGCGCCCCGCGAAAGATCCCTCACCCCCCGCATGACCGCTGCGGAGCCAGTCATTCCCGCGTTCCCGCCGGGCGGGCCGGTCCGCGAGGGGGAGCGGGCGCGGGCCGGTGGACGCGACCTTCAGGGGTACCCGCTCCTCTACGCCAAGTGGTGGACCCGACGGATCGGCCCGAAAGTGGTCAGGAGGTCCGGCCGCGCCCACCGCTGCCCCGACCAGGACGGAGTCACCCCCATGACCAGTGCTCCCGCTCCCCCGCTCGCCCCGGTGTTCGCCCCTGCCGGGGTCTACGCGCCGCAGCACGACACCGCTCTGCTGACGCGGGCCGTCACCGCCGAGCGACCGGGCCCCGGCACCGAGGTGCTCGACCTCGGGACCGGCAGCGGCGCCGTCGCCCTGCACGCGGCCCGCACCGGCGCCCGGGTCACCGCCGTCGACATCTCCTGGACCGCCGTGCTCACCGCCCGGATCAACGCCGCCCGGGCCGGCTGCCGGGTGCGGGTCCACCGCGGCGACCTGACGACGCCCGTCACCGGCCGCACCTTCGACCTGGTGGTCAGCAACCCGCCGTACGTGCCCGCGCCCCAGGAAACGCTCCCCGCCTCGGGGCCGGCCCGCGCCTGGGACGCCGGGCCCGACGGCCGCGCCCTGCTGGACCGGATCTGCGCCGATGCCCCGGCCGCGCTGCGGCCCGGCGGCACGCTGCTGCTGGTGCACTCCGCGCTCTGCGGCACCGAGACGACCCTGCGGCGGCTGGCCGGCGCCGGGATGCGGGCCGAGGTCCGCGACCGGGCCCGCATCCCGTACGGGCCGGTCCTGAACAGCCGCCGGGAGTGGCTGGTGCGGCAGGGGCTGGCCGACGGCAGCCCGTGGGAGGAACTGGTGATCATCCGTGCCGTCCACGCCTGACCGCCCCACCCGGATGCGCCTGGACCGCGAGGGCGGGCCGGTCCTGGTGGACGGGCCCGTCGAGGTGGTCACCGAGGACGGCACCACCCACTTCTCGCACCGCCCGACCGTCGCGCTCTGCACGTGCCGGAAGAGCGCCCGCTATCCGTGGTGCGACACCAGCCACCGGGCACACGCACCGAGGAAGCCCGACGCACCGGACCGAACCGAGGAGGACCCCCGATGACCACGCCCGCCGACTCCCGGCTCACCCGGCCCCGGCTCCCCGAGCCACGCGGCCCCGTGTCCGCGGGCGTGGTGGAGGCGCTGCGCTCCGGCGGCTCCCCTGTCACCGGCGGCGCCGAGGCCACCGCCGACCCGTACGGCGACGATCTCCAGCTCGCCCTGTACGTCCTCTACGAACTCCACTACCAGGGCTTCGCGGGCGCCCCCGCCGACGACAGCCGCGAGTGGGACCCCGAACTGCTCGCCCTGCGCGCCACCCTGGAGCAGCCCTTCCTGGCCGCCCTGCGCGCCGACGCGGAGCGCCCGGAGAGCGCCGAGGCGGCCCTGGACGCCCTGCTCGTGGAGCCGGCCGGTCATCAGCCGGGCAGCGTCAGCCACCACCTGCGCCGCACCCACCGGCTGCCCGAGCTGCGCGAGTACGCGGCCCTGCGCTCCCTCTACCACCTCAAGGAGGCCGACCCGCACGCCTGGATGATCCCCCGGCTGCACGGCCGGGCCAAGGCGGGGCTGGTCGCGGTGGAGTACGACGAGTTCGGGGCGGGGCGCGCCGAGGACGTGCACGCCCGGCTCTACGCCGAGCTGATGGCCGACCTGGGCCTGGAGCCGGCCTACGGCCACTACCTGGACGCGGCCCCGGCCGCCGCCCTCACCACCGTCAACCTCATGTCGCTCTTCGGCCTGCACCGGGCCCTGCGCGGCGCGCTGGTCGGCCACTTCGCCGCCGTCGAGGTGACCTCGCCACCCGGCTCGCGGCGGCTGGCGGACGCGCTGCGCAAGGCGGGAGCGGGGCCGGCGGCGGTCCGCTTCTACGAGGAGCACGTCGAGGCGGACGCCGTCCACGAGCAGGTGGTGCGCCGCGACGTGGTGGCCGGGCTGCTCGCCGACGAGCCGGAGCTCGACGCCGACATCGCCTTCGGCGCGGCCGCCACCTCCCTGGTGGAGGACCGGCTCGGCGCCGTGCTGCTCGACGCCTGGGCACACGGCCGCAGCGCCCTGCTCCCCGGCCACCACGCCGACGCGGTGGCCGAGCCCGCCTGACCGCCGGTCCCCACCGAACCGTCCCACCGACCGATCTGTCCCCCGACCGAAGGGAGCCCACGATGACCGACCCCCGAGGCGATCAGGACCCCGCGGCCCCCCGCCCGCGCCCGCCCCAGCCCGAGCAGGCACAGCGGCACCCCGGGAGCACCCCGCGCATGGACCCCGAACCGGACCATGGCGAGGAGAGCTACCGCGGCCGGGGGCTGCTGCGCGACCGGAGGGTGCTGCTGACCGGCGGAGACTCCGGGATCGGACGAGCCGTCGCGGTGGCCTTCGCCCGCGAGGGGGCCGACATCGTCTTCGCCCACCTGCCCGAGGAACGCGACGAGGCGCGCACCACCCTGCGCCTGATCACCGAGGCCGGCCGCACCGGTGTCGCGGTGCCCTGCGACATCCGCGACGAGGAGGTCTGCCGCGAACTGGTCGCCCGGACCGTCGCCGAACTGGGCGGCCTGGACCTGCTGGTGAACAACGCGGCCTACCAGATGTCGCAGCCCGACGGGATCGAGGCGATCAGCACCGAGCAGTTCGACCGGGTGATGCGGACCAACCTGTACGCGATGTTCTGGCTCTGCCGCGAGGCCCGCCCGCACCTGCGTGCGGGCTCCTCCATCATCAACACCACGTCCGTGCAGGGCTTCCAGCCCTCCCCGCACCTGCTCGACTACGCCATGAGCAAGGGGGCCATCGTCACCTTCACGCACGGGCTCGCGCAGATGCTCGCCGACGACGGCATCCGGGTCAACGCGGTGGCACCGGGCCCGGTCTGGACGCCGCTGATCCCCTCGACGATGCCCAGTACCGAGGAGTTCGGCGCCCAGTCGCCGCTGGGCCGCGCCGCCCAGCCCGCCGAACTGGCCCCGGCCTACGTCTTCCTCGCCTCCGACCAGGCCAGTTACATCACCGGAGAGATCATGAACGTGACGGGCGGGCAGCCGCTGTAGTGGTCCGGGCCACCTCCGGGGCAGGCGGGTCGCGTGCCGCGCGGTCCGCCTCCCCCTCCTCGGGAGGCGGCCGAGGACCGGCCCGGGTCCGCCCCGCCGCCCCCGGCGGGCCCGGCTGCCGCTCGGCGGCTTCCCGCGCGAGACCGCCGGCCTGCGCCCATGCCGCCCCGGACGACGGGCTCCCCCCGCCGAACACCGGGTCCACGCTGAGCCGGGCGGGCGGCGGGGGAGGCCCGGTGCCAGGGTGTTCCGGTCCCGGCCCAGCGTGCGAGGCCGCCACCCCGGCGGCCGGCACACCCGCCGCCGCCCAGCCCCTGCTGCGCGCCCCGCCCGAGGGCGCCGGCCCCGTCCTCCCCACCAGCACAGCCCCGGCCGGGACACCCCCGACCCGGCCGGTCCCGCCGCACGGCAGGAGGAGTACCCATGACCAGCAGCACCCCCAAACCCCTGCGGGTGGTCGTCACCGGCGCCACCGGCAACGTCGGCACCAGTGTGATGCGCCGCCTCGCAGAGGAGCCCCGGGTCGTGTCGGCGCTCGGTCTCGCCCGGCGCACCCCCCGCCTCTCCTACCCCGGGGCCGAGTGGGCCGCCGCCGACCTGACCGCCGCCGACGCGCCGGAGCGGCTGCTGCGGCTCTTCGAGGGGGCGGACGCCGTCGTCCACCTGGCCTGGCGGTTCCAGCCGACCCGGGACCCGGCGGTCACCTGGGAGGCCAACGTGCTGGGTTCGCTGCGGGTGTTCGAGGCCGCCGCCACGGTCGGGGTCCCCGCCCTGGTCCACGCCTCCTCGGTCGGCGCCTACGCGCCGGGCCCCGCCGACGGCTCACGGGTCGACGAGTCCTGGCCGACGCACGGCTGGCCGGGCGCTGCCTACACGCGGGAGAAGGCGTATCTGGAGCGGGTGCTCGACACCTACGAGCGGGACCGTCCGGACGTGCGGGTGGTGCGGATGCGGCCGGCCTTCCTGTTCAAGGAGAGCGCCGCCGGGGAGCAGTTGCGCATCTTCGGCCACCGGCTGCTGCCCGGCCGTCTGCTCCGCCCCGACCTGCTGCCGGTGCTGCCGGGCGTGCGGGGGCTGCGGTTCCAGGCGCTGCACACCGACGACGCGGCGGACGCGTACGCGCGGGCCGTCGTCCAGGAGGTGCGGGGTCCCTTCAACCTCGCCGCCGACCCGGTGATCGACGGGCGGGTCCTCGCCGGAATGCTGGAGAACCGGTCCCTGGAGCTGCCGCCGGCGCTGCCGCGGGCCGCGCTGTCGGCCGGGTGGCGGCTGCGGGCGCTGGGCGCCTCGCCGGGGCTGTTCGACGCGGTGCTGCGGCTGCCGCTGATGGACAGCGCGCGGGCCCGCACCGAGCTGGGCTGGGAGCCGCGGCACAGCGCGACGGAGGCGCTGGACGCCTTCCTGCGCGGGGTGCGCTCGCACGGCGGCCTGCCGACGGCGCCGCTCGCCGGGCACGGGTCCGCCGCGGCCTGAGCCGGGCGCGACGCCGCCGGGCCGCCTCCCAGGGAAAGGGAGGCGGCCCGGCGGCGGATGGGGCTCAGTGGTGGCGCAGGGCGTCGATGAGCTGGTCCTTGGTCATCCGGGACCGGCCCTCGATGCCGACCCGCTTGGCCTGCTCGTAGAGGTCCTGCTTGGAACGGTCCTCGTACGTGCCGGCCTTGCCTCCCTTGCGGCCCGGGGAGCCGCCGCCCGCGCGGCTGTTGGCGACCCGGGCGGCCTTCTCCTTGCTCTCGCCCTCCCGGCGCATCGCCTGGTAGGTCTTCTCGTCCTTGATCTGTGCCCTGGGCATCAGTACTCACCTCTCTGTGTCGGGCTGTGTCGGGCGGTCAGCTCTCGTGCGGGTGGAGCCGCAGTTCGACTTCCTTCTCCTGGTCGCCCGGCGCCTCGCCCAGCCGTTCCAGGCGGAAGGCGTCGGCGAGTGTCTCGCTGACCCGGTCGACCGCGCCGTAGTCGCCCTGGAGGGTGACGCTGACGGCGGTGCGCAGGGGCGCGGCCACCTTGGGGTGGCCGGTCTGCTCGCCGGCCTCGTAGAGGGCGGAGCGCAGCAGCGAGGCCCCCGCCTTGTCGTCCTCGGCGGCGGCGCGGCCCTCCTCGGGCCCGGCGGGCGCGAAGGCCGTGCCCAGGGCGTCGAAGACGATGCGGGCGTCGTGGGCGTCGGCGCCCGTCAGGACGACGAGGACCTGGGTCCCGTTGGCGGAGGGGCTCACGTGGGGCCTCCCTTTCGGTGGGGTCGGCGGTACGAGGGGTCGGTTCAGTCCCGGGGCACCGGGCGGTCACGGAAGCGGTGGGCGGCGACGGCCTTCACGAACTCCTCGGTGAAGGGCGAGTCGGCGGTGCCCGCGCTGACCACGCCGCGGTCGGCGGTGACCTCCCCGTCGGGGGTGCTCAGCCGCACCTCGTCGGGGAGCAGCCGGGTCAGGAGTGTGGTGGCGGGGCCGTAGGCGGCGACGGGCTTGCCGTGGCGGTAGGCGTTGCGGACGAACCGGCGGGCCGCGTCGCCGTCTGCCCCGTCACCCGGCTCGCTGCCGCCGGTGAGGACCACCGCGTCGTACAGGACGGCGGCGACGGTGGGCAGCGCCCGGTCGACGGTCAGGGCGGTGCCGTCGGCGGCCCGGACGGTGCCGTCGTGCGGCGCCAGCACCTCGGCGACGGCGCCGCGTTCGCGCAGCGTGTCGCGGAGGACGGACGCCTGGTGGGCGTCGACGCCGTCGGTGGCGAGCAGGGCGATCTGCCGGGTGGCGATGGTGTTCTCACCCTGGTTGTTCACCAGGCTGAGGGCCGGGGAGGGCCGCGGGTCCGGCGTGGACGTGCGGGTGGGCGCGGCCACGCCGATGCCCTCGGCGACGGCGGTGGCCAGCTCGTGGTCGACGTGGGCCAGCTGCTCGACGGTGCGCTCGCGGACCGGCACGGCGTCGACCTTGCCGAGTTCGAAGCGGAAGGCGTCGACGATGTGTCGCTTCTCCCAGTCGGCCATGGAGTGCCAGAACATCGCGGCCTGGGTGTAGTGGTCCTCGAAGCTGGGGCTCCGCCTGCGGATCTTGACGCCGTCGACGCGTTCGGCGAGATGGCGGTAGGCGCCCTCGTCCACGGTGCCGAGCGCGGGACAGCCGCCGCCCAGGGAGTTGGGCGAGTAGTTGGCGCCCCGGTGGATCTCCTCCTGGTGGTAGCCGTCGCGCTGGTTGTTGCGGACGTCCACCACGGGCCGGTTGACCGGGATGTGGGCGAAGTTGGGGCCCCCGAGCCGGATCAGCTGGGTGTCCAGGTAGGAGAAGTTGCGGGCCTGGAGCAGCGGGTCGTTGGTGAAGTCGATGCCGGGCACGACGTTGGCGGTGCAGAAGGCGACCTGCTCGGTCTCGGCGAAGAAGTTGTCCGGGTTGCGGTCGAGCACCATGCGGCCGATGGGCCGTACGGGGACCTGCTCCTCGGGGATGATCTTCGTCGCGTCGAGCAGGTCGAAGTCGAACTGGTGCTCGTCCTGTTCGGGCACGAGCTGCACACCGAGTTCCCACTCGGGGTACTGGCCGGCCTCGATGGTCTCCCAGAGGTCGCGCCGGTTGAAGTCGGGGTCGCGGCCCATCACCTCCTGGGCCTCGTCCCAGACCAGGGAGTGGACGCCGAGTTTCGGCTTCCAGTGGAACTTGACGAAGGTGCCCTTGCCCCCGGCGTCGACGAACCGGAAGGTGTGCACCCCGAAGCCCTGCATCATGCGGTAGCTGCGCGGGATGGCCCGGTCGGACATCAGCCACATGACGGTGTGCAGCGTCTCCGGCTGGAGCGAGACGAAGTCCCAGAGGGTGTCGTGGGCGGAGGCCCCGGTGGGGATCTCGTTGTGCGGCTCCATCTTCACCGCGTGGACGAAGTCGGGGAACTTGATGCCGTCCTGGATGAAGAAGACCGGGAAGTTGTTGCCGACCAGGTCATAGTTGCCCTCGCTGGTGTAGAACTTCGTCGCGAATCCGCGCACGTCGCGGACGGTGTCGGCGGATCCGCGCGGCCCCTGCACGGTGGAGAAGCGGACGAAGACGGGGGTGCGCACGGCGGGGTCCTGGAGGAAGGCGGCCCGGGTGAACTCCGCGCAGGAGGCGTACGGCTCGAAGTAGCCGTACGCCCCGGCGCCCCGGGCGTGGACGACCCGCTCCGGGATGCGCTCGTGGTCGAAGCGGGTGATCTTCTCCCGGAAGTGGAAGTCCTCCAGGAGGGTGGGCCCGCGTTCACCCGCGCGCAAGGCGTCGTCGGTGTGCTCGACGACCACCCCCTGGTCGGTGGTCATGGGGCCGCCGGCGGGGTCGGGGGCGTACGCCTCGGCGCGCTGGCGCTGCTTGGGGTCGGGGGCCTTGTTCTCCGCCATGCCGTGTGTCTCCTGCGGTCACGTGGGGGCTGGAGGCCGGTG
Source organism: Streptomyces diastaticus subsp. diastaticus (assembly GCF_011170125.1). Taxonomy (NCBI): domain Bacteria; kingdom Bacillati; phylum Actinomycetota; class Actinomycetes; order Kitasatosporales; family Streptomycetaceae; genus Streptomyces; species Streptomyces diastaticus. Next base: position 276,928 of record NZ_BLLN01000003.1, on the reverse strand, counting down.
GGCTCTCACTCGCGTAACCGTCCCCCGGGCCGTAAAACCCCGCAACACGGGCCAATCCGGCCGCGCGAGGGGTCGCGCCCGGATCTCAGCCGCCGCGGCGCAGCTTCTCCAGCCGCCGCGCGGCCGCGGCGATCCCACGCGGCCGCGGCGGCCTCGCCCAGGGCCGGGAGGCGGCGTGCGCGTGTACGCCGTCCGGGTCACGGAGCGAGAAGGTACGGGCGTCCAGGCCGGGGTCGTCGAGCTGCTCCCAGGTCAGGGGCGCGGCGACGGGTGCGCCGGGGCGGGAGCGGAGGGACCAGGGAGCCACGGCGGTCTGGGCGTAGGCGTTGCGGCCGGAGTCGAGGAAGAGCCGGTCGCCGCGCCGGCCCTTGCGGACGGCGGTGGTGAGCCGGTCGGGATGGCGGGAGGCCAGCAGCTCGGCGGCGTCCTGGGCGAAGGCCCGGACGGTGTCGTGACCGGCCCGGCCGTCGAGGCGGACGACGAGGTGCAGTCCGCGCGAGCCGGTGGTCATCAGCAGCGGGTCCAGCTCCACCTCGGCGAGCAGGTCGCGGAAGCGCAGGGCGGCCTCGCGGACCGCCGCGAAGTCGTCGCCCGGCGGGTCGAGATCGAGGACGAGCAGGTCCGGGTGGTGCGGGCGCCCGACGGTGGAGAGCCAGCGGTGGAAGGTGAGCGCGGCCTGGTCGGCGAGGTAGACGAGGGTGGCGGCGTCGTCGCAGACCGGGTGGTCGACGGTGCCGCCGCCCTCCTTGGCCATCGGCGCGCGGCGCACCCACCCGGGGTAGTGGGCGCCGGCGTTCTTCTGCATGAAGTGCGGCTGCTCGCCGACGCCTTCGGGGTGGCGCTCCAGCATGAGCGGGCGCTCGCGCAGGTGGGGCACCATGTGCGGGGCGACGGCCCGGTAGTACCCGACGACGTCGCCCTTGGTGAGGCCGTCGCCGGGATAGAGCACTTTGCCGGGCCGGTGGACGGTGAGGGCGCGCCGCCCGACGCGGAGCCGCTCGCCGTCCTCCCCCGCCCCCTGGCCGCCGCTCACAGCCTGCTGCGCAGCGCCGGGAGCAGGGTGGACCCGGCCCAGTCGAGGAAGCCGCTCTGCGAGTCGCCGCCCACCTGGACCACGGCGATCTCGGTGAACCCGGCGTCCTGGTACGCCCTGAGGGCCTCCACGAACTCCCCGACGTCGTCGCCGCAGGGGATGGAGGCGGCGACGTCCTCCTCGCGGACGAACTGGGTGGCTCCGGCGAAGGCGGCCGGGGTGGGCAGCTCGCTGTTGACCTTCCAGCCACCGCCGAACCAGCGGAACTGGGCGTGGGCGCGGCGCACCGCCGCCTCACGGTCGGGGTCCCAGCAGACCGGGAGCTGGCCGACGCGGGGCTTTCCCGCTCCACCGTGCCGCTCGAAGGCCTCGATCAGCCCGGACTTGGGCTCGGTGGCGATGAGCAGGTCGGCCAGCTCGCCCGCCAGCGCGCAGGAGGACTCGCCGGAGACGGCGACCCCGATCGGCGGCGGCTCGTCGGGCAGGTCCCAGAGCTTGGCCGCGTCCACGTCGAAGTGTTCGCCGTGGTGGGTCAGGGTGTCGCCGTCGAGGAGGGAGCGGATGATCCGGACGGCCTCGTCGAACTTGTCCTGCCGCTCGGCGATCCCGGGCCAGCCCCCGCCGACGACGTGCTCGTTGAGCTTCTCGCCGGAACCGAGCCCGAGCCGGAAGCGGCCCTCGGAGAGAAGCTGGAGGGTCGCGGCCTTCTGGGCGACGACCGCGGGGTGGTACCGGGTCGTCGGGCAGGTCACGTACGACATGAGCGGAATGCGGGAGGTGGCCTGTGCGGCGGCGCCGAGGACGCTCCAGGCGTACGGCGCGTGGCCCTGCTCCACCAGCCAGGGGGCGTAGTGGTCGGAGGTGACGGAGAAGTCGAAGCCGGCCTCCTCGGCCTTCACCACGTCCCGCACGAGCTGCCGGGGGCCTGCCTGCTCGGTCATCATCGTGTATCCGATTTGCACCATATGAGGTGCTTTGCCGTTTGGCGGAGGATGAAACCCCGACAGCCCTCCCGGACTCCGGCTGCCCGAGGACCGGGCACTCATCCACCGGGTGCCGCCCCGGCCAGGACCCTGGCGCTCCGGATGCCGTCCTCCCCCGGCCCGGCCTACGCTCGCAAGGGTGGAGCGAATCGTTCCGTTCCACTCGCGTCAGGTTTCCCGCACGGTCGCCGGGCAGACGGAACGGCAGTCCGTGCCCGTGTCCGCCTTCCCCCGCGAGGTGCCCGCCGTGACCACACCACCCCCCGAGCAGGCCCGCGCCGCGATCATCGACGTCGACGGCACACTGGTCGATTCCAACTACTTCCACACCGTCGCCTGGTGGGAGGCGTTCCGGCAGGCCGGACACAAGGTGGCGACCCGCGACATCCACCGGCTCATCGGCATGTCCGGTGGCAACCTCATCGAACGCCTGATCGGTCCCGGCCACTCCGAGGAGCACGTCTCCGCGATCAGCGACGCCCACGCCACGCTCTTCGCCACCTGGCACGACCGGCTGCGGCCGGTCCCCGGCGCCGCCGACCTGCTGCGCGCGCTGGCCCGGCGCGGCTGGCGGGTCGTCCTCGCCTCCTCGGCACGGGGCGACGACCTGGTCGCGCTGCGCCGCGCCATCGACGCCGACGACGCCATCCTCGCCGCCACCGACAGCGATCAGGTCGATTCCGGCAAACCCGCCCCCGACCTGGTCGAGGCCGCTCTGGAGGAGGCCCGGGTGCCGCCGGGCCGCGCCCACTTCGTCGGCGACTCGGTCTGGGACGTGATCTCGGCCGCCCGCGTCGGCGTCCCCTGCACGGCGCTGCTCTCCGGCGGGGTCGGCGCCGACGAGCTCAAGGAGGCCGGCGCCGCCGCGGTCTACGACACCCCCGCCGACCTCCTCGCCCACCTCGACACGAGCCCGCTGGCGGGCTGACGCCCAGCCCGGGACCCGTACCGCCCCGGGGAGCCACCGACCACAGGGAGAAGTCGCACATGAGCCCACGCCGACGGCTGACCGACTGGCCGGTGCTGCGCCAGCTCAGGAGCGGGGACCCGCTGGGCAGAGGGGCGGCGGCCATGTCCGCGGAGACCCGGAGCCTGCGCCCGCGCACGGAGACCGCCGACCGGATGGTCAAGTCCGTCTGCCCGTACTGCGCGGTCGGCTGCGGCCAGCAGGTCTACGTCAAGGACGAGCGGGTGGTGCAGATCGAGGGCGACCCCGACTCGCCGGTCAGCCGGGGCCGGCTCTGCCCCAAGGGCTCGGCGACGCTCCAGCTCACCACCGGTGACGCCCGCCGCCACCAGGTGCTGTACCGGCGGCCGTACGGCACCGGCTGGGAGCCGCTCGACCTCGACACGGCGATGGACATGATCGCGGACCGGGTGATCGCGACCCGCCGGGAGACCTGGCAGTGGCAGGACGGCGACCACCAGGTCAACCGCACCATGGGCATCGCCAGCCTGGGCGGCGCCACCCTGGACAACGAGGAGAACTACCTCATCAAGAAGCTGATGACCGGGCTCGGCGTCGTCCAGGTGGAGAACCAGGCGCGGGTCTGCCACAGCTCGACCGTGGCCGGGCTCGGCACCTCCTTCGGGCGCGGCGGGGCCACCACCTTCCTCCAGGACCTCCAGCACGCCGACTGCATCATGATCGAGGGGTCCAACTTCGCCGAGGCCCACCCGGTCGGCTTCCAGTGGGTGATGGAGGCCAAGGCGCGCGGCGCCCGGATCATCCACGTCGACCCGCGCTTCACCCGCACCACCGCCCTCGCCGACGTGCACGTCCCGATCCGCGCCGGCACCGACATCGCCTTCCTCGGCGGCATCATCAACCACGTCCTCACCGAGGAGAAGGACTTCCGGGAGTACGTCCTCGCCTACACCAACGCCGCCTCGATCGTGCGTGAGGAGTTCCAGGACACCGAGGACCTCGACGGCATCTTCTCGGGCTACGACCCGAAGACCCGGCGCTACAACGCCGACAGCTGGCAGTACGAGGGAGCCGGTGTCCAGGCACCCGCGGGCGACGCCGACCAGCGCTACCAGGCGCGGGTCGGCCACGAGGAACTCGGCGGCGACCACGGGCCCGACCCCTCCGGCGGCGGTGCCGAGATGCAGGGGGCGGGGGGTGCGCCCGCGCCGCCCGGCAGCGTCCGCGACGCCACGCTCCAGCACCCCCGCTGCGTCTACCAGCTCCTCAAGCGCCACTACGCGCGCTACACGCCGGCCTTCGTCGAGGAGGTCTGCGGCATCCCGCAGGCCACCTTCCGGGAGGTCTGCGACACCCTGACCGCCAACTCCGGCCCGGACCGCACCAGCGCCTTCGCCTACGCGGTCGGCTGGACCCAGCACACCGTCGGGTCCCAGTACATCCGGGCGGCCGGCGTGCTCCAGCTGCTGCTCGGGAACATCGGCCGCCCGGGCGGCGGGATCCAGGCGCTGCGCGGGCACGCCTCCATCCAGGGCTCCAGCGACATCCCCACCCTCTACAACCTCCTCCCCGGCTACCTGCCGATGCCCCACGCCCACCACCACGAGAACCTCGACACCTTCATCGAGGCGAGCCGGACCGAGAAGGGCTTCTGGAGCGAGATGCGGGCCTACTTCGTGAGCCTGCTGAAGGCGTACTACGGCGACGCCGCCACCGCCGACAACGACTTCTGCTTCGGACACATCCCCCGGCTCACCGGCTCGCACAGCACCTACGACACCGTCATGAACCAGCTCGACGGCGTCTGCAAGGGCTACTTCCTGATGGGTGAGAACCCGGCGGTCGGCTCGGCCAACACCCACCTCCAGCGGCTGGGCATGGCCCAGCTCGACTGGCTGGTGGTCCGCGACTTCTCCCTCATCGAGTCGGCCACCTGGTGGCAGGACGGTCCCGAGATCGAGACCGGCGAACTGCGCACCGAGGAGATCGGCACCGAGGTCTTCTTCCTCCCGGCCGCCTCCCACACCGAGAAATCCGGGTCGTTCACCAACACCAACCGCTGGGTGCAGTGGCACCACGCCGCCGTGGAACCCGGCGGCGACGCCCGCAGCGACCTCTGGTTCACGTACCACCTGGGCCGCCGCGTCAAGGAGAAGCTGGCCGGCTCGACCGACCCCCGCGACCGCGCCCTGCTCGACCTGGCCTGGGACTATCCCGTGGCAGGCCCGCTGGACGAACCCGACGCCGACGCCGTGCTCGCCGAGATCAACGGGCACGGCCCCGACGGCGCCCCGCTGAGCGCGTACACGGAGCTGCGCGACGACGGCTCGACGAGCTGCGGCTGCTGGATCTACTGCGGTGTCCGCGCCGACGGCGTCAACCAGGCGGCCCGTCGCAAGCCGCACACCGAGCAGGAGTGGACGGCCCGGGAGTGGGCCTGGGCCTGGCCCGCCAACCGGCGCGTGCTGTACAACCGTGCCTCCGCCGCACCCGACGGCACACCGTGGAGCGCGGCCAAGAAGTACGTCTGGTGGGACCCGGAGGAGGGCAGGTGGACGGGGCACGACGTGCCCGACTTCATCCCGGACCTGCCGCCGGACCACGTCCCCCCCAACGACGCGACCGGCACGGCGGCCCTGCGCGGCGACGACCCGTTCATCATGCAGGCCGACGGGAAGGGCTGGCTGTACGCGCCGGCCGGGCTCCTCGACGGGCCGATGCCCACCCACTACGAGCCGCAGGACTCGCCCTTCCCCAACGCCCTCCACCCCGACCGGCCCCGCTCCCCCGTACGCCAGCTCTATCCGCGCGAGGGCAACCGGTACCACCCCTCGGGCGACCAGCCGGGGGCCGAGGTGTACCCGCACATCCTCACCACCCACCGGCTCACCGAGCACTTCACGGCGGGCGGCATGAGCCGCTGGTCGCCGTACCTCTCCGAGCTCCAGCCGGAGCTGTTCTGCGAGGTCTCCCCCCAACTGGCGGCCGAGGCGGGGCTGGAACACACCGGGTGGGCCACCGTGGTCACCGCGCGCGGCGCGGTGGAGGCCCGGGTGCTGGTCACCGAGCGGGCGAAGCCGCTGACGGTGCACGGGCGCACGGTCCACCAGATCGGCATGCCCTTCCACTGGGGTCCGAACGGTCTGGTGACCGGCGACGCCACCAACGAACTGATGGCCATCGTCCTGGACGCCGACGCGCACATCCAGGCCGACAAGGCCCTGACCGCGGACATCCGTCCCGGCCGCCGGCCGCGCGGGCCCGAACTGCCCCGCCTGCTCGCCGAGTACCGGCGCCGAGCGGGCATCACCGCGGCCACCGGCACCGAGGACGTCCAGGAGGCGACGTGATCCACGACATCCGGGACCTGCTCAGCGGCCCCGAACCGGACCCGGCCGCCGACGCCGGCCACCAGGACGCGCCGCCACGCGTCGGTTTCTTCACCGACACCTCGGTCTGCATCGGCTGCAAGGCCTGCGAGGTGGCCTGCAAGGAGTGGAACGCCGTCCCCGAGGACGGCACCCTGTCGCTCACCGGCATGTCGTACGACAACACCGGCGGGCTCGGCGCCTCCACCTGGCGCCACGTCGCCTTCATCGAGCAGACCACCCGGGTCGAACCGGCCGCGCCGCCCGCCCCGGAGGGCCGCGCGCTGCTGCCGCTCGCCGACGCGGGCGGACCCCAGGCACCGGCCTCCGGCAGCGCGGACGGCGAGGGCGTGCGGTGGCTGATGTCCTCCGACGTCTGCAAACACTGCACCCACGCCGCCTGCCTCGACGTCTGCCCCACCGGCGCCCTCGTCCGTACCGAGTTCGGCACCGTCGTCGTCCAGGAGGACATCTGCAACGGCTGCGGCTACTGCGTGCCGGCCTGCCCCTACGGCGTCATCGAACAGCGCCCCGAGGACGGCCGCGTCTTCAAGTGCACCCTCTGCTACGACCGGCTCGGCGCCGGGCAGGAACCGGCGTGTGCCAAGGCGTGCCCGACGCAGTCGATCCAGTTCGGCCCGCTGGACGAACTCCGCGAACGCGCCGCGCGACGCGTGGACCACCTGCACGAGGCCGGTGTCCCCGAGGCCCGCCTCTACGGCGAGGACCCCGAGGACGGGGTGGGCGGCGCCGGCGCCTTCTTCCTCCTCCTCGACGACCCGGAGGTCTACGGGCTGCCGCCCGACCCGCAGGTGACCACCAAGGACCTCGGCCGGATGTGGGCGCACGCCGCGGTGGCCGGTCTCGCCCTCCTCGCGGGCACCGCCGCCTCCTTCGCCCTCTCCTCCCTCCGCACACCCTGGAAGGCCGGAAAGTGAGCCCACGTATGACCCGCGAGAAGGACCGCCGCCGGGACGGCAGGCACGGCAAGCGCCGACGCGGCGAGGAACTGATGGTCGAGCCCGCCGAGTTCGCCACCTACTACGACCGGCCGGTGCTCAAGCCGCCGTCCTGGCGGGCCACCGACATCGCCGGGTACTTCTTCCTCGGCGGCCTCGCCGGGGCCGGCTCCGTCTTCGCCGCCGGGGCCCAGGCCACCGGCCGCTGCCGCACCGCGACCGGCCTGAAGCTCACCTCGCTGGGGGCCATCTCCCTCTCCACCGCCGCCCTCATCCACGATCTGGGCCGCCCGGGACGGTTCGCCAACATGCTGCGGGTCTTCAAGCCCACCTCGCCGATGAACATGGGCTCCTGGCTGCTCTCCGCCTACGGCCCGGCCGCCGGGGTCTCCGCCGCCTCGGCCGCGACGGGGCTGCTGCCCCGGGTGGGGACGGCCGCCACCTGGGGGGCGGCGGCGCTCGGGCCCCTGGTCGCCACCTACACCGCCGTACTGGCGGCCGACACCGCCGTCCCCGCCTGGCACGAGGGGCACCGCGAACTGCCGTACGTCTTCGCCGCCTCGGCGGCGGCCGCCGCCTCCGGCGCGGCCCTCCTGGTGGGGCCGCCCCAGGAGACCGGCCCGGCCCGGTCGGCCACCGTCCTGGCCGCCGCCGGCGAGCTGGCGGCGCTGCGGGCGATGCGCCGACGGCTGGGGCCGACCGCCGAGACCCACCGCTCCGGCCGCGCGGCCCGCTTCTTCCGGGCGGCCGAGGCGCTCCACGCCACCGGAGCGGTGCTGGCCGCCACGCCGGCCGTCCGGCGCCGGCCCGTCGCGGCGCTGACCGGTCTCGCCCTGCTCACCGCCTCCGCGTGCACCCGCTTCGCGGTCTTCCACTCCGGGGTCGTCTCGGCCGAGGACCCGCTGTACACCATCCGGCCGCAGCGTGAACGGCTCGTCCGGGAGGCGGAGGCTTCCTCGGCGCAGCCCTGACGGGACACGGGGGCACGCGCTCCGTCCCGGCGCGCCGCCCCCGCCTGTCACCGCGCCGACTCCAGCGCCCGGGTCACCCCCTGCTCCCGGTCGCCGAGGAAGACGGGATCGGGCCGGAGCAGTACGTCGAGCGCGGCCTTGCCCGAGGCCAGCACCTCGCGGGCGCCGCCCGCGTACCAGCTCGCGTCGTGGCGGTCGTCGACGCCGATGCCGTACGCCTGGAGCCCGGCGGACCGGCAGAGCGTCACCGCCCGGTGTATGTGGAAGCCCTGGCTGATCAGGACGGCCTTGTCCACGCCGAAGATCTTCCGGGCGCGGACGCAGGAGTCCCAGGTGTCGAAGCCGGCGTGGTCGCTGACGATCCGCCGGTCGGGGACGCCCCGGGCGACCAGGTAGCGGCGCATCGCCTCCGGCTCGTCGTACTCCTCGCGGCTGTTGTCCCCGGTCACCAGGACCACTTCGGTGCGGCCGCTGCGGTACAGCTCCACCGCGGCGTCCAGACGGCGGGCGAGGTACGGCGAGGGCTCGTCGCCCCACAGGCCCGCGCCGAAGACCACCGCGACCTCGGTCCGCTCCACGTCCGCCGTGCCGCGCAGGTGGCCGTCGGCGGAGAACCGCATCCAGGCGGCGGGCAGCAGCGCCAGCACGCACAGGGCCACCACCGTGCGCACCGCCCGGCGCCCACCCGGCCGCCTCCCACCGGCGGCGGGGGACACCGGCGACCGTCCCGCCACCACCCGGGCGGCGGCCCGCCGGACTCGCAGCACACCGCGTCCCGCACGGCCACGGACCACGGACCGCACCCCGGACCGTCCGTCCCGCTCGCCGTCCCGCATCGCTTCCCCCACGCTCCCGCGTCCTTCCGTCCCCGGCCGGCCCTCGCCCCGGGCGCCTCCGCCGGTCTCCACCGGCGACTCCTGCCCCGCACTTCACGCTCCGTAACCTCTCTGTCCTCTCCAACGCCGCCCGAACCGTCCCGGTTCCCGCCGCGCCGGAACAGCGGCGAACCCGTCACCGCCCCGCTGCTGACGCCCTCTCACCCGGCGGCCGTCCGGGGCCTCCGGGCCGGGCGGCCGGAGCTGACACCGGGCCGTCCGCACGGTGGGGACCGCGGGCCCGGCCCTCTCGGACCCCGCCCCTCGGGCGGCACTCCTCCGTCACTGCCTGTTCTCGCGGCCCGCCGCCGTGGACGGCCGACTGGACCGAGCGGAGCGCCTCCCTCCTGCTCCGGCCACCCGTGGACGGCCCACCACCCGGCCGGGGCGGGAGGGGTACGGCCCTCCGTCACCCGCGGCGGCTACCGTCGGGGGCATGACGGCAGCAGAGCAGCCCCGCCCGGTCGAGTCGGCGGTCACCGCCGTGGAGCGGTGGGACCCGGAGCCGGACAAGCGGCCGGGCCGGACCGCCTATCAGCGGGACCGGGCCCGCGTGCTGCACTCCTCCGCGCTGCGCCGGCTCGCGGGCAAGACCCAGGTGGTGACTCCCGGTACGCGCAGCCGCGTGTGGGACGCCGCACCCCGCACCAGGCTCACCCACTCGCTGGAGTGCGCCCAGGTCGGGCGCGACCTCTCCGCCGCCCTGGGCTGCGATCCCGACCTGGTCGAGACCGCCTGCCTCTCGCACGACCTGGGCCACCCGCCGTTCGGGCACAACGGCGAGCAGGCGCTCAGCGAGATCGCCGGGGACTGCGGCGGCTTCGAGGGCAACGCCCAGTCGCTGCGCCTGCTCACCCGCATCGAGCCCAAGCGGTTCCGCACCGACCCGCACACCGGTGAGCAGTCCAGCGTCGGGCTCAACCTCACCCGCGCCTCCCTGGACGCCGCCACCAAGTACCCCTGGCCACGCGGCGGCCACCCGGCCGACCCGGCCTCCCCCAAGTTCGGGGTCTACGAGGACGACCTGCCCGTCTTCACCTGGCTGCGCGACCAGGCGCCGGCCGGGCGGACCTGCTTCGAGGCCCAGATCATGGACTGGTCGGACGATGTCGCGTACTCCGTCCACGACCTGGAGGACGGCCTGCACGCCGGCCACATCGATCCCAACCTCCTGCACGCCGACCCCGAGCGCCACGACATCACCCGGCTCGCCCTGGAGCGGTACGCCCCGGCGGGCACCGACCCGGCCGAGCTGACGGCCGCGCTGGACCGCCTCATGGACCAGGAGTGGTGGCCGCACGGGTACGACGGCACGGCCGCCGCCCAGGCCCGGCTGAAGGACGCCACCAGCCAGCTCATCGGCCGTTTCTGCCTGGCCGCGGAGGCCGCCACCCGTGCCGCGTACGTGCTCGGGCCGCCCACCGGCGCCGGTCGCGGTGCCTCTCCCGTGCGGTACGCGGCGGAGCTGGTCGTCCCACGGGGGGCGCGGCTGGAGTGCGCGGTGCTGAAGGCGCTGGCCGACCGGTACGTGATGCAGCGGGCCGAGCAGGAGGTGCTGCGCGCCGAGCAGCGGGTCGTCATCGCCGAGCTGGCCCAGGCGCTGCTGGCCCGCGCGCCGTTCGGGCTCGACCCCCAGTTCCGGGCGCTCTTCGAGGCGGCGGCGGACGACCGGGCGCGCAAGCGCGTCGTGATCGACCAGATCGCCTCCCTGACCGACGCCTCCGCGCGCTCCCTGCACGCGGACCTGACGGAGCCGGGCAGCCGCTGCTGAGGCAGCGGGGCGAGCGGGCTCCGGCGCCGGACCGGCAGCCCCGGTTCCCGGGGCGGCCTCCTCCTCCGAGCGCACCTCGCGCACTCCTCCCCTAGGGTGAAAAGTGCCGGTTTGCCCACACAGTCACGGAGGGCCCGCATGACGGAGCACGCTTACGCGGACGACGAGGCGACCCGCGAGGAGCCCGAGGAGTACGAGGACTCCGGCTACGAGGAGGACGAGCGGGACGAGGACGACGCGTACGACGACGCCTCCGAGGGGCAGGGCGGCGAGAAGACCGAGGAGCCGCTCGAAGGCGAGCTGACCGACGCCGCCCCGTCACCGCCCGCGGGAACCTCCGACCAGCCGGACGTCCACCTCGACGTGCCGCAGCTCCACGTGGACGAGATCGACCTCCAGGTCGAGAGCCTGCGGGCCAAGGTCTCCCTCCAGGCCGAGGTCCTGGACCTCCTCAAGCTCAACGTCGGTGCCGATGTCGCGCTCTCCGGCGTGGAACTGGACATCAAGGGCGTGGACGCGCAGGCACTGCTCAAGGTGCGGCTCGACAACGTCGCCGCGGTCATCGGCCGTGTGCTCTCCACCATCGACCGGAATCCGCAGATCCTGGAGCAGATCACCTCCGGTCTGGGAGCGACGGCGGAGAACGTGGGCAGCGGCGCCGGAAGGGCGGTCGGCGCACTGGGCGAGGGCGCGGGGCAGGCCGTGGAGGACACCGGCAAGGGCGCGCGCAAGGCCGTCGAGGGCGTCGGCGAGGGCGCGGGGAAGGCGACCGAGCGGGTCGGGGAGAGCGCGGGCGGAGCGGTCGAGGACGCGGGGGGCGCCGCTTCCCGGGCCGCCTCGAAGGCCGGGGACACGGTGTCGGGGGCGGGGGACACGGCCTCCGAGGCCGCCGGCGAGGCGTCCGAGGCCGCCGGGCCGGCCGGGCGTACCGCGCGGAAGGAGACCCGGGCGAAGAAGGCGGCCCGCAGGACCCCGCCCCGGAAGCCCTCGCGCGAGGAACCACCCTGAAGAGCCGCCCCGGACGTCGAGACCGCCTCCCGGGTCACGGGAGACTGGCCGGCGCCCGGGCCGGGCCCCACGGACGGCGAGGCCGCGGAGCCGCCCCGACGACGGAGCACCCGGGTACGCGGCGTGCGCCGGCGTCTGCCGCCGCCCACCTCACCCTCGCTCAAGGCGGACCACCGCTGACACGAGTCCGGCGCGCGCCGCGAAGGCGGCGGAACGACGCCCACGCACCACCGGCGCCGGTACGGGGACGCGTACCGGCACCTCGCGCGTACGCGTGACCTCGCCCCTTCGCGCCGGACCCGCCCGGCGCGCCCCTCCCGCCGCCTCCCGATCGCCGCAGACCAGGCGCCTGGCGGAGGTTCCGGACACCTGCCAGGCCGGCCTGCGGGCGACGGGAGGGTTTCGCGCGTATTGCTCACGGGTGGACTCCTTGTTTCCGCCCGGGCGCCGCTCGTACTTTCGACCGGCCACGGAGCTGTGGTCACGAGCCGGACGAAGGTGAAGTTCCATGCTGCTGACGGTCCTCGGATTCGTCATGATCGCGACATTCCTGACGCTGATCATGACGAAGAAGATGTCCCCGCTGACCTCGCTCATCCTCATCCCCGCCCTCTTCTGCGTGATCGCGGGACAGGGGGCCCAGCTGGGTGGGTACGTGCTGGACGGGATCGGCGAGCTGGCGCCCACCGCCGCCATGCTGATGTTCGCCATCCTCTTCTTCGGGGTGATGATCGACGTCGGCCTGTTCGACCCGGTCGTCCGGGGCATCCTGCGCTTCTGCAAGGCCGACCCGGCACGCGTCGTGCTCGGCACGGCGGTGCTCGCCGCGGTCGTCTCGCTGGACGGCGACGGCTCGACCACGTTCATGATCACCGTCTCCGCGATGCTCCCGCTCTACCTGCGGCTGAAGATGAGCGTGCTGACGATGACGATGGTCACCGCCACCGCCAACGGCGTGATGAACACCGTCCCCTGGGGCGGCCCCACCGCCCGTGCCGCCACCGCGCTGAAGCTGGACGCGGGCGACATCTTCGTCCCGATGGTGCCCGCGCTCGCCATCGGCCTGCTCAGCGTCTTCGCCCTCGCCTGGATTCTGGGCCTGCGGGAGCGCCGCCGCCTGGGGCTGCTCACCGAGACCGGGCCGGCCGCCGGCTCCGCGCCGGCCGAGGAGACCGAGTCCGGGACCACCCGCGACCGCACCCCGGTCGGCGTCGGCGCGGGCAGCCGCGGCGCCTCGGCCGGGACGACCGCCGGCCGTGCCGCCCACGGCGGCCCCGCCTCCCCGGACCCGGCGGGCTCCGGCGGCGGCCTCGCCCCCGACGGCGGCGCCGCCGGGGCCACCGCCGAGTCCGGCGAGTGGGGCGCCCTCGCCCCGGACCGCCCCACGCTGCGCCCGAGGCTCTTCTGGTTCAACGCCCTGCTGACGCTGGCCGTCCTGGTCACCCTGGTCGCCCAGTCGCTGCCGATCCCGGTCATCTTCATGTTCGGCGCGGCCCTGGCGCTGACCGTCAACTTCCCGCACATGAAGCAGCAGCGGGAGCGGATCGCCGCCCACGCCGACAACGTCCTGAACGTCGCGGGCATGGTCTTCGCCGCCGCCGTCTTCACCGGTGTGCTGACCGGCACCGGCATGGTCGACGAGATGGCGAGGACGCTGGTGGGCGCCGTCCCGGACGGCCTCGGCCCGCACATGGCCCTCATCACCGGCCTGCTGAGCATCCCGTTCACGTACTTCATGTCCAACGACGGGTTCTACTTCGGCATCGTGCCGATCCTCGCCGAGGCCGGCGCCCAGCACGGCGTCTCGCCGCTGGAGATCGCCCGCGCCTCGCTCATCGCCCAGCCGCTCCACATGTCCAGCCCGCTGGTCCCGGCCGTCTACGTCCTGGTCGGCATGGCCAAGGTGGAATTCGGCGACCACACCCGCGCCACGGTCAAGTGGGCGGTGCTGGTCTCCCTGGTGATCCTCACGGCGGCCCTGCTCCTCGGCATCGCCTGAGACCTCGCCGCCCGTACCGCCCGACGGGGGCGCGCCCCCGTCGTCACGCCTCCTCGCCGGTCCCCGTCCACGTGTAGACGTGCTCCGGCCGGCCCGAGCCGGTGTAGCGCAGGCTGAGGCCGACCTGCCCGGACCGCTCCAGCAGCTTCAGGTAGCGCTGGGCGGTCTGCCGGCTGAGGCCGGTCCGGTCGGCCGTGCCGGCCGCCGAGAGCCGCCCCGCCTCCCTCAGCGCCTGCCGCACCAGCCGCACCGTCTGCGCGGAGTGCCCCTTGGGCAGGGCCATCGGGCCCGCCGCGGCGCTGCCCAGCACCCCGAAGATCCGGTCGACCCGCTCCTGCCCGGCTTCGGGGCCGTCGGAGAGGGTGCGGCGCAGGACCGCGTACCCCTCCAGCTTGGCGCGCAGGCCGCTGTAGCTGAACGGTTTGACCAGATAGTGCAGGGCGCCGTACCGCATGGCGCTCTCCACCGTGGCCACGTCGCGGGCGGCCGTCACCATGATCACGTCGGTGCGGGAGTCGCCCGCGCGCAGCCGCCGGACGAGGCCGAGGCCGTTCTCGTCGGGCAGGTAGTGGTCGAGGAGGACCAGGTCGGCGTGGTGGCCGTCGAGCCAGGCCAGCGCCTCGCCGGTGGTGTGGGCGGTGCCCGCCGTCCGGAAGCCGGGCACGCGGTCGGTGTAGGCGGCGTTGATCCGCGCCACCCGCGGATCGTCGTCGACGACCAGCACCTCGATCATCGGCCCTCCTCCTCACGCGGGTCCGGCGATGCCGCCCGGCGCCCGTCCGGTACGGCCCCGTCGGGCGCGGCGAGCGCCTCGGGCAGGACCACGGTGAACTCGGCGCCGCCGCCCTCGGCCCCGGCCACCGAGACGGTACCCCCGTACCGCTGGGCGTGGCGCCGGACCAGGGCGAGGCCGAGACCCCGGCCGCCCCGGCCGGGCGCGGCCTCCTTGGTGGAGAAGCCGTCGGCGAAGACCAGCTCCCGCTGGGTGGGCGGCACGCCCGCGCCGGTGTCGCGGACCCGCAGCTCCGCGGTACGGCCCCGGGCCCGCAGCGCGACCTCCACCAGCCGGTCCTCCCCGCCGGTCGGCGCGCCCGGCTCCGGCGCGCCGACCGCCTCCAGGGCGTTGTCGACGAGGTTGCCGAGGACGGTGACCAGATCGTGCGGGGCGACCAGCGGTTCGAGCAGCCGGGAGCCGGGGGCCAGCCGCAGCGCGGCCCCGCGTTCGGCGGCCACCGTGGCCTTGCCGACCAGCAGGGCGGCCAGCAGCGGGTCGCCCACCGACTCGGCGATCTGTTCGGCGGTGGCCCGGTGGGAGCCGACCGTCTCGGTGACGAAGTCGACGGCCTCCTCGTACAGCCCGAGTTCCAGCAGGCCGAGCAGGGTGTGCAGGCGGTTTGCGTGCTCGTGGTCCTTGGCGCGCAGGGCGTCCAGCAGGGCGCGGGTGGCGTCCAGCTCGCGGCCGAGGGTCTCCAGTTCGGTGCGGTCGCGCAGGGTGGCGACGGCACCGCCGTCCTCGGTCGGCATGCGGTTGACCACCAGGACCCGGCCGCCGCGCACCGCCAGCAGGTCGGTGCCGGAGACCTCGCCGGTCAGGACGGCGGTGAGCCGCCCGGTCCCGAGCAGGTCGGCGACGGGCCGGCCGATCCCGCCGCTCTCGCCGGGCCACGGCCGGCCGAGGCCCAGCAGCCGCTGCGCCTCGTCGTTGACGAGCCGGACCCTGCCGTGCCCGTCCAGGGCCAGCACGCCCTCGCGGATCGAGTGCAGCATCGCCTCCCGCTCGTCCAGCAGGGCGGCGATGTCGGAGAAGGCGAGACCTCGGGTGCGCCGGTAGACCATGCGCGAGAAGGCGAGCGCGCCGAGGACACCGGCGCCGAGCGCGCCCGTGGCGTACCCGGCGACCTGCGGGACGGCCCCGGTCAGACGGTCCCGGACGCTCTCGTAGCGGATGCCGGCCGAGACGGCGCCGATCACCTCGCCGTCGGCGTCGCGCAGCGGTGTCTTGCCGCGCGCCGAGCGGCCGAGGGTTCCGACGTCGATCTGCCGCACGTGGTGTCCGGCGAGCGCCTGCGAGGGGTCGGTGGAGACGCGGCGGCCGATCAGCGCCGGCTCGGTGTGCGAGTAGCGGATGCCGCGGGTGTCCATCACCACGACGTACTCGGCGCCGGTGGCCCGCCTGACCCGCTCCGCCGACTTCTGCACCGGGTTGTCCCGCACGGGCTCGGAGCGCAGCAGGTCGCCGGCGAGGTCCTCGTCGCTCGCCATGGCCTGCGCGACGGCCAGCGCGCGGTGGGTGGCCTGGTCGTCGAGCTGGTCGCTGAGCGGGGCGAGGAAGAGCGCGGTGGCCAGGGCGGTCACGCCGACGGCGATGACCAACTGGACCAGCAGCACCTGCGAGGCCATCCGGCGCGGGGCCCGCAGCGGGCGCAGGCGGGGTCCGCGCCGGGGGCGCGCCGGTCCGGGGGCGGCGGCGGGGGCCACCGGCTCCGGGACCGGGCCGCCCGGCGCGAGGGCGGGCCTGCGCGGGCTCGGGACCGCGTCGGCGGGCGTGACACCGGAGCCCGCCGACACGCCGGCACCGGGTGCCGGGCCGGAGGAGCGCGGCCGCCCGCCCGCGTCCGGCTCCCCCGGGCAGGCGTCGCGGCCGCCCCGTCGTCCCGCCATGGTGTCCTCCTCGTCTCGGTCCCGGCCGTGCTGTGTCGTACCCCCACCCGTCCGGCCACCGCCCGTCCCGGCCGGGCCGCGCCGGCCGGGGTCCCCGCCCCGGCCCCGGTACGCCGGTGCGGCCGCGAGGGCTCGCCGTCACCCTCGGCCACCGCCGGTACACCCTGCCCTTACGCCTCCACCAGCGCGGACGCACGGGCTCCGCACCATTGTGACCCGGCGGCGCAACCCCGCCGCGGGTCAGCGCGGCAGCCGCGCAAGGGGCCGGCCGGCCCCCTCCGGTGTCCGCCCGGCCCAGGGCGCCAAGCCCCGGGCCGACCACGCGGTGTGACGACTCGTTGGCCCGATCGGGCCACCCCCTCTTCCCGCATTACGCTCCGTACGGGACGCTCGCTGAGGCGGGCAGCGCCGCACCTGCGCCGCAGGGCAGGAAGAACAGGGAGGCTCGACGTGGTCGACGCGGATCAGACATTCGTCATCGTCGGAGGAGGACTGGCCGGGGCCAAGGCCGCCGAAACCCTCCGCGAGGAAGGCTTCAGAGGCCGGGTGATCCTCGTCTGCGACGAACGCGACCGGCCCTACGAGCGGCCCGCGCTCTCCAAGGGCTACCTGACCGGCAAGGACGAGCGGGACAGCGTCTTCGTCCACGAACCCTCCTGGTACGCCCGCCACCACATCGAGCTGCACCTCGGCCAGCCCGCCGTCGCCCTGGACCGCGAGGCGCACACCGTCCGGCTCGGCGACGGCACGGTGCTCAAGTACGACAAGCTGCTGCTGGCCACCGGTGCCGAACCGCGCCGCCTCGACGTCCCCGGCACCGACCTGGTCGGCGTCCACCACCTGCGCCGCCTCGCCCACGCCGACCGGCTCCGCCAGGTCCTGACGGCGCTGGGCCGGGACAACGGCCACCTGGTGATCGCCGGGGGCGGCTGGATCGGCCTGGAGGTGGCGGCCGCCGCCCGCGGTTACGGCGCCGAGGTCACCGTGGTGGAGGCGGAGCCGACACCGCTGCACAGCGTGCTCGGCCCGGAGCTGGGCCAGGTCTTCGCCGCGCTCCACGGCGACCACGGGGTCCGCTTCCACTTCGGCGCCCGCCTCACCGGCATCAGCGGCCAGGACGGAGTGGTCCTCGCCGCGCACACCGACGACGGTGAGGAGCACCCGGCGCACGACGTGCTCGCCGCCGTCGGCGCCGCACCGCGCACCGCGCTCGCCGAGGCGGCCGGACTCGCCCTGGTCGACCGCGAGCACGGCGGCGGCATCGCGGTCGACGCCTCGCTGCGCACCTCCGACCCGGACATCTACGCGGCCGGTGACGTGGCCGCCGCCCACCACCCGCTCTTCGACACCCGGCTGCGCGTCGAGCACTGGGCCAACGCCCTCAACGGCGGGCCCGCCGCCGCCCGCGCCATGCTCGGCCGCATGGTCCGCTACGACCGCGTCCCCTACTTCTTCTCCGACCAGTACGACGTCGGGCTGGAGTACTCCGGATACGCCCCGCCCGGCGCCTACGACCAGGTGGTCATCCGGGGCGATGTCGGCCGCCGCCAGTTCATCGCCTTCTGGCTGGCCGAGGGCCGGGTGCTGGCCGGGATGAACGTCAATGTGTGGGACGTCACCGATCAGATCCAGCGGCTCGTCCGCAGCGCCCGGCAGGTCGACGCCGACGCGCTCGCCGACCCGTCCGCAGCGCTGGAGAGCCTCCTGGCCTGACCCCGCACGGGTCCGCCGCCCTCTCCTTCCGCTCCCCCGGCCCGGTGATCCCCGGTGCCGGGGGAGCCGTGGAGGAGACCGGCCGCCGGACCAGCTCCGCGGCGGCCGTAGACTTCCCACGTGGCTGGCAGGATCAATGACGAGGACGTGAAGGCGGTCCGGGACGCGGTCCCGATCGACGCCGTGGTGTCCGAGTACCTGTCGCTGCGCAACGCGGGCGGCGGAAACCTCAAGGGCCTCTGCCCGTTCCACGACGAGAAGTCCCCGTCGTTCCAGGTCAGCCCGGCCAAGGGCCTCTTCCACTGCTTCGGCTGCCAGGAGGGCGGCGACACGATCACCTTCGTCAGGAAGGTCGATCACCTCACGTTCTCCGAGGCCGTCGAACGCCTCGCCGCCAAGGCCGGCATCACCCTGCGGTACGAGGAGGGCGGCTACAACCCCTCCCACCAGCGGGGCGAACGCATCCGGCTGATCGAGGCGCACAAGGCCGCCGCCGAGTTCTACGCCGGGCAGCTCGAAGGCCCCGAGGCGGAGATCGGCCGCCGCTTCCTCGCCGAGCGCGGCTTCGACCAGGCCGCCGCCGGCCACTTCGGTATCGGCTACAGCCCGGCCGGCTGGGACCACCTCACCCGCTACCTGCGCGGCCAGGGCTTCACCGACAAGGAACTGCTCACCTCCGGCCTCGCCCAGGACGGCCGCCGCGGACCCGTCGACCGCTTCCGGGGCCGCCTGATGTGGCCCATCCGCGACATCGGCGGCGAGGTCGTCGGCTTCGGCGCCCGCCGCCTGCGCGAGGACGACAACGGGCCCAAGTACCTCAACACGCCCGAGACCCCGGTCTACCGCAAGTCGCAGGTCCTCTACGGCATCGACCTCGCCAAGAAGGACATCGCCAAGGCGAGCCGGGCCGTGGTCGTCGAGGGATACACCGACGTCATGGCCTGCCACCTCGCGGGGATCACCACCGCCGTCGCCACCTGTGGCACCGCCTTCGGCCAGGACCACATCAAGATCCTGCGCAGACTGCTGATGGACAACGGCAGCGCCCGGGTGATCTTCACCTTCGACGGCGACGCCGCCGGGCAGAAGGCCGCCCTGCGCGCCTTCGAGGACGACCAGAAGTTCGCCGCCGAGACCTACATCGCCATCGCCCCCGACGGCATGGACCCCTGCGACCTCCGGCTGGCCAAGGGCGACGACGCCGTCGCCGACCTGGTCGAGCCCCGCACCCCGCTCTTCGAGTTCGCCCTGCGCCAGATCGTCTCCCGGTACGACCTGGAGACCCCGGCGGGCCGCGCGGCCGCCCTCGACGAGGCCGGGCCGGTCGTCGCCCGCATCAAGTCCGCCTCCTCCCAGCACGAGGTGGCCGTCCAGCTCGCCGGGATGCTCGGCATCCTCGACACCCAGTTCGTCGTGCGCCGCGTCGCCCAGCTCGCCCGCTGGGCCCGCGAGCGCGGTGGCGAGCCCGGCCCCGCCCCCCGCCGCACGGACGGACCCGGCCCCGCCGTCGAGACCAGCGCGCCCCGTTTCAGCGGCCCCGCCCTCAACCTCCGCAGCCCCGCCTTCACCACCGAACGCGAACTGCTGAAGCTCGCCCTCCAGCGCCCCGAACTCGTCTCCCCGGCCTTCGACGCCTACGGCTCCGACGAGTTCACCGCCGCCCCCTACGCCGCCGTCCGCGAGGCCATCGAGGAGGCGGGCGGCGCGGAACTCGGCGCCGACCTCGGCATGGACTACCTCACCCGGGTCCGCGACGCCGCCCCCGACGACACGGTCCGCGCGATGGTCACCGAACTGGCCGTCGAGGCGATCCGCCGCCGCACCGTCGACGAGGTCTACGCCGGGGAGCAACTGGTCAAGGTCCGCCTGCGCGCCGTCGAACGCCGCATCCGCGACCTCCAGGGCACCTTCACCCGCGTGGCCGCCCAGGGCGACCAGCAGCAGCTCTCCTCCGTCCAGAACGAGTTGTGGGTCCTCCAGCAGTACGACCGGAGCCTGCGGAACAACGGCGCCGAAGCGCTGTAGCGCCGCCTTCCCCGCGGTCGCGCTCACCGCCGGGGCGGACGAGCCGGCCCGTCCCGCCGTCCGTCCGCCGGTGCGCCGGCCCCGGCAGCCGGGAGCAGCAGCGGGATCGTCCGGACGTACACGACCATGCCGATCACCTCGACCAGGGTCTGGGTGACCACGACGACCGCGGCGACGGCCAGGGCGTCGGGCAGCGCCAGCGCCAGCGGGAGGACGACGAGGGAGTTGCGCGTCGCACCGGTGAACACCAGGGCCCGCCCGTCGTGAGCGCCGAGCCGGAAGAGGCGGGCGAGGGCGAGTCCGGCGAAGGCCATCACGAGCAGGAACAGGAGGTAGAAGGGCACCACGCGCCCCACGTCCGCGAGGCTGTCGCCGAGCTGGGGAACCTGGGAGGCGACGACGGTCAGCAGGGTGGCGGCCATCAGCGGGACCATGGTGGTCCCCATCGCGTCGGCGGCCTTCCGCCCGGCCGCGCGGCGAGCGGCCCACGCCTGGGTGAGCCAGGCCAGGGCGAGCGGAATGACGATCAGGACCAGGAACGCCTCGATGAACGGTCCGGCCTCCACCACGTCGGCCAGGCCCGACCCCATGAACAGGTGGAGGAAGAGGGGCAGCAGGATCATCTGGGCCAGCAGGAGCAACGGCGTCGCGGCCAGCAGGCGCCGGCTGCTGCCGCCGGCGAGACCGCTGAAGACGATGACGTAGTCGACGCACGGCGCCAACAGCACCAGCAGCACGCCGAGGCGGACGGCCTGGTCGGCGGGGAGGAAGGGGAACATGACCGCGACGACCAGCGGCACCACCACGAAGTTGGCCACCAGCGTCGCGGTCAGGAACCGGCCCGCGCGCAGCGAGCGGAGCAGGTCGGCCGCGGGCACCTGCAAGAAGGTGACGTAGAGCAGCAGGGCGAGCACCGGGTCGAGAGCGTGTTCCAGGCCCGGCCCGGCCCCCGGGGCGGCCCGGCCGACGAGTCCGCCGGCCACCAGGGCGCCGACGTAGACGGCGACCTGGTGGCGTTCCATGGCTCCGGCCGGACCGGATGACTGCGACACCGTGGGTGCTCCTTGCTCGGGGACGGACGGGGCGGGGCCCGGACCACGGGGGACGGGCCGGGGCAGGCGGAAGGGCAGTAATCAGGCCGGCGGCCGGACGCGGCCGGGGAAGGCGCGGCGCGGGCCGCAGCGGTTCTCGCGGTGGGGCGGTGCGTCCGGGTGCTCCACGGCGCGGCGCGGGAAGAGGGTGCACCCGGCCGGCTCCGCCGCGCGCCGCTCGGCCCGCTCGGTACGGGCGACGACCCGCTCGCGCGGGCCGGCCCCCGCCATCTGGCGGGCCCGCGCCCGCCGCCGCGCCCCGAGCACTCCGGCGCCCCCCTCCGGCGGCGGGCCCGGGCGGCCGTCCACGCCGGTGAGCGCCGGCCGGTCCTCCGCGTCCTCCCCGTACCGGCGGCAGCCGGCCGCGGCCCGCCCGGCGGGCGGCACCCCCGGCGTCCCGCAGAACCGCAGGGGTTCCGGGACGCCGCCGCGTCCGGCGCGCCGGGGGATCCGCGTGGCACTCATCCTCCGACCGTAGACCGTCACCCGACGCGACGGTCAGGCGTATGCCCGGCGCGGACCGCCCGGCCCTGCCCGGGCGGGGTCGCGCCCGGCGGGAAACCGCGCGGGCGCCCCCGGCCGTACCGGCGCTCGCCTGCCCAAGGCCGGAAAAGGTCCTGACGCCCTCTCGTGGTGGAGGCGTGGTGTGCCTCACACTGGGGCGGCGCGTCCTCGGTCCCGGGCGCGTTCTTCCGTACCGCGGGGCTGCCGCGCCCCGTACACCGCACGCACCGTCCCCCGATACGCCCAGCGATCACCTGGGAGGTCACCCCGTGCAGACCAGGCCACCTCGCCCCGCTCCCCTCGTCCCGCGTGTTCCCGCTCCGCGCGGGCACCGGCCGGCGCCGGCCGGTGCCGTCGGCGGCCGGCCGCAGGGTACGGCCCGGGGGCCGGCCGCGTCCGAGCCGGCCGGGGTGACCGTCCCCGACCTCTTCCGGCAGTACCTGCGGGAGATCGGGCGCATCCCGCTGCTGTCGGCGGCCGACGAGGTGGAGCTGGCGCGGCGGATCGAGGCAGGGGTGTTCGCGGCGGCGAAGCTGGCCGGGGGCCACGCGGACCAGGGGCTCGCCCGCGACCTGCGGCGGCTCGTGGTGCTCGGGGAGCGGGCCAAGGGGCGGCTCATCGAGGCCAACCTGCGGCTCGTCGTCTCCGTCGCCCGGCGGTACACGGGTCGCGGCCTGACCATGCTCGACCTGGTGCAGGAGGGCAACCTCGGGCTGATCCGCGCGGTCGAGAAGTTCGACTACACGCGCGGCTTCAAGTTCTCCACGTACGCGACCTGGTGGATACGCCAGGCGATGACGCGCGCCCTCGCCGACCAGGCCCGCACCATCCGGGTCCCGGTGCACGTCGTGGAGCTGATCAACCGCGTGGTGCGCACCCAGCGCACCCTGCTCCAGGAGGCGGGCCGCGAACCGGCCGCCGAGGAGGTCGGGGAGCGGCTCGGCCTGAGCGCCGAGAAGGTCGAGGAGGTGCTGCGGCTGGCCCGCGAGCCGGTCTCCCTGCACGCCCCGGTCGGCGGCGAGGACGACGTCTTCCTCGGCGACCTCATCGAGGACGCCGACGCGGCCTCCCCGGCGGAGAGCGCCGCCCTGCTGCTGCTCCGCCAGCACCTCGAAGCGGTCCTCGCCACCCTCAGCGACCGCGAGCGCCAGGTGGTGCGGCTGCGGTACGGGTTCGACGACGGGCGGCCGCGCACCCTGGAGGAGATCGGCCGCCTCTTCGGCGTCACCCGTGAACGGGTCCGCCAGATCGAGTCGAAGACGCTGCGCAGGCTCCGTGAGCACACCGCGGCCGGGCAGTTGCGCGGCTATCTGGACTGACCGCCCGGGGCGGCACCCGGCTCACTGCCGGCCGCGCCGCTTCGCGTCGACGCCCGCGCCGAGGGCCACGCCCACCGCCAGGCCGACCGCGAGCCCGACCGCCAGCCGGTCGGCCAGCAGGCCCACGGCCAGGCCGACGGCGAGCCCGATCGGCAGGTACAGGGCGATGGCCGAGGCCGACGCGGGGTCCTCCCCGCCCGGGCGCTCCGGCGGCCCCGGCTCCCGCGGCTGCTGTGCCAACTCCCCCACCCACCCGTTCAGGTTGTCATGTCCTGCGACGATCCGTGTGCCCAGCATGCCAGAGGGCCGCCGGGGCATCACTCCCGGCGGCCCTCGGGGGCGGCCTGACCCGTGTCCGCTCCGCGCTCAGTCGACCTCGACGGCCGCCTCGGCGAACTGGGCCGCGTACAGGCGGGCGTACGCCCCCTCGGCGGCGAGCAGTTCGGCGTGCGAGCCCTGCTCGACGATGGCCCCGTTCTCCATCACGAGGATCGTGTCGGCGTCCCGGATCGTGGAGAGGCGGTGGGCGATCACGAAGGAGGTGCGGCCATGCGCCAGCCGGGCCATGGCCTGCTGGATCAGCACCTCGGTGCGGGTGTCCACCGAGCTGGTGGCCTCGTCCAGGACGAGGATCACCGGGTCGGAGAGGAAGGCCCGCGCGATGGTGATGAGTTGCTTCTCACCGGCGCTGACCCCGCTGCCCTCGTCGTCGAGGACGGTGTCGTAGCCGTCGGGCAGGGTCCGGATGAACCGGTCGGCGTGGGCGGCGCGGGCCGCCTCCTCGATCTCCGCACGGGTCGCCTCGCGGGAGGCGCCGTAGGCGATGTTCTCCGCGATGGTGCCGCCGAACAGCCAGGTGTCCTGGAGGACCATGCCGATCCGGGAACGCAGTTCCTCGCGGGCCATGGCCGCCACGTCGACCCCGTCCAGGGTGATCCTGCCGCCGGTGACCTCGTAGAACCGCATCAGCAGGTTGACCAGGGTGGTCTTGCCGGCTCCGGTCGGGCCGACGACGGCGACGGTGCGACCCGGCTCGACGGTCAGGGAGAGGTCCTCGATCAGCGGCCGGTCCTGCTCGTAGCGGAAGGAGACCTTCTCCAGGACGACGCGGCCGAGCGGCTTCTCCAGGCGGGCGCCGGGGACCGGGTCGGGTCCCTGCTCCTCGGCGTCGAGGAGCTCGAAGACCCGCTCGGCGGAGGCGACGCCGGACTGCACCAGGTTGGCCATCGAGGCGACCTGGGTCAGCGGCATCGAGAACTGCCGGGAGTACTGGATGAACGCCTGCACGTCGCCGATGGACAGCGCGCCCGAGGCGACCCGGAGACCGCCGACGACGGCGACCAGGACGTAGTTGAAGTTGGAGACGAACATCATCAGCGGCTGCATGATGCCGCTGGTGAACTGGGCCTTGAACCCGGCCTGGTACAGCGCCTCGTTCTCCTCGGCGAACTGCTTCGCCGACTCCTCCTGGCGGCCGAAGACCTTGACCAGGCTGTGCCCGGTGTACATCTCCTCGATGTGGGCGTTGAGCGAGCCCGTCGAGGACCACTGGCTGACGAAGTGGGGCTGGGAGCGCTTCCCGACCCGGGTCGCGACCACGAACGACAGCGGTACCGTCACCAGCGCCACCAGGGCGAGCAGCGGGGAGATCCAGAACATCATCACCAGCACGCCGATGACGGTCAGCAGCGAGTTGACCACCTGGCCCATCGTCTGCTGGAGCGTCTGGCCGATGTTGTCGATGTCGTTGGTGGCGCGGCTCAGCACCTCACCGCGCTGGCGCTGGTCGAAGTAGGAGAGCGGCAGGCGTGCCAGCTTCGCCTGCACGTCGCGGCGCATCCGGAAGACGGTGCGGTTGATCGCCCGGTTCGACAGCCTGGCGGAGACCGTCATCAGGGCGGCGGCCAGGAGGAAGACGCCGAGCGCGGCCAGCAGCACCTGGCCGACGGCACCGAAGTCGATGCCTTCGCCGGGGGTGAAGTCCATTCCGGAGAGCATGTCGGCCACCCCCTCGTCGCCGCCCTCCCGCATCCCCGCGAGGACTTGCTCACGGGTGGCCCCGGCCGGCATGTCGCGGCCGACGATGCCCGCGAAGACCAGGTCGGTGGCCCAGCCGAGGATCTTCGGGCCGGTCACGGAGAGAGCGACGCTGAGCAGGCCGGTGCCGAACATCGCCCACATGGTGGGCTTCTCGGGCCGGAACTGGGCCAGCAGCCGCTTGCCCGAGCCCTTGAAGTCCATCGACCGCTGTCCTGGCGCGCCGCCGGCGCCCATCGGGCCTGCCATCACGCGGCCTCCGCTTCCGTCAGCTGGGAGAGCACGATCTCCCGGTAGGTCTCGTCCCGTTCCATCAGCTCGCGGTGCCGGCCGACCGCCACCACCCGGCCCTCGTCGAGGACGACGATGCGGTCGGCGTCGCGGATGGTCGACACCCGCTGGGCGACGATCACCACCGCCGCCTCGGCGGTCTCGGTGCGCAGCGCGCCGCGCAGCGCCGCGTCGGTCGCGTAGTCCAGCGCGGAGAACGAGTCGTCGAAGAGGTAGATCTCCGGGCGCTGCACCAGGGTCCGGGCGATGGCGAGCCGCTGCCGCTGGCCGCCGGAGACGTTGGTGCCGCCCTGCGAGACGGGCGCCTCCAGCCCGCCCTCCAGCCGCTCCACGAACTCCTTGGCCTGCGCCACCTCCAGCGCGTGCCACAACTCCTCGTCGCTCGCGGCCGGGTTGCCGTAGCGCAGGTTGCTCGCCACGGTGCCGGAGAAGAGGTACGGCTTCTGCGGGACGAGACCGACGGTGCGGGCCAGCAGGGCCGGGTCGATGCGGCGGATGTCGACGCCGTCGACCAGCACCTCGCCCTCGACGGGGTCGATCAGCCGGGCGGCGAGGCCCAGCAGGGTGGTCTTGCCGGAGCCCGTGGAGCCGATGACCGCGGTGGTCTCGCCGGGCCCGGCGAACAGTTCCACGTCGCGCAGCACCCACTCCTCGGCGCCCGGGTAGCGGAATCCGGCGGCCCGCATCTCCAGGGTGCCGCGGCCCGGCAGGTCACGGACCGGCTCGGTGGGCGGGACGACGCTGCTGCTGGTCCCCAGCACCTCCTGGATGCGCTCGGCGCACACCTCGGCGCGGGGCACCATCATGAACATGAAGGTGGCCATCATCACGGACATGACGATCTGCATCAGGTAGGCGAGGAAGGCGGTGAGCGAGCCGATCTCCATGGCACCGCTGTCGATCCGGTGGGCGCCGAACCACACCACGGCCAGCGAGGACAGGTTCACCACCAGCATCACCAGCGGGAACATCAGCGCCAGCAGCCGGCCGGTGCCCAGGGAGACGTCGGTCAGCCCGGTGTTGGCCCGTCCGAACCGCTCGGTCTCGTACCGGTCGCGGACGAAGGCACGGATGACGCGGTTGCCGGTGATCTGCTCGCGCAGCACGCGGTTGACGGTGTCCAGCCGCTTCTGCATGGAGCGGAAGAGGGGCCGCAGCCGCCACACCACCAGACCCACGGACAGGCCCATCACGGGCAGCACGGCCAGCAGCACTCCGGAGAGCGGCACGTCCTGGCCCAGGGCCATGATCACGCCGCCGACGCACATGATGGGCGCCGTCACCATCAGCGTGAAGGTCATCAGGGCCAGCATCTGGACCTGCTGGACGTCGTTGGTCGTCCTGGTGATCAGCGACGGCGCCCCGAAACCGTTCAGTTCCCGTGCCGAGAAGGACTGCACCCGGTCGAAGACGGCCGCGCGCAGGTCCCGGCCGAGGGCGGCGGCGGTACGGGCACCGAAGTAGACCGCACCGATGTTGCCCGCCATCTGCACCAGGGTCACCGCGAGCATGACGGCGCCGAGCCCGAGGATCGTCCCCGTGTCGCCGCGTACGACTCCCCGGTCGATGATGTCCGCGTTGAGCGAGGGCAGGTACAGGGCCGCGCACGTCTGGAGGAGTTGCAGCACCACCACCGACGCGATGGGCTTCTGGTACGGACGCAGGTAGGTCCGCAGGAGTCGTATGAGCACAGGTCTCTTCCGGATCGGCCGTACGGGATGCGCCCCCATCCTGCGTCACCCGGCCGCCGGATCCCACCGGTTTTGTCCAAGCCCGGGTCAAGGCTCCCCGGGCGCCCACCGCTCGGGAAGCCCCTTTCCAGGTCAGGCGAGCGGTACGCCGCCGAACGCCTCCGGGTGCGTCTGGTCCCGGACCGCCGTGTACTGCTGGCGCACGGCCTGGCCGACGGCGATCTCCTCCCCCGGTTCGAGGTGCTGGCCGGGCGCTCCGCCCCACATCGGCGGGGCGGAGCGGTCCAGGGTGCCCCGCTCGACGCCGAGGGCCCAGGCCGCCTGGCGGGCCGCGCCGAGCGCGGCGTAGTCCGCGGCCTCGGGGACGATCACCGGGGCGGCGAAAATCATCGGGGCGGCGGCCCGCACCGCCGGCAGCTCGGCGGCCGCTCCCAGCAGGAAGACCCGGCGGATCGCCACGCCCCGCCCGCGCAGCACGTCGAGGGCGTCGGCGAGCGAGCAGAGCATCCCCTCGAAGGCGGCCCGTGCCAGGTGCTCGCGCTTCATCGACTCGCGGCGCAGCCCGCTCAGCGTTCCCGCGGTGTGCGGCAGCCGGGGCGTGCGCTCTCCCTCCAGGTACGGCAGCAGGACCAGGCCGTGCGAGCCGGGCGTCGACTCCAGGGCCAGCCGCGACAGCTCCGGCAGGTCGACGCCGAGGAGGTCGGCGGTGCCCCGCAGGGCCCGTACCGCGTTCAGCGTGTGGACCACCGGGAGGTGCATACCGGTGGCGTCGGCGTAGGAGGTGATCAGGCCGTCCGGGTCCCAGGCGGCCTCGTGGTGGACGGCCATCACCGAGCCGGAGGCGCCCAGTGACACCACCGCGTCGCCGTGACCGACACCGAGTCCGAACGCGGCCGCCATCGTCTCGCCGGTCCCCGCCGAGATCAGCAGCCCCTCCGGAGTGGTCCCCGCCGCCTCGGCCGGGCCGATCACCTCCGGCAGCACCGCCCGGTGGCCGAGCGCCAGTTCCACCAGTTCCGGCCGGTACTCCCCCGCCGCCGCCGACCAGTACCCGGTGCCCGAGGCCCCGCCCCGGTCGGTGGTACGGCGTGCGGGCCTGCCCAGCAGTTGCCAGACCAGCCAGTCGTGGGCCTGGAGCAGCCCCGCGACGCGGGCGGCGTTCTCCGGTTCGTTCTTCGCCAGCCAGCGGAGCTTGGCCACCGGCTGGGCGGGCTGCGGGACGCAGCCGACCGACCGCACCCACGCCTCGCGACCGCCGAGTTCCGCCGTCAGGTCGGCCGCGGCGACCTGCGCCCGCCGGTCACCGCCGACCATCGCGGGGCGCGCGGCCGAGCCCTGCGCGTCCAGCGGCACCAGGCCGTTCTGCTGGGCGGAGACCCCGATCGCCTCGACGCCCTCCAGCAGCCCGCCGGCCGCGGCCTCGCCGAGTGAGAGCAGCCAGCTCTGCGGATCGACGTCCGGGGCCGCCCCCTCACCCTCCTTCGGATGCGGCGCGTACCCCTGCCGCAGTACGGCACCTGTATCGGTGTCGCAGACGACCATGCGCGTGAATGCGGACGAACTGTCCAGCCCGGCGACTATCCCCATACGACGATTCTGCCGCACGCCGGGAGCGCCCCGCGGGGACGGGGCGCTCCCGGACGGCGCGACGACGCCGATGTGACGCGGGTCTCAGACGGGGCCGGTCCCCCAGTCGTCCCGAGAGCCCTGGCCGCGCTCACGCAGCGACCGCACCCGGTCGGCCACCGGCGCCGGGACGCGGTCACCGACCCGCTCGCTCACCGAGTGGTACGCCTTGTCGGCGAACCCGCGCCCCTGCTGGGCCGCGCTCTCGGCGGCGTTGCGGACCGCCGGGTTCCGCGCCACGCGCTCCGCGCACTTCCTCAACTGTTCGTACCGCTCGCGTCCCGCGCGGCTGCCGAGCACGTAGCCCAGGGCCGCTCCGGCGACGAAGGTGAGCCGGTAGCGCATCAACTGCCACCCTTCCGTAGTGGTCGGTTCTGCCGTGCGCCGTGACAGGGGTGCGGCCCTTCGCCGGGTACCGATTGGCGAAGCACCCCCCTGCTTGCGCTAATGTATGTGTCGCGGCGAGCGAGCGCCCCGTGGAGCACTCCGCGCGGGAGCCCCGTTCGACGCGACGCAGCATTCCCCTGTAGCTCAATTGGCAGAGCAGCCGGCTGTTAACCGGCAGGTTACTGGTTCGAGTCCAGTCGGGGGAGCTCGATCTCCTGTAGCTCAATTGGCAGAGCAGCCGGCTGTTAACCGGCAGGTTACTGGTTCGAGTCCAGTCGGGAGAGCAAACGATGAGGGCCCCCTCGGGGGTCCTTTTTCGTGCGCTCACCGTCTCGTCGGGGTCCATGTGCGGAGCTTCTGCCCCGCCGAGGGAACCACACACGCCCCGGCGGAGTCCTCAAGATCAGGCGAGGCCGACCAGCCGGGGCAGCAGATCGTATGAGCGGCTATGCTGCGGCAGACGGCACGTACACATGTACGCGACACGCCGCTAAGGGGCGGTAGCTCAGCCGGTTAGAGCAGCGGACTCATAATCCGTCGGTCAAGGGTTCGAGTCCCTTCCGCCCCACCCACCGCCACGCGGCCGGACGCGCTCAGGTTGTTCCGTGGCGACGAGAAGGGCCGCCGCGGGGTGTGCGGCGGCCCTTCTCGTCCGTGCGGCCTCTCGGCCGGAGGGCGCTGCCGCGGGGTTCTGGAGCGTCAGACGCCCAGCACCGCCTTGGCCGTCAGGAAGTAGATGATGAGCCCCGTGGCGTCCACCAGGGTCGTGACCATGGGGGCGGAGACGACCGCCGGGTCGATGTGGAGGCGTTTGGCCAGCAGGGGCATGGTGCCGCCGATGGTCGCCGCCCAGCCGCAGATGACGACCAGGGTGATGCCGACCACCAGGGCGATGCTCGCACTGACGAAGAGGGTGCCCACCACCAGGCCGAGCAGGGCCAGCATCGAGCCCAGGACCAGGCCCACCCGGCATTCGCGCCAGATCACCTTCATGAGGTCCGAGCCGCGCACCTCGCCGACCGCGAGAGCGCGGACGCAGGCGGTGGCGGCCTGGGCGCCGGCGTTGCCTCCGGCGCCGATGAGCATGGGGATGAACAGGGCGAGCTGGGCCACCTGTTCCAGCGTGGCCTCGAAGGCCTGGGTGACCCCGACCGTGAGGGTCGCCGCGACCAGCAGCAGGGCCAGCCACAGCGCGCGGTAGCGGGCGAGCTGCCACACGGAGGCGGCCATGTAGTGGCCGGCCCACGGGGCGGCACCGGCCTGGCGGGCGACGTCCTCGGTGTCGGCGGCCTCGATGACCTCCACGGCGTCGTCGATGGTGAACAGCCCGACGAGCCGCTCCTCGCTGTCGACGACGGGCAGGCTCAGGTCGTTGGTCTCCCGCATCAGACGGGCCGCGGACTCGGCGGAGTCGGTGGCGTACGCGGCGGCCGGCTCGGTCACGACCAGGTCGGAGACCATCGCGTCCGGCGCGTTCAGCACCAGCTCGCGCAGTTCCACGATGCCGGTCAGCCGCCGCCCGGAGTCCACCACGGGCAAGGTGTACACCGTCTCCGCGTCCGCGCCCTTCGCCCGTACGGTGCGCAGCGCCTGTTCGACCGTCAGGGCCTGCGGCAGCGCGACGACCTCGGGGGTCATGTGGCGGCCGACGGAGCCCTCGGGGTACCCGAGCAGCGCGGCGGTCATCCTGCGCTCGTTGGGGCTCAGCCCGGCCAGGACCCGTCTGACGACCTTGGCCGGCGCCTCCCACAGCATCCGGGCCCGGTCGTCCGGCTCCATGGCCTCGATGAGTTCCTGGAAGGAGCGGTCCCGCAGCCCCTCCAGGATCGGCTGCTGGTCGACCGGCTCCAGCTCCTCGAACACCTCCAGTGCCCGGTCCTTGCCCAGCAGGCGGAACGCCACCCCGGCGTCGACCGCGTCCATCCGGGCGAGCTCGTCGGCGACCACGTGCGGTGGGTGCCGTTCCAGCCACTCCTGGGCGGCGTCCAGCCGCTGGTCCTTCACGGCGGCCCGCAACGACTCGGCCGGCTCCGCGCTCGGCTCGTGGGGACGGTTCGGCTGCGACATGGCAGGTCCTTAGGCACAACGGTGGGATCGGGGAATCGGCACAGGACGCACGCGAGCACCACCGATGTCCCACTCGTACCGGGAGAGGACCGGCAGCGCTACGCGGCGTCCGGACTAGGAGGCTCGCTGCTCATCGCAGGACCACCCCCTTCTCGGACCCGTCACCGGTGCACTGCGCCGCGGAGCGGACGCTTCTCTCAGGCTATCGCGCGCCGGTCACCCGGGCCGGGCCGCGTCCCGCCTCCCCTCCTCAGCCGCCCGGTGGCGGTTCCGGACCGAACGCGGCGGCGTGGTCGGCGGCCCACTGCCGGAACGTCCGCGGCGGGGTGCCGAGGAGGTCGGCCACGGCCGTGGTGACGTGCGCGGGGTGCCCGAGGCTCGCGCGCCAGGCGGCGAGGAGCATGTCGGCGACCGGGGCGGGCGCCGTGCCCCGCGAGAGCTCGCGGAACTCGTCCGGGGGCATCTCCTCGTACGCGATCGGGCGGCCCAGCACCTCCCCGAGGGCGGCCACCTGTGCGGCCTGGGTCAGCGGCTCGGGGCCGGTGAGGACGTGGTCGCCTCCGGCGTGGCCTTCCTGGCCGAGGACGCGCGCCGCGACGGCTGCCACGTCGCGGTCGTCGACCGGCGCGCTCCGAGCGGCACCGTAGGGCCACCGCACGGTTTCGCCGGAGCGGATCGCGGGCGCCCACCAGAGCAGCGCGTTCGACGCGAGCATCCCCGGGCGGATGATCGCCGTCTCCGGTACGGCCGCCGCGAGGAGGCCTTCGAGGCGGGCGTGGAGCGCCGCCACGGGATTGGGCTGCTGGAAGAAGGGGTGCGGCGTCCGGTGCGGGGAGGAGAGGAGGACGACCCGCCGCACCTGGCCGGCGAGCCGTGCCACCACCGCCTCGGCGGTCCCGGGCGGTGCGGTCCAGACGAGGAGGACCGCTGCGGCGCCCGTCAGTGCCGGGGCGATCGAGGCGGGCACGGTGAGGTCGCCGGTGAAGACCTCGGCCTCGGGCGGCAGTGTGGCCGCCGCCTCCCGGCGGCGGACGAGGGCGCGGACCGGCACGCCCGCGTCGAGGAGCCGGCCGACGACCAGGCGGCCGAGCCGTCCGGTCGCCCCGGTGACGAGCACGGGCGGGATGTCTGTCCGAGGTGTCCGGTTCATGCGGCCATACAAACGTTACCCGGTAATAAAAGCAACCCGGTAATGAATGTACGGTGGCCGCATGAGCGAGCCGACGGGACTGCGGGCCCGCAAGAAGGAGCGGACGCGCGAGGCGATCGGGGAGGCGGCCGCCTCCCTCTTCCTGGAGCACGGGTTCGACCGCGTCTCGGTCAACGACGTGGCGGCGGCGGCCGAGGTCTCCAAGCCGACCCTCTTCCGGTACTTCCCCACCAAGGAGGACCTGGTCCTGCACCGGTTCGCGGACCACCAGGGCGAGGCCGCGCGCGTCGTACGCGACCGTCCCGCCGGCACCGGGCCGATGACGGCGCTGCACCGGCACTTCCGGGACGGGCTCGACCGGCGGGACCCGGTCACCGGCCTCAACGACCAGCCCGGCGTGGTGGCGTTCCACCGGCTGGTGTTCGCCACGCCGAGCCTGGCGGGACGGCTCGTGCGGTACCAGCTGGAGGACGAGCAGGCGCTGGCGGACGCCCTCGGCGAAGACGTCCAGGCCCGGGTGCGGGCCGCTCAGGCACTCGCGGTCCATCGGGTGCTCGCCCGTGCCAACTGGCAGCGGATCGCCGACGGCCGAAGCGCCCGCGACGTCCACCCCGAGGCGGTGGCCGACGCCGACGAGGCGTTCGGCCGGCTGCGGTGAGGGGACGGGATGCCGGGCCCGGCCGGGGGGTGTGCCAGAGTCCTGGCATGGAGTGGAACGGCGACGCGTATCAGGCCCGGTTCGACAGCATCGCGGCCGAGGGGGGGAACGTGCACGGCGAGGCGGACCTGGTGCGGTCCCTGACGCCGGGCAGTGTGCTCGACGCCGGGTGCGGGACGGGGCGGGTGGCGGTCGAGCTGGCCCGGCACGGGATCGACGTGGTGGGCGTGGACCTCGACGCCTCGATGCTCGCCACCGCCCGCCGCCTGGCGCCGGAGCTGACCTGGCACCGGAGCGACCTGACCGCCCTCGACCTCGGCAGGAGCTTCGACGTGGTCCTGATGGCGGGCAACGTCCCCCTGTTCACCCCGCCCGGGACGGAGGCCGCCCTGGTCGCCGGGGTGGCCGCCCACGTGCGGCCGGGGGGCCGGCTCGTGGCGGGGTTCTCCCTGGACCGGGGCTACACCCTGGAGGCGTACGACGCCCACTGCTCGGCCGCGGGACTGACACCGCAGGCGCGGTACGCGACCTGGTCCCGGGAGCCGTACGCCGGTGGCGCGTACGCGGTCTCGGTCCACCGCCGGGCGTGAAGGCGCCGGGGCCGGCACTCTTCGGTGCCGCGCCCCGGGTGGGGGCCGCGTCCGGCGGACAAGCTCCGGCGATGCGAAGTCGCCTCCGCACGGCGGGCGCGGAGCGGGAGGACCCCGGCACCGGATCAGCGGGCGGCCGGCGCCGGCACGCGCCGCGGCGGCGTCGTCCGGCCTCCCCGACGGCCGGCCGGCCGCGCCGGCCGTTCACCCCCCGAGGAGTGTACGTTCGTACATCACTCGCTGTAGGCTCCCGCGCATGACTGTCGTCGTCGCCACCCCGCCCACCGTGGCCGACCGGCGGGCGCGGGTGGCCGTCGCCGTGCTCTTCTTCACCAACGGCGCCCTCTTCGCCAACCTGCTGCCGAGGTATCCGCAGATCAAGGAGGCCCTCGGCATCACGAACGCCGGGTACGGCCTGGCCGTGGCCGCCTTCCCGGCGGGGGCGGTGGCGGCCGGACTGGCGGCCGGGGTGGTCATCCGGCGGCTGGGCTCGGCGCGGGCGGCGGTGGCCGGCACCCTGCTGACGGCGGCGGGGATCGTCGCCGCCGGATTCTCCGGCACGGTGGCGCTGTTCGCCGCCGCGCTCTTCCTCGCCGGAGCGATGGACGCGATCACCGACGTGGCGCAGAACGCCCACGGGCTGCGGGTGCAACGACGGTACGGGCGCTCGGTCATCAACTCCTTCCACGCCATCTGGTCGATCGGCGCCGTCACCGGCGGGGCCATGGCCGCCGGGGCGATCGCGCTCGGCGTGCCGCCGGGGCGGCATCTGGCCGTCTCCGGAGCGGTGTTCACCGTCGTCGCCTCGGCCGCCCTGCGGTTCTGCCTGCCGGGGCCGGACACCGGACCCGCCGTCGAGCCGGTGGCCGACGCGCCCGCCGGGCGCCCCGGGAAGGGCGCCCTCCCGGGGCGCCGTACGGCGTGGGTACTGGCCGCACTGGTCCTCATCGCCACCGCGGGCACGCTGGTGGAGGACGCCGGCAGCTCCTGGGCGGCTCTCTACCTCTCCGGCCCGCTGCACGCCTCGGTGGCGCTGGCCGCCTCCGGCTTCATCGCTCTGGTCGGGGCCCAGTTCGTCGGGCGCGTCCTCGGCGACCGGCTCGTCGACCGGTTCGGCCAGCGCGCGGTGGCCCGTGCCGGAGGGCTCGTCACCGCGGCGGGCATGGGGCTGGCCCTGGCCTTCCCGACCGTGCCCGGGACCGTCCTCGGCTTCGCGGCGGCCGGATTCGGCGTGGCCACGCTCGTCCCGGCGGCGATGCACGAGGCCGACGAACTGCCCGGCCTCAAGCCCGGGACGGGGCTCGCCCTGGTCTCCTGGCTGATGCGCCTCGGCTTCCTGCTCTCCCCGCCACTGGTCGGCCTGGTCGCGGACGCGTTCAGCCTC
Source organism: Streptomyces diastaticus subsp. diastaticus (assembly GCF_011170125.1). Classification (NCBI taxonomy): domain Bacteria; kingdom Bacillati; phylum Actinomycetota; class Actinomycetes; order Kitasatosporales; family Streptomycetaceae; genus Streptomyces; species Streptomyces diastaticus. The sequence goes on along the minus strand of NZ_BLLN01000003.1, from coordinate 241,839 downwards.
CGCGCCGGCCTGCTGGTGGTCCCCTTCGCGGGGGTGCTGGTCCTGCTGCTGGCAGGCGTGCTCCAGGGGCGACGGAGCCGCCCGCAGCACTGAACCCGTCCTCCGCGTCCGCCTCGCGCGCCGGTCCCGCCGCACGCGAACGGCATCCGTAAGGCGCATCACCGCGCGGGCGGCCACCTTCCGCAGGCCAGGGCTCCGGCACGGCAGCCGTGCCGGTCGAGGCAGACGGGCCCGCGAAGGCGTGGCGGAGCGGCGGAACCGCCTGACGGACGAGCCCGAGCAGGTCTCACCCGGCGTCAGGTGCCGTCTCCTCGGCGATCCAGCGGAGATAGGCGGAGCTGCCACCGGTGACCGGCGTGGCGAGGATCTCCGGGGTGTCGTAGTCGTGGTGGCGCAGCAGCCACTGCTCCAGAGCGGGGTAGCGCTCCTCGGCGGTCTTGAGGTGGAGCTGCCATTCGCGGGCGTCCTCGACGGCGCCCTGCCAGCGGTAGACCGAGGTCACGGGGCCGACGATCTGCACGCAGGCGGCGAGGCGGGCCTCGACGGCCGCGGCGGCCAGGCTCTCGGCCCGGTCGGGGGTGTCGACGGTCGTCACGACGACGACGGCCGGGGGCGCGGACTCCTGCGGGGCGGTCATCTCGGTTCCCTTCCTGAGGCTGCGTGTCGGGCACACCGTACGTGGAGCGCCGGGCGCCCACGGGGGCTTGGGCCGGTCGGAGGTGTGGGTCACCCGTTCACCAGCGGTTCGCAGTACGGGGCGGGCGGTCGCGGGTACACCCGCTGTGACCTGCGTCGACGGAGTCGTCGTGGGGTCAGGCGGGTGTGGTGCCGGCGGCTGTGACGACGCGTCCGACAGGCGGCGGGCGGCGGGGCGGCTTTACCTCGGTAGCGGGGACGCGCCCCGGCGGCACCCGTGTGCCGCTGTCGTCTTTGGCTAAGGAGCACCATGCGTACTGCCCGTCTGCTGACCGGTACGGTCCGAGCGGCCGCCGCCCTCGGTGCCGGTCTCGCCCTGTCCGCCGCCCCGGCCGCGTACGCCGACGCGGGGAGCGGCGGGCGGGCGGCCGTGGAGCCCCGTCAGGTGGCGCCCGGCTCCGCCGTCACCCTGGTGACCGGGGCGTGCCGGCCGGAGGACGGCCAGGGCGGCGGAACGGTCACGGGCGACGCGCGCGCGGTCGGCGCGGGGCGGTTCAGCCTGGTGCCGGGCGCCGAGGACGAGGACGCGCGGGGCACCTTCCGGGTACCGCGCTCGGCGGTCCCGGGGACGTACGAGATCGTGGCGCGCTGCCCGCAGGGGGAGGTGGTGGCGGCGGACCTGGTGGTGACGCTCACCTCGCTCGGCCCCGACGAGACCGAGGACCGGCAGGAGCCGCTGCCGGGTGAGCGGCCGGCCGCGCCCGGCGCCGAGGGCCGCTCCGGCCCTGGCGGCGAGCGGGCGGCCGCCGCCCCGGAGCAGGTGACACAGGGGTCCGTGGCGGGCGTCGGCTCGGCGCTCGGCACCGACCCGGCGCAGGTCACGGCCGGGGTGGCGGCGCTGGGGCTGGCGGCGGCGGGCGGCACCTGGCTGCTGCACCGCCACACACGCGGAGGCGGGCTCTGACCGGGCCGGCCCGGCGTCCGGGCCCGGTGGCGGGTGGGCTGTCGCGGCGCCGGGTGGTCAGTCTGGCCGTCGCGGCCGGGACCTGGTTCTTCTTCTGCGTGGGGCTGTGGCTGCTGGCGCGCGGGATCGGGTGACGGGGCGTCCGGCGGGCGTCCGGGTCAGGCGAGCCACTGCTCGTACGCCAGGTCGGCGACCAGGGCGAGGACGACGACCAGCAGGACGATCCGGACGAAGCCGCTGCCGCGCTTGAGGGCGGTGCGGGCGCCGAGGGTGCCGCCGACGAGGTTGAAGACCGCCATCAGGGCGGCGAGCTGCCACAGCACGGTCCCCTGCCAGGCGAACATGGCGAGCGCCCCGGCGTTGGTGCAGCAGTTGACGATCTTGGCCGTGGCGGAGGCGGTGACGAGGTCCAGGTGGAGGACGGCGGTCAGCGCCAGGACGAGGAAGGTGCCGGTGCCGGGGCCGATCAGCCCGTCGTAGAAGCCGATGCCGAGTCCGGCGAGGCCGATCGCGGCGAGGGTGCGGCGGCGGGAGACCGGGCCGGACGGGGGCGCGGTGGTGCCGAAGGCGGGCTTGAGGATGACGAAGGCGGCGACGGCGAGCAGCACCACCATGATCACCGGCTTGAGCACCTCGGTGCTCATCCCCGCGGCGAAGAAGGCACCACCCGTGGAACCGGCGAGCGCGGCCAGACCGATCCGCACGGCGGTGCGCACGTCGACGGGAGCGCGGCGGACGTAGGTGACGGCGGCGCCGGTGGTGCCGACGATGGCGACGGCCTTGTTGGTGCCGAGGGCGAAGGCGGCTGGGGTGTTGGCGGGCAGCCCCAGCAGCAGCGCGGGCAGCAGGAGCAGCCCACCGCCGCCGACCACGGCGTCGATCCAGCCGGCGGCCAGAGCGGCCACACAGAGCAGGACGATGCTGGTCACGGCTATGTCAGGCATGGGCATGACCCTATCGGGGGGCCGGCCGGCGGCTCTCGGGCGCCCGGCGTGCGAGACGGCCCGGCCGCCGGTCCGGGTGGCGGCGGGCGCCTGGGCCGCCCCCGGACACCACAGTGCCCCTGGGGCCCGCGCTCGTGAAGCGGGCCCCAGGGGCGCTGTCGCCGGACCGGGCCGGCGCGCCCCCCGCACACGGGTGGCGCCGGACCGGTCCAGGGTGGGACCGGAGCCGTCCACGGTGCACGCCGGTGAGGGGCCGGGGGCGCGGACGGCTCCGGAGGCCGGTCAGCGGCTGTCGCTGCCCTTCGAGGCGGCCGCGGCGCGGCCGGCCTCCAGGCGGGCGACCGGGATGCGGAACGGCGAGCAGGAGACGTAGTCGAGTCCGACCTCGTGGAAGAAGTGGACCGACTCCGGGTCACCGCCGTGCTCACCGCAGACGCCGAGCTTCAGGTCGGGGCGGGTGGCCCGGCCGGCCTCGACGGCGTCACGGACGAGCTTGCCGACGCCGTCCTTGTCGATCGTCTCGAACGGGGAGACCCCGAAGATGCCCTTCTCCAGGTAGGCGGTGAAGAAGCTGGCCTCCACGTCGTCCCGGGAGAAGCCCCACACGGTCTGGGTGAGGTCGTTGGTGCCGAAGGAGAAGAACTCGGCGGCCTCGGCGATCTGGCCGGCGGTCAGCGCGGCACGCGGCAGCTCGATCATGGTGCCGAGCGCCAGCTTCAGGTCGGTGCCGGTCTCCCGTTGCACGTCGGCGAGGACCTGCTCCGCGTCGTCGCGGACCAGTTCCAGCTCCTGGACGGTGCCGACCAGCGGAATCATGATCTCGGCGCGCGGGTCGCCGTTGGCCTTCTTCCGCTCGGCGGCGGCCTCGGCGATGGCGCGGACCTGCATGGTGAACAGGCCGGGGATGACCAGGCCGAGGCGGACGCCGCGCAGGCCGAGCATCGGGTTCTGCTCGTGCAGGCGGTGCACGGCCTGGAGCAGGCGCAGGTCGTTCTCGTTGGCGTCCTGGCGGGACTCGGCGAGGGCGACGCGGACCGACAGCTCGGTGATGTCGGGCAGGAACTCGTGGAGCGGCGGGTCGAGGAGCCGGACGGTGACGGGCAGGCCGTCCATCGCCTCGAACAGCTCCACGAAGTCCTTGCGCTGGAACGGCAGGAGCTGCTCCAGCGCGGTCTCCCGTTCGGCGTCGGTGTCGGCGAGGATGAGCTTCTCGACCATCTCGCGGCGCTCGCCGAGGAACATGTGCTCGGTGCGGCACAGGCCGATGCCCTGGGCGCCGAAGCGGCGGGCGCGCAGCGCGTCCTCGGCGCTGTCGGCGTTGGCGCGCACCCGCAGGCGGCGGACGCGGTCGGCGTAGGCCATGACGCGGTGGACGGCGGCGACCAGTTCGTCGGCGTCGTCGGCACCGGCGTGCATGCGGCCCTCGAAGTACTCCACGACCGGCGACGGCACGACGGGCACCTCACCGAGGTACACCTTGCCGCTGGAGCCGTCGATGGAGACGAGGTCGCCCTCCTCGACGACCAGGCCGCCGGGCGCGGTCATCCGGCGCTGCTTGGTGTCGACCTCCAGGTCCTCGGCGCCGCAGACGCAGGTCTTGCCCATGCCCCGGGCGACGACGGCGGCGTGCGAGGTCTTGCCGCCGCGCGAGGTGAGGATGCCCTCGGCGGCGATCATGCCGTCCAGGTCGTCCGGGTTGGTCTCACGGCGGATCAGGATGACCTTCTCACCGGAGCGCGACCACTTGATGGCGGTGTACGAGTCGAAGACGGCCTTGCCGACGGCGGCGCCGGGCGAGGCGGCGATGCCCCGGCCGATGGTGTCCACGGAGGTGGTCTCGTCGAAGCGCGGGAACATCAGCTGGGCGAGCTGCGCGCCGTTGACCCGCTGGAGCGCCTCGGCCTCGTCGATGAGGCCCTGGTCGACGAGCTGGGTGGCGATACGGAAGGCGGCACCGGCGGTGCGCTTGCCCACGCGGGTCTGGAGCATCCAGAGCTGGCCGCGCTCGATGGTGAACTCGATGTCGCAGAGATCCTTGTAATGGGTCTCCAGCGTCTCCATGATCTCCATGAGCTGGTCGTACGACTTCTTGTCGATCGACTCCAGCTCGGCGAGCGGCACGGTGTTGCGGATGCCGGCGACGACGTCCTCGCCCTGGGCGTTCTGGAGGTAGTCGCCGTAGACGCCCTGGTGGCCACTGGCGGGGTCGCGGGTGAAGGCGACGCCGGTGCCGGAGTCGGGGCCGAGGTTGCCGAAGACCATGGAGCAGATGTTGACGGCGGTGCCCAGGTCGTGCGGGATGCGCTCCTGGCGGCGGTAGAGCTTGGCCCGCTCGCCGTTCCACGAGTCGAAGACGGCCTTTATGGCGAGGTCCATCTGCTCGCGCGGGTCCTGCGGGAAGTCGCGCCCGGCCTCGGTCTTGACGATCTTCTTGAACCTGGTGACGAGCTTCTTCAGCTCGGCCGCCTCCAGGTCGGTGTCGACCGTGACCTTCTTGGCCTTCTTCGCGTCCTCCAGGGCGTCCTCGAAAAGCTCGCCGTCGACGTCGAGGACGGTCTTGCCGAACATCTGGATGAGCCGGCGGTAGGAGTCCCAGGCGAAGCGCTCGTCGCCGGACTGCGCGGCGAGGCCCTTCACGGACTTGTCGGAGAGGCCGATGTTGAGGACGGTGTCCATCATCCCCGGCATCGAGAACTTGGCGCCCGAGCGCACCGAGACCAGCAGCGGGTCGTCGGCCTGGCCGAGCTTCTTGCCCATGGTCCGCTCCAGGGCGTCGAGGTGCGCACTCACCTCGTCGCGGAGCTCCTTGGGCTCGTCACCGCTGTCGAGGTACGTCTTGCACGCCTCGGTGGTGATGGTGAAGCCCGGGGGGACGGGCAGACCCAGGTTGGTCATCTCGGCGAGGTTGGCCCCCTTGCCACCGAGAAGATCCTTGAGGTCGCGGTTGCCCTCGGTGAAGTCGTAGACGAACTTCTGCGTCTGCGCCTGCTCGGCACCGGCGTTCGCTACGGCGGGTTCTGTGTTCTGCGGTTCCGACACGGGATTCGACTCCTCGCGGACTGGCTGCCCTGACGGCGAGGAACATACCCAGATCGAAGGCACCTGGGTACGTCCACTTGCGCGCCCAGGGGCTGCCGCCACCCGTCTGCCAGCAGATCCAAAGTGACCGCAGAGGGACGCGAAGGAGCGTTCCGCTTTCAAGAGTCGAACACGAGGGAGCGGGATGTGGGGCCCAGAAGCCTCTACGGTCACACACAGCCACATCAGCGTTCGGCTTAAAAATGATCGAGCACTGGCACCCAGTGCCACCCTTTGACAAGTGCAGGCCGCACATTCGTGCTCATCTGAGCATGGGGGCGATCAGGGGTGGCGAGAATCACGCCCTCGGCCCGGGATGGAGGCCACGATGTGGACCAGTTCCGTGCGCCTGGCGAACATCCGACGCCGCATAACGGCACTCCCGGCACGCGGTGCCGTCCCCACGGGCGTGCCGGAGTACGGATTTGCGCCATTCCTGGCGCGAGGCTCGGATGAGCGCGCCCCCGCGGCGGCGCCCCGCCGCCGGAGGAGCACCGGGTGCCGGCCGCCCCGTCGGCGGGGCGGCCGGCACGGCCCCGCTCAGAGGGCGAGGGCCGCGAGGCGCTCCTCCACCCGCTCCGGGGCGAAGACGTGTTCCACCACGAGGGCTCCGGCCCCGAACACGGCGGCCCGCTCCCCCAGCCGGGAGGTCACCACCTCCAGGTGGGCGGTGGAGCGGGGCAGTGCCCGCTCGTAGAGGAGTTCGCGGACGCCGGTGAGGAACGCCGTGCCGGCCAGGTCCCCCGCGATCATGAGAACGCCCGGGTTGAGCAGGCTGACGACGGTGGCGAGCACCTCACCGACGTGCCGTCCCGCCTGACGGGCCAGCCGGGAGGCCTCGGGGTGCCCTGCGGCGAGGAGGTCGCGGACGTCCGAGCCGGAGGCGGCGGGTACGCCCGCCGCGGCCAGCCGTGCGGCGAGCGCCCGCCCGCCGGCGAGGGCGGCGAGGCAGCCGTGCGCTCCGCAGGCGCACCGCGCGTCCTCCCCGGCGGGCACCCGGATGTGGCCGATGTCGCCCGCGCCGCCGTCGACGCCGCGGAGGACACCGCCGTCCACGACGATGCCGGCGCCGATCCCGGTGGAGGCCTTGACCAGGACGAAGGCGGCGCAGTCGCGGTGGGCGTGGCGCTGTTCGCCGTAGGCCATGAGGTTGGCGTCGTTGTCGATGAGGACGGGCGGGGGCGGGGCGCCGCAGTGGCGGCGGAAGGCGTCGCCGAGGAGGCCGGGCAGGGGCGCTCCGTCCCACCCCGGCATGATCGGCGGCTGGACCACCCGCCCCGTGGCGTGGTCCACGGGGCCGGGCACGGCGAGACCCATCCCACAGACCGCGTCGGCGGTGGCGTCGGCCTGGTCGAGCAGGACGGCGAACCAGCGGCCGAGGATGTCGAGGACCGGCCCGGGTCCGGCGGTGATGTCGAGGGGCCCGGTGTGCTCGGCGAGGAGTTCGCCGCCGAGGCTGAGCACGGCGGCACGGGCGTGCCGGGTCTCCAGGTCGGCGGCGAGGACCAGACCGTGGCTGCCGTCGAACTCCAGCCGCACGGACGGGCGTCCGCCGAGCGGCGAGCCGCCGGAGGCGCCCGGGCCCTCCCGCAGCCACCCGGCGCGGAAGAGCCGGTCGAGGCGGTGGCCGACGGTCGCCCGGGAGAGCCCGGTGGCCTGCTGGAGGGCGCCGCGGGTGGTCGCGCGGCCGCTCCGGACGAGGGCGAGCAGGTCCCCCGCACCGGCCCGCGGGCCGGTCTTTCCGGCCGGATTCGACATGCCCTACCCCCTTGCGCTCAACAATCGCGCATTACACAGTGAGTTCTGCGTGTTAAATAGACGTAACCTTACGGTACCCACGGCCGCACGACGGGCAGCGGTGCGTCCGTACGACCCTCCAGGGGAGAGACCGCGTGCACCGCACCGCCGCCGACCCGGCCGCCGAGACCGCCGCGCCCGGAGCGGAGCAGCTGTCCACGACGGCGTCGACGCCCGGGGCGAGAGCCGCCGCGCCGCCCGGCCCCTTCCCCCTCGTCCCGCCGTCCCTCGCCCCCGAGGCGGCGCCGGGACTCCGCTCGGCCGCCGCCCGGGTGCTGCACGCCAACTGGACCGGCACCTCCACCGTCCCCTCCCGCGGCCTCTACCCCCACCAGTGGTCCTGGGACTCGGCCTTCATCGCCATCGGGCTGCGCCACCTGTCGCCGCTGCGCGCCCAGATCGAGCTGGAGACGCTGCTGGCGGCCCAGTGGGACGACGGCCGGGTGCCGCACATCGTCTTCAACCCCGACGTCCCGGCCGGTGCCTACTTCCCGGGTCCGGAGTTCTGGCGCTCGTCCGCCGACGGCCGCCGCGCGGGCGCGCCCGAGGCGGTGGAGACCTCCGGGATCGTCCAGCCACCGGTGCACGCACTCGCCGCACTCCTGGTCCACCAGGCCGACCCGGGGCTCTCCCGGGCCCGCGGCTTCCTCGCCCGGCTGCGGCCGAGGCTCGCCGCCTGGCACCGGTACCTGCTGGAGTGCCGCGACCTCGGCGGCGCCGGACTCGCCTCCGTGGTCCACCCCTGGGAGCAGGGCATGGACAACAGCCCGTGCTGGGACGTCCCGCTCGCCCGGGTCGCGCCCGCCCCGGCCCGCTCCTTCCGCCGGGCGGACCTCGACCACGGCACGGTGAGCGACCGCCCGACCGACCTGGACTACGGCCGGTACGTGCGGCTGGCGCTCCGCTACCGCGACGGCGGCTACACGGACCGGGCGCCGGGCACCGCGGGCGGGCCGGAGTTCGCGGTGGAGGACCCCGCCTTCAACGCGCTGCTCATCGCCTCCGAACGGGCCCTCGCCGAGATCTCCGCCGAGCTGGGCGAGCCGGAGCCCGAGCGGCCGGCCCGCGCCGAGCGGCTGACGGCGGTGCTGGTGGAGCGGCTCTGGGACCGGGAGGCGGGCCTCTTCCTCTGCCGCGACCTGCGCGGCGGCACCGGCACCGAGGGGGCACCCGTCCCCGAGCGGGCGGTCGGCGGTCTGCTCCCGCTGCTGCTGCCGGACCTGCCGCCCGAGGTGGCCGAGGCCCTGGTCCACACGGCGCGCGGCCCGCACTTCGGCCTCGGCGGCCCGGTGGAACTGGTCCCCAGCTACGACCTGCTCGGCACCGTCTTCGACCCGCGCCGCTACTGGCGGGGCCCGGCCTGGTTCAACACCAACTGGCTGCTGGAGCGGGGGCTGAGGCTGTACGGGGAGCAGGGGCTGGCGGCCGGGCTGCGGGCGGCGCTGGTGGAGACCGCGGCCGCCTCCGGCTTCGCCGAGTACGTCGACCCGTACACCAAGGAGAGCTGCGGGACCCGGGACTTCAGCTGGACGGCGGCGCTCTGTCTGGACCTGCTGAGCGAGGCACCGGTCCGCGAGCCGGCCGCCGTGGTGCGGACGGCGGCGGGGCACGCGGGCCGGTGGGCGGAGCGGCGGGCGGCCGGGGTCCGCGTCTGAAGACTTGTCGGCACGGGGCCGAGGGAGGGCCAGTCCATGACCGAACGGGACCATCATCTACTGGTGCACCAGGGAGCGTTCGCCGCGCTCGGGGAGGAGGGGGAGGCGGTGGGCGGCCGGGGGGCCGTCCCGCAGGGGCTGTTCGTACGGGACGCGCGGCACCTCAGCCGCTGGCAACTGGCGCTCGACGGGGCGGCGCCGGAGGTACTGGTCCCGGCGTCGGACGAGGGGTCGCCGCGGTGGGTGCTGGCGCCCCGGTCCGGCCTCGGCGAGCCGCCGGCGTACACCGTCTTCCGGGAGCAGGCGCTGAGCGACGGGTGCCTCGTCGACCGGCTGCGAGTGGTGCGGCACACCCCGGCGGCGGCCCCGCTGCGGATCGCGCTGACCGTCGACGCGGACTTCGCCGACCTCTTCGAGCTCCGCGCCGATCACCGCACGTACGTCAAGGCCGCGCTCCGGCGGACCCGCGACGTGCTGCCCGAGGGTGTGGAGTTCGCCTACCGGCGGGGCGGCTGGCAGGCCCGGACCCGGGTCACCGCCGACCCCGCGCCCGAGGCGGTGGAGGAGACCGGGACCGGCGCCCGCCGCCTGGTGTGGACGCTCGCCCCCGACGGCGCCGGGGAAGCGGTGCTGACGGTCCGCGCCCAGGCCCTGCCCGGCGGCGCCCCCGAGCCCGGGAATCCCCCGGGCACCGTGGGCGACGCGGTGGCCCGGCGGGCGCGGACCGTCGAGGAGTACCGCGCCGGGGTGCGGCTGCCCGCCTCGGAACCCGCCCTCGCGGCCGCCGCCGGCCGGGGCCTGACCGACCTGGCCCTCCTCCAGGTGGAGGCGGCGGGGCCGGACGGCGAGGCACTGCTGGTGCCGGGCGCGGGCGTCCCCTGGTACGCGGCGCTCTTCGGCCGCGACGCCGTGCTGACCTCGCTCTTCGTGCTGCCCTACCGTGCGGCCCCGGCCGCGGCCACCCTGCTGGCGCTGGCCGCCGCCCAGGCCCCGGACGACGCCGCCGCGACGGACCCGGCGGCGCGGCCCGGCCGGATCGTGCACGAGGTGCGCCACGGCGAACTGGCCCACTTCGGCCAGGTGCCGTACGGGCGGTACTACGGCTCGGTCGACGCCACCCCGCTCTTCCTGGTGCTGCTCGGCGCGTACACCGAGCGGACCGGGGACGAGGCGCTCGCCCGGCGGCTGGAGCCGCACGCCCGGGCGGCGGTCGGGTGGATGCTGGACCACGGCGGGCTCGCCACCGACGGCTACCTGCTGCCGCGGGCCGACGAGGGCGGCCGTGCGCACCACCACTGGAAGGACTCGCCCGACGCCCTCTGCCACGCCGACGGCTCCCGCCCGGCGGGCGTGGTCGCCTCGGCGGGCGCGCAGGGGTACGCGTACGACGCCTTGCGCCGCACCGCCCGGCTGGCCCGTACCGTCTGGGCGGACCCGCCGTACGCCGAGCGCTGCGACCGGGCCGCGACCGGCCTGCGGGACCGCTTCCAGCGGGACTTCTGGCTGGAGCCGCAGGGCTTCCCCGCGCTCGGCCTCGACGCGGACGGCCGCCCGCTCGACGCCCTCGCCTCGGACGCCGGTCACCTGCTCTGGTCCGGGCTGCTCGACAAGGAGTACGGCGCAGTGGCCGGGCGCCGCCTGCTGGAGCCGGACTTCTTCTCCGGCTGGGGTGTCCGCACGCTCGCCGCGGGCCAGCCGGCCTACCACCCGCTCGGCCACCACCGGGGCGCGGTCTGGCCGCACGACAACGCGCTGGCCGCGCTGGGGCTGGCCCGCTACGGGCTGCACGACGAGGCCCGCCGGGTGGCGAGGGCCTTCGCCGAGGCCGCCGCGCTGACCGGGGGCACCCTGCCGTCCGTACTGGCCGGGTACGACCGGGTGGACTCCCCCACCCCGGTGCCGCACCCCTACGCCAGCGCCCGGGAGTCCCGGGTGGCCGCGACGCCCCTGGCCCTGCTGACGGCGATCGGCGGGGGCTGAGGTACCGGCCGGTCAGGCGCCCGGGACCCAGCCGTAGCTGTGGTCGACGGCGAAGCGGACCACCAGGCGGCCGTCCTCGACCATGACCTCGCGGTACTCGTCCCAGTCAGGGTGTTCGCCCTGGACGGCGCGGTAGACGTCGACCAGTTCCTCCACGGCCTCGTCGTCCTTGGCGGCCGCGGTGGCGGAGAGCGTGGCGGTGCCCTCGTAGACCGCGTAGGCACCGCCGTCGCGGGTGGTGACGTGCAGGCTGACGCGCGGGTCGCGGCGCAGGTTGCGGACCTTGGCGCGGCCGTCGGTGGTGGAGAAGCGGATGACACCCGTCGCGGGGTCGTAGGTGAAGTCGACGTTGGAGGACTGGGGGCGGCCGTCCTTCTTCAGGGTGACCAGCACCCCCCGGCTGTGGTCGTCGAGAAGGGAGAGGTGGGCCTTGCGGGCGTCGTCGTTCTGGGCCACGTGCGTCCTTCGGTCGTTCGGTGGCGCCTGGCAGGCGGCTGACCCGTCGATGGTGCGGGATCAGGTGCCTGGACAACACCCCGGACGCCGGGAAAGATTCCGGCACCTCCTCGGCAACTCGCCGCCGGTCGGAGGGCGTTGATGTGCCGACTGCCATACGGGCGGTGGCCTCCCGTTCCCGTCGCGCCGCGGCCCGCGCCGGGTCACGGGCCGTCCGGCAGCAGGGTGCCGAGCGGGCCGAGGTCGAGGTTGAGGTCCTCGCGGCGCAGACCGTGCTGGGCGCACAGCTCGTCCATCCGCTGGTCGAGCAGCATCAGAGTGGTGCCGATGGCCTCCTCCTGGCCGTCGCTGAGGTCGCCGAGGTCCACCCTGCGCAGCGCCTGGCGCTCCATCAGCTGGCGGAGGAGTTCGACGACGGTCAGGACCAGCGCGGCCAGGTCCCGCCCGGCCTGCTGCGGGTCGATGTCGAGCCGGGTGTCGTTCACAGCGGCCCTCCGTCGGCCCAGGGCGCGGGGACGCGTTCGTTGACGGAGGAGAGCAGGGCGTGCAGGGAGAGCCGGATCAGCGGCACGTCGGCGATGGCGATCACCAGGTCCCCGCTGATCACCACCCCGGTGGCCAGCACGCGGTCGAGCAGGTCGACCAGCGGCACCCCGACCGGCGCCTCCACGTGCTCCCAGGAGACCACCTCACGCGGGGGCGCCGTCACGGCCCGCTCCTTCCGTGAGGGCGACCGAGGCGAAGGAGTAGGGCACCCAGGGCCCCGACGCCTCGACGGCGAACCCGGCCAGCCGGGGGTCCTGCCGCAGGGTGTCCAGGGCGGCCTCGAACAGCCGGTCGCCGTCCCGGGGCACGAGATAGGCCCCGTTCATGACCTGGGGCCGTTCCCGTCCGGTCAGCTCGACCCCGTGCAGGGGCCTGCGTACGGCGGCGACGGCGACGGTGCGGACCACGCGGTCGACCAGGTCCACGGCGTCCAGGGCGCTCTCCTGCTGCCGTTCACGGGTGGCCCGCCGCCCGCGGACCCGCGCCAGGTACTCCCGGCCGGTGGCGGGCTCGTCACGCTCGGGGGCCGCCGGGGCGCCGCCGTCCGCTGCGGGCTCCGGGGGCGGCTGAGCGGTGTCGCGGTGCACCTTCACCGCCCACTCGACGTGCCCGGCGACCCGGTGCAGGGCCTCGCTGAGCCGCTCGGCGTGCTCCTCCAGGACGACTCTGGTGCGCACGTCGTTGGCGTAGAGGGTGGCGAGCGGCAGCGGCACGGTGGCCGCGCCCGCGGCGGCGGCGCTGACCACCCGGTGGTGGGTACGGGCGCACCGCTCCAGGTCGGCGCGGTCGGTGAACCGCCGGCGCAGCGCCTCCTCGGTGAAGTCGGCGGCGGGCACGTCCTGCACGACGGCGGTCAGCGAGCCGAGCGGCAGCAGCCGTACGGGCCCGCCGCCGTCGTGGCCGGGGCTGTGGATCTCCGGGCCGCCGGTCCGGCGGACGGCGTAGACGTACGTCGCGAAAGTCATGCGGGGGCCGTCCTCTCGATCGGGGGGCCGTTGCGGCCGCTGCGCGACCGGCCGCGGGACTCGGTCGTCCGTTCCGCCCCGTCCTCCTCCTCGTCGTCCCCCGGCTCCAGCTCCCGCAGGCGACCGCGGAGGAAGGCGTTCTCCTCCATGAGGGCGTCGCGCTTGGCGCGGGAGGAGAGCGCCGGGTCGGTCTCCCACCAGTCGATCCCGGCCTTCCTGGCGGTGTCGACCGAGGAGACGAACAACCGGAGGCGGATGGTGAGGAGTTCGATGTCGAGCAGGTCGATCTTGATGTCCCCGGCGATGACGATGCCCTTGTCGAGGACGCGTTCGAGGATGTCGGCGAGGTTGCCGGAGGAGGGGCCGTTGTGCGGCAGGACCTCGTCCTCCTCCCAGGCCCACACCCCGGCCGCGGCGCCGCTCACCGCCGCTCCCCCTCGTCCTCGTCCTCGTCCTCGTAGTCGTCGTCCTCGTCGTCCTCGTCGTCCTCCTCCTCGTCCTCGTCGTCGTAGTCGTAGTCCTCCTCGTCCCCGTCGTCGTCCCCGTCGTCGTCCTCGCCGTCTCCGTCCTCCTCGTACTCCTCGTCCCCGTCCTCCTCGTCGTAGCCGTCGTCGTCCTCGCCCTGGTCCTGGGCGTCGTCGGACTCCTCGTCCTTCATCGCGTCCTCGTGGCTGCGGACCACCTCTCCCTCACGGATCTCACCGCGCCAGCCCTCGATCTCCGGGTCCGGGCCGAGGGTGACGTGGCGGGCGAAGTGCTTGAGGTCGAGGCGCAGCCGACGGCCCTGGGCGCGCCACAGGTTGCCGGTCTTCTCGAAGAAGCCCGACGGGTAGTACTCGATGATGGCGACGACCCGCGTCAGGTGGGGCGCCAGTTCGTGGAAGGTGACGGCCCCCGCGGTGCTGCCCTTGGAGCCCTCCGAGGTCCAGACGATCCGGTCGTCGGGGACCTGCTCCTGGATGGTGGCTGTCCAGCTCCGCTCCGAGAGGAAGACCTTGACCTTCCAGTCGTTCTCCTCGTCCTCGTTCTGGGTGACCGACTTGACGCCCTTCATGAACGAGCTGAAGTCCTCGAACTGCGTCCAGTGGTCGTAGACCGTGCGCAGGGGCACCGGGATGTCGATGGACTCGACGATGTTGGTGACCTTGGTGTCGCCGGTGGAGCCGGTGCCGCCGCCGAAGGCGTCCTTGACCTTGCCGACGGCCTTGTCCTTCACGTCCTTGGCCTTCTCCGAGGCCATCGCCTTGACCGGCGACTCGCCCTCCATGACACGCTTTCCGGCCTTGCCGGCCGGCCCGTCGACGGACTCGGTGAGTTTTCCGGTCAGCTCGGTGACCTTGTCGCCCGCCTTGTCGGCGATGCTCTGGGCACGGGCGCCCAGGTGCGACTTGGCCTCCTCCTTGAGGCGGTCGAACGCCGAACCCTGCTCGTCGTCCTTCTTCTGCGCGGCCATCCGCCGTCACCCCTCTCGCCCGGGGCGCGGCGCGGAGCGACGCGTCCGTTCTGTCTTCCCCGCCGGCTTCTGGGGGAGGGACTTGCCGGCCGGAGCCTTCTTGACCGTCTTCTGCGCCGGCCGCTCGCCCGCCGCCTTCTTGCCCGGAGCCTTCTTGCCCGCTGCCTTCTTGCCCGGAGCCGCCTTCTTGGCCGCCTTCTTGGCGGGCGGCCTCCCCTCCGCCTCGCGGGCGGAGGACTTCTTGGCCGGGGCGGACTTCTTGGAGGGCGCCGACTTCTTGGCGGAGGGCGACTTCTTGGCACGGTCACGGGGGCGGGGGGCCGGCTCGGGCTCCTCGTCCTCGTCGTCCTCCTCGTCATAGCCCTCGTCGTCCTCGTCCCGGGCCTCGTCCTCGTCCTCGAAGTCGTCGTCCTCCTCGGCGTACTGGTCCTCCCCCTCGGACTCCTCGTCCTCCTCGGGGCGGGGCGAGCTGAGCAGGGAGGTGCGCTCACGGAGGGAGTCGGCCAGCGAGTCGAACTGCCGGTCGGCCGCGGCGGTGAGGGCGCTGCGGCCCGCCGTCAGCAGATCGCCGCGGACCTGGTCGCTGAGGGCGCTGAACTGCGGGGTCTCGCGGAGCTTGCTGACTCCCTCACTCACCAGTTCCTGAGGGCTGAGCTTGAACCGGCGTCCGGCCAGATAGGTGCCGACCGTCAGGGCCAGCTTCGCCTTGCGGGTCCGGCCGAGGGCGTACCCGGCGGCGATCGCGGTGGCGAGGGCCACCTTGTTCGTGTCGTTCATCAGTGACTTCCCGGGGGTCGGGGTGCGGGGTGGGCGGGGGCCTTGCCCGGCGGGCGGCCTTCCAGCAGGTCCAGGAGGCGCTCCTCCTCGTCCTCGAAGCGCTCCTGGTCGATCTCTCCCTCGTCCAGTGCGCGGTTGAGGGCGGCCAGCCGGGCACGCAGCACGGCCGGGTCGCCGGTCTCGCGCTCGGCGGTCTCCTCCAGCCGGTCGGCGATCCAGGCGACCCCGCGGGCGGGGGCGAGCGGCAGGGTGAGCAGTCCGGTGAGCAGTCCCATCTCAGACCGCCGCCCTGCGGGGCGCCGGAGAGCCGGCCGCCTCGGCGGGGACGAAGCTGTAGCAGGGCAGCGGGCCGGTGAGCAGCAGCTCGGCCCGGCCGGCCAGTTCGGCGGCGAGTCGGTCCGCCGCGGCGCGGAAGGCCGCTTCGGTGTCCCGGGGCAGCAGCAGCGACACGTTGAGTACGCATCCCTCGACCTCGGGCCCGTCGCACCACTCGGCGGCGAGCGGGGCCAGCGTCCGGCGGACCCGTTCGGCGGCGAGCCGGGCCCGCCGCTCCAGCGCGTCCGCCACCGCCTGGCCCAGCCGCACACTCGCCTCGTAACCGGGGCGGCGCAGGCCACGCGCCCGTAGGGCCCGCAATCCCTGGTCCTCCGCGAGGAGTTGGGTGAGAGCCGCCTCGCCCTGTGCGGGCATCGCCTTGACGTTCATCTCGACGTGGCCCGCGACCCTCTCCAGCGCCTGCTCGTAGGCGCCGCGACGCGTGGTGAGCCGGCCGGTCAGCGTCGCGGCGTCGGGCAGCACCACCCCGAACCGCATCGGCAGCACCGGCCCGTCGGCGGCGAGCGCCGTCAGCAGCTCCTGATGGGCGGTGAGGTCGCGGCGCCGGGCGCGCAGCCCCTCCGGGGCGTCCCCGGTCACCGCGGCCGGACCGTCCGGTTCGGCGGCGACCAGCCGGACGGGGGCACCGCCCACGCCGATGCGTTCGGCCGGGACCGGGTGGCCGGGGCCGACCACTCCGTAGACGTACAGACTCATGGGTCAGCTCCTGGCCGGGCGGCGTCGGGGCCGGTCGGAGGAGGACGAGGGGCGCTTCTTGCGGGGCCTGACCCGCTCGGCCTGCTCCTCCTTCTCCGCCTCGTCCTCCGCCTCCTCGACGTCGTCGTCCATGCCGAGCACGCCCTTGACCTTGTCTCCGACCGAACTGGCGGCCCGCCGGGCCCCGGCCTTGCCGACCGCCCCGGCCACGCCGCCTCCGAACAGCTCGGGCACGGTCCGGCTGCGGGAGTCGTTCTCCAGGTCGATGCGGTTGCACGCCTCGGCGAAGCGGAGGTAGGTGTCGACGCTGGCGACGCAGATGCGCGCGTCGATCTTCAGGATCTCGATACCGACGAGGGAGACACGGATGAACACGTCGATGACCATGCCGCGGTCGAGGATGAGTTCCAGGGTGTCGTAGAGCGTGCCGGCGCGCGGGGCGCAGACCAGGTCGTCGCGGTATATCGCAGGGGTCGTCATGGCTGACCAGCTTTCTCAGGTGTCGGCGGCGCCCCGCCGGTAGCGGCGTACGCGGCGGTACTCCAGGAGCTCGCCGTCACCGTCCAGTTCGACCTCGTAGGTCGCCAGCAGGCTGGTGGTGTCGGGGATGCGGGGCACCTCGAGCACGTCGACGTCGACGCGCCAGCCGGAGTGCTCCTCGGCCCTGCGGACGGCCGACACCCCCTCGGTGCAGTGGCCGATCAGGTCGGTGAGGCTCTCGCAGGCGTGTTCCGCCGCAGCCCGGGCACCGCGTACCGACTCCTTGCGGGAGCCTTTGGAGGCGGTGGATCTCCTGGCGGGCTTGGTGTGTTGCTCTGCCATGGACCCAGTCTCGGCAGCGTGCCGACACGCCGCCTTCGGTGATGCGCCGAATGGGGGCCGACCCGGCCGGCGCCGAGGCACTCGCCCATGACGAGCGAGGACCCCGCGCCACCGGAGGGGTCACGCGGGGTCCGTCGTACGGTGCCGGAGACCCGGCGGCCGGGAATCAGCCGCCGGAGGTGTCCAGTTCGGCCTCGGGGTCCACACCGGCACGGTCCCACGGGTCGTTCAGCCAGCCGTCGGGCAGGACGACGCGGTCGCGGCCGGAGGTCCGTCCGCGCGGTCCGTCGGCGCCGGCCGGCCAGGGCTGGTCGAGGTGGAGGGTGTCGAGCTGTGCACGCAGCTCGGCGAGGGAGGAGGTGACGGCGAGGCTGCGCCGCAGGTCCGATCCGACCGAGAAGCCCTTGAGGTACCAGGCGACGTGCTTGCGGAAGTCGATCACCCCGCGCGCCTCGTCCCCGATCCACTCCCCCAGCAACTGGGCGTGGCGCACCATGACGTCGGCGACCTCCCGCAGGGCCGGCGCGGCGGGCGCGCCCGTCCCCTCGAAGGCGGCGACCAGGTCCCCGAAGAGCCAGGGCCGGCCGAGGCAGCCCCGGCCGACGACGACCCCGTCACACCCCGTCTCGGCCATCATGCGGACGGCGTCCGCGGCCGACCAGATGTCGCCGTTGCCCAGTACCGGGATCTCGGTGACGTGCTCCCTGAGCCGGGCGATGGCCTCCCAGTCGGCGGTGCCGCTGTAGTGCTGGGCTGCGGTACGGCCGTGCAGGGCGACCGCCGTCACCCCCTCCTCGACGGCGATCCGGCCGGCGTCGAGGTAGGTGGTGTGGTCGTCGTCGATGCCCTTGCGCATCTTGATCGTCACCGGCAGCTCCCCGGCCCCCGACACCGCCTCGCGCAGGATGGCCCGCAGCAGGTTCCGCTTGTACGGCAGCGCCGAGCCGCCGCCCTTGCGGGTGACCTTCGGCACCGGGCAGCCGAAGTTCAGGTCGATGTGGTCGGCGAGGTCCTCGTCCACGATCATGCGGACGGCCTTGCCGACCGTGGCCGGGTCCACGCCGTAGAGCTGGATCGACCGGGGCCGTTCCGTCTCCCCGAACTGGATGAGCTGCATCGTCTTCTCGTTGCGCTCCACCAGTGCCCGCGTGGTGATCATCTCGCTGACGAACAGCCCCTTGCCCCCCGAGAACTCCCGGCACAGGGTGCGGAACGGAGCGTTGGTGATCCCCGCCATCGGCGCCAGCACCACGGGCGGCGACACGATGTGCGGGCCGATGGCGAGAGAGGCGGCGACGGGCGCCGCGGTCTGCGGGGAGGTGCCGGTGGGGGCGGGAGATGACGCGGGCATCTCCCCATTGTCGCACCCCCTTCTCGGAGCCCGGCTCGCCGCCGGGGCGCCCCACGTCGTCGTCGGGGCCCTCGTGGCGGGCGGCCCGCGAAAGGCTCGCGCGTGGGGCGGGTGTCCCGGCGACGACGCGCCCCTTCGGCTCCCGAGGACGGCTCGTCCGGTGCGGGACGTGAGAAGCGGGCCCGCCCCCTCCCCCGAGAGGGAAGGGCGCGGGCCCGCGGATCTCTGTACCGGCGGGTCAGGCGTTGCCGCCCGCCTCCTGGGCGGCCCCGTCCCGGTCGCCCTCGGGTGCGGTGGCGTCGGCCGCGGTGCCGTCGGCCGCCGCCGCGGTGCGTTCACGCATCTTGCGGAGGAGTTCCTGCTTCTTGTCGAGCGCGGCCGGGCGGTTGTCGGCGGGGCCGCCGGGGGCGTCGGCCGGGCGTCCGTTGCGGGGCAGCTTGTTGCGCTGGCCGCCGACACCGAGCAGGTTGTTGCGACTCTTGGCCACGGGGATCTCCGTTTCTGGGCTCTGGATGACACCGCGATGCGTCATGACGGCAGGCGACACGCGTACGCGAACCCTCCACGCCGTGGCACGGGCGGGCCGGAAGCGGCCCGGGCGCGTGACGGACGCGGCGCGGTGAAGGGGAAGGGAACGATGTGGGGACGGGCTGCGCGGCCCGCCCGCTCTCACTCGTAGATCGGCGTCATCGAGAACATGCGGAGAGGCTACCGGGGGGCCGGCGGCCGGCGCGAGCCATTTTTTCCCGAGCGGCACCGGACAGCCGGACGCCCCCGGTCCGCGAGGGGAACGGGGGCGTCCGGGCCGGCCGGGCCGCCGGGAGGGCGACGCGTCCGGGTGGGTCAGCAGCCGACGAGGCGGGCGGCCAGGTAGCCCTCGATCTGGTCGAGGGAGACCCGCTCCTGCTGCATGGTGTCGCGCTCGCGGACGGTCACCGCGTTGTCGTCCAGGGTGTCGAAGTCGACGGTGACGCAGAACGGCGTGCCGATCTCGTCCTGCCGGCGGTAGCGGCGGCCGATGGCGCCGGCGTCGTCGAACTCGATGTTCCAGTGCTGACGCAGCGCCGCCGCCAGGCCCTTGGCCTTCGGGGACAGCTCGGGGTTGCGCGAGAGCGGCAGCACGGCGGCCTTGACCGGGGCCAGGCGCGGGTCGAACCGCATGACGGTGCGCTTCTCCAGCTTGCCCTTGGCGTTGGGCGCCTCGTCCTCGAGGTACGCGTCGAGCATGAAGGCCAGCATGGCGCGGCCGAGACCCGCGGCGGGCTCGATGACGTAGGGGGTCCAGCGCTCGCCGGCCTCCTGGTCGAAGAAGGACAGGTCCTGGCCGGACGCCTTGGCGTGCGCGGAGAGGTCGTAGTCCGTGCGGTTGGCGACGCCCTCCAGCTCACCCCACTCGGAGCCGCCGAACTGGAAGCGGTACTCGATGTCGGCGGTGCGCTTGGAGTAGTGGGAGAGCTTCTCCTTCGGGTGCTCGAACCACCGCATGTTCTCCTCGCGCATGCCGAGGCCGGTGTACCAGTTCCAGCGCTGCTCCATCCAGTACTCCTGCCACTGCTCGTCCTCGCCCGGCTTGACGAAGAACTCCATCTCCATCTGCTCGAACTCGCGGGTGCGGAAGATGAAGTTGCCGGGCGTGATCTCGTTGCGGAAGGACTTGCCCACCTGGGCGATGCCGAACGGGGGCTTGCGCCGCGAGGTCTGCTGCACCTGGGCGAAGTTGGTGAAGATGCCCTGGGCGGTCTCGGGGCGCAGGTAGGCGATGGAGCCGGAGTCCTGCGTGGGGCCGAGGTGGGTGGAGAGCAGGCCCGAGAACTCCTTGGGCTCGGTGAACTGGCCCTTGTTGCCGCAGTGCGGGCAGTTGACGTCGGCCAGGCCGTTCTCGGGGAGGCGGCCGTGCTTCGCCTCGTACGCCTCCTCCAGGTGGTCCGCGCGGAAGCGCTTGTGGCAGGAGGTGCACTCCGTCAGCGGGTCGCTGAAGGTGGCGACGTGACCGGAGGCGACCCACACCTCGGAGGCGAGGATCACCGAGGAGTCGAGACCGACGACCTCGTCACGGGAGGTGACCATGTAGCGCCACCACTGCCGCTTGATGTTCTCCTTGAGCTCCACGCCCAGCGGCCCGTAGTCCCAGGCGGCACGCTGGCCGCCGTAGATCTCACTGCTCGGGTAGACGAAGCCACGGCGCTTGCTCAGGCTGACGATGCTGTCGATCTTGTCGGCGGCCACGGTGCTCTCTTCATTACGACGAAGCGGTTGGTGAGTCCGCCGAGGCTCACGTGCGGCCGCGACGGACGGCGAATACCCCAGATTACCGGCGCCCTCACCCCCGGGATCAAATCCGCCGGAGCGCGGATGGCCGGATCGGGGCAATGCGGGCGGCGGTCCGGGGAACTAACCGGACTAGTGGGACTCCGGGCCGGGACGGACGCACCCGGGCCCACCTCCGGAGGTCGCGGGACCGCCTTGGCGGCCTCCCCCGGGTGGCGCATCCCGAGTGGCGGTGAAAGGATTTTTTGACAATCGTTTCCACCTTTGTTGAAAATGAGTGTCATGAACATACGTCGTGGCCGGAATCGATCAGTCCGCACAGCTCTCACCGCCTCCGCCGCCGCTCTCTCGCTGGGCGTGCTGGCGGCGTGCGGCAGCTCCGACGCCGGCGGGGGCGCGGACGGCAAGCTCGCCGTGACCACCTCGTTCTACCCGCTGGAGTTCCTCGCCGAGCAGATCGGCGGTGACCACGTCGACGTCACCACTCTGACCGGCCCCGGTGTGGAACCCCACGACCTGGACATCACCCCCCGCCAGACCGGCGCGATGAGCGAGGCCGACGTCCTGCTCTACCTGCGCGACCTCCAGCCCGCCGTCGACAAGGCCGTCGACCAGGCCGGCGTCGAGAACACCGTGGACGCGGCCGAGCTGACCACGCTGGAGGCGCACGGCTCCTCCGGCGGCCACGACCACGCCGAGGGCGACGGACACGACCACGGCGAGGAGGGCCACGACCACGCCGAGGAGGAGGGCGACGGCCACGACCACGGCGACTCCGGCCTCGACCCGCACGTCTGGCTCGACCCGGTCAAGTACGCCGAGATCGCCGACGGCGTCGGCGCGGCACTCCAGAAGGCCGACCCCGACCACGCCGCCGACTACCGGAAGAACACCGAGGCGCTCACCGGCAAGCTGAAGGGCCTCGACAAGGACTTCCGCGAGGGCCTGAAGAACACCGACTCCAGGACCTTCATCACCACCCACGCCGCCTTCGGCTACCTCGCCGAGCGGTACGGGCTGGATCAGGAGAGCATTGCCGGTGTCGACCCCGAGTCCGAGCCCAGCCCGGCCCGGATGAAGGAACTCCAGAAGGTCGCCGCCGAGGAACACGTGACCACCGTCTTCTTCGAGACCCTGGCCAGCGACCGCACGGCCAAGGTCCTCGCCGAGGACACCGGGCTGCGCACCGGCGTGCTGGACCCGCTGGAGGGCCTCACCGAGAAGTCGCAGGGCGACGACTACCTCGAGGTCATGGAGGCCAACCTGGCCGCCCTGAAGAAGGCGCTCGGCGCCAAGTGACCGTCCCCGCCCCCCGCGGGCCCCGAGGAAGCACGGTGGACCCGGTGAACGCAGGAGCCTCCCCGACACCCCGCCCCCAGGCCGCCGACCCGGTCGTCTCCCTGACCGACGCGGTCGCCGCCCTCGGTGCCCGCCCGGTGCTGCGCGGTATCGACCTGGCCGTCGGCCGCGGCGAGGTCGTCGCCCTGCTCGGCGCCAACGGCTCGGGCAAGTCGACCGCCGTCCGCGCCGCCATCGGCCAGGTCCCGCTGAGCCGTGGCGAGGTCCGCCTCTTCGGTACCCCGCTGCGCCGCTTCCGCGCCTGGTCCCGCCTCGGCTACGTCCCGCAGCGCACCACGGCCGCCGGGGGCGTGCCCGCCACCGTGCGGGAGGTCGTCTCCTCCGGCCGGCTCTCGCGGACCCGGCTGGGCCCGCTGCGCAAGGCCGACCGGGAGGCGGTCGGCCGGGCGCTGGAGGCGGTGGGGCTGGCCGACCGCGCCAAGGACTCCGTCAACGCGCTCTCCGGCGGCCAGCACCAGCGGGTGCTGATCGCCCGCGCGCTGGCCGGCGGCCCCGAGCTGCTGATCATGGACGAGCCGATGGCCGGGGTGGACCTGGCCAGCCAGGAGGTGCTGGCCGAGACCCTGCGCGCGCAGGTCGCCGACGGTGCCACGGTCCTGCTCGTCCTGCACGAGCTGGGCCCGCTGGAGCCGCTCATCGACCGCGCCGTCGTCCTGCGCGACGGCTGCGTGGCCCACGACGGTCCGCCGCCGAAGGCCGTCGGCCAGCACGCGCTGCCCGGCCACGACCACGTACACCCGCACGCGGCGCCCGAGAACGCCGATCCGATCCGGACGGGACTGTTCGACTGATGGACCTCTTCGACTACGCCTTCATGCAGCGCGCCCTGGTCGCCGCGGTGCTGGTCGGGCTGACCGCCCCGGCCATCGGCACCTACCTGGTCCAGCGCCGCCAGGCGATCATGGGCGACGGCATCGGGCACGTGGCGATGACCGGCGTGGCGCTCGGTTTCCTGCTCAACACCAGTCCGGTCTGGATGGCCACCGCCGTCGCCGTGCTCGGCTCGGTCGGCATGGAGCTGATCCGCTCCCGGGGCCGTACCAGCGGTGACGTGGCGCTGGCCCTGCTGTTCTACGGCGGCATGGCCGGCGGCGTCATGATCATCAACCTGGCGCCGGGCGGCTCCACCGCCAACCTCAACACCTACCTCTTCGGCTCCATCACCACCGTCTCGCCGGAGGACCTGACGGCGGTGGTCGTCCTCGCCGTGCTGGTCCTCGCGGTCACCCTGGGCCTGCGCCGCCAGCTCTTCGCGGTCTGCCAGGACGAGGAGTTCGCCCGCGTCACCGGCCTGCCGGTCCGCCTGCTCAACCTGGTGATCGCGGTGACCGCCGCCGTCACCGTCACCGTCGCCATGCGCATCGTCGGCCTGCTGCTGGTCAGCGCCATGATGGTGATCCCGGTCGCCGCCGCCCAGCGGCTGACCAAGGGGTTCGGCGCCACGCTGGCGGGGGCCATGGTCATCGGCGTCGTGGTCTCCCTCGCGGGCACCGTCACCACGTACTACGTGGACGCCCCCTCGGGCGCTGCCATCGTCCTGCTGGCCATCGTCGTCTTCCTGCTCCTGAGCGTGGCCGCCACTCCGCTCGCCCGCCGCCGCGCACGCGGAACAGCGGCTTCCCCCGAGGACGTGGCATCCTGCACTGTGGACGAGGGGGAATCCGGCACCACGGCTTCCCCGACGACCCGCCACTAGGCCCAGTCCAGGCCAAGAGCTTCGGGAGCCGAAGGGGCGCGTCGTTGTCGAGACCCCCGTCGCTCGCGGCCGCGAGCCGGTGGAGCACGCCGGGCGTCTCGGCAGCGACGGTGGCGCCCCGGCGGCGAGCGGAGCTCGAACAATTGGGAAGGACCGTGAAGTGACGACCGCAGGACCCCCCGTGAAGGGCCGGTCCACCCGGCAGCGTGCGGCGGTGGCCGCAGCCCTCGCCCAGGTGGACGAGTTCCGCAGCGCCCAGGACCTGCATGACATCCTCAAGCACCAAGGCGACTCGGTCGGGCTGACCACGGTCTACCGGACGCTCCAGTCGCTGGCGGAAGCCGGGGAGGTGGACGTTCTGCGCACCCACGACGGCGAGGCGGTCTACCGCCGCTGCTCGACCGGCGACCACCATCACCACCTGGTCTGCCGGGTGTGCGGAAAGGCGGTCGAGGTCGAGGGGCCCGCCGTGGAGAAGTGGGCGGACTCGGTCGCGGCCTCGCACGACTTCGTGGACGTCGACCACACGGTGGAGATCTTCGGCACCTGCGCCGAGTGCGCGAGCGCCGCCAAGTCCGAGAAGTAGGAGAGGGGGCGGCCTCCGGCCACCGGCCGGAGAACGCCGCCGAGGCCCCCGGGGCGCGTACGGATCCCGTACGCGCCCCGGGGGCCTCCCCGTCCCTCCCGTGTGTCCTCAGCCCTGCTGGGGCGGCAGGGCGGGCTCGGCGGTGGCGGTCTCGACGGCGCCGCCGAAGCGGCGGTCGCGCTGGGCGTACTCCAGGCAGGCACGCCACAGGTCACGGCGGTCGAAGTCGGGCCACAACACGTCCTGGAAGACCATCTCGGCGTAGGCGCTCTGCCAGATCAGGTAGTTCGAGGTGCGCTGCTCGCCGCTGGGCCGCACGAAGAGGTCCACGTCGGGCATGTCGGGGTAGTACAGGTACTTCCGGAGCGTCTTCTCGCCGACCTTGGACGGGTCGAGGCGGCCGGCCGCGACCTCCTCGGCGATGCGCTGGGCGGCGTCGGCGATCTCGGCGCGCCCGCCGTAGTTGACGCAGAAGTACAGCGTCATGGCGTCGTTGTCCTTGGTCTGCTCCTGCGCGATCTGGAGCTCCTGGACGACCGACTTCCACAGCTTGGGCATCCGGCCGACCCAGCGGATGCGGATACCGAGGGCGTCCATCTCGTCGCGGCGGCGGGCGATGACGTCGCGGTTGAAGTTCATCAGGAAGCGCACCTCGTCCGGGGAGCGCTTCCAGTTCTCGGTGGAGAAGGCGTACAGGGAGAGGTTC
This sequence comes from Streptomyces diastaticus subsp. diastaticus, assembly GCF_011170125.1. Classification (NCBI taxonomy): domain Bacteria; kingdom Bacillati; phylum Actinomycetota; class Actinomycetes; order Kitasatosporales; family Streptomycetaceae; genus Streptomyces; species Streptomyces diastaticus. The sequence continues at coordinate 216,768 of NZ_BLLN01000003.1, read as the reverse complement.
TTGACGCCCATCTCCAGGCAGCCCTTGAGGACGTCCATCACGACGCCCTCGCCGACCTTGTGGCCCTCGGTGCGGGGCAGGCCGCGCTCCTTGGCCCAGCGGCCGTTGCCGTCCATGACGACGGCCACGTGGCCGGGGACCAGCTCGCCGGGGATCTTCGGCGGGCGGGCGCCCGAGGGGTGCGGCTCGGGGGGCTGGTGGTCGCGCCGGTTGCGGCCGAGGATTCCGCGTCGTGCCATGAGGTGTTCGTCTCCCAGTTTCTCTGAATCTCAAGGGCTCCCGGTGGCGGGTGTGCCGCCTGCCCCGCCCGGGCCGTGCCCGCTACTTGTCCACGTACCGCAGTGAGCGCAGTCCGCGTTCCAGGTGCCAGTGCAGGTAGGCGGAGACGAGGGAGCTGCCCTCCCGCACGTGCCGCCCCTCGCAGGCGTCCGCCGACACCCAGTCGCCGCTGAGCAGCGCGCTGAGCAGGCCGACGGCCTCCGCAGAGGGTACGACGCTGCCGGGGACGCGGCACTCCCCGCAGACACTGCCACCGGCGGCGACCGAGAAGAAGCGGTTCGGGCCGGGCATTCCGCAGCGCGCGCAGTCACCGAGGCTCGGCGCGTAGCCGTTGACGGCGAGCGAGCGGAGCAGGAAGGCGTCGAGGACCAGCCGGGGGGCGTGCTCGCCACGGGCGAGGGTGCGCAGCCCGCCGACGAGCAGCAGGTACTGCTGGACGGCCGGCTGTCCCTCGTGGTCGGTGAACCGCTCGGCGGTCTCCAGCATGGCGGTGCCCGCGGTGTAACGGTCGTAGTCGGTGACGATGCCGGAGCCGTACGCGGCGATGGTCTCGGTCTGGGTGCAGAGCGGCAGGCCGCGGCCGATCAGCTCGCTGCCCCGGGCGAAGTACTGCACGTCGACGTGGGAGAACGGCTCCAGGCGGGCGCCGAACTTCGACTTGGTGCGCCGCACCCCCCGGGCGACGGCGCGGACCCGGCCGTAGCGGCGGGTGAGGAAGGTGATGATCCGGTCCGCCTCGCCCAGCTTCTGGGTGCGCAGCACGATGCCGTCGTCGCGGAACAGACTCATGGCGCCATTGTCCCGTACGACAGGGGCGGCGCGGGCGCGCGGGGTGCCGGTGCGGCTGTGCGGCCGGCGGAGGGGGTGGCGCCGGCCGGTTCCGCCGGAGGCTGTCCACGACCCGCACGGCGCCCTGGGCGCCGCGCACCGCTCAGGACGGCGTGCGGGCGGCGGTGAGGAGGTCGGTGACCTCTTCGCGGGGAAGGGTGAGGGCGGCGCCGACGGCGGTGAGGACGTCGCGTTCGGCCGGGGTGTAGGGGCCGTCGGCCAGGGCGATGCCGGCCGCGCGCAGCAGCAGCGAGGCGCGGCCGAGGCCGGCGAGGTGCGGGGCGAGCGGGTCGAGCGCCTCGTGCAGTTCCACGGCGAGCAGCGCCTCGGCGTCGCCGCCGCCGGACCGCTGTCCGGTGTCGGCGGCGAGGGCCTCGGCGACGGCGGTGAGCCGCTCGGCGGTGCAGTCCTCGTACCCGGCGTCGCGGACGGCCTCCACGGCGGCGGCGAGCGCGGTGCGCGAGCCGGTGCCGCCGGCTGCGAGGACGGCGAGCGCGACGGTGTGCACGGCGTCGCGGAGCAGGGCCGAGAAGCGGGTGGTGGTGGGGCGGGCGAGCACGTCGGTCGGGAAGTGGCCCTCGCAGGAGGCGCACTCGACGACGGGTCCGGCCTCGCCGCGCGGCAGCACGGGCAGGCCGAGCAGGGTGAGCCTGCGGCGGCCGGTGCGCCGCTGGTAGTTGCGGTCGCCCCCGCAGTCGGGGCAGTGGAACTCGCCGTCCCCGACGGTGGTCCAGTGGGTGCGGACCCCGCAGACGCGCGGGCGCCGGTCCTCGGTGGCCCGTCCTGATCGGCTCCTGGGCAGCACGTCGCACCTCCGTCGCATCTGGCGCGTCGTCGCGCCGTGCCCCGCGCGGCCGTCGCCTCGTCCCGGGGGCGGCGGCCGGCCCGTGCGGGGCTGCCGTGTGGACGTGATGTTAGCCACATCCCCCGGGTGGCGTCAGCCCCGCGCGTGTGACCTGGCCGTAACCCGACGCCCCGCCGCGTACGGGACGGGCGGGGCGTGGGCACGGGCCGGGGGTCAGCGGGCGGCGCGGTTGACCGCGGAGACCACGGCCTTCATGGAGGCACGGGTGGTGTTGGCGTCGATACCGATGCCCCAGAGCACCTTGTCGTCGATGGCGCACTCGATGTAGGAGGCGGCGACGGCGTTGGCGCCCTCACTCATGGTGTGCTCCTGGTAGTCGAGCAGCCGTACGTCGATGCCGATGGTGTGCAGGGCGTCGAAGAAGGCCGAGATCGGACCGTTGCCGGAGCCGCTGAGCACGGTCTCCTCGCCGTCCACGACGGCCTCGGCGGTCAGCCGGTCGACGCCCTCGACGTCGGTGGTGGTCTGTCCGGCACGGATCTGGATGCGGCCCCAGGGGTTGTCGGGGTTGGGCAGGTACTCGTCCTGGAAGGCGGCCCAGATCGCGGCCGGGGTGACCTCGCCGCCGTCGGCGTCGGTCTTGGCCTGGATCAGCCGCGAGAACTCGATCTGCATACGGCGCGGCAGGTCGAGGTGGTGGTCGTTCTTCAGGACGTAGGCGACGCCGCCCTTGCCGGACTGCGAGTTGACCCGGATGACGGCCTCGTAGGAGCGGCCGACGTCCTTGGGGTCGATGGGCAGGTAGGGGACGGCCCACTCGATGTCGTCGACGGTCCTGCCCTGGGCCGCCGCGTCGGCCTCCATGGCGTCGAAGCCCTTCTTGATGGCGTCCTGGTGGGAGCCGGAGAAGGCGGTGTAGACGAGGTCTCCCACGTAGGGGTGGCGCGGGTGGACCTCCATCTGGTTGCAGTACTCGGCGGTCCTGCGGACCTCGTCGATCTGCGAGAAGTCGATCATCGGGTCGACGCCCTGGGAGAAGAGGTTCATGCCCAGGGTGACCAGGTCGACGTTGCCGGTGCGCTCGCCCTGGCCGAAGAGGCAGCCCTCGACGCGGTCGGCGCCGGCCATCACGGCCAGTTCGGCGGCGGCGACGGCGGTGCCCCGGTCGTTGTGCGGGTGGGTGGAGAGGCAGACGAACTCGCGGCGGGACAGGTTCCGCGACATCCACTCGAAGCGGTCGGCGTGGGTGGAGGGGGTGGAGCGCTCCACGGTGGCGGGCAGGTTGAGGATGATCTCGCGGCCCTCCTCGGGCTGCCAGACGTCCATCACCGCCTCGCAGACCTCCAGCGCGAAGTCCAGCTCGGTGTCGGTGAAGATCTCCGGGCTGTACTGGTAGCCGAAGGCGGTCCGGGCGTCCAGCAGCTTCTCGGCGTACTCCATGACCAGCCGGGTGCCGTCGACGGCGATCTGCTTGACGTCCTCGCGCGAGCCGCGGAAGACGACCCGGCGGAAGGTGGGCGCGGTGGCGTTGTACAGGTGGACGGTGGCGCGGTGGGCGCCCTTCAGGGATTCCACGGTGCGCTCGATCAGGTCCTCGCGGGCCTGGGTCAGGACGGAGATGGTCACGTCCTCGGGGATGGCGCCCTCTTCGATGATGGAGCGGACGAAGGCGTGGTCCGTCTCACCGGAGGAGGGGAAGCCGACCTCGATCTCCTTGTAGCCCATCCGCACCAGCAGGTCGAACATCTCACGCTTGCGGGCGGGCGACATGGGATCGATCAGCGCCTGGTTGCCGTCGCGCAGGTCGGTGGAGAGCCAGCGGGGGGCCTTGGTGACGCGGTTCTCGGGCCAGGTCCGGTCGGCCAGGTCCACGGCGTCGTAGCCGCGGTACCGGCCGGTCGGCATTCCGGAGGGGCGCTGGGTGACGCTGTCCCGGGTCAGGGGGGTCCGACGGCTCACCGGCTGGTCGGCGGCGGCGGTACGGGGGGTGTCGACGGGGTTCGACATGATGCGCGGGGCTCCTCAGTGGTCCACTGGAGACGGCCGACGGGCGGCGGATTCACCGCAACACCGAACTCCGCGGGGAGGGGGTCGACCTCGACTACAGGCCCTCACCGCGGCGGCTAAGGAGAAGCAGCCCGAAACGCATGATGCTCCGCAGCCTAACCGAGCCACCCCTGTTGCGCTGACGTGTATCAGTATGCGGGACCGGAGTGCGGTAACGCCCCAGAGGTGACGAGTCCCTCTATTTCGCTAATCTCCTCCACGGAGTGTTTCAGTCCGGTCACAGAGAGCAAGCCAGTCTCATGACCGACAATCAGCGCCCCACGCGCACACCGACCGCCCGCACCGCCGCCGACTCCCCCCTGATCCGCCCCGCCCCGCACCCCGTGTTCTGCACGATCGTGCCGCCGCACGTGCTGGACCACCTCAGCGGTCTGGACGACCCGGTCCTCGCCGTCCCCGCCCGCCGCACCCTGGAGCGGGACGCCCGTGAGCGCACCCGCCGCCTCTCCGCCGTCGCCGCGACCCGTGCGGCGGTCCCGGCCGCCACCCGCGGCGCCGAGGGGGCGGAGGCGACCCCGCAGCGCACCATCTACGACGCGGAGAACCGCGAAGAGCTGCCCGGCACCAAGGTCCGTGCCGAGGGTTCGGACCCCGGCGGCGACGCCACGGTCAACCGCGCCTACGCCGGGCTCGGCGCCACCTTCGAACTCTTCCTCAAGAGCTTCGGCCGCGACTCCATCGACGGCCGCGGCCTGCCGCTCAACGCCACGGTCCACTACGGCAAGGAGTACGCCAACGCCTTCTGGGACGGCGAGCAGATGGTCTTCGGCGACGGTGACGGCGAGGTCTTCCTCGACTTCACCCTCCCCGTCGACGTCATCGGCCACGAGCTGACCCACGGCGTCACGCAGTACACCGCCAACCTCGCCTACCGCGACCAGCCCGGCGCGCTCAACGAATCGGTCTCCGACGTCTTCGGCTCCCTCCTCAAGCAGTACACGCTGGGGCAGAACGCCGAGGACGCCGACTGGCTGATCGGCGCCGACGTACTGGGGCCCCGCGTGGAGGGCAAGGCCCTGCGCTCCATGAAGGAACCCGGCACGGCCTACGACGACGACGTCCTCGGCAAGGACCCCCAGCCGGGCTCCATGGCCGACTACGTCGAGACCGACCAGGACAACGGCGGCGTCCACATCAACTCCGGCATCCCCAACCGCGCCTTCTACCTGGTCGCCACCGCCCTGCGCGGCCCGGCCTGGGAGCGCGCGGGCCAGATCTGGTACGACGTGCTGACCGGCGGCGAGCTGAGTGCCCAGGCCGACTTCGCCGCTTTCGCGGCCCTCACCGCCAAGGCGGCCGAAGAGCGGTTCGGCCGCGGCGAGGAGCGCGAGGCGGTCCTCAAGGCCTGGTCCGAGGTCGGGGTGGGGGCGGGCTCCTGAGCGCCGGGCCGCCGGCGCACCGGTGCCGGGCGGGCCTCGGGGGTAGGGACTTGGGTATGCGCATCGACGTACGACGCACCGGCGGCTTCTCCGGCATCGAGCGGCGGGCCGGGGTGGACACCACCTCGCTCCCCGACGCCGAGGCATGGGAGGAGCTGGCAGCCCGCGCCCTGGAAACCGCCACCCCCGCCCCGGCCACCGGCGTACCCGACGGCTTCGCCTACCAGCTGACCGTCGACGGCCGCTCGGCCCACTTCACCGACCCGCACCTGACCCCCGCGCAGCGGGAGCTGGTCTCCCGGGTGCTGAAGGAGGGAGCGTAGGCACCCCTCCCCCGGGCTGGCAGGTCCGCCGTCCGGCCTGCCCGCCCGGCCTCAGAAGCCCAGGCGGCGGAGCTGCTTGGGGTCGCGCTGCCAGTCCTTGGCGACCTTGACGTGCAGGTCGAGGAAGACGGGGGTGCCGAGCAGTGCCTCGATGTGCTTGCGGGACTTCACGCCGACCTCCTTCAGCCGCTTGCCCTTGGGGCCGATGATGATCCCCTTCTGGCTGGGGCGCTCGATGAAGACGTTGGCGTGGATGTCGAGCAGCGGCCTGTCGGCGGGGCGGTCCTCGCGCGGCAGCATCTCCTCGACCACCACGGCGATGGAGTGCGGCAGCTCGTCGCGGACACCCTCCAGGGCGGCCTCGCGGATCAGTTCGGCGACCATGACCTGCTCGGGTTCGTCGGTGAGGTCGCCTTCGGGGTAGAGCGCGGGGCCCTCCGGCATCAGTGGGGCCAGGAGGTCGGTCAGCAGCTGGACCTGGTCGCCCTTGACGGCGGAGACCGGGATGATCTCCGCCCACTCGAAGCCCAGCTCGGCGGCGAGCTGGTCGACGGCGATGAGCTGCTCGGCCAGCTGCTTTCCGTCCACCAGGTCGGTCTTGGTGACCACGGCGACCTTCGGGGTCTTCTTGATCCCGGCGATCTCCTTGGCGATGAAGCGGTCGCCGGGGCCGAGCTTCTGGTCGGCGGGCAGGCAGAAGCCGATGACGTCGACCTCGGCCCAGGTGGTGCGGACCACGTCGTTGAGCCGCTCGCCGAGGAGGGTGCGCGGCTTGTGGAGGCCGGGGGTGTCGACCAGGATCAGCTGCGCATCAGGCCGGTGGACGATGCCGCGCACGGTGTGGCGGGTCGTCTGCGGCCGGTTGGAGGTGATCGCGACCTTCTGCCCGACGAGTGCGTTCGTCAGGGTGGACTTGCCCGCGTTCGGACGGCCGACGAAGCACGCGAAGCCCGCGCGGTGCGCGGGGGTGACGGAGGAGGAGGGGGCGCTCATGCGCCCATTGTCCCCGATGCGTGGGGGTCCCCGGACCGCGGGCTCCCGGGGGGCCGTTCAGTTCGGCTCGCGGTGCTTGCCGGCACTGGGGGTGGCTCCAAGCGCCGGCCGGGCCGGGAAATTGGCTCGGGCCCGGCGGGCCCGCCGCCCTCCCCGGAGCACCGAGCGCCGGCCGGGCTCGAAGACGGCTCAGGCCCGGTGGGCCGCCACCGGCACAAGACGGCCTCGAACGCCGCATGGGCTGGGGCGTGGCGGGACCGGGGAGTGGCCAGGCCCGGGTGAGAGGTGTTCCGGCCAGGGGGGCGGACTGGGGGCGGTGGCCCTACGTAGGGGGCGTCTTCGAAGTCCTGCGCGGTCCGCGGTGTCCGCGGTGTCCGCGGTCTCCGGTGCGTGCTCTCGGCACGCCTGGCGGAAGCTCTCGTACTGGACGTACTCGGGCTTTCGCCCAGTGGGACGAGAGCGGGTGCCGGGCGCCGTGGGCACCGTGCGGGACTCTGAAGACGTCCCCTGGGCGGAGAGGGCTGCGGCGAGGGGCCGATTCGGGCGGCGAGTCGCGGGGCCGAGCCGCGAGCGGAGTCGGGGGCTGAGGTTCTGCGGGCCGGGGAGGGGTGGAGCGGTGGCGGAGGCGGTGGTACGGGTCGCGCGGTCGCCCGGTGGTGCGGTGGTGCGGGTCAGGCTGTGGTGTGGGTCTGCTGGACTGTGCCGTCGGGGGTGGCGCGCAGGATCGGGGTCTCGGGGCCGCCGAGGTCGGTCACGGCGGTGTGGTCCTCAGCGGGGAGGGTGTCGGCGGTGGTGACGACGGCGGCGGCCTCCAGGGAGCGGGCGCCGGAGGCGACGGCCATGGCGACCGCGGTGCGCAGGGCGCTGAGCTGGAGGGAGTCGAGGGAGACGGTGCCGGCGACATAGGTGCGGCCGGTCTCGTCACGGACGGCGGCTCCCTCCGGCACCCCGTTACGGGCCCGGGCCGAGCGGGCCAGGGTCACGATCTTGCGGTCCTCGGGGGGCAGCTCGGTGCTCTCGGTCATGGCCCCGAGCATAAGAGGTGCCCGTGTCCCGGAGGAGAGGGGTGTCAGGGCCGGTCGAGGCGGAGGCGGACCGCCCGGGGCAACCCCGCCACCACCAGGTCGTAGGAGTCCTCGATCATTTCGCGGAGCTGGCGGGCCGGGAGGGGCGGCACGGTGACCGTGTTCCAGTGGCGCTTGTTCAGGTGCCGGCCGGGGACGATCTCCGGGTGGGCCGCGCGCAGGCGTACCGCCTCGTCCGGGTCGCACTTGAGGGAGATCTTCAGCGGATCGGCGCCGAGGTCACTGAGGGCGAAGACCTTGCCCTCGACCTTGAAGACGGAGGTCTCCGGATGGAAGGGGAACTCCTCCACGGCCGCGCCGAAGGAGAGACAGAAGGCCCGCAGCCCCTCCGCGTCGAGCCGCCCGTCAGCCGCGCTCACCAGGTGTCCTCCCGTTCCTCCTCGGCGGCGACGGCCTCCGCCGCCTCGTGCTGGTCGAGCGGTTCCACGAGGACCGTCGCGACCTTGTTCCGGCGGCCGGCCGAGTCCTCGGCGGTGAGCCGCAGGCCGCGCCCGTCGGGCAGCGGCACCACGGCACCCGCCCCGGCGATCGGCACCCGGCCGAGCGCCTTGGCGAGCAGGCCGCCGACCGTCTCCACGTCCTCGTCGTCGAAGGACTCCAGGCCGTAGAGCTGTCCGAGGTCGCCGATGTCGAGCCGGGCGGTGACCCGGCAGCGGCCCTCCCCCAGCTCCTCGACGGGCGGCAGCTCCCGGTCGTACTCGTCGGTGATCTCGCCGACGATCTCCTCCAGGATGTCCTCGATGGTGACGATCCCGGCGGTGCCGCCGTACTCGTCGATCACCACGGCGACGTGGTTGCGCTGCTGCTGCATCTCGCGCAGCAGGTCACCGGCGTTCTTGGTGTCGGGGACGAAGACGGCGGGCCGCATCGCGCCGGAGACCAGCTCCGACTCGGCGTCGCGGCTGATGTGGGTCTTGCGGGCGAGGTCCTTGAGGTAGACGACGCCCACGACGTCGTCCTCGCTCTCCCCGGTCACCGGTATCCGTGAGAAGCCGGAGCGCAGGGCGAGGGTGAGGGCCTGGCGGATCGTCTTGTACCGCTCGATGGAGACCAGGTCGGTCCGGGGCACCATCACCTCGCGGACGAGGGTGTCGCCGAGTTCGAAGACGGAGTGCACCATGCGGCGCTCCTCGTCCTCGATGAGCTGCTCCTTCTCGGCGAGGTCGACCAGCGCCCGCAGCTCCGCCTCACTGGCGAAGGGGCCCTGCCGGAAGCCCTTGCCGGGGGTGAGGGCGTTGCCGAGCAGGATCAGCAGCTTGGGGACCGGCCCCATGACACGGGCGAGCGGCAGCAGGACGTACGCGGCGGCCGTGGCCGTGTTGAGCGGGTGCTGGCGGCCGATCGTGCGGGGGGAGACACCGACCGCCACGTAGCTGACCAGGACCATGACCGCGATGGCGACGAGCAGCGCCTGCCAGGTGGCGCTGATCCGCTCGACGCAGACGTAGGTCACGAGGGCGGCGGCGGCCATCTCGCAGGCGACCCGGACGAGCAGGGCGACGTTGAGGTAGCGCGTGGGGTCCTCGGCGACCTGGGCGAGTCCGGCGCTGCCGCGCCGCCCGGCCCGGACGGCGCCCTCCGCACGGAAGCTGGAGACGCGGGCGAGCCCGGCCTCGGCGCAGGCGGCCAGCCAGGCGACGACGACCAGCAGGACGGCGCCGGTGAGCAGGCCGCCGATCATGAGACGGTCGGGGCCGGAGAGGGGCCGGTCAGCCCGTTCTCCTCACGCCAGCCGTCCACGATGGCCTGCTGGAGACCGAACATCTCGGCCTTCTCACCGGGCTCCTCGTGGTCGTAGCCGAGCAGGTGCAGCACGCCGTGGACGGTGAGGAGCTGCAGTTCCTCGTCCATGGAGTGCTGGGTCGGCGCGTCCTGCCCCTGCTGCCGGGCGACGTCCGGGCAGAGCACGATGTCGCCGAGCAGGCCCTGCGGGGGCTCCTCCTCGTCCTTGGCCGGCGGACGCAGTTCGTCCATCGGGAAGGACATCACGTCGGTGGGCCCCGGCAGGTCCATCCACTGGACGTGCAGCTGCTCCATCGCCTCGGGGTCGACGACGATCACCGAGAGTTCCGAGAGCGGGTGGATGCGCATCCTCGCCAGCGCGTACCGGGCGATGTCGAGGATCGCGCGCTCGTCGACCTCGGTTCCTGACTCGTTGTTGACGTCGATCGACATGGTGGTGCTGTACTCCCGCTGAGCGTGCCCGAAGGCGCGGACGGAGGAGGCCGCCTCAGCGGCCGTCCCGGCTGTCGTACTTCTCGTACGCCTCGACGATACGGCCGACCAGCTTGTGCCGGACCACGTCCTCCGAGGTGAGGCGGGAGAAGTGGACGTCGTCCACGCCCTCCAAAATGTCCTGCACCTGGCGCAGACCGCTCCTGGTGCCGGTCGGCAGGTCGACCTGGGTGACGTCACCGGTGATGACGATCTTCGACTCGAAGCCCAGCCGGGTGAGGAACATCTTCATCTGTTCCGGGTTGGTGTTCTGCGCCTCGTCGAGAATGATGAACGCGTCGTTCAGCGTCCGGCCGCGCATGTACGCCAGGGGGGCGACCTCGATGGTCCCGGCCGCCATGAGACGGGGGATGGAGTCGGGGTCGAGCATGTCGTGCAGCGCGTCGTAGAGCGGGCGCAGGTACGGGTCGATCTTCTCGTAGAGCGTGCCGGGCAGGAAGCCCAGCCGCTCCCCCGCCTCGACGGCCGGCCGGGTCAGGATGATGCGGTTGACCTGCTTGGACTGGAGCGCCTGCACCGCCTTGGCCATCGCCAGGTAGGTCTTGCCGGTACCGGCGGGGCCGATGCCGAAGATCACGGTGTGCTTGTCGATGGCGTCGACGTACCGCTTCTGGTTGAGCGTCTTCGGGCGGATGGTGCGGCCGCGCGAGGAGAGGATGTTCTGGGTCAGCACCTCGGCCGGGGTCTCCTCGGAGCCCGTGCCCTCCTCGCTCGCCCTCAGCATGGCGATCGAGCGTTCCACTGCGTCCTCCGTCATCGGCTGACCGGTGCGGAGCACCAGCATCATCTCGTCGAACAGCCGCTGGACCAGGGCGACCTCCACCGGGTCGCCGGTCGCGCTGATCTCGTTGCCCCGGACATGGATGTCTGCCGCCGGGAAGGCCTTCTCGATCACGCGCAGCAGCGCGTCTCCGGAGCCCAGCACGGTCACCATCGGGTGCCTCGCCGGAACGGTGAACTGGGCTCGCGCCTGCCCTCGCGCGGGGCTCGGTCCTGTAGGTGTCTGCGTCATGGGCCGGCTTTTCAGCCTGCTCGTCCTCCTCGCTCAGGGAAGCCGCCCTCCGACGGCCCGCCTCACCCCCAAGCCTACGTCCCCGCCCACCGCCACCCGAAGAGCTTTTCGACACGGCGGGGGCCCGGAGGTCCCGGTGGGGTGGCGCGGGCCGCCGGGCCACGGAGGCTGACGCCGTTCCCCTGACCGGCGGCGCGGATCTGCGAGGGCCCGGCCAAGGTGGCGTCCCGTGATGGGTGAGCCGGGCACGTTCGCGTGAATTTCTGGAGCGATTTTCCAGAAGCCACTTCCCCTCCTGCGGCCCGCTGACCAGACTTCGCGTGGAATCGAGATGCTGTGCCACGGGGGAGAAGAAGTGGGCGTGTTCGACCTGACCGGCAGCGGGGCCAAGCCGCTGCTACCGGACGACCCGGCGTGGATCGGCGGGATTCCCCTCGCCGGACGGCTGGGCACCGGCGGGATGGGGCGCGTCTTCCTCGGCGTCCACGAGGGGCGGTACGTCGCGGTCAAACAGGTGCTGCCGTCGGTCGCGGGCGAGGACCAGGACTTCGTCCGCCGCTTCGGGCACGAGCTGGACAACCTCTCCCGGCTGCCCGGGGAGGCCACCGCCCCGCTGATCGCCAGCGACCGCGACGCCCGTCCCCCGTGGCTCGCCACCGCCTACGTGCCCGGGCTCACCCTCAGCGACGCCGTCCGGAGGCACCAGGGCCCGCTGCCCGCCGAGGCGGTGTGGCTGCTGCTGCGCGAGGCCGCCAAGGGGCTCGTCCCGGTGCACGGCCTCGGCATGGTCCACCGGGACCTGAAGCCGTCCAACGTGATGCTGACGGTCGAGGGCGCGACGGTCATCGACTTCGGCGTGGCCCGGGCCACCGAGCAGAGCCAGCTGACCCGCAGCGGCATGGTGGTCGGCACCCCTGCCTACATGGCCCCGGAACAGGCCGTCACGCGGCGCGACCTGACCGGCGCCGTCGACGTGTTCGCGCTGGGGTCGGTCCTCGCGTACGCGGCCGGCGGCAAGCCGCCCTTCGGCGAGGAGTCCGGCCCCGCCGTCCTGTACCGCATCGTGCACGAGGAACCCGGGCTGGAGGCGGTTCAGGAGCTGGACACCGCCCTCGCCGACCTCGTCACCGCCTGCCTCGCCAAGGACCCCGAGGCCCGCCCCACCGCGGCCGAGCTGGTCCGGCGCGCCACGGGGCGCGGACCGTCCACCGCGCCCCTGTGGCCGGACTCCTTCAGCGCCGACCTGGCGGAGAAGGCGGCCTTCGCGGCGAACGTCCAGGAGCTGGACCCCCCACCGCCCGTCTCCGTGGAGACACTCGACCTGGGCGAGAAGGCCCGCCCGAAGCCCCCCGGCGAGCGGCGGCGCCGCAACCGCGTGTTCCTCGCCGTCGTCCCCGTCGTCGTGGCGGGCGGAGCGACCCTCGCCGTCCAGTTGCTCCCCCACACCTTCGGCGCCGACGACCCCGCCGGCGCCGCCCCTTCCTCCAGTGCCTCGTCCCCCGCCACACCGGGCGCCGGCCCGTCCGCCTCGGCGTCACCCGCGAAGTCGGCGAAGGGCCAAGAGGAGGAGAAGGACGGGGAGAAGGACGAGGGCGGGGAGAAGGGAGAGAAGGACGAGGGCGCCGACCAGGGCACGGGCAAGGGGGACGACTCGGGGAACGGAGCCGACGCCCCCGCCCCGGGCACCGGGGACAAGGGCGACGGCTCCGGCGGCTCCAGCTCCTCCGGCGGCGGTGACGGCGGGGGTGGTCCCGGCCCGACCGAAGACTCCGACGAGGGTGCCGAGCCGCCCTCCGGCGCCCACCGCTACCGCAACGGCGAGAACAGCAAATGCCTCGCCGCCCCGTTCAACAGCCCTCCCACCACCGCCGGCTGCAACGGCTCCGGCACGGTCTGGGCCTTCCGCCCTCTCTCCGACGGCTCCTTCGAGATCGTCCACGAGTCGGGTCGTTCCTGCCTCTCCTCCGGCGCCGGAGGCATCCTGCTCCTCTCCTGCAACCAGGATGAGAGCCGCCGCTGGCGCACTGGCTCAGGGGGCACCCTCGTCAGCGTGGGCACCGGCGGCTGCCTCGGCACGGTGAACGGCTCCCGCGTCACCACCACCCACTGCGCCGGCACCCCCTCCCAACGCTGGACGGCCCTGTGAGAGCGGCCGGAACGGGGACGTCCGAGACCGGCCGCCAAGACACCCACGCCCCATCGGCGCACCCCAGCCCGGCGACATCCCCGCCCGGCACGTTCCAGCCCGGCGAAAACCCTGCCCGGCCGGCGCTTTGGGCCACCTCGACCCGGCGCGGAAAGCCGCACAGCACCCCCACCGACAGCCCGGCCGGCGCTTGATGCCGCTTCCGTGACCGGGACGGTCAAGGGACGCGCCCGCCCAGCAGACAGCCCGCCCGGCCCATGAGGTCAGACCCTGCCGACCACCAGCCCCCGAATCTCCTCCCCCACCTCCTCGGGGTACCGCACGGCCCTGCCGAACCCCAGCCGCACCTCCTGATGGCTCCGCCCCGCGTGCTCGAACCGGAGGGTGATCCCGTACTGGTCGAGCCGCGCCGGCCGCACCCGCACCGCCGCCGCCCGGACATCCGCCGGCGCCAGCCGGGCGAGCGCCCGCACCATGGCGTCGTGGGCGCAGTCGAGGTGGGAGAGGAGTTCGGCCTCGGCGCGGGCCAGCGGGTCCGGCTGGGCCCGGACCAGTTCGTCGACCCCGATGCGCCGGCTGCGCCCGTGCTCGGCGAGGACGGCGTACTCGGTGTGCAGGTGCAGGCCGCGGTCGGCGGCGGTGCCCAGCCAGCCGTGCAGGCTGAGCCGCGCCCGCACCCGGTCGCGCAGGTGGACGGGGGCGACGTCGGTGAACTCCACGACGGCGGGCAGGGTCCCGTCGAGGGCGGCGTCGAGTTCGGCTCCGAGGTGCTCGCCCGGCGGGTCGTGGAGGGTGAGTCCACCGGCGGCGTCCACGGTGTGCAGGCCGACCAGGCCGATGCTGTGGCCGTCCGTGGTGACGGTCAGTGAATCCGCGGCCTCGACCACGGAGCGGACTCGCTGGGCGGGGGTCGGCTCCCCGTCTCGGGTGTGCGCGTACATCAGGTGACCCCTTCAGTAAGGTAAGGCTTACCTTAGCTACATCGGGGGGTGGGGGGAACCCGACCCCCCGCTCGGGTTCACCCGGTCGGGCGACACGCCGTCAGGCGGACCTCCCGAAGCCGATGGTCGGCACCGCCCGGCGCAGCGGCCAGGCCGTGGCCGAGACCTCGGGGACCAGGCCCTCCAGAAAGGCGTACCGGCGCAGCGCCTGCGGGTCGTGGCCATGGGCGGAACGCGCCGAGGTGTGGGTGTACGCGCGCACCCGCCGCCACCAGGCGGCCACCTCCGTCCACCCCGGCGCCGAGAGCGAGCCGCCGAACTCCTGCACCGACAGCGCCGCCGTCAGCCCGGCGAAGGCGAGGCGGTCGGCCAGCGGCCAGCCGGCCAGCGTCCCGGTGACGAACCCGGCGACGAAGACGTCCCCGGCGCCGGTCGGGTCGAGGGCGTCGACGGCGATGGCGGGCACGTCGGCGGTCTCCCCGGTCCGTCCGTCGACGGCGTACGCCCCCTGCGAGCCGAGCGTGACCACGGCCAGCGGCACCCGGTCGGCCAACGCGCGGGCCGCCGCCCGGGGGCAGTCGGTGCGGGTGTAGCGCATCGCCTCGGCGGCGTTGGGCAGGAAGGCCTCGCAGTGCTCCAGGTCGGGCAGGGCGTCCAGGTCCCAGGTGCCGGTGTCGTCCCAGCCGACGTCGCCGAAGACGCGCGTACCGGCGCGCGCCGCCTCGGCGATCCAGGGGGCTCGCACGCCGGGCGCGAGGGCGGCGACGGCGGCGCGGGCGCGCGGTGGGTGGGCGGGGACCGGGGCGAGGTCGACGGGGGCCTCGTGGCCGTGCGAGACCATCGTGCGCTCGTCCTCGTAGGCCATCGAGACCGTGACCGGGGAGTGCCAGCCGTCGACCCGGCGGGAGCCGGTCAGGTCGATGCCCTCGCCGCTCTCCAGCGCGTCCCAGCAGTACTCGCCGTAGTGGTCGTCGCCGAAGGCGGCAGCCAGCGAGGTGCGCAGGCCGAGCCGGGCGAGGGCGGTGGCCATGTTGGCGACGCCGCCGGGGCTGGAGCCCATGCCCCGCGCCCAGGACTCGGTGCCGCGCACGGGCGCCGAGTCGAGGCCGGTGAAGATGATGTCGAGGAAGACCGTGCCCGTCAGGTAGACGTCCACCGGCGGGTCGCCGGGGCGGCGCAGCCCCACCAGTGGGTCCACACCGGCGGCGCGGTGCGGCGTGCGGTCTCCTTCGTCGAAACTCACGGCGGACTCCCTGAGTGGTGCGGATCCGGACAGTCTGCCCGACCGCGTACCCCTTCCATGCGGTACGTTCCGGCCCATGAGGCTGACGATTCTCGGGGGCGGCGGCTTCCGCGTCCCGCTGGTGTACCGGGCGCTGGCGGGCAGCGAGGTCGGCACCCTGACGCTGTACGACACCGACCCGCTGCGGCTGGGCGTGATGCGCGCGGTCCTGGACGGACTGCCGCGCCCGGCGGACGGCGGCGGACTGCCCCGCGTGGTGGTCGCCGCCAGCCTCGACGAGGCGGTGCGCGGCGCCGACTTCGTCTTCTCCGCGATCCGCGTCGGCGGCACCGCGGGCCGCGTCGCCGACGAGCACGTTCCGCTCGCCGAGGGGCTGCTCGGCCAGGAGACGGTGGGCGCGGGCGGCGTGCTGTACGGGCTGCGTACCGTCCCCGTGGCGCTCGGGATCGCCGAGCGGATCGCCGAACTCGCCCCGGACGCCTGGGTCATCAACTTCACCAACCCTGCCGGTACGGTGACCGAGGCGATGGCCTCGGTCCTCGGGTCCCGGGTGATCGGGATCTGCGACTCCCCGGTGGGCCTGGTGCGGCGCGCGGCCCGGGCCGCGGGCGCCGACCCGGACACCGTCGGCTACGACTACGTGGGCCTCAACCACCTCGGCTGGCTGCGCTCCCTCACCGGGGCCGACGGCCGCGACCTGCTGCCCGGGCTGCTCGCCGACGAGGCGGCGCTGGCCTCCTTCGAGGAGGGCCGCCTCTTCGGGCCCGCCTGGCTGCGGGCGCTGGGCGCGCTGCCCAACGAGTACCTGCACTACTACTACTTCCGCCGCGAGACGCTGGCGGCGGTACGGGCGGCCGGGGAGACCCGCGGCGCCTTCCTCGACGCGCAGCAGTCCGCCTTCTTCGCCGAGGCGCACCGGCGGCCCGAGCAGGCGTTCGCGCTGTGGGAGCGGACCCGCCTGGAGCGCGAGGAGACCTACATGGCGGAGAGCCGGGCCGCCTCCGGGGGCTGGGAGCGGGACACCTGCGACCTGGACGGCGGCGGCTACGACCAGGTGGCGCTGGCGCTGATGCGGGCGCTGGCCCGCGACCGGCCGGCCCGGCTGATCCTGAACGTGCGGAACTCCTCGGGCGGGCCGGACGCCCCGCCGGTACTCGCGGCGCTGCCGCCGGACGCGGTGGTGGAGACGGTGTGCGAGGTGGACGGCTCGGGGGCGCGCCCGGTGGCGTCGCCGACACCGCTGGGCGAGGCGGAGCTGGGGCTGGTGCTCCAGCTCAAGGCGGTGGAGCGGGCCACGATCGAGGCGGCGCTCTTCAAGGACCGGGAGGCGGCCCTGCGGGCGGTGGCACTGCACCCCCTGGTCGACTCGGTGGCGGTGGCCGAACGGGTCCTGGCCCGCGCGGGGGCGTGAGAGGGACGTACGGACGGTAGGCCGGGAGCGCGGGGCGAGCCGACGACGGGCGGCCCGGCGACCGGACCCGCCGGCGGGCGGTGCGCTCGACCAAGTGGCGCAGTCCGGGCGGCGGGCCCGCGAGGCACGCCCGGACGGCACGCGACGCACACCCCTTCCGGGGAACGTCCGGCGACCGAGGGGGCGTGAGCTGCCGGGAGTGGCGCGCGCCGGGGCGCTCGCGCCTGGCGGAGCGTCAGCCAACGGGCCGGGGCGCGTGTACGCGCCTCGGCCCGTTTCGTGTGCCCTCCCCGCTCCGGATGCTAAGCGGAACCTCAACGCGCCCCCCTGAACTGGGAGTTCGAGCCGGGATACCCGGGTAAGCGGAATGCAAACATTATGTGACCGGCAACACTGCGGGTCGACTGTCCGACGCCTCCGCGCGCTTGATACAAATTGGCCCGCGCTTCCCCCCGCTCGTGGTTCGGACCGGAAGCGACTCCCTCTTCTCTCGCTTCCTGCGTGCCTGTCCGGCATGCCTTCTTCAAGGAACGCCTGTGCCCTCGCGCCCCCGTGCCGCCTGGCCCCTCGTCGCCCTGTTCACCGCCGGCTACCTCGCCTCGTACCTGCTGCCGACCCTTGTCGGGCGGCTCGACGACCACCTGCCCCTCACCACGCCGGAGGCCGGAGTCCTCGGCAGCGTCCTGCTGCTCTGCTCCGCGTCGGCCGGCTTCCTGCTCGCCTCACGCGTGGAGCGGCTCGGCGCGCGGCGGATCTCCCGCGCGGGCCTCCTGCTGATGGCCGCCGGATACGGCGCCGCCGCCGCGACCACCACGCTGCCGCTGGTGGTGGCCGGGGCCGCCGTCGGCGGACTCGGATCGGGCACCACCATGGCGGTGGCCTCGGGCGGGATCGCCGCCCGGCGCGACCCGCACCGGGCCTCCACCCTCGGCCTGCTCACCGTCTCCGCCACCGCGGGCGCGCTGTACCTCACGATGCCCGCGCTGGGCGGCGGCCACGGCCTGCCACTGGGGGCCGTGGCGGTCGTCGCCCTGCTGGTCTGGCCCGCCACCGGCCGCCTCCCGCGGAGCCGGGACGCGGCGACGGCCACGACCGGCTCGCCCTTGCCGCACCGGCGTTCGGGCGCCGTGCTGGTCGGGGCGATCGTCCTGTGGGCGCTCTGCCAGAACGCGCTGTGGGGCGTGAGCGGCCGCATCGGCACCGACCAGGCCGGCCTGAGCGAGGCCGCGGTCGGCGCGGTCTTCGCGGCGGCCCTCGGCGCCGGACTGCTCGGCATCCTCGGCGCGAGCGCACTCGGCACCCGGCTCGGCCGGGCCGCGCCGATCGGGGCCGGCACCGTGCTGATCGCCGGGTGCATCGCGGCCAGCGCCCGCGCCGACGGGCTCGCCGGCTTCGCCGGCGGGGAGATCGCGTGGAACACCCTCTACCCGGCCGTCCTCTCCTACCTGATCGGCCTGGGCGCCTTCCTCGATCCGCGCGGCCGGTGGGCCGTGATGGTCGGATCGGCCTCCGCGCTGGGCGTCGCCTTCGGCCCGCTCGCCGGATCGCTCCTCTCGGAGCACGCCGGGTTCCCGGTGATGGGTCTGGTCCTCGGTACGACGCTGCTGCTGCTCGCGGTCCCGCTCACGCTGGTCGCCGTGCACACCACCGCACGCCCGCTGCCTTTCGGCAGGGTGCGCCGCGGGGGCCTCGCCGCCACCCGGGCCGCCTCGGTGCCGGTGCCCCCGCTCGGCACCTGCGAGCAGCCCGTCGCCCCGCTCTCCGTCACCGGCCGCCACCTGACCCGGCGCGCCCTGAGCACCGCCGGCCCCGGCACGGGTCCGGGCACGGCCGGGAGCACGGGGGACGGCGGCTGACCGCCCGTGAGGTGCCCGCTCCCGCCCGGGGTCACGGCCCGTCGTGGAGTTGGCGCAGCTCCAGCGGGGCCGGGGGCGGCAGGGCACGGCTGGTGCCGGGAGCGGGCGGGACGGCGCGGAAGGACTCCAGGAGGTAGGCGGTGAGGCGGCGGGAGGCGGCGGGCGCGCTGTGCTCGCCGCCCTTGGACAGGCCGTTGTTGGCCAGCAGCACCAGGACGACGTCGCTGGGGTCGAAGTCGGCCCTCAGGGAGCCGGCCCGCTGGGCGCGCCGCACCAGCTGGGCGAGCTTGGCCTCGGCGCGCTCACGCTCGCCCTCGTGGTCGAGCAGACCGGGGAAGCGGGCGAGGAAGGCGGCGGTGAAGCCCCGGTCGCGGGCCTGCATGGCGCACACCCGCTCCACCAGTGAGCGGAAGCCGTGCCACGGGTCGGGGTCGGCCAGCGCCTCGTCGAGGACGGCCGCACACGCCCGGAACTGCTCGGCGAACGCCTCGGAGACCAGGGCGTCCCGGGTCGGGAAGCGGCGGTAGAGGGTGGCGACGCCGACCCCGGCGTGCCGGGCGATG
This sequence comes from Streptomyces diastaticus subsp. diastaticus, assembly GCF_011170125.1. Lineage (NCBI taxonomy): Bacteria > Bacillati > Actinomycetota > Actinomycetes > Kitasatosporales > Streptomycetaceae > Streptomyces > Streptomyces diastaticus. The sequence continues at coordinate 197,602 of NZ_BLLN01000003.1, read as the reverse complement.
GTGGTGACGGGGACGTCGATGCCGTGGGCGGCGTAGGCGGTGCGGGCGGCCTGGAGGATACGGGCGCGGTTGTGGCGGGCGTCGGCGCGCAGGCCGTCGCCGGGGCGGTTCCGAGAGGGCTGAGCAGGCATGTCTCTCACTTTAAGTCAAGTGGAAGGGTTCCTCCGGTTAGCCGGTTGGCGTGGAGCACGGCCCTCGTTGGCCTCCCGCCCGACCCCTCCCCCGACAGGACCCGCCATGCCCACGATGCGCGCCGCCCTCCTCGACCGCTACGGACCGCCCGAGGTCCTCTACGAGGGGCGCGTCCCCGTTCCGGTGCCGGCGCCCGGCGAGGTGCTGGTCAAGGTCCACGCCACCAGCGTCAACGGCGGCGAGCTGGCCGGGCGGGCGGGGCGGGTCCGCCTGGTCACCGGCGGCCGCTTCCCGCAGCGCACCGGCATCGACTTCACCGGCGAGGTCGCCGAGGTGACCCCCGGCGTGCGCGGCCCAGCCGTCGGCGACCGGGTGTGGGGCGTCCTGGGCCGCACCCTGGGCAGCGCCGCCGAGTACCTCGCCGTCCGGCCCGGCCGGATCGCGCGGGCCCCGCGGACGGTGAGCCTGACCGAGGCCGCCTCACTGCCCGCGGGCGGCACCACGGGCCTCACCGCGCTGAGGGCGCACGCCGGACCGCGCCCCGGCGAACGGCTGCTGGTACGCGGCGCCGCGGGCGGCGCCGGCAGTGTCGCCGTCCAGCTCGGCAAGGCACTGGGCGCCCGGGTCACGGCGCTGGCGGGGCCGGGCCGGCTCGACTTCGTGCGGGAACTGGGCGCCGACGAGGCGTACAGCTACACCGAGTGCGGGCCCGCGGACCTCGGTCCGTTCGACGTGATCATGGACACCGCCGGGACGGAGCACCGGGCCTGGCGGCGGCGGCTGGCACCCGGCGGGCGCATGGTGGCGATCAGCTTCGATCTGGACCGCAAGGCGGCGAGCCTCGGCCATCTGCTCGCCTCCACCGTCCACGGCCGGGCCCACGTCCGGTTCTTCAGCGGCGACCCCCGCCACTGCCTGCTCACCGAACTCGCCGGGTTGGTGGACGGTGGCGCCCTGCGCCCGGTCGTCGACTCCGTCCGTCCCCTGGCCGAGATCGCCGCCGCGCACCGCGCCCTGGAGGCGGGCGGGGTGCGCGGCAAGCACGTGATCCGCGTCGCGGCGGACGAGACGGCCTGACCGCCGCGCGGGCCCGGGCGGCGGCCCGGCCCAGGCTCGTCAGCCGGGCAGTTCGGCCTCCAGCAGGTCGGCGGCGCGAACCGTGCCGCCCTCGGCCAGCAGCTCCGCCCGCAACTCCGCCGAGCGGGCGGCGACCCGCGGGTCACCGGTGAGGTCGGTCAGGGCCGAGCGCAGCGCCTCGGCGGTGGCGTCGGCCGTGTCGATCCGCCGGGCCACTCCGAGGGCGGCCAGTTGGTCGGCGTTGGCGAACTGCTCGGCCGCCTGCGGGACGGCGATCATCGGCAGTCCGAAGTACAGCCCCTCACTCGAGCCGCCCATCCCCGCGTGGGTGACGAAGGCGTCGGCCTGGGAGAGGACGGAGAGCTGTGGCACCCAGGGGTGCACCTCGACGTCGTCGGGGAGCGGGCCGAGCACCGCCGGGTCGGTGTGCTTGCCGATCTGGAGCACGGTGTGCCAGCCCGGCAGAACGTCCCCGCCGAAGGCCGCCACGCACGCCCGGTAGAAGTCGGGCTGCTGGGTGTAGGAGGAGCCGAGCGAGACCAGGACGACCTTCTCGGCCCCGGCCGGGCGCTGCCAGGTGCCCTGGCCGGAGCGGTCGCCGAAGCAGGGCCCGACGAAGGAGACGACGGCCGGGTCCACCTGGTCGGCGAAGGGCTGCATGGCGCGCGGGATGGTCGCCACCGCGCGGGCGGGCAGGCCCGCGAACTGTTCGAAGTCGCGCGTGGTCGCCCCGGTCGTGGCGAGCCAGGCGTCGCCCTCGCGGGCGTAGACCTCGTAACCGGGCAGGGCGCGGACGGCGGCGCCGACGGTCTCCTCGTACCCCTGCCACGCCACGTACGTCGGGGAGAGCTGGACGTGCGGGCGGTCCTGCGACTCGGCGAGGGCGCGGGCCGCGTAGCCGCCGATGTCGTAGAGGTAGAGGTCGGCCGGGTCGGCGCCGTAGAAGGCGGCCAGGCGAGGCAGGGCCTGCGCGGCGTCGGCGACGAAGAGGCGCATCGCCGCCACGCCGTCCTCGGGCCAGACGTTGTCGGCGAACGGGAGGGTGGAGGGGACGGGAACCAGTTCGGCGCCGGTCGGGGCGATCAGGTCGGCGACGGCCGGGTCGGCGGCGTAGGTGACCCGGTGGCCGCGGTCGACCAGTTCCCGGATGATCTCCAGGCTGGGGAGGATGTGGCTGACCATCGGCATGCCGACCATGGCGATGTGGGCACGCGGACGCGTGGTGCGCTGCATGGGGGACTCTTCCTGCGCGGGCCGCCGGGCCTCCCCGAGGGGGCGGTTCGCGGCGGCGGTGATCACGGATGACGGGACCGCCGGACCGCGCGCCGGCCCCGGTCGGGGGCGGGCGCGGTCGCGGCGTGGGTCCGGGGGGCTCGCGCCGCGCCCCGGACCGGGGGTGCAGTCAGCCGTAGATCTGGAGGAAGGAACTCATGGCGGCAACCTAGCCCGGACGCCCGGGCAGCGGCAACCGCCTTTCGCACCGGCCCCTCAGTCGAAGGTGTAGGCCTCCACCTCGGCGAGGTAGCGGGCGCGGCGCTCCTCGTCGTCCTCCAGGAAGGACGCCTGGAAGGAGTTGCGGGCCAGGGTGCGCAGCGCCTCGTGGTCGAGGCCGAGTGCCTCCTGCACGGCGTGGAAGGTGTCGCCGACGTAGCCGCCGAAGTAGGAGGGGTCGTCGGAGTTGACGGTGCAGAGCAGCCCGGCGGCCATCATCTGCGGCAGCGGGTGCTCCTCCAGGATGTCGACGGCACGCAGCCGGACGTTGGAGAGCGGGCAGAGCGTCAGCGGGATCTGCTCGCGCACCAGCCGTTCGACGACGGCCGGGTCCTGCATGGCGGTCAGCCCGTGGTCGATCCGCTCGACCTTCAGCACGTCCAGCGCCTCGGTGATGTACGCGGGCGGTCCCTCCTCCCCCGCGTGCGCGACCCGGCGCAGGCCGAGCCGTCCCGCCTCCTCGTACACCTCGCGGAACTTGGCCGGCGGGTGGCCGACCTCGGCGGAGTCCAGACCCACACCGGTGATGCGGTTCAGGTACGGCTCGGCGGCCTTCAGCGTCTCCATGGCCGACTCGGCGCTCTGGTCACGCAGGAAGCACATGATGAGCAGCGTGGAGACGCCGAACCGCTCCTCGCTGGTGGCGAGTGCCCGGCTGAGGCCGCCGACCACCGTCTCCATCGAGACGCCCCGGGCCATGTGCGCCTGCGGGTCGAAGAAGATCTCCGCGTGCCGCACGCCCTGCTGGGCGGCGCGGGCGAGGTAGGCGTCGGCGAGGTCCGCGAAGTCCTGCTCGGTGCGGAGCACCGCCATCAGGCCGTAGTAGAGGTCGAGGAAGGACTGGAGGTCGGTGAAGAGGTAGGCCCGGCGCAGCTCCTCGGTGGAGGCGTAGGGCAGCGTCACGCCGTTGCGCGCGGCCAGTTCGAAGGCGAGTTCCGGTTCGAGGGTGCCTTCGATGTGGAGATGGAGTTCGGCCTTGGGCAGGGGCATGGCGGGCTCTCTCGGCTGGTGCGGGTGGTACGGGCGGGCCCGGACCACGGGCCGCGCCATGGAGGGAAGCGTACGGTCCCGCCGGTCACCGGGGGCGAAAGGGGGCCTTGGACCGTTTCGGTGTCCGTATGTCCTGGGCCGGTTCCTCTCCCCGGACGGGTGAGCGGCCGCCGCCCTGGGAGAGGAGGGGCGGCGGCCGGGTCCTGCCGGGCGGTCAGGCGAAGGCGCCGCTGTAGGCGTTGAGCGCGGGCTGGCCGCCGAGGTGGGCGTAGAGGACGTTGGAGTCGCGGGGGATCTCCCCGTCGCGGACCAGGTCGATGAGGGCCGCCATCGACTTGCCCTCGTAGACCGGGTCGAGGATGACGCCCTCCAGGCTGCCGGTGAGCCGGATGGCGTCCAGGGTGGAACGGTCGGGGATGCCGTACCGCTCCCCCGCCCAGCCTTCCAGGAGGGTGATCTCCTCGTCGCGCAGTTCGCGGCCGAGGCCGACGCGGGCGGCGGTGTCCCGGGCGATCTTCTCGATCTGGGCGCGGGTCTCGGCGGGCTTGGCGGAGGCGTCGACGCCCAGTACGCGACGCGGCCTGTCCTGCCCGGCGAACCCGGCGATCATCCCGGCGTGCGTGGAGCCGGTGACGCCGCAGACCACCACGGTGTCGAAGAAGACGCCCAGGTGCCGCTCCTGCTCGCGCACCTCCTCGGCCCAGCGGGCGAAGCCGAGCCCGCCGAGGGGGTGGTCGGAGGCCCCGGCGGGGATGGCGTACGGGGTGCCGCCGGCCCGGCGGACGTCCTCCAGGGCCTGGTTCCAGCTCTCCTTGAAGCCGATGCCGAAACCTGCGTCCACCAGGCGGACGTCGGCGCCCATCAGGCGGGAGAGCAGGATGTTGCCGACCTTGTCGTTGACCGGGTCGGGCCAGTCGACCCAGCTCTCCTGGACGAGCACCGCCTTGAGGCCGAGCCGGGCGGCGACGGCGGCGACCTGGCGGGTGTGGTTGGACTGGATGCCGCCGATGGTGACGAGGGTGTCGGCGCCCTGCCTCAGCGCGTCCGGTATCAGGTACTCCAGCTTGCGGGTCTTGTTGCCGCCGAAGGCCAGCGGGCTGTTGACGTCCTCGCGCTTGGCCCAGACACGGGCGCCGCCGAGGTGGGCGGTGAGCCGGTCGAGCGGATGGATCGGGCTGGGCCCGAAGAGCAGCGGGTGGCGGTCGAAGTCGTCCAGGGACACGGGTACCTCCGGGGTGGGCGGGGTGAGTCGGGTCAGGGCGTACCGGGCGCGTCCTCGTGGCCGGCCGTGCTCTCGTCGTGGAGCCGGTCGAGGAGCGGGACGAGGGTCTGCCAGTTCTCCCGGGTGGCGGCGGCCGCTCCCTCCGCGTCGCCCGCCGCGCACCGTTCGACGATGCGGGCGTGCTGGGCGACGGAGGCGCGGCCGCTCAGCGAGGAGAACCGGAGCCGCTCCACCCGGCGCAGCACCGGGGTGAACTGCTCCAGGACGGTGCGCGCGGCGGTGTTGGCCGCGGCGGTGACGGCCACCCCGTGGAAGGCGTCGTCGGCGGCGATGGCGGCGGGCACGTCGTGTGCACGCAGAGCGCGGGCGAAGCGGTCGTTGGCCTCGCGCATGGCGTCGAGTTCGGCGGTGGAGAGGTGGGGAACGGCCTGGCGGACGACCAGTTCGTGCAGGGCCGCGGTGACCGACTGGGCGTCCCGGGCGGCGCGGACGTCCAGGGGGCTGACCAGGGTGTGGCGCCCCGGCGTGGTCCGCACCAGGCCGGCCTGCTCCAGCCGGGCCAGCGCCTCACGGACGGGGGTGCGGCTGACGCCGAGCCAGGCGACGAGAGCCGCGTCCTGCAACCGCTCGCCGGGGGCGAGGGTGCCGTCGACGATGGCGTCCCGGATGGCCCGGTACGCCTCCTCCCGCAGGAGGGATCTGCTGACGAGTCCGCGACTCTCGGGAACTGGCATGCAATATATTGCACGCCGCCGAGCACCCTCCCGTCAAGAGGCGCGCGAGAGGTCCGGCCGCGCCAGGAGTGCGGGGCTCAGGCCGACTTGGGCTGCCGCAGCCCCTGGAGGAGCAGGCCGACCAGGCGGCGCGGGTCGTAACGGGGGTCGTCGCCCTGCCCGGCACAGAGGTTGCCGATACCGCGCATGAGTTCGTACGCCTGCGTGCCGGGCTCGATCTGCCCCGCGTCGGCGGCCCGGTCGAGGAGTTCCTCGCAGACGGGCACCAGGCGGTCGAGGAAGTAGGCGTGGAGCGCTTCGAAGCCGCCGCTGTCCGACCGCATCGCGTGGGCGAGGCCGTGCTTGGTGACCAGGAAGTCGACGAAGAGGCCGACCCATCGGTGAAGCGCGGTGAACGGGGAGCCGGCGGCGGCCAGCAGGGCCGGGCCGGCCTCGGCACACGCTTCGACCTGGTGGCGGTAGACCGCGACGACGAGGTCCGCCCGGGTCGGGAAGTGGCGGTAGACGGTGCCCATCCCGACGCCCGCCTTCGCCGCGATCTCCCGGATCGGCGCGTCGACGCCGGAGGCGACGAACACCTCGGCGGCGGCGTCGAGCAGCACCTGCCGATTGCGCACCGCGTCGGCCCGCGTACTGCGGGCCGACGCCCCCTTGGACTCGCTCGCGCCGGGCAAGGCACTCCCCTTCCAGTCGCCGTTGACGAAACGGAACACTGCTCCGTATATTCGAAACCGAACGGCGCTCCGCTTTCAGCGTAGCCGACATCCCGCGCTGCCCCACCCCCGTCTCGCCCCTGTCCTGCCGCACGACTCCGGCAGTGGGGCCCTCGAAGGGACTCCTCTCCCATGTCCGAACCCACCACGTCGGCCGGCCTCCCCGGCTCGCCCCGCCCCGTCCTCTCCGTCAGCCCCGTCGTGCTTGCGGCCCCTGACCGGGCCGTCGACCTCCAGCTGCGCGTCTCCGTCCCGGTGACCGGGAGCGGACTGCCGGTCGTCCTGCTCTCGCACGGGCTCGGCTTCTCCCACCACCTCTCCTCCCTGCACGGCTACGCGCCCCTCGCCGACTTCTGGGCGGCCCACGGGTTCGCGGTGATCCAGCCCACCCATCTGGACTCCCGGACCCTGGGCCCCGACCGCGGCAACGAGGCCGGGGGCGTCCCGCACTGGCGCTCACGGGCCGAGGACATGAGGCGCGTCCTCGACCGGCTCGACGAGGTCGAGGCCGCCGTGCCCCGGCTCGCCGGGCGGCTGGACCGCGACAAGGTGGCCGTGGCCGGGCACTCGATGGGCGGCCACACCGCCGGCCTGCTGCTCGGCGCCCGGCTCACCGACCCGGACGACGGAGCCGAGGTCGATCTGGCCGATCCCCGGATCAAGGCGGGGGTGATGCTCGCGGCGCCCGGTCGCGGCGGCGACGCCCTCACCGCCTTCACGGTGGAGCACTACCCGTTCTTCCTCACCACCGACTTCTCCCGGATGACCACGCCGGCCCTCGTCGTCGCCGGGGACAGGGACGACTCCGCCTTCCTGACCGTCCGGGGACCGGACTGGCACACCGACCCGTACACCCTCGCCCCCGGCCCCAAGTCCCTGCTCACCTTGTCCGCCGCGGAACACGGGCTCGGCGGCGTCTCCGGGTACGACGTGGCCGAGACCACCGACGAGGACCCGGCCCGGGTCGCCGCGGTCGCCCGGCTCACCTGGGCCTACCTGCGCAGCGCGCTCGACCCCGGCGACCCCGCCTGGCGGACCGCGAGCGGCCAACTGGCCGCCGACGCCCGTCCGGTCGGGCGGATCGCCTCCAAGTAGGCGCCTTCGGGCCCACGCCTCAGAGCCGCTTCGGCACCGGAACCCGGTCCAGGTCGCGGGCGATGGTCAGCTCCCCCTCGAACCCGGCGGCACGGGCCTGCCGCTCGAAGAGGCCCGGGTCGGTGTACCGCTGGGAGAAGTGCGTCAGCACGAGATGGCGCACCCCAGCGTCGGCGGCGGCACGGGCGGCCTGGCCGGCGGTGAGGTGCCCGTGCTCGGTGGCCAGGTGTTCGTCCTCGTCGAGGAAGGTCGACTCGATGACCAGCAGGTCGCAGCCGTCGGCCAGCGCGTGCACCCCCTCGCAGAGCCGGGTGTCCATCACGAAGCCGAACCGCTGCCCGCGTCGCACCTCGCCGACCTCGGCCAGCGTCACCCCCCGCAGCTCACCCCGCCGCTGGAGCAGGCCCACGTCGGGCCCGCTGATCCCGTGCGCGGCGAGCCGCTCGGGCACCATCCGCACCCCGTCCGGCTCCACCAGCCGGTAGCCGTACGCCTCCACCGGGTGCGACAGCTTGTACGCCTCCAGCGTGTACGAGGACCCGGCGGCGAGCGGCCCGTCGGCGGCGACCGGCGCCTCGGTGACGCCGACGCTCTCGTAGTAGGCGGTGGAGTAGCGCAGCCGCTCGAAGAAGCGCTGACCGCTCGCCGGGTAGTGCGCGGTGACCGGATGCGGGACCCGGTCGAGGTTGATCCGCTGGATCACCCCGGCCAGGCCGAGGCTGTGGTCGCCGTGGAAGTGGGTGACGCAGATCCGGTTCAGGTCGTGCGCGGAGACCCCGGCGCGCACCATCTGGCGCTGGGTGCCCTCGCCGGGGTCGAACAGGATGCCCTCGCTGTCCCACCGCAGCAGGTAGCCGTTGTGGTTGCGGTGGCGGGTCGGGACCTGGCTGGCGGTGCCCAGCACCACCAGCTCACGCACGGACACGGGGGCCGCTCAGCCGGGCGGCCACTGGAGGCCGCGGCCTCCGAGCACGTGGGCGTGGGCGTGGAAGACGGTCTGCCCGGCGCCGGACCCGGTGTTGAAGACGATCCGGTAGCCGGTCTCCGCGATGCCCTCCTGGGCCGCGGTCTCCCCGGCCTCGCGCAGCACGTCGGCGGCGATGGCGGGGTCGGCCGCGCTGAGCGCGGCGGCGTCCGGGTAGTGGGCGCGGGGGATGACCAGGATGTGCGTGGGCGCCTGGGGGTTGATGTCGCGGAAGGCGACCGTGGTGTCCGTCTCCCGTACGACGGTCGCCGGGACGTCGCCCGTGGCGATCTTGCAGAACAGGCAGTCGGGCTGGTGAGGCGGGCTGGGCTGGTCCGTCACTGGGGCGCTCCCTCTTGATCGGTGACCGGCATCGTAACTCCCCTCCCTGGTGACGGTCTCGGGCGGCCGGACGGGCCCGGAACACCACGGCGGCCGCCCCGCGCGCACGCGCCGGCCCCTGCGAAGGGGACGGCGGGCAGGCCCTGCCGGTGCCGCGAGGCGGCCGGAGGCGCCTGGTGCGGCTCAGGGTTCCCCCGCACGTCGGCGAAGGTCCGCCGAGGCGCCCGGCCGCGGGATCCGCGTGCGGGATCGCCCGGTGGACGCTGGTCCCGGCCCCGACCGGCTGAGGCCGGGGGCTCCGGCTCGCGAGCAGAGTCCACTCCTCGCCGCGCTCGGGCATCGGGCGCCCGCCGCCCCAGCGGCCCCGCGCCGCCTGGTGCACGGCGGAAGGGACCAGCACATCCCTCGGGCGGGAACAGCTTCACGGAAAGGGGCGAGGCCCCGGCGCAGCGCGGCGGTGGTCGTGCGCCCGCGGAAGGGGCGGGTACCGGCGGCGGCTCCCCCGGCCGCCGGTGACGAGGTGCCACCGGCGGCCGGGGCGAGGGTCAGTCCCGGTACTGGCCCCCCGCCGGGCGCTTCGGCTCCGGGAGTTCCGGCGGGGTCAGCGCCGGGGTCTCCTCCAGGGCGGCCAGGGCCACCCGCACCGCCTCGTCGAGCTGGGGGTCGCGGCCGGCCGCGTGGTCGTGCGGGGCGTGTACCACCTCGATGTCGGGGTCGACGCCGTGGTTCTCCACGTCCCAGCCCTGGCCCTCCAGCCAGAAGGCGTACTTGGGCTGGGTGACGCTGGTGCCGTCGACCAGGCTGTAGCGGCTGTCGATGCCGATGACGCCGCCCCAGGTGCGGACGCCGACGACCGGGCCGATGCCGCGCGCCTTGATGGCGGCGTTGACGATGTCGCCGTCCGAGCCGGAGAACTGGTCGGCCACGGCGACCACGGGGCCGCGCGGCGCGTCCAGCGGGTAGCTGGAGGGCCGCATACCGCGCGGCACGTCCCAGCCGACGATCTTGCGGGCCAGCTTCTCCACGACGAGCTGCGAGGTGTGGCCGCCCCGGTTCTCCCGCACGTCGACGACCAGTCCCTCCCGGGCCGCCTCGACCCGCAGGTCGCGGTGGATCTGCGCCCAGCCCGGCGCCTGCATGTCGGGGACGTGCAGGTAGCCGAGGCGCCCGCCGGAGAGGGCGTGGACGTGGGCGCGGCGGCCGGCGACCCAGTCGTGGTAGCGCAGCGGCTCCTCGTCGGCGACCGGGACGACCACGGTGTGCCGCGGATCGCCGCCGCCGGACGGGGAGACGGTCAGTTCCACGGGCTTGTCCGCGGTGCCGACCAGCAGCGGGCCGGGGCCGGTCACGGTGTCGACCGGCTGCCCGTCGACGGCGAGGATCGCGTCACCCGGCCGGATCGCGACGCCGGGCGCGGCGAGCGGCGAGTGGGCGCGCGGGTCGGAGGTCTCCGAGGGCAGCACCCGCTCGACCCGCCAGACGCCCTCCTCGTCGCGGACCAGGTCGGCGCCGAGCAGACCCTGCCGCAGCCGGGAGCCGACCCAGTTGCCGTGCGGGGTGACGTAGGCGTGCGAGGTGCCGAGTTCGCCCTGCACCTCCCAGAGCAGGTCCACCAGGTCGCTGTGGGTGGCGACACGCTCCAGCACCGGGCGGTAGCGGTCGAGTACGCCGTCCCAGTCGAGGCCGCCGAGGTCGGCGCGCCAGAAGTGGTCCCGGGTCAGACGGCCCGCCTCGTCGAACATCTGGCGCCACTCGGCGGCCGGGTCGACGGTCTGCCGGACGCGGGACAGGTCGACGGTGACGCGGTGCTCGCCGTCGTCCTCGTGCGGGGCGCGGCGGTCGCTGGGGACCAGCCGCAGCTCCCCGTCGACCCGGAGCAGGACCCGCTTGCCGTCCCCGGTGACGGTGAACCCGTCGGCCGGGGAGGCGAGTTCCTCCACACGGCGCTGGACGAAGTCGTACCGCTCCAGTACCGAGCGCGGGCGCGGGGTGTCCGAACCGGCCTGGGCCGCGCCGAGGACGCCGCGCAGCGGGTGGCTGAGCCACAGCACGCCGTCCTTGGCCGCGCGCAGCCCCGAGTAGCGGCCGGCGTCGACGGGGAACGGCACGATCCGGTCGGCCAGGCCGTCCAGGTCGATCCGGGTGGCGGGGGCGCCCTCGCTGTCGGGCGTCTCCTCCTTGTCCGGCGCCTCGAAGGCCCGCCCGTGCCGCTGCGGGCCGAACGGCGAGGGGGTGGTGGCGGCGAGGGTGATCAGGTGCGGCCGGCCGCTGTCGAGGAAGGCCAGGTCGAAGACGTGGTCGTCGTAGACCGGGTCGAAGGAGCGCTCGGAGAGGAAGGCGAGGTGCTTGCCGTCGAGGGTGAAGGCGGGGCTGTGGTCGTTGAACCGCAGCGGGGTCGCCTCGGAGACGGTGAGGTCGGTGGTGTTGGCCAGTTTCAGCTGGCGCAGCGGTTCCGGGCCGGGGTGCGACCAGGCGAGCCAGGCGGAGTCGGGGGAGAAGACGAGGCCGGTGGCGTCGCCGTCCTCGCTGCGGTCGACCTCGCGGACCTCGCCGGTCTCCCGGTCGACGAGCAGCACCCGCCCGTCGTGCGAGGCGACGGCGGCCCGGCTGCCGTCGGGCGCCATCCGTAGCTGGAGGACCCGGCCGAGCTGCCCGGCGGCGACCCGGCGCGGGGTCGAGCCGGGGGCGGTGCCGGTGGCGGGGGCGAACTCCAGGGCGTCGTCGCCCTCGGCATCGGTGACCCAGGCGACGTACTCCTCGCCGTCGACCCGGAAGGTGCGCGGAAGACGGTGCCGGACGCCGGGTTCGCCGGCGAGCAGACGGGCGGGGCCCGAGCGGTGGGTGACCCAGTGCACGGCGCCGCGCACGGTGACGGCGCTGCCCCGGCCGGTGTGGTCGGGCGAGGCGCCGCCGAGGTCGCGGCCGGGCTCGACGGGACGCGGCTGGAGGTCGGCGCGCTGACCGCCCAGCCGGACGTCGAGCGGGCGCGGTGCCGGAACGGACGCCCCCTGCCCGTCCTCGGCCTGGAGACCGTCGAGCAGCCAGAGGCGTCCGGCCGAGCTGTAGACGACGCGGGTGCCGTCGGTGGCGGCGTGCCGGGCGTAGAAGGCGGGCAGGCCGGTGTCCGGGTCGGTGAGCGGGGTGTGGCGGCGCAGATCGCCGCCGTCGGGCAGCGAGGAGTACAGCGCGCCGACCCCCTCGTGGTCGCTGAGGAAGGCGATGCGGTCGCCGACCCACAGCGGGTACTCGATGTTGCCGTCGAGGTCGGCGTGGAGACGGGTGAACTCGCCGCCCTCGGTGCCGGTCCAGAGCTTCCCCGCCGTGCCGCCCCGGTACCGCTTCCACCAGGCGGCCTCGCGGCCCATCGGCACCGACAGCAGCAGCACCTGGCCTTCGGGCCCGTACGCGACGTCGCCGACGGGGCCGAAGGGCAGGGCGGGGGCGGGGCCGCCGTCGAGCGGCACGGCCCGCGCCCAACTGCGTCGCAGGGACGCCTGGCCGTGGGTGGTGAGGGCGAGCACGTCGCCCTCGGGGGTCCAGCCGCGCACGGAGGTGCGGTTGCTGCCCCAGTGGGTCAGGCGCCGGGAGAGGCCGCCGTCGGTGGGTGCGACGTGCACCTCGGGGGCGCCGTCGCGGGTGGAGGTCCAGGCGACCGTGGTGCCGTCGGGCGAGAAGCGGGGGTGGTCGACCGGCATGTTGTCGGCGCTCACCCGCCAGGCGCGCCCGCCGTCGAGCGGCGCCACCCAGACGTCGTCCTCTGCGACGAAGGCGACCGACTCGCCGTGGACATGCGGAAACCGGAGGTACGCAGGCTGTGTCACCCGATCAGCCTATGCAGCCGAGCCGCCCCTGGGGGAGGCCCTTGGATCACTTGCCCGGATCTCATCCCCCGCCCCCGCCCCACCCACCACACCGGCCGCGCCTCTCCCAGAGCCGCCCTGCCCCTCCCTCGGCCCCGGCCACGCGGCCCGCGGGGGCCCTCCCCGGCGCCCGGCCGCCCGCGGGGGGGCCCGAGCCGGCCGGGCCCCCGAAGACCCGTCCGGGGGCTCAGCCCCAGCGCCCCGACCGCCCCAGCAACAGCGCCGCCCCCGCGGTCCCCGCGGTCGAGGTCCGCAGCACACTGGGCCCCAGCCGGTAGGCTCCGGCGCCCGCCTCCCCGAAGGCGGCCAGTTCCTCCGGAGAGACCCCGCCCTCGGGCCCGACGACGAGGACGATCGGCCCCTCGGCGGGCAGCTCGGCCCGCGCCAGCGGCGCGCTCCCCTCCTCGTGGAGGACGGCGGCGAGGCCGGCCCCGGCGAGCAGAGCGGCCACCTGCCGCGTGCTGTGCACCTCCGCGACCTCGGGGAACCGCAACCGCCGGGACTGCTTGCCGGCCTCTCGCGCGGTGGCCCGCCACTTGCCGAGCGACTTGAGCCCCCGCTCGCCCTTCCACCGGGTGACGCACCGCGAGGCCGCCCACGGCACGATCGCGTCGACGCCGGTCTCGGTCATCGTCTCGACGGCGAGTTCGCCCCGGTCGCCCTTGGGCAGCGCCTGCACGACGGTGATCCGCGGCCGGGGAGCGGGCTCCTCGCGTACCTCGTCCACCGCGACGTACAGGGTGTCCTTGCCCTCCACCGAGGTGACGGTGCCGAAGGCCCCGTTCCCCGCCCCGTCGGTGAGGACGACGGGCTCGCCCGGGTTCAGCCGGCGTACGGAGACGGCGTGCCGGCCCTCGGGCCCGTCGAGGACGACGGTGCCGGGGGCGACCTCGTCGACGAGGAAGACGGGTGCGGTCATCGGGTTCCTCCAGGGGACGACGGGCCGCCGAGGGCGAGCACGGCGGCGGCCGTCTCGGCGGCGAGGACCTCCACCAGCTGGGCGGCCGGCATCTCGCGGGCGAGCCGGTGGCCCTGCCCGGCCCAGAGCGCCATGCCCTGCGCGTCGCCGGTGCGGGCGGCCGCCTTGCGCAGCGGGGCGGTGACGTGGTGGATCTGCGGGTAGGCCGCCGGGGCGTAGGGGCCGTGTTCGCGCAGGAAGCGGTTGACCAGGCCGCGGGCCGGGCGTCCGGAGAAGGCCCGGGTCAGCTCGGTGCGGGTGTACAGGGGGTTGGTGAGGGCCTGCTTGTGCAGGAGCGGGGCGCCGGACTCGGGGCAGACCAGGAAGGCGGTGCCGAGCTGGGCCGCCTGCGCCCCGGCGGCGACGGCGGCCGCCACCTGCTCACCGCGCATGATCCCGCCGGCCGCGATCATCGGCAGGTGCACCACCTCGCGGACCAGGGTGAGGAGGGTGAGCAGGCCGATGCCCGCGCCGTCGCGTTCGGGGTCGTCGCGGTGGGTGCCCTGGTGGCCGCCGGCCTCGACACCCTGCACGCACAGCGCGTCGGCGCCGGCCTTCTCGGCGGCGCGGGCCTCCTCGGGGGTGGTGACGGTGACGGCGGTGCGGGTGCCGACCCGGCGGAAGGAGTCGATCACCTCGGCGGCGGGACAGCCGAAGGTGAAGGAGACCAGCGGTACGGGGTCGTCCAGGAGGATGGCGAGCTTGGCGTCCCAGTTGTCGTCCTGGCCGCAGTCGGTGTCGCCGAGCGGTGTCTCGTACCAGGCGGCCTCACCGGCGAGTTGGTGGCGGTAGACCTCGATGGTGGCGGGGTCGGCCGTCTCGGGCTGCGGGAGGAAGAGGTTGACGCCGAAGGGACGCGAGGTGAGCGCGCGGAGCTGGGTGATCTCCTGGTACATGCCGTCGGCGGTCTTGTAGCCGGCGGCGAGGAACCCGAGGCCCCCGGCGTCGCTGACGGCCGCCGCGAGGGCGGGGCAGGAGCCACCGCCGGCCATCGGGGCCTGCACGATCGGGACATCGCAGAGGTCGGTCAGCGCACGGGACATGACCGCATCGTGCCATGTCCCCCGCATCCCGCCGAATCTCGACTTCCTCCCTTCCGCCTGGCTCCCGGCCGGTGGCGCCGAACCCGGACACGCACCGGGGCCCGGCCCCGCCGTCAGGCGGTGCCGGGCCCCGGTGCGTACGGGCCGAAGCGGCTCAGGAGCGGCCGTTGAAGGCGTCCTTCAGGCGGGAGAACAGGCCCTGCTGACCGGGCTGGAACTGGCCGGTGGGCCGCTCCTCGCCGCGCAGCGCGGCCAGTTCGCGCAGCAGGCGCTCCTGCTCGGCGTCGAGCTTGCCCGGTGTCGTCACCTCGACGTGCACGATCAGGTCACCCCGGCCGCCGCCGCGCAGGTGCGTGACGCCCCGGCCGTGCAGGGGCACCGACTGGCCGGACTGGGTGCCGGGCCGGATGTCGATCTCCTCCATGCCGTCCAGCGTCTCCAGCGGCACCTTGGTGCCGAGGGCCGCGGCCGTCATCGGGATGGTGACCGTGCAGTGCAGGTCGTCGCCACGCCGCTGGAAGACCGGGTGCGGCAGTTCGTGGATCTCCACGTACAGGTCGCCGGCGGGGCCGCCGCCGGGGCCGACCTCGCCCTCACCGGAGAGCTGGATGCGGGTGCCGTTGTCGACACCGGCCGGGATCTTCACCGTCAGGGTGCGGCGCGAGCGGACCCGGCCGTCCCCGGCGCACTCCGGGCAGGGCGTGGGCACCACGGTGCCGAAGCCCTGGCACTGGGGGCAGGGGCGGGAGGTCATGACCTGGCCGAGGAAGGACCGGGTGACCTGGGAGACCTCGCCGCGGCCGCGGCACATGTCGCAGGTCTGCGCGGAGGTGCCGGGGGCGGCGCCCTCGCCGTTGCAGCTGTTGCAGACGACGGCCGTGTCGACCTGGATGTCCTTGGTGGTGCCGAAGGCCGCCTCGTCCAGCTCGATGTCGAGCCGGATCATGGCGTCCTGACCGCGCCGGGTGCGCGAGCGGGGGCCGCGCTGGGACGCCGTGCCGAAGAAGGCGTCCATGATGTCGGAGAAGTTGCCGAAGCCGCCCTGGCCGAAGCCGCCCGCTCCGCCACCGCCGCCGTTCTGCGACAGGGGGTCGCCGCCGAGGTCGTAGACCTGCTTCTTCTGCGGGTCGGAGAGGACCTCGTAGGCGGCGTTGATCTCCTTGAAGCGCTCCTGCGTCTTCGGGTCCGGATTGACGTCCGGGTGCAGCTCGCGGGCGAGTCTGCGGAACGCCTTCTTGATCTCGTCCTGGGAAGCGTCGCGGCGCACGCCGAGTACGGCGTAGTAGTCCGTGGCCACTTACGACTCCGCCAGGATCTGTCCGACGTAACGTGCCACTGCGCGTACCGCTCCCATCGTTCCGGGGTAATCCATGCGGGTCGGTCCGACCACGCCGAGTTTGGCGACTGCCTCGCGTCCCGAACCGTAACCGACCGAGACGACCGACGTGGAGCTGAGGCCCTCATGGGCGTTCTCATGACCGATCCGTACGGTCATGGCCGAATCCTTCGCCTCACCGAGGAGTTTGAGCAGGACGACCTGCTCCTCCAGCGCCTCCAGGACGGGGCGGATGGTGAGAGGGAAGTCGTGCCCGAAGCGGGTGAGATTGGCGGTGCCGCCGATCATCAGCCGTTCCTCGGTCCTTTCGACCAGGGACTCCAGGAGCGTGGACAGCACCGTCGAGACGGTGGGCCGGTCCTCGCTCTCGAAGGACTCCGGCAGGTCCTGCACCAGCTGCGGCACGTCGGTGAACCGGCGCCCCGCGATCTGGCTGTTCAGCCGGGCCCGCAGGTCGGCCACGGACGCCTCGCCGAACGGCGCCGGGCAGTCGATCATGCGCTGCTCGACCCGCCCGGTGTCGGTGATCAGCACCAGCATCAGCCGGGCCGGGGCCAGCGCCAGCAGCTCCACGTGCCGGACCGTGGACCGGGTCAGCGAGGGGTACTGCACGACGGCGACCTGCCGGGTGAGCTGCGCGAGCAGCCGCACCGTGCGGGCCACCACGTCGTCGAGGTCGACGGCCTGGTCGAGAAAGTGATGAATGGCACGCCGCTCGGGCGCCGTCATCGGCTTCACGTCGGCGAGCCGGTCGACGAAGAGGCGGTACCCCTTGTCGGTCGGGATCCGCCCCGCGCTGGTGTGCGGCTGGGCGATGTACCCTTCGTCCTCCAGCGCGGCCATGTCGTTGCGGACCGTGGCCGGGGAGACACCGAGCTGGTGGCGCTCGGTCAGCGCCTTCGAGCCGACCGGCTCCTCGGTGCCCACGTAGTCCTGGACGATCGCGCGCAGGACCTCCAGCCTTCGTTCGCTGAGCATCGCGCACCTCCCAGTCGCCTGCCGCACCCCCCGCGTCCCCCGCGGGCCTCTGCTGGCACTCACCTCGCGCGAGTGCCAACCACGTCGCGCACCAGTGTACGGCTGACCGGTACACCTGCGGCAAGGCCGGGGCACAGCAGGTCGGGGAGGACGCGGCGAAGTCACCCGGTACCGCCGGGTATGCCGTGCGGGCGCCTGAGAGGGTGGACGGGTGATGAGGCGATGAACGCGTACGAGCACCGGCCGGAGCCCGACTGGGAACGGCTCGCCCCCGGCGTCGGACGGCTGCGGCTGCCCCGCTGGGACGCGACGGCCGGCCTGGTCGTGGGTCCCGCCGGCGCCCTGCTGGTCGACGCCGGGGCGTCCCTGCGCGAGGGCGCCCTGCTGCGCGGCGCCGTCGAGCGCGCCCTCGGCGAGCGCGGCGGTCCCGGGCGTGTGACGCATCTGGCACTGACCCACGCCCACTTCGACCATGTCCTCGGCGCCGCCGTCTTCGCGGGCGCGCAGGTGTACGGCGCCGTCGGCCTCGACGCCGCCCTCGCCCGCACCGACGCCCTGGAGGCCGACGCGGTGCACCACGGCCTGGACCCCCGCGAGGCGGGCGAGGCGGTGGACACCCTGGTGGTGCCCCGGCACGCGGTCTCCGGCGAGGCCGTGGTGGAACTGGGCGGCGGGCGCCGGGTGCTCCTCGCCGACCTGGGACCCGGCCACACCGCGCACGACCTGGCGGTACTGGTGCCCGGCACGCCCGACGTGGTGTTCTGCGGCGACCTGGTCGAGGAGTCCGGCGAGCCGCAGGCCGGCCCGGACGCGGTGCCCGCCCGCTGGCCCGAGGCGCTGGAGCGGCTGCTGGCGCTCGGCGGGCCCGACGCCGTCTACGTGCCGGGGCACGGGGCGGTGGTCGACGCCGCGTTCGTGCGGGACCAACGCGATGAGCTGGCCCGTCGGTTCGCCCTGTCATAACGTCTGCCCATGCGCAGCTACCAGCCGGACCTGACCCCGCCGTGGAAGAAGCGGAGCCCCGCCCCCGAGGTCGAGGCGCTGCCCGACCTCGTCGTCGAGGAGCCCGCCAGCGGCTTCTGCGGCGCGGTGATCCGCTGCGAGAAGTCGGCCGAGGGACCGGTGGTCACCCTGGAGGACCGCTTCGGCAAGCACCGGGTCTTCCCCATGGTGGAGCGCGGTTTCCTGCTGGAGGGCCGTCCGGTCACCCTGGTCCGCCCGAAGGCGGGACAGGCCCCGGCCGTGCCGTCCCGGACGGCCTCGGGCTCGGTCGCGGTGCCGGGCGCCCGGGCCCGGGTGGCACGGGCCGGACGCATCTACGTGGAGGGCCGCCACGACGCGGAACTGGTCGAGCGGGTCTGGGGTGACGACCTGCGCGTCGAGGGCGTCGTCGTGGAGTACCTGGAGGGGGTGGACGACCTGCCCGCGCTCGTGGACGCCTTCGCGCCCGGCCCCGACGCACGCCTCGGCGTCCTCGTCGACCACCTGGTCCCCGGCTCCAAGGAGTCCCGCATCGCGGCCGCCGTCGGCAGCCCGCACGCGCTGGTCGTCGGCCACCCCTACATCGACATCTGGCAGGCGGTGAAACCCGCCTCGGTCGGCATCGGGTCCTGGCCCGACGTGCCGCGCGGCCAGGACTGGAAGACCGGCACCTGCCGCGCCCTCGGCTGGCCCACCGACACCGGCGCTGCCTGGCACCGCCGCGTCCTCCCGGCCGTCCGCAGCTACAAGGACCTGGAACCCGCTCTGCTGGGCCGCGTCGAGGAACTGATCGACTTCGTCACGGCCCCGGCCGAGGCCGGATAGGCCCCGCCTCAGGCCGCCGGTGCCGCTCGACCGGCGGCAGCCTCGGGAACTCCGCCGTCTCCAGCACGACACCGAGCAGTGGCACGGGCACGTCCAGCCCGAAGGAGAAGGTCTGTTCGACCCCGTAGTCGGCCTGCTCACCCTCGCCGTGCGGCTCGGTGAGCAGCACGCGCTGGGCGGCCATGGGGTCGACGATCAGGTGACCGGGTACGCCCCCGGCCGCGTGGATCGACCGCTTGTCGCCGTAGTCCCGGTCGACGCTGGAGTGGGAGACGACCTCGACCAGCGGGGTGACCAGCTCGACCGGGAGCAGGCGGCCATGGTCCGGTCCCTTGCCGCGTTCAGGACGACGAGACCCGGCTGGGGCTCGCTGTTCTCCTTGAGCAGGCCGATGTCCTGAGTCCGCAGGCGCTCCCGGCGGCGGTACGGGATCTGATCCCGCAACGCCGTCACGATCCGGTTGTGGACCAGATCCGGTCCGGCCATCAGCGCAATGTCTCCCCGCAGGAGTTCCGCCTTGTGTCCCTCGGGGACCTCAAGGCCCTCGAAGGAATCCACGACGCCAGTGATCGGCCGGTCATCCACAGCGGTCATCTCCGTGGCCCTCCGCTTCGCCATCGCCGGGTACGACGGCGCGGTACGAACAGCGCGGGCATCACGGGACCTGTTTCGCCGGAGGTCGCCCACGCGAGTGACAACGCCCTCAGTCCACCAGATCCCGCACCACCGCGTCCGCCAGCAGGCGGCCGCGCAGGGTCAGGACGGCGCGGCCCTCGGCGAAGGGCGCCTCGGCGAGGAGTCCGTCGGTCAGGGCGCGGCGGGCGGCCGCCAGGCCCGTGGGGTGCAGGAGGTCCAGGGGGCAGCCCTCGGCGAGGCGGAGCTCCAGGAGGACGCGTTCCACACGGCGGTCCTCGGCGCTGAGGAGTTCGCGTCCGGCGCCCGGTGAGCGCGAGCCGGCGAGGGCGGCGGCGTAGGCGCCGGGGTGCTTCACGTTCCACCAGCGGACGCCGCCGACGTGGCTGTGGGCACCGGGGCCCGCGCCCCACCAGTCGGCACCGCGCCAGTACAGCTCGTTGTGGAGGCAGCGGCCCGCCTCGGTGGCGGCCCAGTTGGAGACCTCGTACCAGCCGTAGCCGGCCCCGGCGAGCATCGAGTCGGCGATCAGGTAGCGGTCGGCGTGCTCGTCGTCGTCGGTGGGGGCCACCTCGCCGCGCCGGATGCGGCGGGCGAGGCCGGTGCCCTCCTCCACGATCAGCGCGTACGCGGAGACGTGGTCGGGACCGGCGCCGATGGCCGCGTCCAGCGAGGCGCGCCAGTCGTCGTCGCTCTCGCCCGGGGTGCCGTAGATCAGGTCGAGGTTGACGTGGTCGAAGCCGGCGGCGCGGGCCTCGGCGACGCAGGCCTCCGGGCGGCCGGGGGTGTGCTGCCGGTCGAGCACCTTCAGGACGTGCCGGCGGGCGCTCTGCATACCGAAGGAGATCCGGTTGAAGCCGCCTTCGCGCAGCTCGGCGAGGTAGGCGGGGTCGACGGACTCCGGGTTGGCCTCGGTGGTGATCTCCGCGTCGGGGGCGAGCCCGAACTCGGAGCGGACCGCCTCCAGCATCCGGACCAGGTCGCGGGCGGCCAGCAGGGTGGGGGTGCCGCCGCCGACGAAGACGGTGCGGACCTCGCGCGGGTCGTCGCCGAGGACCTTGCGGGCGAGGCGGACCTCGTCCGCGAGGGTGTCGGCGTAGTTGTCGCGGGAGGCGAGGACACCGCCGGAGGAGCGCAGCTCGGTCGCGGTGTAGGTGTTGAAGTCGCAGTAGCCGCAGCGGGTGGCGCAGTACGGCACGTGCAGGTAGAAGCCGAGCGGGCGGTCGGCCGCACCGTCGAGGGCGGAGGCGGGCAGCGTGCCGTCTGCGGGCACGGGCTCACCGTCGGGGAGTGCGGAAGGCATGGGGTCCATTGTCCCGCACGCGCGGCCGGGCCCCGGCCGGACGGTCGCGGGGACCTTCCGGCCGGGGCCCGGCGGGGCGTGCGTACGGGCGGGGGGCGGGCGCGCCCACGGGGTCAGGCTTCGCGGGTGCCCGCGTACATCTCGTCGATGAGGTGCCCGAACTCACGCTCCACGACGGGGCGCTTCAGCTTGAGGCTGGGGGTCAGCTCGCCGTGCTCGATGTCGAGGTCGCGCGGCAGGAGCTTGAACCTCTTGATCGTCTGCCACCGCTGGAGACCCTCGTTGAGGCGGTTGACGTACCCCTCGATGAGCGCCTGGGTCTCGGGGCGGGCGACGATCTCGGCGTAGGTGGTGGCGGGGAGGTTCTGCTCCTTGGCCCAGCCGAGCAGGGTCGGCTCGTCCAGGGCGATCAGAGCGGTGCAGAAGTTCCGGTCGGCGCCGTGGACCAGGATGTTGGAGACGAACGGGCAGATCGCCTTGAACTGTCCCTCGACCTCGGCGGGGGCGATGTACTTGCCGCCGGACGTCTTGATCAGGTCCTTCTTGCGGTCGGTGATCTTGAGGTAGCCGTCGGCGGACAGCTCGCCGATGTCGCCGGTGTGGAACCAGCCGTCGTCCTCCAGCACCTCGGCGGTCTTCTCGGGGAGCCGGTGGTAGCCCTCCATGACACCGGGGCCGCGCAGCAGGATCTCGCCGTCGTCGGCGATCCGGACCTCGGTGCCGGGCAGCGGCTTGCCGACGGTGCCGGTGCGGTACGCCTCTCCCGGGTTGACGAAGGAGGCGGCGCTGGTCTCGGTGAGGCCGTACCCCTCCAGGATGTGCACGCCGGCGCCGGCGAAGAAGTAACCGATGTCGGGGGCGAGTGCGGCGGAGCCGGAGATGCAGGCCCGCAGCCGGCCGCCGAACGCCTCGCGGATCTTGGCGTAGACGAGCTTGTCGGCGACGGCGTGCTTGGCGCTGAGCCCGGCGGGGGCGGTGGCCTTGCCGGTGCGGCGGAAGTTGTCCTGGGTGGTCTTCGCCCACTCGCGGGAGACCCCGGCGGCCCACTGGAAGATCTTGTACTTGGCCCCGCCGCCGGCGCGCGCCTTGGCGGCGACGCCGTTGTAGACCTTCTCGAAGATGCGCGGAACGGCCGCCATGTAGGTGGGCTGGACGACCGGCAGGTTCTCGATGATCTTGTCGACGCGGCCGTCGACGGCGGTGACGTGGCCGACCTCGATCTGGCCGGAGGTCAGCACCTTGCCGAAGACGTGGGCCAGCGGCAGCCACAGGTACTGCACGTCGTCGGGGCCGACCAGGCCGGTGGCGGCGATGGCCTTCGCCATGTACGACCAGTTGTCGTGCGGCAGCCGGACGCCCTTGGGGCGGCCGGTGGTGCCGGAGGTGTAGATGACGGTGGCGAGCTGGTCGGCGGTGATCGCCGCGACCCGCTCCCTGATCAGCTCGGGCTCGCGCTCCAGCCTGGCCGCGCCGCGCTTCTCCAGGTCGGCGAGGCTCAGCACCCACCCCTCGGGGTCGCCCTCGGCCGCCTCGGCACCCTCGGCGTCGAGGACCACGACGTGGGCGAGGTGGGGCAGCTCGGCGCGCTTCTCGCGGGCCTTGGCCAGCTGCTCGGCGTCCTCCGCGATGAGGATCCGGCTCTCGGAGTCGGCCAGGATGAAGGCGGCCTCGTCGGCGTTGGTGGAGGGGTAGACGGTGGTCGTCGCGGCTCCGGCGCAGAGGATGCCGAGGTCGGCGAGGATCCACTCGACGCGGGTCGAGGAGGCGAGGGCGACGCGCTGCTCGGCCTCGACGCCCAGCTCGATCAGGCCGGCCGCGATGGCGAAGACCCTGGTGGCGGCCTGCTGCCAGCTCAGCGACTTCCAGTCGTCCGGGCCCTCCTGGGCGGGCGGCACCGGGTAGCGGTACGCCTCGGCGTCGGGGGTGGCCTCCACGCGCTCAAGGAAAAGCGTGGCCACAGAGGGCGGCCGGTTCTCGATCATGGTCTGTGCGTCGCTCACGACATCCTCCGGGCCCGCGACAGTGCGTGCTGCTGTCTGGTGGTGCGGCTGTTGTTTAACTTGCGAGTAACCATCGAGCAGTGATCAGGGTAGAGCGCCACCGCCTGTCACGTAAGAGGCTGCGACCTGTCACTTTCCACCAAACGGTGGTCCTGCCACTATCCCCCGGGCGACCGTCGGGGAACCGGGGACCGCCCGTGCGCCCGGTCACACGCGCCCCGGCTCCGCCGCCCCGCCACACGGCCGCACCCCGCCGTCCCGCCTCGTGCGCCTCCCGCACGATCCGTGTGAGCGACGCCCACGGACCGTGCTCCGGACCCGGGGACCGGCCGCCAGGAGGACGACTTCCGGCCACCGGGGCTGCCGGAGGTCCGCGGCCGCGTGGCGTGGCGCCCGGACCGGGGCGGTGGCCGGACACGCGGAAGCGCCCGCCCGGCAGGCCGCCGGACGGGCGCCCCGAGCGCGCTCCGCCTCCCTCCGCGAGGGTTACTTCTTGCCCTTGCCGCCGCCGCTGTCGTCGCTGGACAACACGGCGATGAAGGCCTCCTGGGGGACCTCGACCGAGCCGACCATCTTCATCCGCTTCTTGCCCTCCTTCTGCTTCTCCAGCAGCTTCCGCTTCCGCGAGATGTCACCGCCGTAGCACTTGGCGAGGACGTCCTTGCGGATGGCGCGGATGGTCTCGCGGGCGATCACCCGGGAGCCGATCGCCGCCTGTACGGGCACCTCGAAGGCCTGCCGCGGGATCAGCTCCTTGAGCTTCGCGACCAGCCGCACCCCGTAGGCGTACGCCTGGTCGCGGTGGGTGATCGCGGAGAAGGCGTCGACCTTGTCACCGTGCAGCAGGATGTCGACCTTGACCAGGTGGGCGGTCTGCTCGCCGGTGGGCTCGTAGTCCAGCGAGGCGTATCCGCGGGTCTTGGACTTCAGCTGGTCGAAGAAGTCGAAGACGATCTCGGCCAGCGGCAGGGTGTAGCGGATCTCGACCCGGTCCTCGGAGAGGTAGTCCATGCCGAGCAGCACGCCGCGCCGCGACTGGCAGAGCTCCATGATCGCGCCGATGAACTCGCTGGGCGCGAGGATCGTGGCCCGCACCACCGGCTCGTGCACCTCGGCGATCTTGCCCTCGGGGAACTCGCTGGGGTTGGTCACCTGGTGCTCGGTGCCGTCCTCCATGCCGACCCGGTAGACCACGTTGGGCGCGGTGGCGATGAGTTCGAGGTTGAACTCGCGTTCCAGCCGCTCGCGGATCACGTCGAGGTGGAGCAGGCCGAGGAAGCCGACGCGGAAGCCGAAGCCGAGCGCGGCGGACGTCTCCGGCTCGTAGACCAGGGCGGCGTCGTTGAGCTGGAGCTTGTCGAGGGCGTCGCGCAGCAGCGGGTAGTCCGAGCCGTCCAGCGGGTACAGCCCCGAGAAGACCATCGGCTTCGGGTCCTTGTAGCCGCCGAGCGGCTCCTCGGCGCCCTTGGCCAGCGAGGTGATCGTGTCGCCGACCTTGGACTGGCGGACGTCCTTCACGCCGGTGATGAGGTAACCCACCTCGCCCACGCCCAGCCCGTCGGCGGACAGCATCTCCGGCGAGTTGGTGCCGATCTCCAGCAGCTCGTGGGTGGCGCCGGTGGACATCATCCGGATGCGCTCACGCTTGCCGAGCTGTCCGTCGACGACCCGGACGTAGGTGACGACGCCGCGGTACGAGTCGTAGACCGAGTCGAAGATCATCGCGCGGGCCGGGGCGTCCTTGACGCCGACCGGGGCCGGGACCTCGGCGACCACCTTGTCCAGCAGCGCCTCGACGCCCATGCCGGTCTTGGCGGAGACCCTGAGCACGTCGGAGGGGTCGCAGCCGATGAGGTTGGCCAGTTCCTCGGAGAACTTCTCCGGCTGGGCGGCCGGCAGGTCGATCTTGTTGAGGACCGGGATGATCGCGAGGTCGTTCTCCATCGCCAGGTAGAGGTTGGCGAGCGTCTGCGCCTCGATGCCCTGGGCCGCGTCGACCAGCAGGATGGTGCCCTCGCAGGCGGCGAGCGACCGGGAGACCTCGTAGGTGAAGTCGACGTGACCCGGGGTGTCGATCATGTTGAGGATGTGCGTGCTGCCCTGGCCGGAACCCTCGGTGGGGGCCCACGGCAGACGCACGGCCTGCGACTTGATCGTGATGCCGCGCTCGCGCTCGATGTCCATCCGGTCGAGGTACTGCGCGCGCATCGCACGCTGCTCGACGACGCCGGTCAGCTGGAGCATCCGGTCGGCCAGCGTGGACTTGCCGTGGTCGATGTGAGCGATGATGCAGAAGTTGCGGATCAGCGCCGGGTCCGTGCGACTCGGCTCGGGAACGTGGCTAGGGGTCGCGGGCACGCATGGTCCTGGTTCTTGAGACGTCGAGACGTCGAGGCGGGCGGGCTGCGCGGAGCCGGACGGGGACCGTACGCGCCTCACCTCGGGTGGGCTCACGCCGCCTGGGCGCGCCCACCGGGCCGGTAGGGCCTGTTCGGCACACGGCCCCCAGGGTCCGCGGCCCCCATCGTCCCATGCGCGGGGACCGGCGACCGGTTTGGGCCGTCCGTGGAGCCGCTGGTAGCCTGGCCCGATGTGTCTCGTAGCCCTCTCAGCATCGGGACACGACCGGAAACACCCAACCTGAACCTGTAAAGGCTCTTTCGTGGCGAACATCAAGTCCCAGATCAAGCGGAACAAGACCAACGAGAAGGCGCGCCTGCGCAACAAGGCCGTCAAGTCGTCGCTCAAGACCGCTGTCCGCAAGGCCCGCGAGGCCGTGGCCGCGGGTGACGCGGAGAAGGCCGCCGAGTACACGCGCGCCGCGTCGCGCCAGCTCGACAAGGCCGTCTCCAAGGGAGTCATCCACAAGAACCAGGCCGCCAACAAGAAGTCGGCGCTGGCCACCCAGGCTGCCGCCCTCAAGGGCTGACCGGATCTGATCCGACCGTCGGCCAGGGACCACAGCGGGCCCTCTCATCCGCTCCCCGGCCGGCACCCCGGTTCCCGCACGCGGCCTGCGTTCGCCACGCGGGTGCGGGACCCAGCAGCACAGCAGTGACCGGAACCCCCGTTCCGCCCTTCCCCAGGGCGGGGCGGGGGTTCCCGGCTTCCCGGGCCGCCTGTTCTCCCCCCGGGTCCTGCCGCTGTCCCGGGCCCGCTTCCTGGCGAGCGGAGTCCATTTCTCGGCCGGGCCCGTCCTGGCCGGGGTGGCGCCTCCCGGCCGGAGGGCGCCGGGTACTGCCTTCGGCCGGCCGCCGGTGGGCTCTCCGGTCAGGAACGGCCTCGAACGCCGGCCGGGCTCGCGCATCGGCCGGCCCGGCCGGCGATCGAGGCCTCCCCGGTCAGGAGGCCCGGCGCCGTCCCTCGCCGCCCGCCCGGGGAGGGGGACCTAACGGCCCTGCCTGCTCCGGGCGGCCGTGGCGACGGCGACGACCGCCTTCTCCAGCGCGTACTCGGGGTCGTCCCCGCCGCCCTTGACGCCCGCGTCGGCCGCGGCGACGGCCCGCAGTGCGGTGGCGACCCCGTCAGGGCTCCAGCCCCGCATCTGCTGCCGGACCCGGTCGATCTTCCAGGGCGGCATCCCCAGCTCCCGGGCGAGGTCGGCGGGCCGTCCCCCGCGCGCCGAGGAGAGCTTCCCGATCGCCCGCACCCCCTGCGCCAGCGCGCTGGTGAGGAGCACGGGCGCCACCCCGGTCGACAGCGACCAGCGCAACGCCTCCAGCGCCTCCGCCGTCCGGCCCTCCACGGCCCGGTCGGCCACGGTGAAGCTCGACGCCTCCGCACGCCCCGTGTAGTACCGCCCGACCACCGCTTCGTCGATGTTCCCCTCGACGTCCGCGGCGAGTTGCGTGACCGCGCTCGCCAGCTCCCGCAGGTCGCTGCCGATGGCGTCGACCAGCGTCTGCGACGCCTCGGGGGTCGCGGACCGCCCCAGCGCCCGGAACTCGCTCCTGACGAACGCCAGCCGGTCGGCGGGCTTGGTCATCTTCGGGCAGGCCACCTCGCGGGCCCCCGCCTTGCGGGCCGCGTCGAGCAGTCCCTTCCCCTTGGCGCCCCCGGCGTGCAGCAGGACGAGGGTGATCTCCTCGACGGGTGACCCGAGGTACGCCTTGACGTCCTTGACCGAGTCCGCCGACAGGTCCTGGGCGTCGCGCACCACCACGACCTTGCGCTCGGCGAAGAGTGAGGGACTGGTCAGTTCGGCGAGGGTGCCGGGCTGGAGCTGGTCCGAGGTGAGGTCGCGCACGTCGGTGTCCGCGTCGGCGGCGCGGGCGGCGGCCACCACCTGCTGCACGGCGCGGTCGAGGAGCAGATCCTCCTGGCCCACGGCGAGGGTGAGCGGGGCGAGCGGATCGTCGTTGGCAGTCTTCCTGGGCATCGCCGTCCAGCATCCCACGCCGCACCGACACCGGGCCGCCGCCGTCACTCCGGACGGCTCGGAGCCCCCGTGAACGGCGTTGGTTCCGGGCGCCGGGCTCCCACCGGCCGCGCCGGCCGCCGGCCGTCGAGGGCCGTGCCGCCGCCCCGAGTGCGCGGCGGGCGAGGCGGAAGGGGGAAGAGGTTCGCGGCGGGCTTCTCGGTACACGCTCGGTATGGAGCCGTCCCGGCCCCTGACGGGGTGGTCGGAGGCCGTGCCGGGCGACGGTGGCCGGCGGGGCCCGGACCGGCATCGCTGACTGCCCGGCCGGGCTCCCGGCTCCCGTCGGCCGGTCGAGCACCCCGCCGGGGCGGTGTACGGCATCCCGCGCCCCGGCGGGCGCGGCTGCTCGTGGAGGGCTCGGCCACGGGGCCGTGCGGGAACGGCTGAGTCGCAGGTGGTGAAGGGAGCGCGGACGCGCCCCGGCGGACACCTCCCGCGCGGGAGGTGTCCGCCGGGGCCCTCCCGCGCGGGCCGGGCGGCCACCGGGGGGCAAGGCGCCCCGTCTCCGGCCCTGCGAGGAGCCTCGCCGGAGACGGGTGCCGAAGAGGCCGAAGAGGACGACGTGCGCCGGTGGCACCCGGGCAGTCCGCGGCAGCACGCCGCCCGCCTCCTCCGAGGCAGCTCACGGGAGCCGGCCGGAAGCCCTTCCGCCGGGGCCCGCCCGGCGAAGGCCGGCCGTACGCCCGTCCCGGCCGGGCTACGGCTCCTCGCGCCAGCCGTCCCACTCCCCCGCGAACGCGTCCAGTCCCGCCGGGTCCAGGTCGCCCGCGGCGGCCGTCAGGACCAGCAGCCACTGGGCGTCCTCGGCGTCGTCCTCGCCGGCCAGGGCGTCGCGCACGAGCTGAGGTTCCTCCAGAAGGCCGAAGCGGACGGCGAGCTCGGCGGCGGCCTCCTCGGCCGCGTCGCGGTCCGGGAGGACCAGGATGTGGCGGGGCTCCTCGTCGGCGGGGGCGGCGACGTCGTTCTCTTGGCTCACCGGGCCATTCTCACCGGAGCCCGCGCGGGCGGGGAAACCGGCCCGGGGCACGTCCGGGGCACGGTGGCTCAGCCGTCGGCCTTGGGCACGATCTGGATGTCCAGTGCGACGGTGATACTGGGGCCGACGACGGCGATCCCCTTGGCCAGCATCGTCTGCCAGCTGACCGTGAAGTCGTCTCGGTGGAGTTCGGTGACGGCCCGGCAGGCGGCCCGGGTCTCTCCCTCCATGCCGTGGCCGAGCCCGAGGTACTCGGTGTCCAGCGTGACCGTGCGGGTGACCCCGTGCAGGGAGAGGGCACCGGTGACGGCCCAGTGGTTGCCGCCCCGGTGCGCGAACCGGTCGCCGTAGAACTCCAGCGTCGGGAAGCGCGCCGCGTCGAGGAAGTCGGGTGAGCGCAGGTGCTTGTCGCGGGCGGGGACGTTGGTGTCGATCGAGGCGGCGTCGATGACGACGTGCAACGCCGACTCCTCCATCCGCTCGGCTATCCGGACCGCGCCCGCGAAGACGTTGAACCGGCCGTGTACCCGGGCCATGCCGATGTGCCGGGCGGTGAAGGCGATCGAGGAGTGCGCCGGCTCCACGTCCCAGTCCCCGGGGGCGGGCAGCACGGGCGGCGGAACACGGTCCAGCGCGAGGTCTTCGAGGGCCGTGTGGCCACCCTCGTCCACCGCGACCGAGGCCCGGTAGGGGCGGTGCCCGTCGGCGGAGACCGCGAACCGGTACTCCCCCGCCGGCACGGTCGCCACGAACGAGCCGTACGGGTCGAGTCCCCCCTCGATCACCGTCCGCCCCAGCGCGTCGGTGAGCGTGAACTCGGCGTGCCGCACCGGCTCCTCCGGCTGCTCGCCGTCGACGATCCGCCCGCTGAGCACTCCGGCCGTGGGCGGCACCCCGACGGTGGAGAGCGGCCCCGCCGCCTGCCGCGCCCGACGCTTCGCACCGAAGCCGAACATGGGGACCACCCTCCAACACCGCGGACCAACTACCGTGTAGCGCATCCATTCGATCACCGCGCCCGCTTTCGGGGCAACTCGCCCCCGATCCGCCGAATCATCCTCAACCGCCGCCTCACGCCCAAGTGCCCTGGTTTCTGGGCTACTTGTGGTCCCGCCCCCACATGGGCAGGGTCTGGAGGCGTGAGGACGGGACTGTTCCCGGACGACGCCGTGCGGCCCTGCCCGGGCATCGGGGCAGCAGGGCGGGACTCGCGTCCCCGGCCCGCCCCCGCCACCCTCCGTACGGACGCCACCGGCGACGCTGTCGGGGGTACGTCCCGAGGCGGCGGGGAAGCGCGGCCGCGCCTTCGAGGCCATGGCATCGCGGTACTCGGCGAGACCGCGCCCCGCCGCCGGGTGCGACGCCGGGTGCGACGCCGGGCGCGAGGAGGCCGTGTGCCACTGCGGCGCACGGGCCGGCGGTGGTTGACGCCGCGCCCCGGAGTGTTGATTGCCCCCGTCCAGGCGCAGGCGCCCGCGACGGGTTCACCGGCTGTCCCGACCCGGACACCCGCCGCCTCGCGGTGCTCACGGCAGCGCGACGGCTACGGCAGGCCGCGCGGGGCGGCCCCGCTCGTGGCGGCGCGGCCGGGCCTCACGGACGAGGCCGAGGACCATGTCTTCGGCATCCCGCGACACCGCGGCCCGGCGGTGCTCGGGGCCGGTCGGCGGGCGGAGGCCCTCGCGAAGCCGGCCCACCGAGCAGCTGAGGGGGCCCACTCCTGCCTCGCGAGACGGCGGCGCCCGCACGTCCGAGGGATGGCGACGCGGCACGCGCATCCGGCGGAAGGCGACGCGGCACGCGCATCCGGCGGAGCGCGGCGCACGCATGTCCAGCGGCGCACGCACGTCCAAGGGACGGCAGGTGCGGGGCGCGACGCAACCCGCCGCTTCCGGATTGCTCACCCGGCCGTCTGGGCGGGGCGGCCCCGGGACGACCGGCAGGCCGCCGTCAGCCCGCCACCGGGGCCGGCGCCACCTCCGGGACAGCGGTGAGCTCCACCCCGAAGAGCGTCCGGTAAGCCTCCAGCACCTCGGCGTCGGAGCCCAGCTCACAAAGGCGGGTGCCGTCGGCGTCCGCGCCCTCGCCCGCGGCGGCGCCGGTCGCCTTGAGGGTGCGGCCGCTGAGGGTGACGCGGCCGGCCCCGCCGTCGGTGAGCAGGGAGCACACCAGCGAGCGCCGGAAGTGCGAGTCGGGCGACGTCCGGTGCCACCAGGAGCCGGCGCGGAAGTCCGCCAGCTCCCGGGGCCGCTCCTCCCACAGATACTGCGCGACGCCGTCCTGGACCACCACCAGGTCACCGCCGTCCGCCGCCTCGACGCGGAAGACGCCACCCCCGTCGCGCTGTTCGCCCCGCGCGTCGTAGGCGAGCGGCCGGTGGATGTACGCCCCGAAACCGACGTCCGCCAGCCAGCGGCCGCCGTCGGCGTCCTCGACCCGCAGGGCCATGTGGTCGTAGGGGACGCCCGGGAGCCCGTCCGGGCCCATCACTCTGGCCTGGAGGAAGTCGACCCGGTAGCCGAGGGCGGCCAGCAGGGTGCCGAAGGCGCCGTTGAGCTCGTAGCAGAAGCCTCCCCGGTGGCGGGCGGTGATCTTCTCGGTGAGGCTCTTCCCGTCGAGCGGGATCTCCTCGCCGAGGTGGACGGAGAGGTTCTCGAAGGGCACCGCGAGCAGGTGACGCAGGTGCAGGTCGCGCAGGGCGTCCGCGTCGGGGCGGGCGGGGCGGTCGGCGCCCAGGCGACGGAGGTAGGCGTCGGTCGAGGTGGTGTCCATGGCGCCAGTGTCCCAGGGCGGCCGGGGCGGCGGAGCCCGTGCCGGGGCGCCCCCGGCGGGCCTGTGCGCGGGCCCCGGCCGACGGCTCCGAGTGGGTGGGGGCGGGCCGCACGCCCCGCGCCACAGCGGCGTCGACTCCCGCCGCCCGCTCCCGCGGGACGCTCCCGGCGCGGGTGAGGACGCGCGGGGGCGGTGCCTCTCCGGCGGGGCGGGGCCCTGTCCGGTCGGCCTCGTCCCCGTCGCCGCCCAGTACCGCGATGTCTCCCTGCCGGTCGGTCCGGTGGACCGGGACACCTCGGTCGTGGAAGGTGGCGAGAGTGCTCGGCGCGGGATGGCCGTAGCCGTTGTCCGCGCCGACCGAGACGACGGCGACGCGGGGCGCGGCGGCGGCCAGCAGCCCCGGGTCCTGGTGGGCGGAGCCGTGGTGCGCGACCTTGAGCACGTCGACGCCGGCCGGGACCCGTCCGGTTCGGGCCAGTGCCCGCTGGCCCGGTGGCTCCAGGTCACCGAGGAGGAGCAGGGTGAGCCCGGCGGTGCGGACCAGGAGGGTGAGGCTCGCGTCGTTGGCGCCGTCCGGCGGCCGGGCGGGCGGGCCGGGCGGCCAGAGGACCTCCCAGCCGAGTCCGCCGTCCGCCCGGCGGGCCTCTCCCGCCGCCGCGACCCGCACCGGGACTCCGGCCGCGGCCGCGGTGCGGTGGACCAGCGCGGCCTGGGCCGGCGGATCGGCGAGGGCGGTCGTCTCCACCAGACCCACCGGGCGGCCGCGCAGGACCCCGGCCAGGCCACCGGTGTGGTCGGCGTGGAAGTGGGTCAGCACGACGAGCGGCACGCGGTCGACGCCGAGTACCCGCAGGCAGCGGTCGACCGCCAGCGGGTCCGGGCCGGTGTCGACGAGGACGGCCGCGCCCGGGCCGGCGGCCAGGACCAGCGCGTCGCCCTGTCCCACGTCGCAGAGGACCATCCGCCAGCCCGGCGGCGGCCACCCGGTGACGACGCGGGTCACGGCGGGGGGCTGCACCACGAACAGCACCAGCAGCACGGCCGCGGCCAGGACGGGCCAACGCCGCCTCCGGAGCAGGCGGCCGGAGACGAGGACGACGGCCACCGTGACACCGGCCAGCAACAGCCCGCCTCCCCAGCCGCCCGGCCAGTCGAACCCCGCGCCCGGCAGCGCCGCCCCCGTACGCGCCACCTCGGCGATCCATCCGGCGGGCCATCCGGCGCCCGTGGCGACCAGTTCGGCGGCGCCCGGCAGCAGGGGCGCCAGGGCCAGGGCGGCGAAGCCGAGCACCGTCGCCGGGGCCACGGCGAACTCGGCGAGGAGGTTGCAGGGGACCGCGACCAGCCCGACGCGGGCCGACAGCACCGCGACGACCGGCGCGCAGACCGCCTGCGCCGCCGCGGCCGCCGCCACCGCCTCGGCGATCCGGGCCGGCACCCCTCGCCGGCGCAGCGCCTCGCTCCAGCGCGGTGCGAGCAGCAGCAGCGCCCCGGTGGCGAGGACCGACAGCAGGAAGCCGTGACCGCGTGCCAGCCACGGATCCCAGAGGGAGAGCAGCAGCACGGCGGCGGCCAGCGCGGGGACCAGGCTGCGGCGCCGGCCGGTGGCCACGGCCAGCAGGGTGACGGCTCCGCACGCCGCGGCCCGCACCACGCTGGGTTCCGGGCGGCAGACGATGACGAAGGCGAGTGTCAGCGCCCCGCCCGCCACGGCCGTGGTGCGCAGCCCGAGCCCCATCAGCGGGGCGAGTCCGCCGCGTTCGGCGCGGTGGGCGCGGCCGGGCGGTCCGATGAGCAGGGCCAGCACGATGGTGAGGTTGGAGCCGCTGACCGCCATGAGGTGGGTGAGGTCCGTGGCCCGGAACGCCTCCCGCAGGTCGTCCGGTACCCGCCCGGTGTCCCCGACGACCAGAGCGGGCAACAGGGCCCGGGCGTCCGGTTCCAGACCGTCGGAGGCGGCACGGAGACCGGCGCGCAGCTTTCCGGCGAACCGCTGGAGGCGGCTGGGTCCGCCGGTCACCTCGGGCGGCCCCGCCCGGGTCGGTCGCAGGACGGCGGCGTTCGGCCCGCCCGCGTCGAGCGGCGGCACGAGCCGTCCGGCCAGCCGCAGGCGCGTCGTCGGCAACAGCTCGCGCCACCGGTCGCCGTCCGCCCGGTCCGGGACGGGCACGATCAGCAGCACCGGTGTACGCGTCCTCACCGCCCCGCCGCCGGCCGCCGCCACTTCGACGATCCGGCCGTCGATCAGCAGGGAGGGCGGCCGCCCCGACTCGTCCCCGGCCGTCCCGCCCGGCTGCCGTACCGGACGGGCGTCCCCCGTCACCTCCACCTCGGCGGTGACCCGCGCGCGCCGCTCGGCCAACTCCGGTACGGGCCCCCGGTGGTGGTCGGCCCCGTGCAGCCCCGCCGAGGCGGCGCCGGCGGCGGCGCAGAGCAGGGCCGCCGCGACACAGAGCCTGGTCCGTCGCGGGCCGGGCATCCTTCCGGCCGCCAGGTGCGCCGCCCTCCGTGCTCCGGGAACCTCCGGCAGCTCCACCCCGGACCGCGCGCGCCCCGACCCGCCGGGCGTGCCTCGCGCTCCGGACGGTCCGCGGTGTCGCGGAACACGATCCGCCCGTACCCCGGACAGACCGCGCTCCCGCCCACCTCGCCGGAGCCGCGCCCAGGCCGGCACCCCCGCCGCGCCGCACACCCCCACCGCCACGGCGAGCCAGGCCCGACCGGGCTCCTGGCCGACCAGCGACGCGGCAGCGCCCCACGCGGCGACGGCGGGCACCGCCAGCCGCAGGTCCACGGGTCCGCGCTCAGTCCCGGCCCGGCCGTCGGCAGCCTCGGTCACGCCCGCCCGGCGGCGAACCGGCCCGGCCCGCCCGGCCCCCTCCGCCGGACCGGTCCCCCCGCCCGCGGCGCCCCGCGCCTGTCGCCCGGTGAACTCACGGCGACCGCCCTCACCCGTCCCACCGGTGTCGCCGGTCCCGTCCACCGCCCTCGGCGCCCTCCTCCACCCGTCCACGCCCCTCACGGCCGCACCAGCTCGCGCAGGTCCTCGAAGCGCCGGTCGCCGATGCCGCGTACGTCGCGGAGCTGGTCCACCGACTGGAAGCCGCCGCTCTCGGTGCGGTGGGCGATGATGGCCGCCGCCAGGACGGGGCCCACGCCGGGCAGCGTCTCCAGTTGCTCGGCCGTGGCCGTGCCGAGGCTGACCGGCCCGGCCACCCCGGCGGCCCCGGGCCCCGCCACCGGGCCGGCGCCGGGGGCCGGGTCGACCCCGACCGCCACCTGTTCCCCGTCGGTCAGGAGCCGGGCCCGGTTGAGCCCCGAGGTGTCCGTACCCGGCCGGACCCCGCCCGCCGCTTCCAGGGCGTCCTCGACCCGCGAACCGGCCGGCAGCCGGTGCACCCCGGGCCGTGCCACCTTTCCGCTCACGTCCACCACCAGCGGTCCGGCGCTCGGTGAGGGCGGCGGCGAAGCCGGGGCCGGCCCCGTGACCGCAGGCCCGTCGGCCGTCCCCGGTGTCCGCGACGCCCCTTGCGCGACCGTCTCGGGCGCCCGCACCGCCTCCGGCCGCCCGGTCCAGAAGTGCTGCGCCGCCCACACCACCGCCACGGCCACGACGACCACCAGCGCCGCGACGCTGCGCCACTCCATCCCGCACCGTGCCCGCAACAGCCCGGGCACCCCGGCCCCGCCCGGCCGGTCCGGCCGGTCCCCCCGGACCGAGCGGCGGCGCGCGGGCACGCCGCGCGGTCGTGCGGCGCCGCCCGCGGGACGCCGCCGGTGCGGTGCCACAGCCTCGTCCGGCAGAGCGGACCGTGCGTCCGGGACAGGGGGCCCGCCCTCCGGCCGCCACGCCGACGGGGGCTCGGGCACGGGCCCGGCACCGGTCTCGCTCCCCGCGCCTTCGGGCTCCTCCCCTCCCGGACCGGCGACCGGCCCGCCTCCGTCCCGGCCGGGGGCCGCCGTGCGACGCGCGGCGCCGGGGCGCCCCGTCACCGGGCTCGGCGCGCCCGGTTCTTCCCCGTCCGCCCACCACGGATGCCCCAGGATCCGCCGGTCGTCGTCCCACGCCTCCCGTTCGGCGTCGGCCGCCTCGGCACCGGCCGCCCCACCGCCGGCCGGTCCTGCCCGCGTGTCGGCAGGGGCGCCCGCTCCGAGCAGGGCCCGCGCGCGTTCCCGTACCGCGTCGGCGGACTCGTCGGCGCGCTCGCCGCCGTTGCCCTGCCCATTCCGAACACCCACCCCGAAGAACGAAGATCCCAGCACCATGCGGCGACCGTAGGGAAAGCCGCCCGAAGAAGTGGATCTTGGTCAGTTTCCGGGGAGAACTCCGCGCTTGTGGACAACTCCGTCACCCGCAGGGGTCACGCCGGCCCCTTAGGGCCCACCCAGCGCCTCCGCCGCACCGGCCACCGCGCCGCCCCCTCTTCGCGGGGCCCGCCGGCCCACCGCTGACTACCGGGGGGAGACCACGGCGCCCACGAGCCCCGGCCCGGTGTGGGCGCCGATGACCGCGCCGACCTCGCTCACGTACAGCTCGCCCCGGCCGCCGAGGCGTTCCGTCAGCCGCTCGGCGAGCGCCGTGGCCTTCTCCTCGGCCGCCAGGTGGTGGACGGCCACGTCGACCGGGCCCGCCTGCGCCGTCCGTTCGGCGACCAGCTCCTCCAGCCGGGCCAGTGCCTTGCCCGAGGTCCGCACCTTCTCCTTCAGCTGGATCGCGCCGTCCGCCAGTTCCAGGATCGGCTTGACCGCGAGGGCCGAGCCGAGCAGGGCCTGGGCGGCGCCGATGCGGCCGCCGCGCCGCAGGTGCTCCAGGGTGTCGACGCAGAAGAGGGCCGTGCTGCCCGAGGCCCGCCGGCGTACCGCCGCCACGGCCTCGTCGGCACCGGCCCCCCGAGCGGTCGCCTCGGCGGCGGCCAGCGCGCAGAAGCCGAGCGCCATGGCGACCATCCCGGTGTCGACCACCCGGACCGGGACAGGCGCCTCCCGGGCGGCGAGGAGCGCCGCGTCGTATGTGCCGGAGAGCTCGGCCGAGAGATGGAGCGAGACGATCTCCCCCGCCCCCTCGGCGGCGAGCGCCGCGTAGGTGCGGGCGAACCGCTCGGGGGCGGGCCGGGAGGTGGTCACCGGCAACCGCTTGCGCATCGCCTGCTCCAGCGCGCGGGCGGAGACCTCCGTCCCCTCCTCCAGCGCCTCGTCGCCGAGGACGACGGTCAGCGGGACGGTGGTGATCCGATGCCGCTCCGACTCCCGGTGGGGCAGGTAGGCCGTGGAATCGGTGACGATCGCGACATGGCGGGACATGGCCTGGAGATTACCCGCCGCGGCCGCGCCCCGGCAGCCGGGGAACCTCACTTCAAGATCATCTCCACCTCGGCCACGGAACCGTCACAGGGTCCTGCGACGGCCTCCCGGCCACGTGTACCCCCAGCTCAGCGGCGAAACGAAGCCGACCTCACCGCTCCCGCCCGGCGTCCCGCTGCCCCTGCCGCTCCCAGGGGTGGGGGGCGGGCGGTGTGGCGGGGTCGATGGCGGTGGGCGTCGGCCCCGGCTGCGAGGCGGGCCGTTCCGGCCAGGTCTGGACGGGGGTGCCGCCCTCGGTCCGCTCCGGCTCGGGCCAGGGCTCGGGCTTCTGGTGTGCGGCGGGCGGCGGTTCACTGGTCCAGTGGCGCAGCGCGTCCGACTCGACGCGGATCTGGTCGGCCAGGTCACCGAGGTCGTCCTCGGTGTCGTGGTGGAGGCGGTCGCGCAGGGCCGACCGGAGCGAGGTGGCGGCCTCGGTGATCTGCTCGGTGCGGCGGCGCAGACCGGGCAGGCGGCGGGCGATCTCCTCGCGGTCCGGGTCCTGTTCCAGACGGCGCAGTTCGTCGTCGAGCTGGTGGCCGTGGCCGCTGAGCCGGTCGAAGAGCGCGGCCGTCTCCTTCAGCGAGGCGTCCTCGCCCCGCCGGGCGGCCAGGGCGTCCTGGGTGGCGCGCATCGAGGTGCGCAGGGCGAGCCGGAGCTGGGCCACCTCGGCCGCCGGTCCGAGCCGGCCGAGGCTACGGGCGCGCAGGGCGGTGTCCTCGACGGAGCGGCGGGCCTGGCTGATGGTGCGGTCCACGCCGCGTTTGGCCGCCTTGACCGCCTTGACCGCCTTGACGCCGGCGTACACCGCGACGACGACCAGCAGGAAGAAGATCAGCGCCATGATGGTGATGGCCGTCTCCATGGGGTGGTCCTCCAGTGGACGCGCGGGCCGGGTGCGGGGTCGCGCGGCCTGCCGTCCGCACCGGCCGCCCCCTCCCACCGTAAACGCTGACGGCCCCCCGGCGGTTCCTCGCCGGCCCCCGAACCTGCCCGTAGGGGGGATCCCGGGGGCGGGGACGCCGGAGCCCGGCGCCCCCTCGCGGGAGGAGGGGCCGGGCTCCGGCGGGCGGTGCCTCAGGCGGGCACGATGTTGACCAGCTTGGGGGCGCGGACGATGACCTTGCGGACACCGGCGCCTCCCAGCGCGGCCCGGACCCGCTCGTCGGCGAGGGCGGCCTGCTCCAGGTCGGCGTCGGAGACCGCCGGGGAGACCTCCAGACGGGCCTTGACCTTGCCCTTGATTTGGACGACGCAGGTGACCGTCTCGTCGACCAGGTACTCCGGGTCGGCGACCGGCAGGTCCTGGTGGACGACGGAGTCCTGGTGGCCCAGGCGCCGCCACAGCTCCTCGGCGACGTGCGGGGCGAGCGGCGCGACCAGCAGCACCAGCTTCTCCGCGACCGGGCGCGGCACCGGCCGGCCGGCCTTGGTCAGGAAGTTGTTCAGCTCCGTGACCTTGGCGATGGCGGTGTTGAACCGCAGCCCCGCCATGTCCTGGGTGACGCCGTCGATCGCCTTGTTGAGGGCGCGCAGCGTGTCGGTGCCCACCTCCTGCTCGGGCACGTCGGCCACCGACACCTCGCCGGTCGACTCGTCCACGACGTTCCGCCACAGCCGCTGGAGCAGCCGGTACTGGCCCACCACGGCACGGGGGTCCCACGGCCGGGAGACGTCCAGCGGCCCCATCGCCATCTCGTACAGCCGCAGCGTGTCCGCTCCGTACTCGGCGCAGATCTCGTCCGGGGTGACGGCGTTCTTCAGGGACTTGCCCATCTTGCCGAGCAGCCGGGAGACCTGCTCGCCCTCGTACCAGAAGGTGCCGTCCCGCTCCTCGACCTCGGCGGCCGGGACGGGGATGCCCCGGCTGTCGCGGTAGACGTACGCCTGGATCATGCCCTGGTTGAACAGCTTGTGGAACGGCTCCGAGGAGGAGATGTACCCCAGGTCGAACAGCACCTTGGACCAGAAGCGGGCGTACAGCAGGTGCAGCACGGCGTGCTCGGCGCCGCCGATGTACAGGTCGACGCCGCCGCCGGGCATGCCCTCGCGCGGGCCCATCCAGTACTTCTCGATCTCGGGGTCGACCAGCCGCCGGTCGTTGTTCGGGTCCAGGTAGCGCAGCTCGTACCAGCAGGAACCGGCCCAGTTGGGCATGGTGTTGGTCTCGCGGCGGTACTTCTTCGGCCCGTCGCCCAGGTCCAGGGTGACGTTGACCCAGTCCTCGTTGCGGGAGAGCGGGGTCTCCGGCTGGGTGTCGGCGTCGTCCGGGTCGAAGGTGCGCGGGCTGTAGTCGTCGACCTCGGGCAGCTCCAGCGGCAGCATCGACTCGGGCAGCGCGTGGGCGACGCCGTCCTCGTCGTAGACGATCGGGAAGGGCTCGCCCCAGTACCGCTGACGGCTGAACAGCCAGTCGCGCAGGCGGTAGTTGACGGTGCCCTCGCCGATGCCGCGCTCGCGCAGCCAGCCGGTGATGCGGGCCTTGGCGGTAGCGACGTCCAGCCCGTCCAGGCTGACCTCGGCGTTGGCGGAGGCCATCAGCGTCGCGTCGTGGGAGTTGAAGGCGTCGTCCCAGGTGACGGGGTCGGCCGAGCGGCCGTCCGTGGGCTCGACGACGCAGCGGATCGGCAGGCCGAAGGCGCGGGCGAAGGCGAAGTCGCGGCTGTCGTGGGCCGGGACGGCCATGATCGCGCCGGTGCCGTAGCCCATCAGCACGTAGTCGGCGATGAAGACCGGGACGTGCTCACCGCTGACCGGGTTGACGGCGTAGGCGCCGGTGAAGACGCCGGTCTTCTCCTTGGCGTCGGCCTGCCGCTCCACGTCGGTCTTGCCGGCGGCGAAGGCGCGGTACTTCTCCACGGCCTCGGCGGGGGTGGCGTGGCCGCCGGTCCAGCTCTCTCGGGTGCCGTCGGGCCAGACGGCCGGGACGATCTCGTCGACCAGCTCGTGCTCGGGCGCCAGCACCATGTAGGTGGCACCGAACAGCGTGTCCTGGCGGGTGGTGAAGACGGTGACGGCCTTGCCGGTGTGCTCCCCGTCGAAGGGGAAGTCGACACGGGCCCCCTCCGAGCGGCCGATCCAGTTCCGCTGCTGGAGCTTGATCGCCTCGGGCCAGTCCAGGTCGTCCAGGTCGTCCAGCAGGCGGTCCGCGTAGGCGGTGATGCGCATGTTCCACTGGCGCAGCTTGGCCTTGAAGACGGGGAAGTTGCCGCGCTCGGAGCGGCCCTCGGAGGTGACCTCCTCGTTGGCCAGCACGGTACCGAGGCCCGGCGCCCAGTTGACCGGCGCGTCGGAGGCGTACGCCAGCCGGTACCGGCCCAGCACCTCGGCGCGCTCGTGGGCGTCCAGGCCGGCCCAGTCGCGGCCCTCGACGGCGACGCGGTCACCGTTGGCGAACTGGGCGATCAGGTCCTCGATCGGGCGGGCGCGGCCGGCCTCCTCGTCGTACCAGGAGTTGAAGATCTTCAGGAAGATCCACTGCGTCCACTTGTAGTACTCGGGGTCGATCGTGGCGAACGAGCGGCGTTTGTCGTGGCCCAGGCCCAGGCGGCGCAGCTGGCTGCGCATGTTGACCATGTTGGCCTCGGTGGAGTGGCGCGGGTGCGTGCCGGTCTGCACCGCGTACTGCTCGGCGGGCAGGCCGAAGGCGTCGAAGCCGAGGGTGTGCAGGACGTTGTGGCCGGTCATCCGCTGGAAGCGGGCGTGGACGTCGGTCGCGATGTAGCCCAGCGGGTGGCCCACGTGCAGCCCCGCGCCGGAGGGGTAGGGGAACATGTCCATGATGAACTTCTTGGGGCGGGCGGCCAGCTCCGGGTCCCCGGCCAGGTCACCGGTGGGGTTGGGCGCCTCGTAGGTCCCCTCGGCGTCCCAGAAGTCCTGCCAGCGTGCCTCGATCTCGGCGGCCATCGCCGCCGTGTAGCGGTGGGGCGCGGTGGCGCCCTCCGCGGGGGACGCGGCGGAATTCGTCTCGCTCATGATCCTCAAGCTCCATCGGTCGTCTCTGCTCACGCTTCCGGCGGGGCGGGCCCCGGGGCTCCGCCCGGCGGTCGTGCCCCGGAACCGGAGCCGCCGCCCAATGAAAAAACCCCTCGCACAGGAGGGGGTGGCCGCGCTGGTTCCGGCCCCTTCGTCGGGGGTCCGGCTCTTGATCAGCGCGGCTCGGTAAGCAGAAGGCGTACAGCACGCATGGCGTCAGGGTACCGCAGCGGTCACCGGGGCCGCACGGCTCGTGCGGTGGGGGCGCGCACGAAGAAGCGGGCCACCCTGTCCGGGTGACCCGCTCTACTTCGGTGGATGAGAGTCCGATTCCTGGTCTCTCTCCTGTGGAGCTAAGGAGAATTGAACTCCTGACCTCCTGCATGCCATGCAGGCGCTCTACCAACTGAGCTATAGCCCCTTGCCGCTGTCCCCGGTTCCCCCGGCGACGTCGACAACTTTAGCGGCCCCCCGGGGTTTCCACCAAATCCGTTCCCGGCGGCGCCCGCCCTCTCTTCCCGGAGGTCCCCGGCGGGTAGCCTCGCCGAGCGTGACTGCCGCCTCGCCCTCCCGCCTCCGGCGCACCTTCCCGGTCCGGGCCACCGCGCTCTGCCTCGTCTCCTTCGCCGCGTTCTGGGTGGCGCAGCGCCTGGCCGGGGTCACGATGGTGGACCTGATGGTCTACCGCGCCGAGGGCCGGGCGGTCCTGGACGGTGCCGACCTGTACGCCCTGCGGGCCACCGAGAACGACCTGCCGGCCACCTACCCCCCGTTCGCCGCGCTGCTGTTCACCCCGCTGCCGCTGCTGGGTACCGGCCTCATGCGGACGCTGGCCACCGCGGGCAACCTCCTGCTGCTGCTCGCGCTCGCCCTGCTGACCCTCCGCCTGGTCACCGACCGGACCGGCGGACGCCCGCTGCCGCCCGGCCTGGCCTGGCTCGGCGCACCGGCGCTGGCCGCCCTCGCGGTCTGGTCCGAGCCGGTCTGGACGACACTCAGGTACGGCCAGATCAACCTGCTGATCACGGTCCTCGTGCTGTGGGACGCGCGGTACCTGCCCGGCGGCGGGCTCGCGCGGGGACGCCGGTGGGCGGGCGCGGGCATCGGGCTGGCGGCGGCGATCAAGCTGACGCCGGCGCTGTTCATCGCGTTCCTGCTGCTCACCGGCGTGGTGGCGGCGGTACGCGGTGGCGCGGCACGGCCCTGGTCGGTGCTCGCGCGGAACGCGGTGCTCTGGTTCCTGGGGGCCACCGCTCTGGCGGCGGCCGTGCTGCCGCGCGACTCGTGGCAGTTCTGGTCCGGCACCTTCCTGGCGGCGGACCGTGCGGGCCACCCCGAGCAGACCGCCAACCAGTCACTGCGCGGCATACTCGCCCGCCTCCTGCACACCGCCGACCCGGGCCTGTGGTGGCTGGCGGCGGCGCTGCTGGTCGGGGCGGCCGGCCTCGGTGTCGCGGTGGGGGCCGCGCTGCGCGGCCGGCCCGCCTGGGCGGCCACCACGTGCGGTGCGACGGCACTGCTGATCAGCCCGGTCTCCTGGTCGCACCACTGGGTGTGGTGCGTGCCCATGGCGGTGCTGGTGCTGTCCGAGGCGGTGCGCCTCGGCGGCCGGTGGCACCGGGCGGGCGCGGCCGGGCTGACCACGGTCTTCCTCACGTACGCCCTGTGGTGGGTGCCGCACGGTGTCGAGCGGCCCGAACTCCACCAGGGACCCGTCGAGTTCGTACTGTCGGCGCTCTATCCGCTGGCGGCTCTCGGCTTCCTCGCGGCGGCGGCGCGGGTGGCCTCGCGGCCCGGCGGCGCCCAGGGACCCGACGCGGAGCCGGCCGGCCGGCCGGTGCCGGAGCAGCGGGATCCGGCAGGGGCCGAGGCGGACCGGGCGGGGCGTCAGGCCCTGGCGAAGGAGTAGAAGCGCTTGAGGGTGCAGTGCTCGTCGAGGAGCCGCCCGTAGATGGGTTCGCCCTCCAGTTCGCGGTAGGTCTCGATCGGGTCGCCTTTTATAATCAGCGCCCTGGCGCACTCCTCGCACCAGTACTGGTAACGCGGGTTCACCGGCTCCATGTCGCGGACGATGGGCGTACCGCCGCGGCACCAGTCGCACTTCCTCCTGTGCGCACCCATCGCTCAGCCCCCGTCGTTCGAAGAGAAGGTTGGGGCCGCACGCGGGGCGGCGGGGGCCACGCGGGCCCTCCCGGGCTGGTCCGGCACCTGGCCGAGCAGGTGGTCCGCCTCCTCGACGATGCGCGCAGGCATCCCTCTCCCTCCCGTCGGGCCGCGTCCCCCTTCCGGCCGTCCGATTCTGCCACGGAGCGGGCCGCCGGTCAGCGGCGCGAAGGTACCGGAACGGTCTCCGCTCCCGCAGGTGACGGGCGGTCACCTGCGGGTACGGGCCTTCGCGCCGACGGCCCGGCGCGTCTCGCGGGCCGCGGGGAGAGGCGACGGCCGGGCATACGAAAGATCCCACCCCCTGTGGGGATGGGATCTTCCGGACTGTGGAGCTAAGGAGAATTGAACTCCTGACCTCCTGCATGCCATGCAGGCGCTCTACCAACTGAGCTATAGCCCCTGGTGTTCTTCCCGCTCCCGCGGTGCGAACAAGAAGAACTCTAGCCCGTGACCAGCCGGAAAGTGAAATCCGGCCCGGGGCCCCGGCCTGCCGTCAGTCGTCGTCGCCGAGGACCGGCTCCGGCAGGGTGCCGGCGTTGTGCTCCATGAGCCGCCAGCCGCGCGCTCCCTCACCCAGGATCGACCAGCAGCAGTTGCTGAGGCCGCCCAGGCTCTCCCAGTGGCGGGAGTCGAGGCCGAGCAGGCGTCCGATGGTGGTGCGGATGGTGCCGCCGTGCGAGGCGACGACCAGGGTGCCGTTCTCCGGCAGCTTCTCGGCGTGCGCGAGGACGACCGGGGCTGCCCGGTCGGCGACATCGGTCTCCAGTTCGCCACCGCCGCGGCGCACCGGCTCGCCGCGCTTCCAC
Source organism: Streptomyces diastaticus subsp. diastaticus (assembly GCF_011170125.1). NCBI lineage: Bacteria > Bacillati > Actinomycetota > Actinomycetes > Kitasatosporales > Streptomycetaceae > Streptomyces > Streptomyces diastaticus. Next base: position 154,470 of record NZ_BLLN01000003.1, on the reverse strand, counting down.
GCCGCGTACTGCTCGCCGTGGGCCGCGATGATCTCCTCGTGGGTCAGGCCCTGCCAGTCCCCCGCGTACGTCTCGCGCAGCGCCGGGTCGTGGTGGACCCGCAGGCCGGTGAGGGCGGAGAGTTCGGCCGCGGTGTCCCGCGCCCGCCGCAGGTCGGAGGCGATGATCGCGTCCGGCTGGAGCGAGGCGAGGAGACGTGCGGCCCGGCGGGCCTGGCCGAGGCCGGCCTCGGTCAGGTCGATGTCCGTGGTGCCCTGGAACCGGCGCTCCAGGTTCCAGGAGGTCTGGCCGTGCCGCCACAGGATGAGGCGACGGCCCTGCCGCGGGCTGTTCACATCGCCTCACCGGCCTCGTCGGCCTGCTGCTGGGCGTGGGCCTCCGCCTTGCCGCGGGTGGCCTTCGCCTCCTCGGGCAGCTCGATCTCGGGGCAGTCCTTCCACAGGCGCTCCAGCGCGTAGAAGACGCGCTCCTCACTGTGCTGGACGTGGACGACGATGTCGACGTAGTCGAGGAGGATCCAGCGCGCGTCGCGGTCGCCCTCGCGGCGGACGGGCTTGGCGCCGAACTGCTTGTTCAGCCGCTCCTCGATCTCGTCCACGATGGACTTGACCTGGCGGTCGTTGGGGGCCGACGCGAGCAGGAAGGCGTCGGTGATCGACAGCACATCGCTCACGTCGTAGGCGATGATGTCGTGGGCGAGCTTGTCGGCGGCCGCCTGGGCGGCGACGGTGATCAGCTCGGTGGAACGGTCGGTCGCGGTCACTGCGGGGCTTTCGGTAGGCGGTCGAGAACCCCCGGTGGGGGCTGTCCCCAGGGTCTCACGGACCGCGCCGCCGACCGCCGCGCCGGTGGGACGTCCTGACCCGTGCGGGCCGGTGCGGCGCCCGTGGGTGCCGCACCGGCCCGGCCCGGCTCAGTCGCCCGGCCGGTAGTCCGCGCCGAGCACCACCGAGACGTCGACGTTCCCCGGCGTGCTGCCCTTGGTGACGGCGCTCTCCGGCAGCCCCAGGGTGCGCGCCACCTCGACGGCCTCCGCCTTGCCAGCGGCCTTCTCGTACGTCACCGCGGAGGTGGCCCGGGCGGTGTCGCCGCCCCGGCCGACGTAGGCGTAGCCGCCGTTGACCAGCGAGGCGCGCGCCCGCTCGGCGCTCCCCTCGGTGCCGGTGGCGTCCTGGACGCCGACGCGGGCCGCGTCACCCTGGGCGCCCTCGCTCACGGAGCCGCCGAGGATCTGCTTGACGATCTTGTCGGTGGCCTCCTGGGCGGGCCGTCCGTCCTGCCCGACCGGGAGCAGTTCGGTGGTGTGGTCGCCGCCCTTGGCGCGGTCGGCGAGCCGGGCGAGGAAGGCGCCGAGGTCCTTCTCCTTCAGCGAGGGGTCGAGGATCTGGGCGAGCGTCTCGACGGTGACGGTGGCCGCCTGCGGGTCGGAGGAGAGCTTGCGCAGCACGGCGTGGAAGACCTGGCCGAACCGGTCCAACTGGGCGGTCTGCGGTTCGCCCTTGGCCCGGTAGGTGGCGTAGGCGACGGCCGCGGGTCCGCCGAGGGTGCGGTCGGCGCCCTGGGTGACCAGCGGCGACTCGCCCTTCTTGGCGGCGGGCACGGTGGCGTCGGCGTCCAGCTCGATGTTGCCGACCAGCTCGACGAGGTTGTTGAGGTAAGGGGTGTCGAGCCGCCAGGTGCCCTCGACGCTGGTGCCCAGGAGCTGGTCGACGGCCTCGCGGGTACCGGTGGAGCCGTCGTCGTCCACGGATTCCTCAAGCGTGGTGGGGCTGCCGTCCTCACCGGTCAGCGCGAGGGAGTTGGGCAGCAGCACGGTCGCGCCGCGGGCACTGGTGGTGTTGTCGACCAGCAGCACGGTGGAGGTCTTCTCGGTCCGGGTGTCGTGCAGATGGACCATGATCACGTCGCGCTTCTGGGGCCCGGCTGTGTCCGCCGCCCCGCCGGGGGAGCCGGCGGAGGAGGTGCCGGGCAGCTTCCCCGCGTACCAGAGGTAGCCGACGCCGCCGGCCAGGACCAGGGCGGCCACGACGACCAGCGCGATCATCCGGCTGCGGCCGCGCCGCTTGGCCTCCTCGCGGCGCTCGGTGCGGCTCTCGGTGAAGGCGAGCCAGTCGATGACGTCCTCGGACTCCTCGTCCGGCTCCTCGATGAACGAGAACTGCTCGGTCCGGTAGTCCGGCGCGCCCACGTCGTCGGCGCCGCCCCGGCCCGGGTCGCCGTGGCCCTCGTGTCCGTCGCGGCCGGCGTCGTCGTGCCGCGGCTGCTGCTCGGGCACGCGCGGCTGCTGACCCGTGCCCCCGCCCTGACCGTACGGGTCGTAGCCCTGCTGGTACTGGTAGCCGTAGTCCTGCTGCTGACCGGCGTAGGGGTCGGCCGGGACCGGCGGCTGCTGCCCCGTGCCGGGACCGCCCTGGCCGTAGGGGTCGTAGCCCTGCTGGTACTGGTGGCCGTAGTCCTGCTGCTGACCGGCGTAGGGGTCGGCCGGGACCGGCGGTTGCTGCCCCGTGCCGGGGTCGTTCGGCTGGTACGGGTCGTAGCCGTAGCCCTGCTGCTGGCCGGCGTAGGGGTCGTGGCCCTGCGGGGGCTGCTGGGGGATGGGACGGCCGTACTCGTCGTAGCTGACGGGCCCGTACTGCTCGGACGCGTACTCCCCGCCGTACGGGTCGGACGCGTGTCGTCGGTCGTTCACCGGTGCCCCTCTCGGCTCAGTCGCCGCGGTACAGCTCGCGCTTGTCGATGTAACGCACCACGCCGTCGGGCACCAGGTACCAGACGGGGTTTCCCTCGGCGACCCGGGCGCGGCAGTCCGTGGAGGAGATGGCCAGCGCCGGGACCTCGACCAGGGAGACCTGGCCTTCGGGAAGTCCCGGGTCGGCCAGGGTGTGGCCGGGCCGGGTCACGCCGATGAAGTGGGCGAGGGAGAAGAGTTCGTCCGTGTGGCGCCAGGTGAGGATCTGTCCGAGCGCGTCGGCGCCGGTGATGAAAAACAGGTCCGTCCCGGGGTTGAGCGCGGCCAGGTCGCGCAGCGTGTCGGTGGTGTACGTGGGCCCGCCGCGGTCGATGTCGATGCGGCTGACGGAGAACTGCGGGTTCTCGGCGGTCGCGATGACCGTCATCAGATAGCGGTCCTCGGCCGGGGTGACCTCTTTGTGGCTCTTCTGCCAGGGCTCACCGGTCGGCACGAAGACCACCTCGTCGAGGTGGAACTGCGCGGCGACCTCACTGGCGGCGACGAGGTGGCCGTGGTGGATCGGGTCGAACGTGCCGCCCATGACGCCGAGACGCCTGCGCGGTCGCTCGGGTGCCGCCGCGGCGGCCGGGCCCGTAGGCATGTCCTGCTCTCCCATGCGAGCAGAGCCTACTGGCCCGGCGGGCCCGCTCCGGACACCCCCTGCGGGGCTGCTCACCGCCGCGCGGCGGTGGGGCGGGGCACTCAGCGGTCGCGGTTGAAGCGGGTGGTGATCCACAACAGCAGCAGCAGCACGACGAGCGCGCCGCCTCCGGTGAGATACGGGTTGAGGCTTTCGTGCCCGCCGTGCTCGCCGCCCTCGGAGGCGAGGGTGACCAGCTGGGCAGCAGTGCTGTGGAGGCTCATCGTCGGCAGGACCTATCCGGTGGTGGGGCGGGCGGGTGATCTGCCGACCATCGTATGCGGGGGCGCGCGAGAGGCCCACGCCGACTCGGTGTTCGGGTGCCGGGTGGTGCGGGGAGGCGGCGCGGGTCAGCCGTTGTCGCGGTAGCCGCGCAGCAGGAACCAGGCGAGCAGGCCGCCGCCGACGACCGAGACGACGATGAACACCCTGAACGGGAAGCCGTTGGCGGGCGGCTGGTCCGCGGCCAGCAGCAGGGCGAGACGGGCGGCGTGATCCATGGGGGCTCCTTGCGTGCGGTGCCGTCCCACTGTAGGCCCGCCGCGGCCGCGGCGACGGGACGTGCCGGGCCACGCAACCAACACGCCCGGCTCGCGGTCCTGTTGCAGAGGGGCGGCCGTAGGGTGGCCCCATCGCGGCCAGCGCGCACCGTCCCCGGGGGACGGCCGGTACGAGGCGAGGCGGAGGATCGGATGACCGACCACGGCAGGGACGGCACGCACGGGACCGAGAAGCAGCCGGCACGCAGCCGGCGGCGCTTCCCGGGCATCTCCTCCCGGGCGTACGAACACCCGGCGGACCGCTCGGCGCTGGTGGCGCTGCGCAAGCTCAGCGGGTTCGACACGGTCTTCAAGGCGCTCAGCGGACTGCTGCCCGAGCGGAGCCTGCGGCTGCTCTTCCTCTCGGACTCGGTGCGGGTGTCCGAGGCGCAGTTCCCCCACCTGCACACGATGCTGCTGGACGCCTGCTACATCCTGGACCTGGAGAAGGTCCCGCCGATGTACGTCACGCAGAACCCGGTTCCCAACGCGATGTGCGTGGGCCTGGACGAGCCGGTCATCGTGGTCACCACCGGCCTGGTGGAGCTGCTGGACGAGGAGGAGATGCGGGCGGTCGTCGGCCACGAGGTGGGCCACGCCCTCTCCGGCCACTCCGTCTACCGCACGGTGCTCCTCTTCCTGACCAGCCTGGCCGTCAAGGTCGCCTGGATCCCGCTGGGGAACGTGGCGATCATGGCGATCGTGACGGCGCTGCGCGAGTGGTTCCGCAAGTCGGAGCTGTCCGCCGACCGGGCCGGGCTGCTGGTCGGACAGGACCTCTCGGCCTCGATGCGCGGCCTGATGAAGATGGCGGGCGGCAACCATCTGCACGAGATGAACACCGACGCCTTCCTCGCCCAGGCGGAGGAGTACGAGGCCGGGGGCGACCTGCGCGACTCGGTGCTGAAGATCCTCAACGTGCTGCCGCGCACCCACCCGTTCACCACGGTGCGGGCCGCCGAGCTGAAGCGGTGGTCCGAGAGCCGCGACCACCAGCGCCTGATGGACGGCCACTACCCCCGGCGCGACGAGGACAAGGACACCTCGGTCGGCGAGTCCTTCCGCCAGTCCGCCTCCGGCTACGCCGAGGACGTCCGCTCCAGCAAGGACCCGCTGATGAAGCTGGTCACGGACCTGGCCGGCGGCGCCGGCGACCTCGGTGGAAAGCTGCGGGACCGCTTCACGGGCGGGTCACGCCCGGACGGGGGCGCCGGGCGCGGACCGGACGGGGAGACCGGCACGGGCGGCCCGGCGGGAAGTGGCGACCGGGGATGACCCCGGCTGCTCCGCGCGGGCGGGGCCGAGGGCGTCGACGTGGACCTTGCCGGGCGGAGGAAGCCCGGCCGAGGACGGCACCGCCCATCTCGGCCGGCCGCCACTGACGCGCCGGCTTCGGCCCGGACGCCGAGAAGCGCTGTTCCCCGGTGCCGGCCGGGCCGCGCCGGCCCGGGTGACCGAGGTGCCCGCCCGGCGGCCGGAGCAGTATCCGGTGACCCTGTCCGACCGGTACGGCTGAACCCTCGCAGCCGCGGGCGCCGCGTTCAGCGCACGGCGCCCGCATCGCCCGGGCTCACGCCCGAGGCGTCGGCGCGGCGCCCCGTCCCCCCGTTCCCGAGGGGGCGGGGTTCGGCGAGGGTGCCGCAGACGGCTCCGCCGCCCTCGCGGGCGTAGGGGTCGGTGGCGGGCGGGCGGCCGGCCGGCGGCTTCTGGCCGGCCAGGAGGGGGCGCAGGTGGGCGGCGGCCGGCTCGCCGCACGGGAGGGGGCCGGCCTGGGTGCGGGAGCTGAGCAGTTCGAGCTGGCGGGCGCGGAGGGCGTCGCGGTCGAAGCTGAGCCGCAGGGCCCGGCGCACCACCAGCAGGGACGGGTCGGACCCGGGGTCGGCGGCGGGCCGGACCGCGTAGACGAAGGTGTGGTCGGTGGTGACCTCCAGGGTGCCGGGGCCGGTCTCGGTGTACTCCAGGACGCCCTGGACGCGGATGTCGGGGCCGGCGAGCACGGCGTGCCGGGGATCGAGGCGGACCAGCCAGCCGGTGGCTGCGTGCAGGCCGTCGGCGGCGGGGCGGCGCAGAGCGGCGTCGAACTGGTCGGCCTGGGCGGGGTCGACCAGGAGCCGGACAGAGCGCTCCTCCCGTCCGGCCAGGACCTCCGGGGAGAGCGAGGAGTGGACGAGGTACTCCTTGGCGGTGCTGAGGGCGGCGATGACCTGCGCCTCGTCGAAGTGGGCGGTGGCGTGCGCGCCGGGCAGGTTGATCCCGGCCGCGCCGGTGGCGTACTGCGCGGCGGGGGTGGCGTCGAAAGGCCGGTCGGGGTCGGTGGGGCGGACCGCCTGCGGGGGGACGAGCGGGACCAGGCTCATCCGGGCGGGGCGCGGGGGCGGCCCTGCCTGGGTCTGGCCGGGCGGGCTGACGCCGAGGTAGACGGCGACCAGGAACGCGACGGTCAGCAGGGCCGCGAGGATCAGTACCTGCCGGGTGAGGCGGGGGCCGGTGCGTCCGGCGGCGGGCGGTGGCCGGTCGCGCACGGCGGGGGCGTGCTCGGTGGCGGTGCGCTCGCTGGCCGAGAACTCCTGGATCGGGGCGGCGCGGACGAAGGAGTCGTCGAAGACGTACCCGTAGTCGTCGTCGCCGGACGGGCCGTCCCCGGGGTTGTCGGGGGGCCCGTCGGGCGGCTGGCCCGGCCTGTTCATATCTTCAGGTTGGGTCGCGGGGGCCGGCCGTAAACGCCCCCGTTGGGGCAACCGGCGAGCCGGGGCCCCCGCATCACGGGTCCAGGGGTGCCCCGGAGGCCGCCGGACGGGTGAGGCCGGTGTCGGGCGAGGGGTCGGCGCCGGTGGTGGCGGGCGGCGGGGCGGTGCCCTCGCCGGAGGCGGAGGAGCCCCGGTAGACGGCACTGAAGGCGAGCGCGATCATGCTGACGCCCATCAGCAGGGCGAGGAGCCAGGCGATGGGCCGGTGCCAGCCGACCCGGGTGGGGTGCAGCGCGGCGTCATCGGCCTCGCTCGGGTCGTAGTCCTCGTTCACGGCCGGGTCGGGGCCGAAGGGCTGGGCCGCTTCGTAGTAGGCGTCGCGGGTCCTGGTGCGGGCGCGGCGCGCCTCGGCCTCCGCCCGGGCGTGGGCGGCGGCCACCAGCCGCTCCACGGCGCTGGCTTCGTGGAACTCGGCGGCCCTGATGAAGTCCTCGTCGAAGACCACGGAGGCGAACGCGTCGTCCGCGCCTCCGCGGTCGTGGTCGTCGTCGGGCTGTCGGCCGTCCGGAAACGGCGAGCCCCCCACGTCCTCCGGCACGGGACCAGAGTAGACCTGGGGGGCTCTTTTGGGCAGACCATGGGGCAAGTCAGGGCATCAGCGGATGTGCCCGTCCCCGGTGAGGACGTACTTGGTGCTGGTCAGCTCCGGCAGGCCCATCGGGCCCCGGGCGTGCAGCTTCTGCGTGGAGATGCCGATCTCGGCGCCGAAGCCGAATGCGCCCCCGTCGGTGAAGCGGGTGGAGGCGTTCACGGCGACGGTGGTGGAATCCACCCTCTGGGTGAACCGGCGGGCCGCGGCCTGCGAGGTGGTGATGATCGCCTCGGTGTGGCCGGAGCTCCAGCGGCGGATGTGGGCGACGGCGTCGTCGAGGCTGTCGACGACGGCGGCGGCCAGGTCGTAGCTGAGGTACTCGGTGGCCCAGTCCTCGTCGGTCGCCTCGACCACGGTGGCCTTGGTGTCCTCGGCGAGCGCCCGGACGCGCGCGTCGCCGTGCACGGTGACCTGCGCCTCGGCGAGGGCGTCGAGGGCGCGCGGCAGGAAGGCGGCGGCGATGTCGCGGTGGACCAGGACGGTCTCGGCGCTGTTGCAGACGCTGGGCCGCTGGGCCTTGGCGTTGACCAGGATGTCGACGGCCGCGTCCAGGTCGGCGTCGGCGTCCACGTAGACGTGGCAGTTGCCGGTGCCGGTCTCGATGACCGGGACGGTGGACTCCTCGACGGTGCGGCGGATCAGGGCTGCGCCGCCGCGCGGGATCAGCACGTCGACCAGGCCCCGGGCGCGCATCAGCTCGCGGACCGAGTCGTGGGTGTCGCCGGGGACGAGCTGCACGGCGTCGGCGGGCAGTCCGGCGGCGGCGACGGCGTCGCGCAGGACGGCGACGAGCGCGGTGTTGGACTCCTTGGCGGAGGAGGAGCCGCGCAGCAGGACGGCGTTGCCGGACTTCAGGCAGAGGGCGGCGGCGTCGACGGTGACGTTGGGCCGGGCCTCGTAGACGATGCCGACCACTCCCAGGGGGACACGCACCTGGCGCAGGTCGATGCCGTTCGGGAGGGTGGAGCCGCGGACCACCTCGCCGACCGGGTCCGGCAGGGTGACGACGTGCCGTACGTCGGCCGCGATGGCCCGGACCCGGTCGGCGGTGAGGGTGAGCCGGTCCACGACGGAGGCGGCGGTGCCGGCCTCCTCGGCGCGCCGGACGTCGCCCGCGTTGGCCGCCACGATCTCGGCGGTGCGTGCCTCCAGGGCGTCCGCGACGGCGCGCAGGGCGTCGTCCTTGACCGCGCGCGGCAGCGTGGCGAGGCCGGCGGCGGCCTCCTGGGCGCGGCGCCCCGCGAGCGTGACGGGGCTGGTGGCGTCGTCATACGTCGTCATGGCCGCGAGCCTACGTCGCCGCGCGGCCCGCCCCACGGCTCGTCCCAGGATGCGAGAGGCGTCCTGGACGGCGCGCGGGCGGGGCGGGGCTCAGTAGGGGTGGACGCCGATCGGCCGGGCGGGCGGCGGGCCGTACCCCTCCGCGATCCGCTGGTGGTAGGTCTCCCGGTCGATGACCTCCAGGCCGACGATCTCCCAGGGCGGCAGTTTCGCCGTCTGCCGGTGCTCGCCCCACAGGCGCAGGGCGACGGCGGCCGCGTCGTGGAGGTCGCGGGCCTCCTCCCAGTACCGGATCTCGGCGTGGTCCTCGGCGTAGCGGCTGGTGAGCAGGAAGGGGTGGTCGTGGGCGAGCTGTTCGAGCCCGGCCCGCACCTCGGCCAGCGGGGTGCTCTCCCCGGCGGCGCTGAGGGTGACGTGCCAGAGCCGGGGCGACGGCCGGCCGTCCTGCCCGGCGGCGCCGGGCACGGCGCGGTCGCCGGGCCGGACGCTGCTGAGCGCGCGCTGGTCCCCGGCTCCCCGGCGGGGCGGGGAGGTGCTGTTCGCGCGGGACCCCGGCCCCGGGCGCCCTCGTCTCACGGCGGCCTCCTGCCACATCGACGTCCCGACGGTCTCCGCTCCCCCTCCGGGGCGGTGTCGGCCCGCCGCGGAGTCTGTCCGCTTCAAAGTGGAACAGGCGCCGTGGCCCCGTGTGGCCGTTTTGCGGAAGCTCCCCGCGCGCGGGCACACGTTTCGGTCGCCCTCGTCCGCCGTACGGCCGGGCGCGCGGGCCGTACGTGCTGGGCGGGGGCGCACCCCGGCGCGCGGGGCGGCGGTGGAGGTCAGGGCGTCAGGGCTGGAGCAGGACGAGGTCGTCGCGGTGGACGATCTCGCGCTCGTAGGCGGGCCCCAGTTCGCGGGCGAGGTCGCGGGTGGAGCGGCCGAGCAGACGGGGGATCTCGGTGGCGTCGAAGTTGACGAGGCCGCGGGCGACGGCGCGGCCGGCGCTGTCACGCAGTTCGACCGGGTCGCCGGCGGTGAACTCCCCCTCGACCGCCTGGATGCCGGCGGGCAGCAACGAGGTGCGCCGCTCGACGACGGCGCGGACGGCCCCGTCGTCCAGGGTGAGGGCGCCCTTGGGGGTGGAGGCGTGCTGGAGCCAGAGGAGCCGTCCCGCGAAGCGGCGCCCGCGCTGGTGGAAGTGGGTACCGGTGGGGTGTCCGGCGAGGGCGTCGGCGGCCTGGCTGGCGGAGGTGAGGACCACGTCGATGCCCGCGTTGGCGGCGATCTGGGCCGCCTCGACCTTGGTGACCATGCCACCGGTGCCGACGCCCGCCTTGCCCGCGCTGCCGATCTCGACGCCTTCGAGGTCCTCGGGGCCGTACACGTCCTGGATGCGGGAGCTGGTGGGGCGGGCGGGGTCGCCGTCGTAGAGGCCGTCCACGTCGGAGAGGAGGACGAGCAGGTCGGCGCGGACCAGGTGGGCGACGAGGGCGGCGAGCCGGTCGTTGTCGCCGAAGCGGATCTCGTCGGTGGCGACGGTGTCGTTCTCGTTGACGACGGGAAGCGCGCCGAGGGTCAGCAACTGGTCGAGGGTGCGGTAGGCGTTGCGGTAGTGGGCACGGCGGCTGGTGTCGTCGCCGGTCAGCAGCACCTGGCCGACGCGGACGCCGTACCGCGCGAAGGAGGCGGTGTAGCGGGCGACCAGGAGGCCCTGCCCCACGCTGGCGGCGGCCTGCTGGCGGGCGAGGTCGCGGGGGCGGCGGGGGAAGCCGAGGGGGGCGAGGCCGGCGGCGATGGCACCGGAGGAGACGAGGACGATCTCGCGGGCGCCGCCGGAGCGGGCCCTGGCGAGGACGTCGACCAGGGCGTCGACGCGGTCGGCGTCGAGCCCGCCTGAGGCGGTGGTCAGCGAGGAGGAGCCGACCTTCACCACGATTCTGTGGGCCTGAGCCACACCCTGCCTTGCCGCTGACACGCGCTTCCCCAATGATCTTGGCCTGCCCGGTACCCGGACGGTGCGCAATCTACGCGAGACCGGCGGGCGGCCGCCTCCGTGTTCCGAGGGCCGGGACCGCGGGGGCGGCCGGGCGGAGCGGCCGCCGGAACGCGCGCGTGGACGCGCGCACGGACCCGCGGGCGTCCCCGCCGGGAGGGTCTCGCCGTGTGATCTTCATCAAACCTCCATCACCACCCTCCGTCACCATCGGGAACCACCCCTCCCCGCCCGGTCATCACACTCCCTTCACTCCACCGCAGGTGGCGCGGTGACCGGAGCCACAGGCGGAAGCCCCGAAACCGCGACATAGCACCCCATGAGAACCCGCCTCACCGATCCCTTCACACGTGACCGAGCGTGAGCACACCACGCCGTCCACACGTTCCGATCACGACACCCACCACGAACAGTCAGCTTTCTCTCACTTCTCCTTCACGTATAACGCACAGGTATGCCGCACGCGGGCCGTAGCGTGGTCTGATCCGAGCCCATTACCGAGGACTCACCCTCGCCGTTGACCAGCAAGCCCGGGCCACGCCGACATCCCCCACTCCCGCCGTCGCGTGCCGGACCTGACTGGAGAGAGTGCACCTTGTCTACGATCCCCCCTGCCGCCCCGCGCGCGTCCGCCGCTCTGCGGAAGTCGGCCCGGCTGCTGCCGCCCGCCGTGCTGGCCGGCGCCTTCGTCGCCCAGGTCGTCGGAGCGCTGCTCCCCGACACCCTGCTGCTCGCCGTCGCCACCGCGATCGGCCTGGCCACCGACGCCGCCCTGCACCGCTGGCAGCGCCGCACGGTGACCCTGATGGCGAAGGCCCACGCCGACGTCACCGTCCGCCAGCTGCTGCGCGACCTGCTCCTGGTGGTCGGCCTGCTGCGGATAGAGCAGCAGAGCCAGGAGTCGGTCTTCCTGCCGGTGGTGATCGGCCTGCTGGTCCTCTACGCCCTCCACTTCACCGTCCAGGCGGTGTCGGTCAAGGTCCGCCGGAGCCGCACCCTGCCGTTCGTCACCCGCAACATCGACGCCTCGGCGCTGCGCCTCAGCTCCGCCCCGCCGAGCCTGCTGACCCGCCGCGCGGGCCACCGGCTGCTGGCCTTCGGCGCCCCGGCCACCCTCGGCCTGCTGGTGACCGCCGTCGTCGACGACGGCATTCCCGCCGCGGCCGGTGTCGCCGTCTCGGTGGCGCTGATGGCCGCCGGACTGGTCAGCCTGGTGCTGCGGCTGCTGCCCTCCCGCCGCCCGGTCTCCGAGCAGGAGGCACTGGCGTGGCTGGACACCTGGCTCGCGGAGTACCGGCCCACCGTCGGCATGTACTTCTCCGGCGGCACCACCTCGGCGTACCAGGCCAACATGTGGCTGGAACCGCTGGCCGCGCTGGACGGGCGCCCGGTGATCGTGCTGCGCGAGCGCTTCATGGTGCAGAAGATCGCCGCCACCGACATCCCGGTGATCTGCCTGCCCAAGGTGGCCACCCTGATGCGGCTGGAGCACTCCACCCTGCGCATGATGATCCACCCGGCCAACTCCGGGAAGACCTCGCAGATCCTGCGCGTGCCCACCATCAAGCACGCCTTCGTCAACCACGGCGAGAGCGACAAGCTCTCCTCCTGCAACCCCTACGCCAAGGCGTACGACGAGGTCTGGGTGGCGGGCCCGGCCGCGCGCGAGCGGTACGCCCTCGCCGACGTCGGGGTGGACGACCGGGACGTCGTGGAGGTGGGCCGCCCCCAGCTCGACCCGGTCCTGCCCTACGCGGGTCCGCCCACCGGTACGTACACCACCGTGCTGTACGCCCCCACCTGGGAGGGCTGGGACGGCAACCCCGGCAACACCTCGGTGGTCCTGGCCGGTGAGAACATCGTCCGCGCGCTGCTCGCCGACCCCGCGGTCCGGCTGCTCTACAAGCCGCACCCGATGACCGGTTCGGTCGACCCTCGCGCCGGCGCGGCCAACGAGCGCATCCAGGCCATGATCCGCGAGGCCAACCGCCGCCGGCCGGCCACCGCGGCAGCGGTCAGCAGCGCCGAGCTGGAGCGCCGCACCGCCGAGCTGGAGCGGGCCACCAGCTCCGCCTTCCGGGCCGCCGCCGACGACGTGGAACGCATGCTCGCCCAGGCCGAGCCGGACTCCGGCCAGGCCGCCGAGGTCGCGCGGGCCACCGACGCCTGGGACGCCGCCTACTGGGGCTCCTTCGACGAGGCCGAGCACCAGATCATCACGGCCGCCCGGCCCGGCATCTTCTCCTGCTTCAACCAGGCCGACGTACTCGTCAGCGACGTCTCCTCGGTCGTCTCCGACTGGCTCGCCGGCGAGAAGCCGTACGCCGTGGCCAACACCAGCGGGATGACCGAGGAGGAGTTCCGCGCCGCCTTCACCACAGTGCGCGCGGCGACCATCCTCGACCCGTCCGCCGAGGGCGTCCCGGGGCTGCTCGCCGCGGTGCGCGACCCCGCCCTGGACACCCTGGCGAAGGACCGGGCGGAGCTGAAGCTGCACCTGCTCGGGCCGTCCGACCCGCCGTCGGTCAGCCGCCTGCGGGACGCGGCGAAGGCGCTGGAGCAGAAGACGCTGCTGCGCGGCGCGGGGCGCCCGGAGGCCACGGCCCCCGGCATCCCCACCCAGCGCGACCACACCGCGGCCGCCGACGCGGCCGACACCGCGGACGCCGCCCCCTCGCCGACCTGAGCCGAGGCCGTACAGCACGCTGCCCCGCAGGGGCCCGGTGGACACCGGGCCCCTGCGGGCGTTTTCGGCCAGATCCGTGCCGTCCAGGGGCACTTCGGACCGCCCCGGGCGGGGCAGACGTATTTGCGGGGGCCCGGCACCTTTGCCCACACTGACGTCCCCACGGACGGCGCACCCGGCGCCGGGCCCACGACAACGGAACGGAGGGAGCCCCGTGCCCCCCACCTCCCTCGGCACGGCCCCCGGAGGCACCACCCCGGCCGACGACACCGGTCCCACGCCGAAGCGCTCCGCCACCCCCCGCGATCCCTTCTTCGACAACGCGAAGTTCCTCGCCATCGTCCTGGTCGTGGTCGGCCACTCCTGGGAGGCGCTGCGCGACGACAACCGCGTCCTGGCCGCCGGCTACCTCCTGCTGTACGCCTTCCACATGCCGGCCTTCACCCTCATATCCGGCTACTTCTCGCGCAGCTTCCGCCACGAACCGCGCCAGATCAAACGCCTGGTCTCCAGCGTGCTCGTGCCGTACGCGGTCTTCGAGATCGCCCTCAACGTCTTCCGGGCCTGGGCCGACGGCGAGGAGCTGAAGATCAGCCTGCTCCACCCCTGGTACCTGACCTGGTTCCTGATGGCCCTGTTCGTCTGGCGGCTGACCGCACCGCTGTGGCAACTGGTCCGCCACCCGATCCTGCTCTCCACCGCCATCGCCGCGCTCGCCTCGATCGACCCCGGCATCGGTCCTGACCTCGGACTCCAGCGGGTCCTTCAGTTCCTGCCGTTCTTCGTGCTCGGCCTGAAGATGCGCCCCGAACACTTCGCGCTGCTGCGGGAACGGCGGGTGCGGATCGCCGCCGGCCCCGTCCTGGTGGGCGGCGCGCTGGTCGCGTACTGGGCGGTGCTGCGCATGAACCCCGACTGGTTCTACCGCCGCGACGCGGCGCAGGACCTCAACGCCCCCTGGTGGGCGGGGGTCTCGATGACGGTCGGGATGCTCGTCTGCTCCCTGGTGCTCAGCTTCGCCTTCCTCGCCCTGGTCCCCGGCCGTCGCACCTGGTTCACCGCGCTCGGCGCGGGCACCCTCTACGCGTACCTCCTGCACGGCTTCCTGGCCAAGGGCGCGCACTTCTGGGGCTGGTACGACAACGACTTCTCCCGCACCGCGCTCGGCGCGGTCACCATCAGCGCGCTGGCGGCCGCCCTCGCCGTCGCGCTCACCACGGCCCCGGTCCGCCACGTCTTCCGGTACGTGATGGAACCGAGGCTCGACTGGCTCTTCCACGAGCCCGCGCGCCCCTCCGATGCTCCCCATACCCCAGGCGGTAGCGAACCGTCCACTTCCGCTCGGCGACGGGACGGTGAACAATCACCCCTATGACTTATGTCACGTCGGCTCAAACACAACCTGAGCGGAAGCCAATAGTCCATTCAGGACAAAGAGACGCATAAATCGGCAGCGGTGATCCAACGCGGTCCGAGGGCGTCAACCGGACGCCGTGGGAGGCGATCACGGCTGGGCTAGTCTTTCGGCGGCCTTCTGCACTGAACGCCGCCGGTCCCGATGCCCCTGCCGCCGTCCGCCGCAGCCGCACGGCCTCCGGCATCACCTTCGGCCGACGGCCACGTCTCACCCACCCCACGGGAAGATTGCTGACTCCATGGAAATACCTCCGCTCTCCGAAGTGCGTCGCCTGACCGAGAAGAAGCGTGACGCCTGGTGGACGGTGCTACTGGTGGACCCGGTCGCCACCCCGCTGGTCCGCTGGACGGCCAAGTACGCCCGCTGGGTGACGCCCAATCAGATCACCTGGGCGGCCCTCTTCCTGGGACTCGGTGCGGCGGCGTGCTTCGCGCAGGCCGACTGGATGTGGCTGATCATCGGCGCCGTCCTGTACCACGTCAGCTTCATCCTCGACTGCATGGACGGAAAGCTGGCCCGGCTCACCGGCCGGGGCTCGGAGTTCGGCGGCTGGCTCGACTACGTCTTCGACCGCATCCGCGTGCTGGCCTGCGCCGTCGCGCTGATGGGCGGCCAGTACTCCAGGACCGGTGACGTCGTCTACGTGTGGCTCGCCCTGGTCGTGGTCTTCCTCGACATGCTGCGCTACATCGACGCGCTCCAGATCTTCAAGGTGCGCCACAGCATGCGCAAGAAGATCAAGGCCCGCGCCCGCGCCGCCCGCCGCAGCATGGAGAGCCAGCACCCCGACGCCGTGGGCCAGGACCAGCGCGACGAGCTGCACTTCATGGAGGACCTCCTCCGCGACAACCCGTCCGCCGACATCGACAACACCCACGACGAGCTGGCCCAGCAGGTCACCACCGGCAAGGCCGAGGCCACGGCGGACGAGCCGGAGAGCGGGACCGGCGAGAAGGTCGTCGTCGACCTCCACCAGGAGTTCAAGAGCCGCTTCCCCTGGTACGGCAAGTTCCGCAGCCTGCTGCTGCGCCACCGCATCCGCGCCCACCTCATCAGCGGCATCGAGTTCCAGATGGGCGTCTTCATCGTCGGCCCGCTCTTCGGCGCCGTCCTGCCCATCACCATCGGCAGCGGTGTCCTGCTGATGGTCTTCGAGCTCGCCATCATCTACAAGCTGCTGCTCTCCACCCGGGACTTCGAGCGCACCCTGGCCAAGTACCCGGAGCCCGAGCCGGTCGAGGCACCCGCCGAGGCCACTGTCCCGGCCCAGGCCGAGGCCCCCGCGGCCGAACAGAACAAGGGCGACGACGCCCGCCTCTGACCCGCGACACCGCGGTACGTACGCCGAAGGGGCGGACCCGGCCGGGTCCGCCCCTTCGGCGTACGCCCGCCTCCGCGGCGAGCGGCCGTACCCGCCTCCGGGCCGCCAGGTCTCCCCGGCGGCCCGGGCCGGCCTCAGCCCCCGGCGAAGGGGTGGAAGCCCTCGTACTCGTCCTGCGCCTCGTCGCGCGCGGCCTGCCGGTCGCGGCGGCGCTGGGCGGCGGGGCGCTCGCCCTCCAGCCGGTGGTCCTCACCGCGGCGGCCGAGCATCTCGGCGCCGGCCAGCATGGTCGGCTCCCAGTCGAAGACCACGGCGTTGTCCTCGGGTCCGATGGCGACTCCGTCGCCCGCGCGGGCACCGGCCTTCATCAGCTCCTCCTCCACGCCGAGGCGGTTGAGCCGGTCGGCGAGGTAGCCCACCGCCTCGTCGTTGTTGAAGTCGGTCTGCCGCACCCAGCGCTCGGGCTTCTCGCCCCGCACCCGGTACAGCGACTCCTCCTCGCGGGTCACGGTGAAGCCCGAGTCGTCCACGGCCTTCGGACGGATGACGACCCGGGTCGCCTCCTCCTTCGGCCGGGCGGCACGGGCCTCGGCGACCAGCTCGGCCAGGGCGAAGGAGAGCTCCTTGAGCCCCTTGTGGGCGACGGCGGAGACCTCGAAGACGCGATAGCCGCGCTCCTCCAGGTCCGGGCGGACCATGTCGGCGAGCTCCTGGCCGTCGGTCACGTCGATCTTGTTCAGGACGACGATGCGCGGACGGTCGTCGAGACCGCCGTAACTCTTCAGCTCCTCCTCGATCACGTCGAGGTCGGAGACCGGATCACGGTCCGACTCCAGCGTCGCGGTGTCCAGTACGTGCACCAGCACCGAGCAGCGCTCGACGTGGCGCAGGAACTCCAGGCCGAGGCCCTTGCCCTGGCTGGCGCCCGGGATGAGGCCGGGCACGTCCGCCACCGTGTAGACGGTCGAACCGGCGGTGACCACGCCGAGGTTCGGGACCAGGGTGGTGAAGGGGTAGTCCGCGATCTTCGGGCGGGCGGCGGAGAGCACCGAGATCAGCGAGGACTTGCCCGCGCTCGGGTAGCCGACCAGCGCCACGTCGGCGACGGTCTTCAGCTCCAGGACCACGTCACCGGCGTCGCCGGGCTCGCCGAGCAGCGCGAAGCCGGGCGCCTTGCGGCGGGCCGAGGCCAGCGCGGCGTTGCCGAGACCGCCGCGACCGCCGCTCGCGGCGACGAAGGTGGTGCCCTCGCCGATCAGGTCGGCGATGACCTCGCCGTTCCGGCCGAGGACCACGGTGCCGTCCGGCACCGGCAGGACCAGGTCCTGGCCGTCCTTGCCGGAGCGGTGGCCGCCCTCACCGGGCTTGCCGTTGGTGGCCTTGCGGTGCGGGCTGTAGTGGTAGTCGAGAAGGGTGGTCACGGACTGGTCGACGACGAGGACGACGTCCCCACCCCGGCCGCCGTTGCCGCCGTCCGGGCCGCCGAGCGGCTTGAACTTCTCACGGTGGACGGAGGCACAGCCGTGGCCTCCGTTACCCGCGGCGACATGCAGTTCGACGCGGTCCACGAAGGTGGTCATGGAAGGTGCCTCCGATACGCACAGGGGAAAAACTGGGGGTTACTGGTGGTGCGGGCCTCGCACGGCGCGGCGCGCGTCCCGCACGGAGCACGGCGGAGAGCCGCCCTCCTCTTCAATTGTCCACAACAAGCGAAGGGCGGACCCCCTTCCCGTCCGGGAAGTGAGGTCCGCCCTCGCGAAAAACCGCTGTCAGCTACCTGCGAAGAAGATCAGGCGGCCGGAACGATGTTCACGACCTTGCGGCCGCGGTGGGTACCGAACTCCACCGCGCCGGCGTTCAGCGCGAACAGCGTGTCGTCCTTGCCACGGCCGACGCCGGCGCCGGGGTGGAAGTGGGTGCCGCGCTGGCGGACCAGGATCTCACCGGCGTTGACGACCTGACCGCCGAAGCGCTTCACGCCGAGCCGCTGAGCATTGGAATCGCGACCGTTCCGAGTGGACGATGCGCCCTTCTTGTGTGCCATGTCTCCTCAGTCCCTTACTTCGCAGCCGTGGGGATGCCGGTGACCTTGACCGCCGTGTACTGCTGGCGGTGGCCCTGGCGACGGCGGTAACCGGTCTTGTTCTTGTAGCGAAGGATGTCGATCTTCGCACCCTTGTGGTGGTCGACGACCTCGGCCTGGACCTTGATGCCGTCCAGCACCCACGGGTCGCTGGTGACCGACTCGCCGTCCACGAGCAGCAGGGTCGAGAGCTCGACCGTGTCGCCGACCTTGGCGGTGGAAATCTTGTCAACCTCAACGATGTCACCGACAGCAACCTTGTGCTGGCGGCCACCGCTGCGCACGATGGCGTACACGCGGATCTCACTCTCTGTCACTCAGAAACGGACCTCTGAAGCCAGCCGCCCACACGAGCCCGCGAAGGGCCCGGGAAATCCTGGGAGGGACGAGCGGCCTCTCCCTGACAGGCGCTGCGAGCGCCGCATCGCGGGAGGAAGGTGCTCAGAGGGTGGCGCACAAACGCCGAGGGTAAAGGCTACGGGACCGCTGTCCCGAGGGTCAAACCGGGTCACCCGGCGGGCGCGGGCCGGCCGGGTCCGCCCCGGCCGGCCCGCGTGGCCACGGTGCTCAGTCCTCGTCGGGCTGAGCGGTGGCGGCCGTCTTCTTGGCCGTCGCCTTCTTGGTCGTGGCCTTCTTCGCCGTCGCCGTCTTCTTGGTGGCGGCGGCCTTCTTCGCCGGGGCCTTCTTGGCCGCCGTCTTCCTGGCCGTCGTCTTCTTGGCCGCGGTCCCCTCGGGGGCCGCCTCCTGGGGCGCCGTCCCGGGGGCCGCCTCCGGAGCCGGCTCGGTGGCCGCCTCCTCGGCCGTCGCCTCCTTGGCCGTCGACTTGGCCGTCGCCTTCTTGGCCGTCGCCTTCTTCGCCGTCGCCGTCTTCTTGGTGGCGGCGGCCTTCTTGGTGGTGGCCTTCTTCGCCGTCTTGCGCGCCGTCTTCTTGGCGGGCGCCGCCTCGGCCTCCTCGCTCACGGGGGTCTCGGCCGCAGCCTCGGCGGCAGCCGCGGGCTGCTCCGGCGCCGCCTCGGGCGAGGGCTCCGGACGGTCGGCGGCGACGACCACCACGGCCGCCTCCTCCGACGCGGTCGGCGCCGACGCCTTGCGGACGGCGCGCCGGCGCGGCCGGGCCGGGGCCGCGGTGGCCGGAGCGGGCTCCGGCTGCGGCTCGGCCTCGGGCTCCGGAGCCACCGGCGTGGCCTGCGGGGCCTCCGCGACCTCGGCGACCGGCGCCTCGGCGACCGGCTCGCTCACCGGCTCCGACGCGGCCGGCGCACCGGCGGGCGCGGAGGCACGGCGGGTGGCCCGGCGACGGCCCCTCTTCGGCGCCTCCTCGGCCGGAGCCCCGGTGGCCGGGGCCTCGGCGGCCTGAGCCTCGGCGGCGGGCGCGGGCTCGGCGGCAGGCGCCTCGACGACCGGCTCCGGCGCGGCGGCCGGGGCCTCGGCGACGGGCGCCGCCTGCTCCTGCCGGGCAACCGGGGCCTGCTCGCGGCCCGACTCCTCCGGCCGGCGCGGGGCACCGGCGGGCGCGGAGGCACGGCGGGTGGCCCGGCGACGATTGCGGCGGCCCCCGCCGGCGGCCGCCTCGGCCTCGGCGGCGCTGCTGTACAGCTCCTCGTCCGGGACGAACTCCGGCGACGGCAGCGCGGCGGGCTCAGCCGTCTCGGCGGCGACCTCGGCCTCCGTCTCGGCCTCGAAGCTCTCCGGCTCCGTGTCGTGACCGTGGTCGTGCGTGTGGGTGCTGTCCTCCTGCCCGCCCTTGCCGCGCTTCTTGCGCTTGCCGCCGTTGCCGGAGACGGCCGGCTGGTCGAGGTGGACGATGACACCCCGGCCGTTGCAGTGGACGCAGGTCTCCGAGAACGACTCCAGCAGCCCCTGACCGACCCGCTTACGCGTCATCTGGACCAGGCCCAGCGACGTCACCTCGGCCACCTGGTGCTTGGTCCGGTCCCGGCCCAGGCACTCCAGCAGGCGGCGCAGGACCAGGTCGCGGTTGGACTCCAGGACCATGTCGATGAAGTCGATGACGACGATCCCACCGAGGTCGCGCAGCCGCAGCTGGCGCACGATCTCCTCGGCCGCCTCCAGGTTGTTCCTGGTGACGGTCTCCTCCAGGTTGCCGCCCTGGCCGGTGAACTTCCCGGTGTTGACGTCGACGACGATCATCGCCTCGGTCTTGTCGATCACCAGCGAACCGCCCGACGGCAGCCACACCTTGCGGTCCAGCGCCTTGGCGAGCCCCTCGTCGATCCGGTACGTCGCGAAGACGTCGGTCTCCGAGGTCCACCGCTGGAGCCGGTCGACCAGGTCGGGGGCGACCTTGCCGACGTAGCCGTGGATGGTCTTCCATGCCTCGTCACCGCTGACGATGACCTTGGAGAAGTCCTCGTTGAAGATGTCGCGGACGACCCGGACCGTCATGTCGGGCTCGCCGTAGAGCAGGCTCGGCGAGCTGGCGTTGCTCGCGTTCGCCTTCTTCTGGATCTCCTGCCACTGGCCGTGCAGCCGCTCCACGTCGCGGCGCAGTTCCTCCTCGCTCGCGCCCTCGGCGGCGGTGCGCACGATGACGCCCGCGTCCTCGGGGACGATCTTCTTGAGGATGCCCTTGAGGCGGGCCCGCTCGGTGTCGGGCAGCTTGCGGCTGATGCCCGTCATCGACCCCTCGGGGACGTAGACGAGGTAGCGGCCGGGCAGCGAGACCTGGCTGGTGAGGCGGGCGCCCTTGTGGCCGATCGGGTCCTTGGTGACCTGCACCAGGACCGACTGGCCGGACTTGAGCGCCGACTCGATGCGGCGCGGGCCGTGGGCCATGCCCAGCGCGGCGAAGTTGACCTCACCGGCGTACAGCACGGCGTTGCGGCCCTTGCCGATGTCGATGAAGGCGGCCTCCATCGACGGCAGGACGTTCTGCACCTTGCCGAGGTAGACGTTGCCGACGTAGGAGGTGGCCTGCTCCTTGTTGACGTAGTGCTCGACGAGCACGTCGTCCTCGAGCACGCCGATCTGGGTGCGCTCGCCGCTCTGGCGGACGACCATCACCCGCTCCACGGCCTCGCGGCGCGCCAGGAACTCCGCCTCGGTGATGATCGGCACCCGGCGGCGGCCCTGCTCGCGGCCCTCCCGGCGGCGCTGCTTCTTCGCCTCCAGGCGGGTCGAGCCCTTGATCGACTGGACCTCGTCGGGACCGGTGCCGGGCTCGTCCCTCTTCCGCTCGCGCGGCTCGCGGACCTTGACGACGGTGCGCTCCGGGTCGTCGCCCGAGGCGCTCTGCTCCTGCTCGCCCCCGCTGTCCCCGGCGCGGCGGCGGCGACGGCGGCGACGGCGGCTGCTGCTGGAGCCCGAGCCGTTGTCGGCGTCGTTGTCGTGGTCGGACTCGTCGCGCTCCTCGCGGCCCTCGTGCTCGTCCGCGTGGTCGTCCTGCTCGTCCTCGGCGGCACTCTCCTGGCTGCCGGTACGCGCGTCGGTGCCGGCGCCCTGCTCCTGCTGCTCGTCCTGCTCGTGGTCGGCGTCGCCGGACTCACCGCGACGGCGGCGGCGGCCGCCCCGGCGGCGTCGGCGCGAGGGCCGGTCGCCGTTGTCGTGCTCGTCGTCGTCCCGCGTGCGGGTCTCGTCCTCGGCCTCGGCCTCGGAGTCGTCCTCGGCGGGCTCGGGCTCGGGGGCCCGCTCCACCGGCTTCTCGCGGACCGGCGCGGCCTCCTGCGCCGGAGCGTCCTCCCCACGGCGGCGACGGCGCTTGCGCGGTGCCTGCTCCTCGGCCTCCGGCTCGGGCGCGGAGGTGTCGGCGGCGGCCGACGAGGCGGCCTCGGCGGCGGCGCGCTCCGGCGTCTGGAACATGGGCTCCGAGAAGACCGGTGCCTGGAAGACGGCGACGGCCGGACGGCGACGCGAACCGCGCCCGCCCGGCTCCTGCTCCTGGCGCTCCTCGCGGGCGGCCTTCGGCTGGTCGGGCTCGCTGAACAGCCCGCCCTTGCGGACCGGCTTGCGGCGGGCGCGGCGCGGCGCGCTCTCCTCGGCGGTGTCGCCGGTGCTCGCTTCGCTGGTGCTGTCCTCGGCCACGGTGGTCTCCTCCGGCGTGCCTTCGGCCTCGGCAGCCGCGGGGCTGGAGACGGGTGCGGAAACGCGACGAGTGGCACGGCGGCGCGTACGGGTGGGGGCGGCCTCCTCGGCCTGCGCGTCGGGCTCCGCCACGGCGGCGGGCTCCTCGGCCGCCCGCTCCTCGACGGGCGCGGACGCGGACGCGGCGGCCTCGGCGGGCCGGGTGGCGCGGCGGCGCCGGCGGGCCGGGGCGGCGCTCTCCTCCGCGGAGGCGGCCTCGGGGTCCGGTTCCTGGCCGGTGGCACCGGCGGCCTCGGGCGTCTCCGGCGCACCGGCCGGGGCGGAGGCGCGGCGGGCGGCGCGGCGGCGCGGGCGGTCCGGTGCGGCCTCCTCGGTCTGAGCGCCGGCCTCCGCCTGCGCGGCGGACTCGGCCTGCGCGGCGGCCGGCTGCGGCTGCGCCGGGGCTTCCTCGGTGGTCTCCGCCTCGGCGGTGGGAGCGCCGGCCGGCGCGGTGGCGCGCCGCGTGGCACGGCGACGGGGCCGCGCGGGGGCGGCCTCGGTGGTCTCGGCGGGCGCCGGCGCGGCCTGCGGCTCGGCCGTCGCGGCCTCCTCCGCCACGGGCGTGTCCGGCGTACCGGCCGGTGCGACGGCGCGGCGGGTCGCGCGGCGGCGCGGGCGGGCCGGTGCGGCCTCCTCGGCCTGGGCGCCGGACTCGGCCTGCGCGGCGGCCGGCTGCGGCTGCGCCGGGGGGGCCTCGGTGGTCGCCGCCTCGGCGGCGGGCGTACCGGCCGGGGCGGAGGCCCGGCGGGTGGCGCGGCGGCGCGGACGCGGCGCCGGTTCGTCACCGGACGGCGCCTCGGCGGCGGGCGCCTCGGCCTCCGCCGGTACCGGAGCCGGTATGGCCACGGCCGCGGCCTCCGCCGCCGCGGGCGGTCCGGCGGGCCGGGAGGCGGCCCGCCGTCGCCTGCGCGGCGGCAGGGTGTCGCTGGGGCTGTCGTTGTCCACGTCCACGCCTTCGGCGGGGTCGTTCGATCCGAGCATGCGGGGGTATCTCCCGTCACGCTCCCGGGCGCCGCGTCGAATCCGGTGGCGGTCGCCTTCGCGCGAAGTGTGCGCGGGACCGTCCTCCGGGGCGCGGGCGCCGCACGGGAGCTTCTCTGTCCTGTTCTCGCCGGTTCCGTACGCGTCTCGCGGGCGGCCTGGCGAAAGTCTTCTGGTCGGTGCGCTGCCCGACCCAGGTGGCTCCCGGATTCGAGGGCGGCGCTGCGGCGAGCGTCCCTACGCGGGACTTACCGCCGTGGTGGCCTGCGCGGCGGCGGGCGGGGCGCCCTCGGAGGGGGCGGCCTCGACCGCCTCGCGGTCGGGCGCGAGCGGATCGGTCACCGAGCCGGTCTCGTCGTCGAAAGGCCCCTGCGCCAGCCTGGTCACCGCAGCGGGGACCGGCGGCGCCAGGTCGGCCACTACTCGGAGACCGGACAGGACGTCGTCGGGTCGTACGGCGGGTGTCTCGTGCCGCACAACCAGCCGCAGTATCGCACAGGGCCGTGCCGACGGCCTATCACCCGGCTCGCCGGTGGGTACGACCACGTCGAGCGAGGCCACGGCGGCGCGGGCGTCGAAGGTCCGCACGCCGTTCTTGGTGCGCCGCTGGACCTCGACCGTCTCCGCCGCCTCGAAGGCGGCGACGGCCGCCCGGGCCTCGTCCGGCTCGACCTGGTCGAGCCGCAGCTCCCAGAGCGAGGCCTGGAGCCGGTCGGCGAGACCGGAGGTACGCGCCTCGACGGCGTCGGTGATGTCGAGCCCCGCGGGCATCGAGGCGTCGAGCAGTTCCCGCAGTGTGGCGGGGTCGCGCGGCGCGGTGAGCCCGATCTCCAGGTACTCCGCCTCGCTGCCCGTACCGGTGGGCGCGGCGTTGGCGTAACTCACCTTCGGGTGGGGCGTGAAGCCCGCCGAGTAGGCCATCGGCACCTCGGCGCGGCGCAGGGCCCGCTCGAAGGCGCGCTGGAAGTCTCGGTGGCTGGTGAACCGCAGGCGGCCGCGCTTGGTGTAGCACAGACGGATCCGCTGCACCGTCGGCGCGGGCGGAGGCCCTACGGGCTGTCGCTTACCCAGTGTCGTTCAGTCCCTCGTGAGTGCGGTCGTACCCCTGCCTAGGGTACGCGCCGCGCCGCCCGGAGGTTCCCGCACCCGGGCACCGTCCGGCCTCGGCGGGGGCAAGCGGGCGGTCCGCTCCAGCGGATGGCGTCGTCGGGAGCGCCGGACCGCCCGCTCCCCCTCATGCTCGGCCCCGTCCCCGTCCCCCGCTCCTCCGGTTACGGCGTTCGGCGCAACGCCCGCCCCGCCAGCCGCTTCGCCGACCCCACCGCCACCAGCGCCCAGACCGCCACGGCCACCCACAGCAGGGCCCGCCCGAGGGGGTCGAGCCAGCCGGAGGTGGCGGGCCCGGCCTCCCCGGCGGCGGTCAGCGCGGCCACCGCCGTCATCCCGAGCGGGAAGACGGTGGCCCACCGCCTGGGGTCGTACCCCGGCCGCGGCCGGCGCAGCTCGGCCGCGGCGATCACCGCGTACCAGGCGAGGGCGGCCAGCAGCAGCACGAAGGTGACCGCCGACAGCCAGGACCGCAGCGGTTCGGCCCACCCCAGCGGCTCCCCGCTCGCCGCCGTCAGCTTGCCCGCGGCCAGCGCCGAGATGGCCAGCGCCCCGCACGCCACCCAGTGGTCCCCCGCCCCCTCCTGGAGCTGGCGGAAGTCGAAGTGCAGCAGCACCAGCACGTACAGCCCGAACCCCGCGACCAGCAGCACCACGGCGACCGGCAGCGGCCAGGCCACCCCGGTGGCCGGGGCCAGCGTCGCCCCGAGCACCCCGAGCGACTGCGTCGCGACACAGGTCAGATACGCCGACCCCGGCACCCGCCGCCCCAGGCTCCGCACCACCTGCGGCAGCAGCACCACCCAACCCGCGGCGGCCACCGCCAGCAGCACCCACCCGGCCGCCGCCCACCCCAGCAGCACCACCCGCGTCCCCAGCACCGAGGTGGCCGCCACCCCGGTCAGCGAGGCCGCCGTCCGCGACTCCCGCCGCCACTGCTCCCGCGCCCCGAGGAAGTGCTGGAGAAAGATCCCCACCAGCAGCGCCCAACCGGCCCCGCCCACCCCGAGCAGCACCAGGGACACCACCTCGGCCCCCACCAGGTGACACCCGGTCGACACGATCCCGGTGGCCATCACCGCGGCCCCGGCCACCGGCCCGAACGTCGCCCTCCGGGCTCCGGGGCGGCCGGCCGGAGATGTGCGGGATTCCATGAGGCCACCTTCGGCGCCCCCGTCGCGCCCTGCCACCGCGGCGCGCCGGACAGCCGTCCCGGCCTCGGACACGACAGTGCCGGGGACCGCCCGAACGGTCCCCGGCACGAGTCGTACGCGCGTTGCGGTCGCTACCCGCCCTGGCCCACCACGCTCAGCGGCAGCAGCTTCTTGCCGGTGGGGCCCACCTGGATGCTGGTGTCCATCTGCGGGCACACCCCGCAGTCGAAGCAGGGCGTCCAGCGGCAGTCCTCGACCTCGGTCTCGTCGAGGGCGTCCTGCCAGTCCTCCCAGAGCCATTCCTTGTCGAGGCCGGAGTCGAGGTGGTCCCAGGGGAGGACCTCCTCGTAGCCGCGCTCGCGGGTGGTGTACCAGTCGACGTCGACGCCCTGCTCGGGGAGGGTCTTCTCGGCGCAGGCCATCCAGCGGTCGTAGCTGAAGTACTCGCGCCAGCCGTCGAATCGGCCGCCGTCCTCGTAGACGGCGCGGATGACCGCTCCGATGCGGCGGTCGCCGCGGGAGAGGAGGCCCTCGACGATGCCGGGCTTGCCGTCGTGGTAGCGGAAGCCGATGGAGCGGCCGTACTTCTTGTCGCCTCGGATCTTGTCGCGGAGCTTCTCCAGGCGGGCGTCGGTCTGCTCGGCGGAGAGCTGCGGGGCCCACTGGAAGGGGGTGTGCGGCTTGGGGACGAAGCCGCCGATGGAGACGGTGCAGCGGATGTCCTGGGAGCCGGAGACCTGGCGGCCCTTGGCGATGACGCTGGTCGCCATGTCGGCGATCTGGAGGACGTCCTCGTCGGTCTCGGTGGGCAGGCCGCACATGAAGTACAGCTTCACCTGCCGCCAGCCGTTGCCGTAGGCGGTGGCGACGGTGCGGATCAGGTCCTCCTCGGAGACCATCTTGTTGATGACCTTCCGCATCCGTTCGGAGCCGCCCTCGGGGGCGAAGGTGAGGCCGGAGCGGCGGCCGTTGCGGGTCAGCTCGTTGGCCAGGTCGACGTTGAAGGCGTCGACGCGGGTCGAGGGGAGGGACAGGCCGATCTTGTCCTCCTCGTACCGGTCGGCGAGGCCCTTGGCGATGTCGCCGATCTCGCTGTGGTCGGCGGAGGAGAGGGAGAGCAGGCCGACCTCCTCGAACCCGGTGGCCTTCAGGCCCTTGTCCACCATCTCGCCGATGCCGGTGATGGAGCGCTCGCGGACCGGGCGGGTGATCATGCCCGCCTGGCAGAAGCGGCAGCCGCGGGTGCAGCCGCGGAAGATCTCCACCGACATCCGCTCGTGGACGGTCTCGGCGAGCGGGACCAGCGGCTGCTTCGGGTAGGGCCACTCGTCGAGGTCCATGACGGTGTGCTTGGAGACGCGCCACGGGACGCCGGAGCGGTTGGGCACGACGCGGGCGATGCGGCCGTCGGGCAGGTACTCGACGTCGTAGAAGGCGGGGACGTAGACGCCGCCGGTGCGGGCGAGGCGGAAGAGGACCTCCTCGCGGCCGCCGGGGCGGCCCTCGGCCTTCCAGGCCCGGATGATGTCGGTGATCTCCAGGACGGCCTGCTCGCCGTCGCCGACGACGGCGCAGTCGATGAACTCGGCGATCGGCTCCGGGTTGAAGGCCGCGTGGCCGCCGGCGAGGACGATCGGGTCGTCCTCGGTGCGGTCGGCGGCGTTCAGCGGGATGCCCGCGAGGTCGAGCGCGGTGAGCATGTTGGTGTAGCCCAGCTCGGTGGAGAAGCTGAGTCCGAAGACGTCGAAGGCGCCGACGGGCCGGTGGCTGTCCACGGTGAACTGCGGGACGCGGTGCTCGCGCATCAGCTCTTCGAGGTCGGGCCAGACGCTGTAGGTGCGTTCGGCGAGGACGCCCTCGCGCTCGTTGAGCACCTCGTAGAGGATCATGACGCCCTGGTTGGGCAGGCCGACCTCGTAGGCGTCGGGGTACATCAGGGCCCAGCGGACGTCGCAGGACTCCCACGGCTTGACGGTGGAGTTCAGCTCACCGCCGACGTACTGGATGGGCTTCTGTACGTGCGGGAGCAGCGCTTCGAGCTGAGGGAAGACCGACTCCGCAGTCGACTGGTCAGTCATCGGGAACCTTCGTGAGCGGGCAGGGCTGATTCTCCAGCCTAGCGTGGTACGGGCCGGCCCTTGACACCGCGCGGCGCCCGCTCCCGCCGGTGACGGCGAACGGGCGCCGGGGCGGTCCCGGTGCGGGTACCGTCCCGGCGCCCGTACCGGTGCCGGAGCCCGGGTCAGCTCGCGGAGAGGGGCCGTTGCAGCTTGATCGACTGGAGGAGTCCTATGGCGATCCACGCCGCGAACATGGCGGTGCCGCCGTAACTGACGAAGGGCAGCGGGAGGCCTGCGACGGGCATGATGCCCAGGGTCATGCCGATGTTCTCGAAGGACTGGAAGGCGAACCAGGCGATGATGCCGCCGGCGACGATGGTGCCGTACAGCTCGGTGGTGGCGCGGGCGATGCGGCAGGCCCGCCAGAGGACGACCCCGAGCAGGGCGATGATGAGACCCGCGCCGAGGAAGCCGAGTTCCTCACCGGCGACGGTGAAGACGAAGTCGGTCTGCTGCTCGGGGACGAACTGGCCGGTGGTCTGCGTGCCCTGGAAGAGGCCGGTGCCGGTGAGGCCGCCGGAGCCGATGGCGATGCGGGCCTGGTTGGTGTTGTAGCCGACGCCCGCCGGGTCGAGCTGCGGGTTGGCGAAGGCGGCGAACCGGTTGATCTGGTACTCGTCCAGGACACCGAGCTGCCACACCAGGACCGCCCCGGCGGCTCCGGCCCCGATCAGGCCGAGGATCCAGCGGTTGGAGGCACCGGAGGAGAGCAGGACGCCGAGCACGATCATCACCATGACCATGACGGAGCCGAGGTCCGGCATCAGCATGACGATGAGCATCGGCACGGTCGCCAGGGCCAGGGCGAGGACGACGGTGCGGTGGTCGGGATGCTCCCGGTCCCCGGCGTCGACGCGGGCGGCCAGCAGCATCGCCATGCCGAGGATGATGGTGATCTTGACGAACTCGGAGGGCTGGAGGCTGAAGCCGCCGATCACCAGCCAGGCGTGGGCGCCGTTGATCGTGGCGCCCAGCGGGGTGAGCACCAGCAGGATCAGCAGCACCGAGATGCCGTAGAGGACGGGGACGGCGGTCCGCAGGGTGCGGTGGCCCAGCCAGATGGTGCCCGCCATCAGGGCGAGCCCGATGCCGGTGTTGAGCAGGTGCCGCACGAAGAAGAAGTACGGGTCGCCCTGGTTGAGCCCCATCCGGTTGCGGGTTGCGGAGTAGACCAGGACGACACCGACCAGGGAGAGGGCGAGCGCGCTCAGCAGCATCGGCCAGTCGAGCCGGCGCACCACGGAGTCGCGGGCGAAGGCCCGGGTCCACGAGGCGCGTTCGGGCCCGTAGCCGGGGACGGAGAAGCCGGCCATCAGTCGCGCCTCCAGAGAAGGGGTCCGCCGGGGGCGGTGGCGAGGTCCTGGGTGTCGGCGGGGGGCGTCGGCTTGACGGGCAGGTAGGGCTTGACGGCCGGGGCGTGGATCGACCCGTCCGGCTCGACCTTGGGCAGCGCCGACTGCGGTTCGGGCAGCAGGGCCTTCTTGACGTCCTGCTCGCCGTCCTCGGTCAGCCCGTACATCGCCTCGTAGATCTTGCGGACCGCCGGGCCGGAGGCGCCGGAGCCGGTGCCGCCCTGGGAGATCGTCATGACGATCGTGTAGTCGGGGGTGTAGCTGGCGAACCAGGAGGTCGTCTGCTTGCCGTAGACCTCGGCGGTGCCGGTCTTGGCGTGCATCGGGATCTTGTCCTGCGGCCAGCCGCCGAAGCGCCAGGCGGCGGAGCCGGTGGTCGCGACGCCCGCGAGTGCCTGCTCTATCTGCTTCCTGGTCTTCGGGTTCATCGGCAGCTTGCCGTGGGCCGTGGGCTCGATCTCGGTGGTCTTCTTGCCGTCGGCGCTGATGACGGCCTTGCCGACGGTCGGGTCGTAGAGGGTGCCGCCGTTGGCGATGGCCGCGTAGATGGTGGCCATCTGGATGGGGGTGACGAGGGTGTCGCCCTGGCCGATGGAGTAGTTGACCGAGTCACCGGCGCGCATACGCATGCCTTCGAGGCAGTTCTCGTAGGCGATCTGCTCGGCGTACTCGCCGCCCTTCTTGCCGGTCTTGCACCAGCCGTCCTTGTTGGCCTCCCAGTAGTCCTTCTTCCACTGGCGGTCGGGGACGCGGCCGGTGACCTCGTTGGGGAGGTCGATGCCGGTCTCCTTGCCGAGGCCGAACTGGTGGGCGGTCTTGTAGAACCAGTCCTTGGGCTTCTTGGGGTTGTTGCCGCCGTCCTTCTTCCACTGCTCATGGGCGAGGTGGTAGAAGACGGTGTCGCAGGAGACCTCCAGGGCTCGGCCGAGGTTGATGGAGCCGTATCCCTGGGACTCGAAGTTCTTGAAGACCTGCCCGCCGATCGAGTACGAGCTGGGGCAGGGGTAGTTGCCGTTGAAGTCGTACCCGGCGTTGACGGCGGCGGTGGAGGAGATCACCTTGAAGATCGAGCCCGGCGCGGCCTGGCCCTGGATGGCCCGGTTGAGCAGCGGGTAGTTCGACTTCTTGCTGGTGAACTTGGCGTAGTCCTTGCCGGAGATGCCGCCGACCCAGGAGTTGGGGTCGTAGTCGGGCAGCGAGGCCATGGCGACGACGCGGCCGGTCTTGTTCTCCATGACGACGGCGGCGCCCGCGTCGGCCTCGTAGAGCCGGTTGGTGTTGCGGTCCATCTCCTTGCGGGCGGCCTTCATCGCCTCGTTCAGCTCGTACTCGGTGACCGCCTGGACGCGGGAGTCGATGCTGGTGACGACGTTGGCTCCGGCCTCGGCGGGATCGGACTCGGCCTCGCCGATGACGCGGCCGAGGTTGTCGACCTCGTAGCGGGTGACGCCGGCCTTGCCGCGCAGTTCCTTGTCGTAGGTGCGCTCCAGGCCGGAGCGGCCGACCTGGTCGGAGCGGAGGTAGGGCGAGTCGCTGTCCTCGGCCTTCTTGATCTCCTCGTCGGTGACCGGGGAGAGGTAGCCGAGGACCTGGGAGGTGTGGGCCTTGCCGGGGGCCGGGTAGCGGCGCACCGCGGTCGGCTCGGCGGAGATGCCGGGGAACTCCTCGGTCCGCTCGCGGATCTGGAGCGCCTGCTTGGCGGTGGCCTCGTCGGTGATGGGGATGGGCTGGTACGGGGAGCCGTTCCAGCAGGGCTGGGGGGTCTCGGCGTCGCAGAGGCGGACCTTCTCGGCGACCTCCTTCGGCGTCATGCCGAGGACCTCGGCGAGGCGGCCGAGGACGGCCTTCCCGTCGTCCTTCATCTTCATCAGCTCGGTGCGCGAGGCGGAGACGACGAGGCGGGTCTCGTTGTCGGCGATGGGCACGCCGCGCGCGTCGAGGATGGCCCCGCGCACGGCGGGCTTGACGACCTGCTGCACGTGGTTGCCGGAGGCCTTGGCGGCGTACTCGTCGCCCTGGCGGATCTGGAGGTACCACAGCCGCCCGCCCAGGGTCAGCAGCAGGGAGACGACCAGGACCTGGATGACGATGAGCCGGATCTGCACGCGGGGGGTGCGGCCGGTCTCGGGGATGTTGCTCACGGGCGGGGCCTCCTCGCGCGAGGTGCGGCGGGAGTTGCGGTCACAGGCGCTTGACCCCCTTGATGCGTCCGGCCCGGGCCACCCGGGACTTCATGGCTCTGGCCCGCAGACCGCCGCGCTGACGGCCGATGGCGAGGCCGGTGCCGCCGGCGGAGAGCCAGCCCGCGGCGACGTCGCCCCCGGAGGGGCCGCCGGAGGCGTCGGCGACCGGGTCGTGCTCGCCGCGGCGGGCCAGCGCCATGATCAGCGGCACGGTGAACGGCGCCAGGATCAGGTCGTACAGGCTCGCCGTGAACAGCAGTCCGCCGAGGCCGACGTCGCGGGCGGCGGTGTCGCCGACGAGGGCGCCGACGCCCGCGTAGAGCAGGGTGGAGCCGATGGCGGCGCCGACCACGACGACCAGCGGGCCGGTGGCCGAGCGCAGCTTGCCGCCCTCGGGCTTGGCGAGTCCGGCGAGATAGCCGACGACGCAGAGGACCAGGGCGTACCGGCCCACGGCGTGGTCGGCCGGGGGCGCGAGGTCGGCGAGGAGTCCGGCGCCGAAGCCGACGAGGCTGCCGCCGGTGGGCCCGTAGACCATGGCCAGCGCGAGCACGGTGAGCAGCAGCAGGTCGGGGACGGCGCCGGGCAGCTGGAGCCGGGCGAGGATGCTGACCTGGACGACGAGGGCGACCACGGTCAGCGCGGCGGAGAGCAGAATCCGGTTGAGACGCATGGCAGCAGCTCTACTCCTGGTCGGTTCCGGGCTGGGGCTGCCCCGCCGCGGCGCCGGCCTCGTCGGCCTCGCCCTCGGGGGCCTCGCCCTCGCCGGGAGGCGGGGCGGTGACCGTCACGGTGGGGGTGGGGGCCGGCTTCGACTTGGGCGGCAGCACGGTGTCGCGGGGGTCCTCACGGGGGGCCTGGACGACGATGCCGACGATGTCGAGCTTGGTGAAGCCGACGTACGGCTTGATGTGGACGGTACGGGTCAGGTCGCCGCCGAGCGGGTCGACGCGGACCACCTCGCCGATGGGGACCCCGGGCACGAAGGGCTTGTCGGCGTGGGAGCCGAAGGTGACCATCCGGTCGCCCTTCTTGACCTTGGACTTGCCGTTGAGCAGCTGGACGGCGAGCGGGCGGTCGCCCTGGCCGGTGGCGAAGCCGAGTTCGTCGGAGCCCTCCATGCGGGTGCCGACGGTGAAGTCGGGGTCGCTGGCGAGCAGCACGGTGGAGGTGTGCGGGCCGACGGTGGTGATGCGGCCGACGAGGCCGTCGCCGTTGATGACGGTCATGTCGCGGGCGATGCCGTCCTTGCTGCCCGCGTCGATGGTGACGGTCCAGGAGAAACCCTGGGCGGCGCCGATGGCGACGACCTCGGCGCCGCGGATGCCGTACTGGCCGGCGCCGGCCTTCTTCAGCATGGCGTCGAGCTGGCGGACGCGGCTCTGGTTGCGCGCGTCGCTGCCGAGGCGGGTCTTCAGTGCGGCGTTCTCGCGCTCCAGGGCGGCGATGCGGTCGTGGCGGCCGCCGGAGTCGCGGACGGCTCCGACGGCGTTGCCGATCGGGTCGACCGCTCCGGCGACGCCGCTCTCCACCGGTCCGAGGACGGTGGCCGCGGCCTTGCGGGCGCCGTCGATCGGCGAGCCCTCACCGCCGCGGATGTCCACCGTGATCAGTGCGAACGCGATGGCGATCAGCAGCACCAGGAGCAGCCGGCTCTCTCGTGTGTCCCTCACGTGCGGCGGCCGTGCCTTCCTCGTAGGAATGGTTTCGGGCTTCGGGTCGTGCGGGGCGGCGGGTCCGGTCCCGGGCGGTGCCGGGGAGGGAGCGCTGCGGACCGGGGTCCGCCGGTGCTCCGGCCGCCGTCTCCGGGCGGGCCCGCGCGGGCCCGCCCGGAGCGGTCACCTGCGGGGGGAGGCGTCCAGCACCTGCTGGAGGGCCTCGAACTCCTCGACGCACTTGCCGGAGCCGAGCGCGACGGAGTCGAGCGGGTCCTCGGCGATGTGGATGGGCATACCGGTCTCGTGGCGGAGCCGCTCGTCCAGGCCGCGGAGCAGGGCGCCGCCGCCGGTGAGGACGATGCCGCGGTCCATGACGTCGCCGGACAGCTCGGGCGGGCACTTGTCGAGGGTGGTCTTGACCGCGTCGACGATGGCGTTGACCGGCTCCTCGATCGCCTTGCGGACCTCGCCGGCCGAGATGACGACGGTCTTGGGGAGGCCGCTGACCAGGTCGCGGCCGCGGATCTCGGTGTGTTCGTCGGTGTCGAGGTCGAAGGCCGAGCCGATGGTGAGCTTGATCTGCTCGGCGGTGCGCTCGCCGAGCAGGAGGCTGTACTCCTTCTTGACGTGCTGGATGATCGCGTTGTCCAGCTCGTCGCCGGCCACCCGGATGGACTGGGCGGTGACGATGCCGCCGAGCGAGATCACGGCGACCTCGGTGGTGCCGCCGCCGATGTCCACGACCATGTTGCCGGTGGCCTCGTGGACGGGCAGGCCGGAGCCGATGGCGGCGGCCATGGGCTCCTCGATGATGTGCACCTGGCGGGCGCCGGCCTGGGTGGACGCCTCGATGACCGCGCGGCGCTCGACCCCCGTGATGCCGGAGGGGACGCAGACGACGACCCGGGGGCGGGCGAGGTAGCGCCGCTTGTGGATCTTGAGGATGAAGTAGCGGAGCATCCGCTCGGTGATCTCGAAGTCGGCGATGACACCGTCCTTCAGCGGCCGCACGGCGACGATGTTGCCGGGGGTGCGGCCGATCATCTTCTTGGCTTCGGCACCTACCGCGAGGATGCCGCCGGTGTTGGTGTTGATGGCGACGACGGACGGTTCGTTGAGAACGATCCCTCGGCCCCTGACGTACACCAGCGTGTTGGCGGTCCCGAGGTCGACAGCCATGTCACGGCCGATGAACGACATTGTGTTCCCCATCAGGATTCGTCTGGCCTTCCCGAAGCGAAGCGTTGACGGCTTTTCAGGAGGGCGAGGGTGGGTGCTGTGGCGTGAAGGCTTCCATCGTAGTCTCGCCCGCACGGGCACGGCGCAAGGGTCTTCGCCATTGTCAGCAGATGACGGGCCGCCTCGCCCTGGGAGACGTGCCATCCGGGCCATGGGTTCCCCCGAACAGCCCGCATACGCGGAAGGCGGCCGGCTCCTGCCGACCGCCGCGCGTCGGCACGTCGTCGTGCTGACCCGACGTCACCGGCCGAGGCGGACCCCGGCGCGCCGCGCGGCCGTCCGCACAGTCTGGTGCGGACGGGCCCGCCGCGCAATCCACGCATCGGAATGTCTTACTCCCCGGTCACGGGGAG
Source organism: Streptomyces diastaticus subsp. diastaticus (assembly GCF_011170125.1). NCBI lineage: Bacteria > Bacillati > Actinomycetota > Actinomycetes > Kitasatosporales > Streptomycetaceae > Streptomyces > Streptomyces diastaticus. The sequence goes on along the minus strand of NZ_BLLN01000003.1, from coordinate 120,234 downwards.
GACTCAGACGCACCCCGGGAAGAAGAGGGCGACCTCGCGCTCGGCCGACTCGGGCGAGTCGGAGGCGTGGATGAGGTTCTCGCGGACGATGGTGCCGAAGTCGCCGCGGATGGAGCCGGGCGCGGCGGCGATCGGGTCCGTCGGGCCGGCCAGCCGGCGCACGCCCTCGACGACCCGCTCGCCCTCGACGATCAGGGCGACGACCGGGCCGGACTGCATGAAACCCATCAGCGGCTCGTAGAAGGGCTTGCCCTGGTGCTCGCCGTAGTGCTGTTCCAGCGTCCCGGCGTCCAGCGTGCGCAGCTCCAGCGCGGTGATCTCCCAGCCCGCCTTGCGCTCGATGCGGCCGATGATCTCGCCGATCAGGCCACGGCGGTGGGCATCGGGCTTGAGCAGGACGAGAGTGCGCTCGGTCATGTACGGCTCCTTGGCGGCCGGGGGTGTGCGGTTGGGGCGAGGTTACCGGGTGTGATCGGCGGGCCCGCAGCCGGACCCCCGCCGGGCAGCACCCCGCACCGGGGGCGATGGCGCGGGCGCTCTGCGTGGCCCCCGGCGGGGACGCTCCCACCCGGTGAGGCACGCCCCGCGGTGTCCCCCGCCAGGGAGGCTCCTCACCTCCGGTGCGGTGTCCGCGGGGTCGGTGCGCGCCCCCTGCGTTCCGGGCGAAGGGCCTCGTGAGGGTCCCCGCACCGGAGCCGCTCGGGCCTTCGGCCCGTGCGGTGGGAGTGCGTGCCGGGCGCCGTGCGGGAGTTGAGGACGCCTGGGGCCGGCCCGGCGGATCCTCGTGGCACAGCCCGCGGCGTCCGGTGCGTGCTCCCGGCGTGCGCCCGGATCTCCCTCGTACCGGACGTACTCGGGTGTTGCGGGCGTGCGGCGAGGGTGCGTGCCAGGCGTCGCGGGCCCACGACGTCCCGCCGGACAGAACCTAGGCCGCCTCGGGCTCGGCCGCCTGCTCGGCCCAGCGCGCCTTGGCCTCGTCGATCTTGCGGCCGAAGTGGATCGAGGCCCACCACAGGCCGGCGAAGCAGGCGCCGAGCAGGAACATCATGGGCACGAAGAAGCCGCTGAGGACCAGCGCGCCCTGGAGCGCCCAGCCGAGCCGGACGCCGGCCGGCCGGGAGAGCAGGCCGCAGAGCAGGAGGCTGACGGCCATCAGCACGCCGCAGACCGTCCAGACGGTGCCCATGGCGAGGTCGGGGTCCTTCATCGCCACCAGGCCGGCGAAGCCGATGACGAAGAACTCGCCGATGAGCGTCGAAGCGCAGAGCATCCGCATGGCGCCGCTCAGCCCCTTCCCAGAAGCAGCCGGGCCTCGCCGACCGTGATGACGGAGCCGGTGACGAGGACGCCACCGCCGGAGTACTCGCCCTCTTCCTCGGCGAGGGTGACCGCCGCCTCCAGGGCGTCGTCGAGCCGCGGCTCGACCTGGACCCGGTCCTCGCCGAAGACCTCGACGGCCAGGCCCGCCAGCTCGTCCACGTCCATGGCCCGCTCGCTGGAGTTGCGGGTGACGACGACCTCGGCGAGGAGCGGCTCGAAGGCTTCGAGCAGCCCCTTGGCGTCCTTGCCGTCGCTGACCCCGACGACGCCGATCAGACGGCTGAAGTCGAACGCCTCGCTGACGGCGGTCGCGGTGGCGCGGGCTCCGGAGGGGTTGTGGGCGGCGTCCAGGACGACCGTCGGCGACTTGCGGACGATCTCCAGGCGACCCGGCGCGGTCACCGAGGCGAACCCCTTGCGCAGGGTGTCGACGTCCAGCTCGCGGGCGTGCTCGGAGCCGACGCCGAAGAACGCCTCGACGGCGGCGAGCGCGACGGCGGCGTTGTGCGCCTGGTAGGGGCCGTGCAGCGGCAGGTAGATGTCCTCGTACTCGCCGCCGAGGCCGCGCAGGGTGACCAGTTGGCCGTCGACGGCGACCTGCCGGGAGACCACGCCGAACTCCATGCCCTCACGGGCCACCGTCGCGTCGGCCTCGACGGCCTTCTTGAGGATGACCTGGGCGGCGTCGACGGGCTGCTGGGCCATGATCACGGTGGCGTCGGGTTTGATGATCCCGGCCTTCTCCCCGGCGATGGCGCCGGGCGTGGTGCCGAGCCGGTCGGTGTGGTCCAGGTCGATCGGGGTGATCACGGCGACCTGGCCGTCGATGACGTTGGTGGCGTCCCAGCTGCCGCCCATGCCGACCTCGACCACGGCGACGTCCACCGGCGCGTCCGCGAAGGCCGCGTAGGCCATCCCGGTGAGCACCTCGAAGAAGGAGAGCCGGTACGCGCCCTGGTTGTCGATCATCTCGACGTAGGGCTTGAGGTCCTGGTAGGTCTCGACGAACCGGTCGGGGGCGATCGGCGCGCCGTCCAGGCTGATCCGCTCGGTGATCGACTGGACGTGCGGCGAGGTGTACCGCCCGGTGCGCAGCTCGAAGGCGCCGAGCAGCGCCTCGATCATGCGGGCCGTGGAGGTCTTGCCGTTGGTCCCGGTGATGTGGATCGAGGGGTACGCCCGCTGCGGGTCGCCCAGCACGTCCATCAGCCCCTGGATGCGGGTGACGGAGGGCTCCAGCTTGGTCTCGCCCCAGCGTCCGGCCAGCTCCGTCTCGACCTCGCGCAGGGCCGCGGCGGTCTCCGGGTCGGCGGGGCGGACCGGATCGTCCTGCGGCGGAGCGGTCTGGGTGCGCAGGGTGCGGCTGCCCGCCTCGATCACGGCGAGGTCGGGGTCGCGGTCCTGTTCTGCGTCGACGATCTCCTGGAAGGCCTCGTCATCGGGTCCGGGCTGCTCGGGCTCGCCGCTGTCGTGCGGGGGGTGGTCACTCACGCGCCCCAGTCTACGGAGGGCGCGCCGAAGCTCCCGCAGGGCCCGGGTATGTCGCGAGGGGCCCCACCGGGTCGGTGGGGCCCCTCGGGGATCCGGCCGGACGTGCCGGGAGGATCAGGCGGCGGGCAGCGCCGCCAGTTGCGCGGTGATGCGCTCGATGTCGGCCTCGGCCTTGGCGAGGCGGCCGCGGATCTTGTCCACGACCTTGTCCGGGGCCTTGGCGAGGAACGCCTCGTTGCCGAGCTTGCCCTCGGCGGCGGCCTTCTCCTTCTCGGCGTTGGCCAGGTCCTTGGTCAGGCGCTTGCGCTCGGCCTCGACATCGATGGTGCCGGAGAGGTCGAGGGCGACGGTGGCGCCGGAGACCGGGAGGCTCGCGGTGGCCTGGAAGGCGTCGCCCTCCGGGGTGAGGCGGAGCAGCTGGCGGATGGCCGCCTCGTGCGGGGCGAAGGCGGTGCCCTCCAGGCCGAGGCGGGCGGGCACCTTCTGGCCGGGCTGGAGCCCCTGGTCGGAGCGGAACCTGCGGACCTCGGTGATGACCTGCTGGACCTGCTCGATCTCGGCCTCGGCGGCCTTGTCGCGGAAGCCGCTGCCGGCCGGCCAGTCGGCGATGACCAGCGACTCCTGGCCGGTGAGGGTGGTCCACAGGGTCTCGGTGACGAACGGCATGACCGGGTGGAGCAGCCGCAGCGTCGTGTCGAGGACCTCGCCGAGGACGCGCGCGGAGACCTCGGCGGGGCGTCCGCCGCCCATGAAGGTGGTCTTGGACAGCTCGACGTACCAGTCGAAGACCTCGTCCCACGCGAAGTGGAAGAGGGCGTCGGAGACCTTCGCGAACTGGTAGTCCTCGTAGTACGCGTCGACCTCGGCGACCACCGTGTCGAGGCGGGAGAGGATCCACCGGTCGGTGGCCGACAGTTCCTCGGGGGCGGGGAGTCCGCCCTCGACCGTGGCGCCGTTCATCAGGGCGAAGCGGGTGGCGTTCCAGATCTTGTTGGCGAAGTTCCGCGAGCCCTGGACCCAGTCCTCGCCGATCGGCACGTCGACGCCCGGGTTGGCACCGCGCGCCAGGGTGAAGCGCAGGGCGTCGGAGCCGTACGCGTCCATCCAGTCGAGCGGGTTGACCGCGTTGCCGAAGGACTTGGACATCTTCTTGCCGAACTGGTCACGGACCATGCCGTGCAGCGCGATGGTGTGGAACGGCGGGGTGCCGTCCATCGCGTAGAGGCCGAACATCATCATCCGGGCGACCCAGAAGAAGAGGATGTCGTAGCCGGTCACCAGGACGGAGTTCGGGTAGAACTTCGCGAGGCTGTCGGTCCGCTCGGGCCAGCCGAGGGTGGAGAAGGGCCACAGGCCCGAGGAGAACCAGGTGTCGAGGACGTCGGTCTCCTGGTGCCAGCCCTCGCCGCTCGGCGGCTCCTCGTCGGGGCCGACGCAGACGATCTCGCCCTCGGGGCCGTACCAGATGGGGATGCGGTGGCCCCACCACAGCTGCCGGGAGATGCACCAGTCGCGCAGGTCGTCGACCCAGTCGAAGTAGCGCTTCTCCATCTCCTGCGGGTGGATCTTGACCTGGCCGTCGCGGACCGCGTCACCGGCGGCCTGGGCCAGCGGGCCGACCTTGACCCACCACTGCATCGACAGCCGCGGCTCGACGGTGGTCTTGCACCGCGAGCAGTGGCCGACCGAGTGGACGTACGGGCGCTTCTCGGCGACGATCCGGCCCTCCGCGCGCAGCGCGGCGACGATCGCCGAACGGGCCTCCAGCCGGTCCAGGCCCTCGAAGGGGCCGGGGACGGTGATGACCGCGCGCTCGTCCATGACGGTGAGCGAGGGCAGGTCGTGGCGGCGGCCGATCTCGAAGTCGTTCGGGTCGTGGGCCGGGGTGACCTTGACCGCGCCGGTGCCGAACTCCGGGTCGACGTGGGTGTCGGCGACGACCGGGATGGTCCGGTCGGTCAGCGGCAGCTTGATCCGCTTGCCCACGAGGTGCCGGTAGCGCTCGTCGTCCGGGTGGACGGCGACCGCGGTGTCCCCGAGCATCGTCTCGGCGCGGGTGGTGGCGACGACGAGGCTGTCCTCGCCCTCGCCGTACTTCATCGAGACGAGTTCGCCGTCGTCGTCGCTGTACTCGACCTCGATGTCGGAGATGGCCGTCAGACAGCGCGGGCACCAGTTGATGATGCGCTCGGCGCGGTAGATCAGCTCGTCCTCGTACATCTTCTTGAAGACGGTCTGCACGGCGCGGGAGAGCCCGTCGTCCATGGTGAACCGCTCGCGGGACCAGGCGACGCCGTCGCCCAGACGGCGCATCTGGCCGGAGATCTGGCCGCCCGACTCGTTCTTCCACTTCCAGACGCGCTCGATGAACGCCTCGCGGCCGAGGTCGTGGCGGGACTTGCCCTCCTTGGCCAGCTCACGCTCGACGACGTTCTGCGTGGCGATGCCGGCGTGGTCCATGCCGGGCTGCCACAGCGTCTCGTACCCCTGCATCCGCTTGCGGCGGGTGAGGGCGTCGATCAGCGTGTGCTCGAAGGCGTGGCCCAGGTGGAGCGAGCCGGTGACGTTCGGCGGCGGGATGACGATGGTGTACGGGGGCTTCTCGCTGTGCTCGTCGGCCTCGAAGTAGCCCCGCTCCACCCAGCGCTCATACAGCTTCCCCTCTACGTCGGCCGGCACGTACTGGGTCGGCAGTTCGGGGGTGGCTGCTTGCTGATGCTGAGTGTTGTCGGTCACGAGGGACAGTTTACGGGCGTCACCGCCCCGTCCCGAAACCGGATTCTTCGGTAACGGTGGCGCCCCGGTTTCCCCATGACGCGGCCATGTCCGTCAGGATGAGCCCAACGCATGTACGACGGAGGGGAACCACGCCCATGAGCTACAACCAGCCCGGCCCGTACGGAGGCCAGCCGCAGCAGCCCGGCCCCTACGGCCAGCAGCCGCCCCAGGGCCCGCCCCCCGGCGGGCAGCCCGGGTACGGCTACCCCCAGCAGGGCGGGGCGCCCCAGCAGCAGCCCGGGTACGGGTACCCGCAGCAGGGCCAGCAGCCGGGGCCCTACGGACAGGTGCCGCAGCAGCCCGGCCAGCCCGGCGGTCCCGGCGGGCCCTACGGCCAGGTCCCCCCGCCGCCCTCGGGAGGCGGCGGGAAGAAGACCGGCCTGATCGTCGCGGCCGGCGTGGTCGCGGTGGCCGTCCTCGCGGGCGGTGCCTGGCTGCTGACGTCGGGCGGCGACGACAAGCCCTCGGGCGGTGGCGGTGGCGGTGGCAACGTCGCCTCCGACGGCCTGAAGGACGACGGCGCGCACAAGCTGACCACCCCGGCCAAGATCCTCGACGACCAGTACACCCGTGGTACGCCCGACACCCCGGCCAAGGACGCCTCGTCCTCGGACGCCAAGTCGCTGGCCACGGCGGGCATCACCGACGCCAAGGGCCTCGGCACGATCTACTCGACGATCGACCTGACGACGCTGGACCCGAACGACCCGCAGACGGCCCAGAAGGTCGCGGCCGCCAAGAACGTCACGTTCTTCGGGGTGTTCGGCAAGGTGGCGGACCCGCAGACCACGCTGGACAAGACCTTCGCGGAGTTCACCAAGACCGCCGAGCAGAACGGCACGACGCTCTCCGGCGAGGCCGAGGCGGTCACTCCGGACGGACTCGACGGGGCGGTCATGAAGTGCCAGGGCGCCGAGACCAAGAACCCGACCACCGGTCTCCAGCAGAAGACCAACATGTGCATGTGGGCGGATTACAGCACCATCGGCCTGGTCGAGCCGGTGCAGGGCGCCACCGGCACCACCATGGACGAGGCCGCGGAGATCGCCGCGAAGCTCCGCGCGGAGGTGCGGGTGCCGCAGTAGTCGGGCCGGTACGGCGACGTACCGGTACGGACACGGCGTAGGGGCCCCCACCACGGCGGTGGGGCCCCTACGCGTACGCCTGCCGGCCCTCAGGCCGACTTCTGCTCCCCGCTCCCCCGCCCCCGGGCGTCCCGGGGGATCAGGGTCGGGTTGACGTTGGACTGGACGACCTCGGCGGTGATGACGACACGGGCGACGTCCTTGCGGGACGGCACCTCGTACATCACCGACATGAGGACCTCCTCCATGATGGCGCGCAGGCCGCGGGCGCCGGTCTGGCGCAGGATCGCCTGGTCGGCGATGGCCTCCAGCGCCTCACGCTCGAAGTCCAGCTCCACACCGTCGAGTTCGAAGAGGCGCTGGTACTGCTTGACCAGCGCGTTGCGCGGCTCGATGAGGATCTGCAGGAGCGCCTCGCGGTCGAGGTTGTGGACCGAGGTGATGACCGGCAGGCGGCCGATGAACTCGGGGATCATCCCGAACTTCACCAGGTCCTCCGGCATGACCTCCTGGAACTGGTCCTTCTCCTCGATCTCCCGCTTGGAGCGGATCGTGGCGCCGAACCCGATTCCCTTGGCACCCGCCCGCGCCTCGATGATCTTCTCCAGGCCGGAGAAGGCACCGCCCACGATGAACAGCACGTTCGTCGTGTCGATCTGGATGAACTCCTGGTGGGGGTGTTTCCGCCCGCCCTGCGGCGGCACCGAGGCGGTGGTGCCCTCCAGGATCTTCAGCAGCGCCTGCTGCACGCCCTCGCCGGAGACGTCACGGGTGATCGACGGGTTCTCGCTCTTGCGGGCGACCTTGTCGATCTCGTCGATGTAGATGATCCCGGTCTCGGCCTTCTTGACGTCGTAGTCGGCGGCCTGGATGAGCTTGAGGAGGATGTTCTCGACATCCTCGCCGACGTAGCCGGCCTCGGTCAGCGCCGTGGCGTCCGCGATGGCGAACGGCACGTTGAGCATCCGGGCCAGCGTCTGCGCGAGCAGGGTCTTGCCGGAACCGGTCGGCCCCAGCAGCAGGATGTTGGACTTGCCCAGCTCGATGGCGTCCTCACGCCCGCCGGGTGCGCCGTTCTGCCCCGCCTGCACGCGCTTGTAGTGGTTGTACACCGCGACGGAGAGCGCCTTCTTCGCGGGCTCCTGGCCCACGACGTAGCTCTCCAGGAACTCGTAGATCTCGCGCGGCTTGGGCAGTTCGTCCCAGCGCACTTCCGAGGTCTCGGCGAGCTCCTCCTCGATGATCTCGTTGCAGAGGTCGATGCACTCGTCGCAGATGTACACACCGGGGCCTGCGATGAGCTTCTTGACCTGCTTCTGACTCTTGCCGCAGAACGAGCACTTGAGCAGATCGCCGCCGTCACCGATGCGTGCCACGAGGTACTTCCCCTTCGCCTGGGAGGCGCTCGTGCGAGCCCCTCCTGGTGCCTCATATTCGACGGTACCTTGCCGGGGCCCTCGTCCGGGCCCCCCTTGGCAGGGTCCGCTGTGGGGCGAACCCGCCAAGGGGAGACAAAACCGCTGCCTGGTCGGTCAGACTCCGGCGTTGAGCTTCCGGGTCGACACGATCTGGTCGATCAGACCGTAGGCGAGGGCGTCCTCGGCCGTGAGGATCTTGTCGCGCTCGATGTCGTCGCGGATCTTGTCCAGCGGCGTCGTCGAGTGCTTGGCCAGCATCTCCTCCAACTGCGAACGCATACGGAGGATTTCGTTGGCCGCGATCTCCAGGTCGGAGACCTGGCCGCGACCCGTCTCACTGTACGGCTGGTGGATCAGCACGCGTGCGTTGGGGAGGGCCATGCGCTTGCCGGGCGACCCGGCAGCCAGCAGCACGGCCGCGGCGGAGGCCGCCTGGCCCATGCAGACCGTCTGGATGTCGGGCTTCACGAACTGCATCGTGTCGTAGATCGCGGTGAGCGCCGTGAAGGAGCCGCCGGGGCTGTTGATGTAGATCGAGATGTCCCGGTCGGGGTCGATCGACTCCAGGCACAGCAGCTGTGCCATCACGTCGTTGGCCGACGCGTCGTCGATCTGCACGCCGAGGAAGATCACGCGCTCCTCGAAGAGCTTCGCGTACGGGTCGTACTCCCGCACGCCCTGCGAGGTGCGCTCGACGAACCGCGGAACGATGTAACGGGATTCGGCACGAGGGCCCGCGTATTCGCCGTCGGCGCCGAGGGCGCCGCTGCCGGAGAGGTTGTTCATCTGGGTGTTCACCGTCCTGGTGATGAGCAGTGGTCTGGGATCGGCCTGGGTACCGGTAAAGGTCTGATCAGGCGCCGGTGCCGCCGCCACCGGGCACGTTGGCCGCGGAGGCGATGACCTCGTCGATCAGGCCGTACTCCTTGGCCTCGTCCGCGGAGAACCAGCGGTCGCGGTCCGAGTCCCGGGTGATCTGCTCGACGCTCTGGCCGGTGTGGAACGCGGTCAGCTCGGCCATCCGCTTCTTGGTGTGCAGCAGCCGCTCCGCGTGGATCTTGATGTCCGAGGCGGAACCGGCCAGACCGGCGGACGGCTGGTGGATCAGGATTTCGGCGTTCGGCAGGGCGAAGCGCTTGCCCGGGGTGCCGGCGCTCAGCAGGAACTGGCCCATCGAGGCGGCCAGCCCCATGGCGATGGTGACCACGTCGTTCTTGATGAACTGCATGGTGTCGTAGATCGCCATGCCGGCGCTGATCGAACCGCCGGGGCTGTTGATGTAGAGGTTGATGTCCTTGTCAGGGTCGCTGGCAAGGAGCAGCAGCTGCGCGGTGATCTTGTTGGCGATGTCGTCGTCCACGGGCTGGCCGAGGAAGATGATCCGCTCACCGAGCAGCCGGTTGTAGACCTGGTCGCCGAGGCCACCACCGATGGAGGGGTCGCCGGCGGCGGAGGGCATCAGATTCGTCACGTATCCACCTGCTCGTCTTACGACGGCGCCGGGCCGTCTCACGTCTTCTGACGGGGCGCGGGGGTCCGCGCCCGCCGTTTGGGCGGCGATATGAGGGGACTCCCCGGCCCTCGTTATTCATGGACCCTAACGCGCGGGCCGTCACGGGCCATCCCGCATTCGGAACTGTTCGCTGTGAGCGCAGGTCCGGTGCGCCGGGACCCTCTTCACCCGTACGGGCGGAGGCCGCACGGCGGGCCCGTCGGCCCTTCCCGCGCCGCACGGGTCCCGGAACGCGAGCGCCGGACCGGCTGAGACGATCAGCAGGCCCGGCGCTCGGGGACGGCGGTGCGGGGCCGTCCGGCCCGAAGGTGCTTACTTGTCGCTGTCGGCCTTGGCCTCGGCGGCGGCGTCGCCCTCGGCCTGCTCGGCGGCGGCCTCGGTGGTCTCGGTGGCCTCGGCCGCCTCGTCCTCCTCGTCCGAGAGGTCGACGACCTCGCCGTTGGTGTCCTTGACCGTGACGGCCTCGACGACGACGGCCAGCGCCTTGCCGCGGGCGACCTCGCCGACCAGCATCGGGACCTGGCCGCCTTCGACGACGGCCTGGGCGAACTGGTCGGGGGACATGCCGGAGGAGGCGGCACGCCGCATGAGGTGCTCGGTGAGCTCCTCCTGGTCGACGTTGAGCTTCTCCTTGTTGACCAGCTCGTCGAGGATGAACTGGGTCTTGATGCCCTTGATCGCCTGCTCGCGGGTCTCGGCGTCGAACTCCTCGGCGGTCTTGCCCTGGATCTCCAGGTACTTCGCGAGGTCGAGGCCCATCTGGCCGAGCTGGTGGTGCTCCAGGTTGTGCTTGCGGGTGTTGACCTCGTCCTCGAGGAGCTTCTCGGGGATCGGGACCTCCGCCAGCTCCAGCAGGGCGTCCAGGACGCGCTCCTGGGCCTGGGTGGCCTGGTCGTACTGCTTCATGTTCTCCAGGCGCTTGCGGCTGTCCGCGCGCACCTCCTCCAGCGTGTCGAACTCGCTGGCGAGCTGGGCGAAGTCGTCGTCCAGCTCGGGGAGTTCACGCTTGGCGACCTTGGAGACCTTGACCGTGATCTCGGCCTCCTTGCCGGCCGCCGAGCCGCCCTTGAGCTCGGAGGTGAAGGTGGCCTCGCCACCGGCCTCCAGGCCCTTCACGGCCTCGTCGATGCCGTCGAGCAGCTCGCCGGAGCCGATGGTGTAGGAGACGTCGGACGCGAGCCCGTCCTCCAGCACCTCTCCGTCGACCTTGGCCTCCAGGTCGAGGGTGAGGACGTCGCCGTCCTCGGCCGGGCGCTCGACCGGGGCGGTGGAGGCGAAGCGCTCACGCAGCTCCTCCACGGCCTTGTCGACGTCCTCGTCGCTGACCTCGACCGGGTCCACCTCGACCTCGATGCCCGAGTAGTCCGGGATCTCGATCTCGGGGCGGATGTCGACCTCGGCGGTGAAGGCCAGCAGCTCGCCATCCTTCAGCTCGGTGATGTCGACCTCGGGCTGTCCGAGGACGTTCAGCTCACCCTCGTTGACCGCTTCGGTGTAGAACTTCGGGAGCGCGTCGTTGACGGCCTCCTCGAGCACGGCGCCGCGTCCGAACCGCTGGTCGATGACTCGGGCCGGGATCTTGCCCTTGCGGAAGCCCTTCACCGTGACCTGCTGGTTGATCTTCTTGTACGCCGCGTCGAGGCTGTCCTTGAGCTCCTCGAAGGGCACCTCGACAGTGAGCCGAACCCGGGTCGGGTTCAGGGTCTCCACGGCGCTCTTCACGGTTCGGTCTCCTTGATGGCTGACTTCTGGGGGTTCTGCCGGATCACCGCGCACACAGGGGTGGCGGCGGGACACCGGCGGATCGAGCCCGCCGCGGACACGCACAGAGGCACGCGGACACACGGGCTCGCACTTTGCATAGTAACCGTGTGGCGGAGGAGACCCCCAACGCGATCTTGCAGGTGGTCGGGGTGGCCGGATTCGAACCGACGACCTTCCGCTCCCAAAGCGGACGCGCTACCAAGCTGCGCCACACCCCGTCGGTGCGACACGTAGGGTACATGCCCCGTGGCCCGTCGGCGCCCGGGAACGCGGGCGGACGGGGCTCGGCGGCGGAGTGTGCGCGCGGGCCGCCCGACCGGCTAACATGCTCTGCGTGCCCCGGTCGGTGACCGGCGGCGCGTGATGTGCGGGCGTAGCTCAATGGTAGAGCCCTAGTCTTCCAAACTAGCTACGCGGGTTCGATTCCCGTCGCCCGCTCCAGCGAGGCCGAAGGGCCCGGCAGGTCGACCTGCCGGGCCCTTCGGCGTCCTCGCGTCCCGTGCCGGGCGCGCGCACACGCCCGGCCGCCGGAGGCGTGCGAGGGCGCGGGAGCCCACGAAGGGGCGGTCCCGCGAGCGGGGCGGCCGGACGCGTGCGGGGCTCGCGCCTCAGAAGCTGATGCCGCTGACGGTCTGCGCTATCGAGTCGAGGACGCGCTGGATCGCCGGGGCCATGCCACTGGAGGCGAGGAAGAAGCCGAACAGGATGGCCACCACGGCGGGACCCGCCTTGAGTGAGCCGCCCCGGATGAGGACGACCATGACGATCGCCAACAGCACCACCACGGACAGTGAAATGGCCACAACTGATCACACCTTCGCGTCGGTCCGCTCTCCCGGCCCGGGTGACACACCTCGCGCACCCCTCGCCAGGACCATCGTGCCACCAACAGCCCTTCTTCATGCGGCTGGTGACATCACGTCGGCCATGGCCTGGACCACATCGGGCGGGCGGCCGAGGCGGCCTGTGCGGAGAGTGCGCCGACGAGGGGGCGGCGCCCCCGCTGACCGGCGTACCGGTGCCGGGTGCCCAGGGCATTACGCGGACACCGAATTCGGCCTGATCGTTTCCCTGCCGCCACGAACGCACACGACCTCTCCGCAAGGAATTCGAATTACGGCCCCGACCGCTCACGCGGCGCACACACCCTGTGAAATAGCCGACAGATAGTGGCGGACCCCCGCAACGAATTGCGGCATTGCGGCACCCGGTGCCGCCCCTCACCCGCGGCCGGCGCCGGCCTCCGCTCGCACCGCACCGGCCCGCCCCCGCGCCACCACGCCCCTCGCAGGTCAGGCGGGTGAACGCCCCCTCACCTCGGGGTGAACCGGCCCTTTACATCTGGACACTCCGGCACCTTTCACCTTGTCCTGTGCCCCGGTGTGCGGTATCAGGACGCGGAGGCAGACTTCGCCGTATCCGGGGTACACGAGGGCCACACCACGAATGAACCACGTGGTTTTACGAACCCGTTCCCCCGACGCTAGGGTGCTGAAAATGTTCCCCACCGCCCCGACCCCCACCCGTGCAGTGAGGTCATGGCGCGTCTCCCCCGAACTCGGGCAGGGCGCCTGGTGACGAACTCGCTGCGTCCGCACGGCCACCACAGCCAGCCGCTGCCCCCGGTCCAGGGACCGGCGGACGGCATGACGGCTCCACGGCCCTCCCGCACGTCACAGGAGCGCCCTCCCGGTCCTGAGAGACCCCCCGCCGCAGCCTCCCCACCCGCCAAGTCGCGGGACCCCTTCTTCGACAACGCCAAGTACCTCGCCATCGTGCTGGTCGCGATGGGCCACGCCTGGCAGCCGCTGACCAGCGACAGCCGGGCCGCCGAAGCCCTGTACATGGTCGTCTACGCCTTCCACATGCCGGCGTTCATCGTCATCTCCGGCTACTTCTCGCGCAGCTTCGACATGCGCAAGGACCGGCTCCAGCGCCTCGTCACGGGCGTCGCCGTCCCGTACATCCTCTTCGAGACCGCGTACAGCCTCTTCAAGCGCTGGGCCGACGACGACCCGACCCATCCGATCAGCCTGCTCGACCCCTGGTACCTCACCTGGTTCCTGATCGCGCTCTTCATCTGGCGGCTCACCACACCGCTGTGGAAGATCGTCCGCTGGCCCGTGCCGCTGGCGCTGGCGCTGGCGCTGCTCGCCTCCGTCTCCCCCGACATCGGCGACGACCTGGACCTCCAGCGGGTCCTGCAGTTCCTGCCGTTCTTCGTGGTCGGCCTGGTCCTCAAGCCGGAGCACTTCCAGATGGTGCGCCGCCGCGAGGTCCGGCTGCTGGCGCTGCCGGTCTTCGCCGCCGCGCTGCTGGTCGGCTACTGGGCCGCGCCGCGGATGTCGTCGGCGTGGTTCTACCACCGCGACAGCGCCCAGGAGATGGGCTTCGCCTGGTGGGTGGGGATCGTCATGACGCTGGCCCTCTTCGGCTGCTCCATGGTGCTGACCGCCTGCTTCTTCGCCTGGGTGCCGCGCCGCCACATGTGGTTCACCGCGCTGGGCGCCGGCACGCTCTACGGCTACCTGCTGCACGGCTTCCTCGCCAAGGGGTCGCGCTTCTGGGGCTGGTACGAGACGTACGACTGGGTGCGCACGCCGCTCGGGATGATCGGCGTGACGCTCATCGCCGGTGCGCTCGTGACCGTGCTCTGCACCCCTCCGGTGCAGCGCCTCTTCCGCTTCGCGATGGAGCCGAGGATGAGCTGGGCCTTCAAGCGGGACGCGACCGAGCTGGCGCGCGAGCGCGCCAAGTCGGGGACGGCCATCCGCTGACGCGCCGTACGGTCGCCTCACGGCCGGCCGGGGACGGTGACGGGACCTTCGGGAGCCCGGCCGGGGAGTTTCCACTCCCCGGCCGGGCTCCCGTCTTTCCAGGGACGGAGCCCCGTCCGCCCGTCCAGGGGCGACCCGCCCGCGCGCCCGCCCACCCCTCCCCCGCAGGGCCCTTCGGAAGGGTCAACTCCCCTCTGGTGACGCGGAGTTGACGACCCGTGTCGCACTGCTCACAGTCCGCCCCGAGCACGGGTAATGCTTTGGTAAGCTAAGTATTGACGATTCCTTGACGCCCCCTTGACTCAAGAAGGAGGATGGGCTCATCGGACACGCAGAGACGCTGATAGCCATGGGCGGTGCCTTTGTCGCCGCCGCCGTGCTGGCACGCATCGGCCGCCGTATCGGCTTGCCGACCATTCCGCTCTTCATCCTGGCCGGCATCCTGCTCGGCCCCCACACTCCCGGAGTCGTACTCGTCTCCGACCCCCACGACCTGGGGATGCTCTCCGCCCTCGGCCTGGTGCTGCTGCTGTTCTACCTGGGCCTCGAATTCCACATCGACGATCTCAAAGCGGGTGGCCGCAACATGGCCATCGCCGGAGGGATCTACCTCGCGCTGAACGTGGGCGCCGGCCTGGCGTTCGGCTTCGCCCTCGGCTGGGGGCTGGCGGAGGCACTGGTGCTCGCCGGTGTCCTCGGCTTCTCCTCCTCGGCCATCGTCACCAAGATCCTGGTCGAGACGGGCCGCCTGGGCAATCCGGAGACCAAGCCCATCCTCGGCATCACCGTGGTGGAGGACGTCTTCCTCGCGCTCTACCTGGCGGCCCTCCAGCCCATCCTGTCCGGCGCGGACAGCCTGGGCAGCGCGGTGGCCGACGGTGCCAAAGCGTTCGGATTCCTGTTCGCGCTGGCGCTGGTCGCCCGGTACGGCACGCGCCTGGTCGGACGGATCATCAACACCCCCGACGACGAGATCCTCACCATCTCCTTCCTCGGTGCGGCGGTCCTGGTGGCGGGTGTGTCCGAGTGGTTCGGCGTGGCCGACGCCATCGGCGCCTTCATGGTCGGCCTGATGCTGGGGTCCACCACCTCCGGCAAGCGCATCCTGAAGCTGGTCCACCCGCTCCGGGACGCGTTCGGCGCCATCTTCTTCTTCGCCTTCGGTCTCTCCATCAACCCGGGGGACCTGCCGGGCGTCGTGTGGCCGGTGCTCATCGCCGTCACGATCACGTTCTTCATGAACGCGGTCTCCGGCATCCTGGCCGCCCGCATCTACCGCTTCGGGTCGGGGCCCGCCGCCAACATCGCCACCACGCTGCTGGGCCGCGGTGAGTTCGCCCTGATCCTCGCCACCATGGCGGCCGGGGCCGGACTGGACGGGCGGCTCCAGCCGTTCATCGCCGGCTACGTCCTGATCCTGGCCGTCCTGGCACCGCTGGCGGCCGGCCGCAGTCAATGGCTGGCCCGGCTGCTGCCCATGAGCGAGCCGAAATCGGCGAAGCCCGACGGGGACGACGCGGGGGCGTCGGAGTCCTCGGTGCCTGAGCGCACCTCCGTCTGACGCTTCCGTCGGCCCGTCCTCACCGGCCCGCCTCCCTCCGGGGAGGCGGGCCCGCGGCGTATC
This sequence comes from Streptomyces diastaticus subsp. diastaticus, assembly GCF_011170125.1. NCBI lineage: Bacteria > Bacillati > Actinomycetota > Actinomycetes > Kitasatosporales > Streptomycetaceae > Streptomyces > Streptomyces diastaticus. The sequence goes on along the minus strand of NZ_BLLN01000003.1, from coordinate 104,464 downwards.
GGGGCGGGTGTTCCGGGACGGTGTGCCCCGGGCGCCGGCCGCTGGGCCGGCCGCGCTCAGCCGCCGGTGCGGCAGAGCAGGAGCAGGGCCCGGTCGTCGTTGACGTCCTTGGCGACGGCTTCTATGAGGTGCCAGGCGGCGCCCTCGAAGCCGCCGGGGACGTAGCGGTCGGCCTCGCCGGTGAGGCGGTCGATGCCCTCGGAGAGGTCGCGGCCGGCCGCCTCCACCAGGCCGTCGGTGTAGAGCATGAGGACGTCCCCGGCGGCCAGGGAGCCCTTGACCGGGTCGAACTGGCAGCCGTCGTAGACGCCGAGGAGGGGCCCTTCGGCGGCCTTCTCCTCCCACTGGCCGGTGCCGGCGTGGAGTTGGACGGCCGGGAGGTGCCCGGCGGAGAACAGCTCGTAGTCTCCCGACTCCAGGTCGAGCACGAGGTGGATCGAGGTGGCGAAACCCTCGTCCCAGTCCTGCCGCAGGAGGTAGCCGTTGGCGGCGGGGAGGAAGGCGTGCGGCGGCAGGGAGCCGAGGAGGCCGCCGAAGGCGCCGGAGAGGAGCAGGGCGCGCGAACCGGCGTCCATGCCCTTGCCGGAGACGTCGGTCAGGACCACTTCCAGGGTGCGGCCGCCGTGCGTGCGGGCGGCGACGACGAAGTCGCCGGAGAACGACTGGCCGCCCGCCGGGCGCAGGGCCATCTCGTGGTGCCAGCCCGAGGGCAGGTGCGGCAGGCGGCTCTGGACGCGGATGCGCTCGCGCAGGTCGAAGAGCATGGTGCCGCCGCGCCGCCAGGGCACCCCGACCCGGCTGCGGAACTGGGCGATGAGCAGGCCGAAGAGCCCGGCCGCGGCCACCGTCAGCACGGTGCCCGGGGTGACGCCGGCCGGCGCCGCGGAGACCGGGCCGCTGCCGAGCACCAGCGACTCCACGACCAGGGCGGCGGTGGCCGAGGCGTAGAGGAGCAGGAGGGTGGCGGGGCGCAGGACGAGGCCGCCCGCGATGACCGGGAGGACCAGCGCGGCGGGGTCGCACCACTGCGGGCCGAGGATGGTTCCGGCGGCGATGGCGGGGACGGTGAGGAAGAGGCCGGCGAAGGCCGCCCAGTCGGAGCCGTCGCCGCGGAAGTAATCGACGGCGGACCTGCGCAGCCCGGTGCGGGCCCGGTGCCAGCGCTTGCGCATCCGGGCCCGGGTCGTCTCTGCTGCCGCCCTTGCTTGTGCCATTGTTCGGGACCTTACCGAGCCGGGCCGTCACTTCGCACGGGAGGTCCCTCTTGTCCCCTGCTCCGGGCGGAGTGAAAACGCCTCGCCTCGTCCCGTCCTCGCTGGTAGGGATGGCGTATGACATCTGGTGCGGAGGTATTGCGGGCCGAGGACTGGGACCAGTGGTACGGCTTGCTGGAGCTGGCGTTCGGCGGTGTGCCCGCGGCACCGGAGGAACGGGAGTTGTACCGGCGGCTGACCGAGCCGGAGCGGTCGTTGGCGGTGTGGGACGAGGCGGAGGTCGTGGGGACCGCGGGGGCGTTCACCTTCCGCGTCTCGGTCCCCGGCGGCCGGCCGGCCGCGGCGGCCGGGGTGACGATGGTCGGGGTGGCCCCCACCCACCGGCGCCGCTCCGTCCTCACCACGATGATGCGCCGGCAACTCGACGACGTGCGGGCACGCGGCGAGGCGCTGGCGGTGCTGACCGCCTCCGAACCGGAGATCTACGGGCGGTTCGGCTACGGCCTCGCGTCGTTGAGGCTGAGCGCCGAGATCGACACCGCCCTCGTGCGGCTCACCGTCCCGGCGGGGACGGAGGAGGTGACGCTGCGACGGGCCGAGCCACGGGCGGCGCTCGGAGTCTGCGAGGAGCTGTACGGGCGGCAGGTGGCCGGGCGACCGGGGATGCTCGCGCGGGCGGCGCCGGGGTGGGAGGAGCTGGGGGTGCTCGACCCGCCGAGCGGACGTGAGGGCGCCTCGCCGCTCCAGTGCGTACTGGCCGAGCGGGACGGCGAGGTGGTGGGCTACACCCGCTACCGCACCCGCCCCGCCTGGGCGTCGGGCGTGCCGGACGGGTCGGTGGTGGTCCAGGACCTGGAGGCACCGGACCCGGCGGTCTACGCGGCGCTGCTGCGCTACCTGTGCGGGATCGACCTGATGCGGACGGTGAAGCTGCCGAACCGGCCGGTGGACGACGCCTGGCAGTACCTGGTGAGCGACCTCCGGCGCTGCGAACCCCGGCTGCGGGACGAACTCCAGGTCCGGCTGGTCGAGGTGGGGGCCGCGCTCCGGCAGCGTTCCTACCGGGCGCCGCTGGACGTGGTGTTCGAGGTGAGCGACGCGTTCTGCCCCTGGAACGAGGGGCGTTGGCGACTGTCCGCCGATGCCGGTGGCGCCGCGTGCGAACGCACCGGGGCCGGGCCGGACCTCGCGCTGTCGGTACGGGAGCTGGGCGCCGCCTATCTCGGCGGGGTGCCGCTGAGCGGGCTGGCGGCGGCCGGGCGGGTGCGCGAGCTGCGGCGCGGGGCGCTGGCTCAGGCGTCGACGGCGTTCGGCTCCGACGTGGCGCCCTGGCTGCCGCACGGCTTCTGAGGTTCCCGGCAGGTCGCGTCCGTCTGGCAGCGCGGACACCAGAAGAGGTTGCGGGCGGCGAGGGAGGCGGTGCGGATCCGCTCGCCGCAGACCAGGCAGGGACGCCCGTCGCGGCGGTAGACGTACACCTCGCCGCCGTGGTCGTCGACGCGGGGCGGGCGGCCCATCGCCTCGGGGGTGTGCTCGGGGCGGACGGTGTCGATCCGGTCGTGCCGCACCCCTTCGCGCATCAGCGCCGCCAGGTCGTCCCACAGGACCTCCCAGGTGGCCCGGGAGAGGCGGTTGCCGGGGGTGTACGGGTCGATGCCGTGGCGGAAGAGGACCTCGGCCCGGTAGACGTTGCCGACGCCCGCGACCACCTTCTGGTCCATGAGCAGGGCGGCCACGGTGGTGCGGGAGCGGGATATCCGCCGCCAGGCGGCGTCGGGGCCGTCCTCGGCACGCAGCGGGTCGGGGCCCAGGCGGTCGTGGACGGCCTGCTTGCCCTCGTCGGTCAGGAGCGTGCAGGCGGTGGGACCGCGCAGGTCCGACCAGGCGTTGTCGGCGGTGAGCCGGAGCCGGATGGTGTCGGTGGGCGGCGGCGGGGCGCCGGTGCCGCGGGCGACCTTGCCGAACAGGCCGAGGTGGATGTGGACCCAGCCGTGGTCGGCGAAGTCGAGGAAGAGGTGTTTGCCGTGCGCCTCGGCGCCGGCGAGCACCTGGCCGTCCAGCAGGGCCGCGGAGGCGGCGAAGCGGCCCTGGGGGCTGGAGGCGCGCACCGGCCGGCCGCCGAACCACTCCTGGTGGTCGGCGGCCAGCCGGTGCAGGGTGTGCCCTTCGGGCATCAGGCGGTCTGCTGGGGGTGGTGGGCCGGGATCGGGGGCAGCTCACCGGTGGTCTCGTAGGCGGAGAGCATGTCGATCCGGCGGGTGTGGCGCTCGTCGCCGGAGTACGGGGTCGCCAGGAAGGCGGCGACGAAGGCGGTGGCCTCGTCCTGGGTGTGCATCCGGGCGCCGACGGAGACGACGTTGGCGTTGTTGTGCTCGCGGCCGAGGGCGGCCGTCTCCTTGCTCCAGGCGAGGGCGCAGCGGATGCCCTCGACCTTGTTGGCGGCGATCTGCTCGCCGTTGCCGGAGCCGCCGATGACGATGCCGAGCGAGTCGGGGTCGGCCGCGGTCCGCTCGGCCGCCCGCAGGCAGAACGGCGGGTAGTCGTCGGCGGCGTCGTAGATGTGGGGACCGCAGTCCACCGGGTCGTGGCCGTTCGTCTTCAGCCAGTCGACGAGGTGGTTCTTCAGTTCGTAGCCGGCATGGTCGGAGCCGAGGTACACGCGCATGAGGGGAGTGTGGCATGCCCGGGGCCGGGGAACGGATTCCGGGTCGGTGAGAGCGGGTGCGGGCGATGTCCACAGGTGGTGAGGCGTTCCGGGATCCCGCTCGACGTGACCTGTTTCACACCTCGTGCGACCGGCGCCGGAAGCCCCTGGGGGAACTGGGCCCGCGTCCTCCGGTCCGGACGCCGGGCGGCGCCGCCCGGCGGAACAGAACGGAATCAGGGGTTCCGAACTGTGGGCTCTTGTGGATTCATTGGCTCACCTCGGAACCCGAGAGCAAAGGAACGAGCCGCATGACCTCGCAGCCCCCACTTGCGAAGGTGGAAGACCTCCCCGACGGACCGGCGGGCCCCACCCCGGCCGGCGGACAGGGGAGCGACGGCCTCCAGGCCGGACTCAAGAACCGTCATCTGTCGATGATCGCGATCGGCGGCGTCATCGGCGCCGGCCTCTTCGTCGGCTCCGGCGCGGGCATCGCCGCCGCCGGACCGGCCATCCTCGTCTCGTACGCCCTCGTCGGCCTCATCGTGGTCCTGGTGATGCGGATGCTCGGCGAGATGGCCGCCGCACGCCCCTCCTCGGGCTCCTTCTCCGCCTACGCCGACATGGCGCTCGGCCGCTGGGCCGGGTTCTCCATCGGATGGCTCTACTGGTTCTTCTGGGTCGTGGTGCTCGCAGTGGAGGCGACCGCCGGGGCCGTGATCCTCAACGGGTGGGTTCCGGCCGTGCCCCAGTGGGGATGGGCGCTGATCGTGATGGTGGTCCTCACCGGGACCAACCTCGCCTCCGTCGGCTCCTACGGGGAGTTCGAGTTCTGGTTCGCCGGGATCAAGGTCGTGGCCATCGCCGCCTTCGTCCTCATCGGCGTCCTGGCCGTCTTCGGGGTGCTGCCCGGCTCGGACAACCCGGGCACCGGCTTCGCCAACCTCACCGCGCACGGCGGGTTCCTGCCCAACGGGGCCGGGTCGATCCTCACCGGCGTGCTGATGGTCGTCTTCTCCTTCATGGGGAGCGAGATCGTCACGCTGGCCGCCGGCGAGTCGGCCGACCCGCAGCGGGCGGTGCGCAAGGCGACCAACAGCGTGATCTGGCGGATCGCCGTCTTCTACCTCGGCTCGATCTTCGTCGTCGTCGCGCTGCTGCCCTGGGACTCCGCCTCGATCGTCGACGAGGGGTCGTACGTGGCCGCGCTCAACTCGATCGGCATTCCGCACGCCGGGCAGATCATGAACGTCATCGTGCTCACCGCGGTGCTGTCCTGTCTCAACTCCGGGCTGTACACGGCCTCCCGGATGGCGTTCTCGCTCGGGAGGCGGGGGGACGCGCCCGCCTCCTTCGCCCGGGTCAGCGCGCGCGGGGTGCCGCGGGCGGCGATCCTCGGGTCGGTCGTCTTCGGCTTCGCCGCGGTGTGGTTCAACTACCAGTGGCCCGAGACGGTGTTCCAGTTCCTGCTCAACTCCTCCGGAGCGGTGGCCCTGTTCGTCTGGCTCGTCATCTGCTTCTCGCAGTTGCGGCTGCGGGGGGTCATCTCCCGGGAGACCCCCGAGCAGCTAGTGGTGCGGATGTGGCTCTTCCCGTACCTGACCTGGGCGACCGTCGCCGGGATCGTCTTCGTCATCGGGTACATGCTCTTCGACGAGGCCGGGCGGACCCAGATGGCCTTGTCGTTGCTCGTGGCCGTACTGGTCGTGGCCGTCTCCCTCGTGAGGCACCGGGGGGCGGCGCGGGGGTGAGCCTGCGGCGCCTTCGGCCCCGGGACCTCGCTCCGGGCCGGCGACGCGCGGTCGCTCCGGCGCGTGGGCGGGACGGGGCCGTCCGGGGCACCGCCTCGCGGCCGGCCGGGAGCGGGGCCGGTCGCCGCGGGGCGGCCGAGCGCGTCGGCCTGCCGCGGGGCCGCCCGGCACGGCTCCGCCCCGCGGCCTCGCGGGCGGCCGGCCGGGGCGGGCCGGCCTCGCGCGTAGTCCGGGGCGTCGCGTGACATGGCGAAGCGGGCGGTGCGAAGACACCGCCCGCTTCGGACGAACCGCGCACGCCGACGGGGGCGTCAGTCGCGGCTGAGGCGCCAGGCCGCGGGGAGGGCACCCATGGCGAGGGCCGCCTTGAGGGCGTCGCCGATGAGGAAGGGGACCAGGCCGGCCGCCACCGCGGAGGTGAGGGACATGCCGGTGGAGAGGGCGAGGTACGGGACGCCGACGGCGTAGATGACGGCGGAGCCCAGCACCATCAGCCCGGCCGTGCGCGGCACCGAGCGGTCGGCCCCGCGCCGGGCGAGGGCGCCGACGACGGTGGCCGCGAGGAGCATCCCGAGGACGTACCCGAAGGACGGCGCCGACACGCCCGAGGCCCCCTCGGCGAACCACGGCACCCCGGCCATGCCGACCAGCGCGTACAGGGCGAGGGAGGCGAAGCCGCGCCCGGCGCCGAGCGCGGTGCCGACCAGCAGGGCGGCGAAGGTCTGCCCGGTGACGGGAACGGGCGAGCCGGGCACGGGCAGGACGACCTGCGCCGCCAGCCCGGTGAGAACGGCACCGCCGGTGACGAGGGCGGCGTCACGCAGCCGGGCCCGCGGAACGGTGGAGGCGGGCAGCAGGTCGGCGAGGACCTGGCCCGGGCGGGTGGAGGCGGCGGCAGTGCTCATCGGGGCTCCCCGGGGGTGAAGGGTGGGACAGCTCATGGGACAGCTGAGGACAGGCCGACGCTATCCCAGCGCGCCGCCGCGATCACCAGCAGCCGCCGACAAAGCGGCGGTTGGCCGGTTGGTGGACTCCGCACAAAGGTCCGCTTGTACACCCGTGGGGGCGTGATGCTGCTCACTCGGCCCGGTGCGGCGGCTTTACCGCGTTGCCGCCCGAGGTTCCGGATGGGGAGACTGTAGGGTCCCGCCAATTCGGGGGACGCCCCCCACTTCCCGCACACGGGCGCCGATCCGCCCCGCGCGGACCCGACGAGACAGCGAGCACCGCCATGCACGACTCCCCCGCAGACCCCGCCGATCCCGGGGCCACCAGCGCCACCACGGCCCGGGATCCCTTCGACGCCGCCGAGCCGCTCGGCCACGGACTGAAGCAGCGTCACCTGACGATGCTGGGGCTGGGCGGAGTGATCGGGGCGGGCCTGTTCGTCGGCTCCGGCGCGGGCATCGCCGTGGCGGGGCCGGGGATCGTGGTCTCGTACCTGATCGCGGGGGCACTGGCGATGCTGGTGATGCGGATGCTCGGGGAGATGTCGGCGGCGATGCCGGCCTCGGGGTCGTTCTCGGTGCACGCCGAGCGGGCACTGGGTCGGTGGGCCGGGTTCAGCGCGGGGTGGCTGTACTGGTTCCTGCTGGTGGTGGTGCTGGCGGTGGAGGCGACGGGGGCGGCGCAGATCGCCCACGGCTGGGCGCCCTCGGTGCCGCAGTGGGCGTGGGTGCTCGCCTTCATGCTGGTCTTCACGGGGGCCAACCTGGCGGCGGTGAAGCACTTCGGTGAGTTCGAGTTCTGGTTCGCGGCCCTGAAGGTGGGTGCGATCGTGCTCTTCCTGGTGCTGGGCGTGCTGGCGATCACCGGGTGGCTGCCCGACACGGAGCCGGTGGGGCTCACCCACCTCTCGGGCGACGGCGGTTTCCTGCCCCATGGCTGGTCGGGGGTGGTCTCCGGGGTGCTGGCCGTGGTCTTCGCCTTCGGCGGCCTGGAGGTCGTGACGATCGCGGCGGCCGAGTCGGACGACCCGGCCCGTTCGGTGGCGCGCGCGGTGCGCAGCGCCGTCTACCGCATCCTCTTCTTCTACGTCGGCTCGATGCTGGTCATCGTGACGCTGCTGCCGTGGACGGCGATGCGGCCGGGGCTGAGCCCGTACGTGGCGGTGCTGGACGGGATCGGCATCCCCTCGGCGGGCCAGATCATGAACATCGTGGTCTTCGTGGCGCTGCTGTCGGCGCTCAACGCCAACCTGTACGGCTCCTCGCGGATGGTCTTCTCCCTGGCGGAGCGCGGTGAGGCGCCGCGCGCGCTGCTGAAGGTGGCGCCGGGCGGGGTGCCGCGACGGGCGGTGCTGGCGTCGGTGGCGTTCGGCTTCGTCTCGGTGCTGCTCAATCTGAGGTGGCCGGACTCGGTCTTCCTGTACATGCTCAACGCGGTGGGCGCCGTCCTGATCTTCGTGTGGGCGCTGATCGCGGTGTCGCAGTTGCGGCTGCGGCGGCTGATCGAACGGGAGGCCCCGGAGCGGCTCGTACTGCGGATGTGGGCGTACCCGTGGCTGACCTGGGCGGCCCTGGTGGCGATGGCGGCGGTGTTCGCGCTGATGCTGTCCGACGGCACGGCCCGGCCTCAACTGCTCTGGTCCTCGGGGGCGACGGCGCTGGTGCTGCTGGTCGCCGGGGTGCGGGAGTGGCGGCTGCGGCGCCGCGCGGACGCGGCCGCCGGACGAGGCGCACGGCCGCCCGGGGCAGGCTGAGGGCGCGCGGGTGTGGGCGAGGCGCGGGGCCGCTGTGCGCGGGTGTTCACGCCAGGTGAGGAAAGTGTCCGGATATCGGGCGACGCCTTTGCCCCACCGGATGGTGCGCGCAGACTGAGGGACTTCTTCGTCGTCTCACGTACTGGACCGATACGACCATGACTCGGACAACCCTCACTCCCGGGGACACGTCGGACGCCGATCGGCGCCCCGACGGCGTCCAGGCGTCCGACACCGGTTCCGCCCTGTCGAACGGGCTGAAGCAGCGCCACCTGTCGATGATCGCCCTCGGCGGCGTGATCGGCGCCGGCCTCTTCGTCGGCTCGGGCGCGGGCATCGCCGCCGCCGGGCCGTCGATCGTCGTCGCCTACGCCGCCTCCGGCCTGCTGGTGATGCTGGTGATGCGGATGCTCGGGGAGATGTCGGCCGCCAACCCGGCCTCCGGCTCGTTCTCCGTCCACGCCGAGCGGGCGATCGGCCCGTGGGCCGGGTTCACCTCGGGCTGGGCCTTCTGGTTCCTGCTCTGCGTGGCGGTGGGCCTGGAGGGGATCGGCGCGGCGGAGATCATGACGGGCTGGCTGCCGGGTACCCCGGAGTGGGCCTGGGTGGCACTGTTCATGGTGGTCTTCTGCGGCACCAACCTGGCGGCGGTGAAGAACTTCGGCGAGTTCGAGTTCTGGTTCGCCACGCTGAAGGTGGTGGCGATCATCGCCTTCCTGGTCATCGGCGTACTGGCGATCCTCGGCCTCCTGCCGGGCAGCGAGGCGCCCGGCACCGCCAACCTGACCGGCGAGGGCGGCTTCCTGCCCAACGGCACCGAGGGCCTGATCATCGGCCTGCTCGCCTCGGTCTTCGCCTACGGCGGGCTGGAGACGGTCACCATCGCGGCCGCCGAGTCGGAGCAGCCGGTGCGGGGCGTCGCGAAGGCCGTGCGGACGGCCATGTGGCGCATCGGTGTCTTCTACGTCGGCTCGATGGCCGTGATCGTCACCCTGGTTCCGTGGGACGACCCGGCGGTCGCCGCGAAGGGCCCGTACGTGGCGACCCTGGACCACCTGGGCATCCCGGGCTCGGGCCAGATCATGAACGTGGTGGTGCTGATCGCCCTGCTCTCCGCGATGAACGCCAACGTCTACGGCGCCTCCCGGATGGCCTGTTCGCTGGTGGCCCGCGGCCAGGGCCCGAGGAAACTCGGCCAGGTGTACGGCGGGGTGCCGCGGATCGCGGTCCTGGCCTCCTCGTTCTTCGGCTTCGTCTGCGTGCTGCTCAGCTATTGGCGACCGGACGACGTCTTCGCGTGGCTGCTCAACATGATCGGCGCGGCCATCCTGGTCGTCTGGTTCTTCGTCGCCGCCTCGCAACTGGTGCTGCGCCGCCGCACCGAGCGGGAGGCCCCGGAGCGGCTGGTGGTGCGGATGTGGCTGTTCCCCGGGCTGACCTGGGTGGCGCTCGCCGCGATGGTGGGGGTCTTCATCCTGATGGCGACGGAACCGGACACCCGCGTCCAGCTGCTGTCGACCGGCGGGCTGACGCTCGCCCTCGCCCTCGCCGGGTACCTCCTCCAGCGCAGCCGCGCGACCGCGACCGCGAAGATCCGCGAGGACTGACCCCGCCGCCCCCCGGGGCGCCTCGGAACCCCCGCCCAGGGACCCAGGGGCGGGGGTTCTTTCGTCGTAGGCGCCCGTGTGGACGCGCGACCCCGGCCTGTTGTTGGTAGCGTGCTCCTGCAAGTCAGTCGCAATTGCAGTCCGGAGGGAATACGCCTTGTCCGTCTACACGCTTCCTGAACTCCCTTACGACTACGCGGCGCTCGAACCCGTCATCAGCCCCGCGATCATCGAGCTGCACCACGACAAGCACCACGCGGCCTACGTCAAGGGCGCCAACGACACGCTGGAGCAGCTCGCGGAGGCCCGGGACAAGGACCGGTGGGGGGCGGTGACCGGACTGGAGAAGAGCCTCGCCTTCAACCTCTCCGGCCACATCCTGCACTCGATCTACTGGCACAACATGACGGGCGACGGCGGCGGCGAACCGCTGGCCGCGGACGGTGTGGGCGACCTCGCCGACGCGATCCGGGAGTCCTTCGGCTCCTTCGCCGGGTTCAAGGCGCAGCTGACCAAGGCGGCCGCGACCACCCAGGGCTCCGGCTGGGGCGTACTCGCCTACGAGCCGCTCTCCGGGCGCCTGATCGTCGAGCAGATCTACGACCACCAGGGGAACGTGGGGCAGGGCTCCACGCCGGTCCTGGTCTTCGACGCCTGGGAGCACGCCTTCTATCTCCAGTACAAGAACCAGAAGGTGGACTTCATCGAGGCGATGTGGCGCGTCGTCAACTGGCAGGACGTCGCCCGGCGCTACGCCGCGGCCAAGGCGCGGGAGAACGTGCTGCTGGCTCCCTGAGCCCTCTTTGAGCGTCCCGCCTCGTGATCGTCTTCTCAACCTTCGCCGGGCGGGCGGATGAAGGGGAGGCCCCCGTGAGGACGTGACTCACGGGGGCCTTTCCGTGCCTGCCGGTACCGCGTGGCGCCGGACACGGCCGGACCCGGCGGGGTGGCGCCCCCCGGGCAGGGGACGGGGCCTCGTCGGCGGGGTTCAGCCGAAGCTCGGCTCGGCGGTGCGGGTGCGCTTCAGCTCGTAGAAACCGGGGACCGAGGCGACCAGCAGGGTGCCGTCCCAGAGGGCGGCCGCCTGGTCGCCCCTGGGTGCGGGGGTGACGACGGGGCCGAAGAAGGCGACCTCCTGGCCGTCGGCGCCGGGGACCGCGATGACGGGCGTGCCGACCTCCTGGCCGACCTTGCTGATACCGGCCGCGTGCGAGGCGCGCAGCTCGGCGTCGTAGGTGTCCTTGTCGGCGTGGTCGGCGAGGCCGGCGGGGAGGCCGGCCTCCTCGAGGGCGGCCACCAGGGTGGCGCGGTCCTTGGGCAGGCCCTGGTTGTGGTAGCGGGTGCCGAGCGCGGTGTAGAGCGGCCCCGCGACCTCGGCGCCGTGCAGCTGCTGGGCGGCGATGACCACGCGCACCGGGCCCCAGGCGTGCTTCAGCAGTTCGCGGTAGCTCTCGCTGAGTTCGTCGAGCCGGTCCTCGTTGAGGACGGCGAGGCTCATGACGTTCCACCGGACGCGGACCGGGCGGAGCTTCTCCACCTCCAGCATCCAGCGGGAGGTCATCCAGGCCCAGGGGCACAGCGGGTCGAACCAGAAGTCGGCGGTGACCTCGGAGTCCTGCTGCTGATCGGTCATGTCTCTCCCTCAGATGGTCGGGCGGGGCCCACTGCGCGTACGCGAGCGGCAACCTCACGCGGGCCGGGTGCATTCCCGGCGTCCCGGGGAGCGCCGCGAGGCGCCCGTGACAGGATCTCCCTGTCGAAACGTGCCACGAAGGAGTAGCGCAGTGCCCGGAGAGAACCTGACCCGAGACGAGGCCCGCGAGCGGGCCGCCCTGGTCGCCGTCGAGTCCTACGACGTCGCGCTCGACCTGCGTTCGGCGCTCGGGGAGGTGGCCGGGGACGGCCCGCGCACCTTCCGCTCGGTGACCACCATCCGGTTCGCCGGGCTGGAGCCGGGCGCCGCCACCTTCGTGGACCTGATCGCCCCCTCGGTGACCTCGGTGACGCTCAACGGGCGGAGCCTGGACCCGGCGGAGGTCTTCGACGGCTCCCGGATCGCCCTGGACCGCCTGGACGCCGAGAACACCCTGGTGGTCGACGCCCAGTGCGCCTACAGCCGGACCGGCGAGGGGATGCACCGCTTCGTCGACCCGGAGGACGGCGAGGTCTACCTCTACACGCAGTACGAGCCGGCCGACTCCCGCCGGGTCTACGCCAACTTCGAGCAGCCCGACCTGAAGGGCCGCTACCGCTTCTCGGTGACCGCGCCCGAGGCGTGGGGGGTCTGGTCCAACGGCGCGGGCGAGCGGGACGCCGAGGGGGTGTGGCGGTTCGCCGAGACCGAGCCCATCTCCACGTACATCACCTGCGTGGTCGCCGGGCCCTACCACTACGTCACGGACGACTACCGGCGGACCCTGCCCGACGGTTCCGAGCTGCGGATTCCGCTCGGCGCGATGTGCCGCAAGGGGCTGGCACCGTACTTCGACGCGGACGACATCCTCCTCGTGACCAAGCAGGGCCTGGACTTCTTCCACGACCACTTCGACTACCCGTACCCGTTCGGCAAGTACGACCAGGCGTTCGTGCCCGAGTACAACCTCGGCGCGATGGAGAACCCGGGGATGGTGACCTTCCGCGAGGAGTACATCTACCGGGGCAAGGTCACCGCCGCCTCCTACGAACGGCGTGCCACCACGATCCTGCACGAGATGGCACACATGTGGTTCGGCGACCTGGTCACCATGAAGTGGTGGGACGACCTGTGGCTGAAGGAGTCCTTCGCCGACTTCATGGGCAGCTTCGCGCTGGTCGAGGCGACCCGCTTCACCAACGGCTGGACCACCTTCGCCAACAACCGCAAGGCATGGGCCTACCGCGCCGACCAGCTGCCCTCCACCCACCCGATCACCGCCGACATCCGCGACCTCCAGGACGCGAAGCTCAACTTCGACGGCATCACCTACGCCAAGGGCGCCTCCGTCCTCAAGCAGCTCGTCGCCTACGTCGGACGGGACGCCTTCCTGGAGGGCAGCCGCCGGTACTTCCAGCGCCACGCCTTCGGCAACACCACCCTCGCCGACCTGCTGGCGGTGCTGGAGGAGACCTCCGGTCGCGACCTCGCCGACTGGTCGCGCGCCTGGCTCCAGACCGCCGGGGTCAACGCGCTCACCCCCGAGCTGACCCTGGACGCGGAGAACCGGATCACCGAGCTGGCCGTCGCCCAGGAGGCCGCCGCCTCCCACCCGGAGCTGCGGCCGCACCGGGTCGCGGTGGGCCTGTACCGGAGGGACGGCGTCGAGGGCAGGCTGGTGCGGTACGCCCGCGCCGAGCTGGACGTGACCGGGCCTCGCACCGTCGTCACCGAGCTGGCCGGGGCCCAGGCGCCCGACCTGGTCCTCGTCAACGACGACGACCTGACCTTCTGCAAGGTGCGGTTCGACACCGACTCGCTGGCCACCCTCCGGGCCCGGCTCGGCGACATCGCCGACCCGCTGGCCCGCGCGCTGTGCTGGTCGGCGCTGTGGAACATGACTCGCGACGCGCTGCTGCCGGCCCGCGACTTCCTCGGCCTGGTCCTGGAGCACGCGGGGCGCGAGAGCGACATCGGCGTCCTCCAGATGCTGCACGCCTGGGCCGGCACGGCGCTGACGCACTACGTCGATCCGGCCCACCGCGAGGAGGCCGGACGGGCGCTGGCACAAGGCGCACTGGCCGAGCTGCGGGCGGCCGAGCCGGGCGGCCCCGCCCAGCTGACCTGGGCGCGGTTCTTCGCCTCGGTCGCCGCCGACGAGGCCGACCTGCAACTGCTGGGGGCACTGCTCGACGGCCCGGCACGGATCGACGGACTCGACATGGACCAGGAGCTGCGCTGGACGTTCCTGGAGCCGCTGGCCGCGTACGGCGTGGCCGACGAGGAGCGGATCGCGGCCGAACTGGCCCGGGACGACACCGCCTCGGGCAAGCGGCACCAGGTGCGGTGCCTGGCGGCGCGGCCCTCCGAGGCGGTCAAGGCCCGGGCGTGGGAGCAGGTGGTCGAGTCCGACGCGCTGTCCAACGCGCTCGTCGAGGCGACCATCGCCGGGTTCGCGCAGCCCTCGCAGCGCGAGCTGATCGCGCCGTACGGCGCGAGGTACTTCGAGGCGATCGGGCGGGTCTGGGAGGAGCGGTCCATCCAGATCGGGGTGCTCGTCGTGCGGGGGCTGTTCCCCTCGCTGCTCGACGGAGAGGAGCCGCTGAAGGCGGCCGACGCGTGGCTGACCGCCCACGAGGGGGCGCCGCCCGCGCTGCGGCGCCTGGTGCTGGAGTCGCGGGACGATCTGGCTCGGGCGCTGCGGGCGCGAGCCAGGGATGCCGGCTGAGCCGACGGGTTCCTGGCGCGGGTCCCCTCCCTCGGGTGGGGACCCGCTTCCGGCTTCCGGGCCGGGGGCCCTCCTCGGGTGGGGGTGGCCTCAAGCGCCGGCCGGGCCGGCGGTGGCGGCCGGGCCGGCGGTCGTGGTCCGGCCGCCTCCGAGGTGACGGTCACCGACGGCCTCAGGCGCCGGCCGGGCCGACATCCGCGGGGTTGACATCTGCCGGGCCCTCGTCCGCCGGGCCGGGTGGTTCCCGGCCGGGGCTCTTCCAGGCTGAGGCCGGGTGGGCACAGGGTCGCCGGGGCCGGGGTGTGCTGGGCCGAGGGGGGCGCGGGCCGTTCCGGGACTGGGGCGTGTCGGGGCCGGGGGCGCCGGGGTGAGGCGGGCCGGGGTGAGGCGGGCCGGGGGTGGCGGGCCGGGGGTGGCGGGAACTCCGGGGTGGGAGGGGCGGTTTTCGGCCTTGGCGGGGTGTTCTCGCAGGGGGCATGACAACACGGCCGGGCACGGGGGCCCAGCGGTTTCCCGCGACCCCTCCACTCCCCTCACGGAAGAAGCACATTCGGGCCGAGTGGACGGACCGAGGGAGCGGAAGGCGCCGTTCCAGCTGACGTGGACCTGTCCAACTATGGACGGGTAAGGCGCCGTTGACGTATGGCGGAATCCCGCCAGCTTCGCTCTCAGCCTCGGGCAACTCTCCCCAAACAACGGCCACTTACGCAAAGCTGACCGGTCATCCGGCACCGAAATCCGGACCCTTTCTTCCACATACAGGGATGCTGATGACCTCCGAATCCCCGCAGGCGCCCATATCGGGCGCCAGACGGGCCGCCCGCGTCGCGGTCGCGGCCGGTCTGGTGGCCGCCCTCTGCGCCGGCGCACCGCTGCCCATGGCCTTCGCCGCCGACGAGCCGGCCCCCGCGCCGACCGTCAAGAGCGCCGCCGAGAAGCTCGGCTCCGCCGACGCCGAACGCCTCGCCGAGGCCAAGGCCGACGGCGACAAGCACGTCACCATGATGATCGCCACCCAGCCGGGGAAGACCGCCGAGGTCGCCGGGAAGCTGAAGGCGGTCAAGGGCGGGTCGGTGGGCAAGACCCACGACAAGCTCGGCTACGTCCGGGCGACCGTCCCCACCGGCCAGGCCGACGCCGCCATCAAGGCCGCGGCCAAGCTCTCCGCCGTCCACGGGATCGACCTGAACCAGGAGATCCAGCTGGACGACCCGACACCGGCGGCCGACCGGGCCAAGGGCGTCAAGACGGCCAGGAGCGCCGACGCCGAGGACTTCCACGGCGCGCCCGGCGCGAAGACCCCGGCGAAGAACCCGTTCAACCCGTCCTTCGAGACGGGCGCGGTCGAGTTCGTCGAGAAGAACCCGAAGGCGGACGGCCGGGGCATCACCATCGGCATCCTCGACTCGGGCATCGACCTGGGCCACCCGGCGCTCCAGAAGACCACCACGGGCGAGCGCAAGATCACCGACTGGGTGACCGCGACCGACCCGATCGTCGACGGCGACCAGACCTGGCGCCCGATGGTGGACACGGTCTCCGGGCCGACGTTCACCTACAAGGGCCGTACGTACAAGGCCCCGGCCGGCACGTACACCGTCAGCACCTTCGCGGAGGCGGCCTCCAAGGGCGGCGACGCCGACGGCGACCTGAACCGTGACGGGGACACCACCGACACCTGGGGCGTGCTCTACGACGCCAAGAACGGCACGGTGCGCGTCGACCTGAACGACAACGGCGACTTCACCGACGACGAGGTGCTGCGGCCGTACAAGGACAAGTTCCAGGTCGGCTACTTCGGCAAGGACGACCCGAAGACCGACGTGGTCGAGCAGGTCCCCTTCGTGGTGGAGGTCCGCAAGGGCGTCCCCATGGACCCGTACGGGGGGAGCTGGGTCGGCAAGAAGGCCGACTTCGTCAACATCGGCATCATCGAGGGCTCCCACGGCACCCACGTCGCGGGCATCACCGCCGCCAACTCGCTGTTCGGCGGCAGGATGAACGGCGCGGCGCCCGGCGCCAAGCTGGTCTCCTCGCGCGCCTGCACCTGGAGCGGCGGCTGCACCGCGGTCGCGCTGACCGAGGGCATGATCGACCTCGCCGCCAACCGCGGCGTGGACATCATCAACATGTCCATCGGCGGCCTCCCGGCGCTCAACGACGGCAACAACGCCCGTGCCGAGCTGTACACCCGCATCATCGACGCGTTCGGTGTCCAGCTCGTCATCTCGGCGGGCAACAGCGGCCCCGGTGCCAACACCATCGGCGACCCCGGCCTCGCCGACAAGGTCATCTCGGTCGGCGCGACCATCTCCAAGGAGACCTGGCTCGCCAACTACGGCTCCGAGGTCCGCAAGCCGTACGCGATGATGCCCTTCTCCTCGCGCGGCCCGCGTGAGGACGGCGGCTTCACGCCGACCCTCTCCGCGCCCGGCGCGGCCATCAACACCACCCAGACCTGGGTCCCGGGCGGCCCGACGCCGGAGGCCGGTTACGACCTGCCCGCCGGCTACTCGATGCTCCAGGGCACCTCGATGGCCTCCCCGCAGGCGACCGGTGCCGCCGCGCTGCTGCTCTCCAAGGCGAAGCAGAAGGGGATCGACCTGACCCCGGCGAAGCTGCGCTCCGCGCTCACCTCGACCGCGACCCGGATCGACGGCGTCCAGGCGTACGAGCAGGGCGCCGGCCTGATCGACATCGTCGACGCCTGGAAGCAGATCAAGAAGCAGCAGGGCGACGTGCACGAGTTCACCGTGCGCGCCCCGGTGGACACGGCCATCGACGAGCTGCTGAAGGACCCGGGCCACGGCACCGGCGTCTACGACCGCGAAGGCGGCCTGAAGGTCGGCGAGAAGCGGCTGTACGACATCACGGTGACCCGCACCACCGGCCCGAAGAAGGCCGTCACCCACAAGCTGGGCCTGGTCAACAACCACGACGACACGTTCAAGCTGGTCGGCGGCAAGAAGGTCGACCTCAAGCTGAACAAGCCGGTCACCGTGACGGTCTCCGCCAAGGCGGCCGCCAAGGGCCTGCACAGCGCGATCCTGACCGTGGACGACCCGTCCACCAAGGGCGTCGACAAGCAGATCATGACGACCGTGGTCGCCGCGGACGAGCTGGCCAAGCCCTCCTACACGGTGAAGAAGTCGGGCGAGGTCGACCGCAACGAGACCCGCTCCTACTTCGTCGACGTGCCCGAGGGCGCCAAGTCGCTGGAGGTCTCCCTCGGCGGCCTGTTCGGCAAGAGCCAGGTCCGGTTCATCGCCATCCACCCGTACGGCGTCCCGGTCGACTCGACCTCGACCCCGAACTGCTACAACAACTACAACGACGGCAACGGCTGCCGCCCCGACCTGCGCTCCTACACCGACCCGGCCCCCGGCGTCTGGGAGATCGAGGTCGAGGCGCGCCGCACCTCGCCGCTGCTGCGCAACCCGTACCAGCTGGAGGTCTCGCTGCTCGGCGTCGCCTTCGACCCGGCGGTCCAGACCGTCCCCGAGGCCGAGGTCGGCACCCCGGCCCCGGTCGAGTGGAAGATCACCAACAACAACGCCGCGCTGGAGGGCAAGCTCAAGGGCGGCCCGCTGGGCTCCTCGCTGAGCAAGCGCCCGGAGATCAAGAACGGCGAGGCGCACACCACCGAGATCACCGTCGGTGAGGGCGTCGAGCGGCTCGACGTCGCCATCGGCAACGTCTCCGACGTCGCGTCCGACCTGGACCTGACCCTCTACGACGAGCAGGGCAACCAGGTCGCCCAGACCGCCGACGGCGACTCCGAGGAGGCCCTGTCGGTCGCCAAGCCGAAGCCGGGCACGTACACCGTCGAGGTCTACGCCTACTCCGTCCCCTCCGGGACCACCGCGTACGACTACCGCGACGTGTACTTCTCCGCCGCCCTCGGCGAGGTGAAGGTCGACACGTCGAAGACGGTGAAGCTCGCCACCGGCGCCTCGGCGAAGATCGCCGCCGACGTCGTGGTCGCCGCTCCGGCGCCCGAGGGGCGGAAGTTCTTCGGCGAGGTGCAGGTGCTGAACGGCAGGGGCACCGCCGCGGGCAGCGGCAGCGTCGAGATCGGCAAGGTCACCGAGTGACCCCCGGCCGTACGCGGTAGCCCACACCCACCCCGGGCCGCCGCGTACGGCCACCGGGTTCGGGGCGGGTTCCTCCGGGGGCCCGCCCCTTCCGCCTGCCCGGCCCCTTCCACGGTGGGACGTGCGTCACAGAAAATCGGGACGAAAGCGGGCAGGACGGCAGATCGGCCCGGCCCCGCCGCTCATCAGGCGGACGATCACGTCCCATCCTCCGGACAAAGGATTGGACAGGAAGGCGCTGGTCATAAGCATCATGGGCAGGCTGTCGCATCATGGGCAGGCTGCCCATTTCGTACGTCCGGCGGACGCCCGCCGGTGAGCCAGACTGAAGGAGTCACAGTGCGGGTCGGAATCGTCGGAGCCACCGGTCAGGTGGGCACGGTCATGCGCAGAATCCTCGCCGAGCGGAACTTCCCCGTCGCCGAGCTGCGCCTCTTCGCCTCGGCCCGCTCCGCCGGGTCCACGATCGAGTGGCAGGGCAGCGGGGTCACCGTCGAGGACGCCTCCACCGCCGACTACTCCGGCCTGGACATCGTGCTCTTCTCGGCCGGCGGCGCCACCTCCAAGGCGCTCGCCGAGAAGGTCGCCGCCCAGGGCCCGGTCGTCATCGACAACTCCTCCGCCTGGCGCCGCGACCCGGAGGTCCCCCTGGTCGTCTCCGAGGTCAACCCGCACGCGATCGCGGACCGCCCCAAGGGCATCATCGCCAACCCGAACTGCACCACCATGGCGGCCATGCCGGTGCTGCGCCCGCTCCACGACGAGGCGGGCCTCGAAGCCCTCGTCGTCGCCACCTACCAGGCCGTCTCCGGCTCGGGCCTGGCCGGCGTCGCCGAGCTGCACGACCAGACCCGGAAGACCGTGGCCGAGGCCGACCAGCTCACCCACGACGGTGCCGCCGTGGACTTCCCCGAGCCCGGTGTCTACGCCCGCCCCATCGCCTTCAACGTGCTGCCGCTGGCCGGCTCGATCGTGGACGACGGCTCCCACGAGACCGACGAGGAGCAGAAGCTCCGCAACGAGTCCCGCAAGATCCTGGAGATCCCCGAACTGAAGGTCTCCGGCACCTGCGTGCGCGTACCGGTCTTCTCCGGCCACTCCCTCCAGATCAACGCCCGCTTCGCCCGCCCGCTGAGCGTCGAGCGCGCCACCGAGCTGCTGGGGGACGCCGAGGGCGTCGAGCTGTCCGAGATCCCCACCCCGCTCCAGGCCGCCGGCCGGGACCCGTCGTACGTGGGCCGCGTCCGGGTGGACGAGACCGTCGAGAACGGCCTCTCCCTCTTCGTCTCCAACGACAACCTGCGCAAGGGCGCGGCCCTCAACACCGTCCAGATCGCCGAACTGGTCGCCGCCGAGCTGAAGGGCTGACACCGCCGCGCGGCCCGCGCCGCGCGCCGCGTACCGCTCGGCGGAGGGCGGGCACCGATATCCGGTGCCCGCCCTTCCTCGTGGCGCCGCTCACCGTGGAAGGATGACCGGAACGTCACCACCGGCGTACCCATCGAAGGAGATGACCCCGTGCCTGGCACGAATCTGACCCGTGAAGAGGCGCAGGAGCGGGCGCGCCTGCTGACCGTGGACGCGTACGACATCGAGCTGGACCTCTCCGGCGCCCAGGAGGGCGGCACGTTCCGCTCGGTGACCTCGGTGCGCTTCGACAGCGCCGAGGCCGGTGCCTCGACCTTCGTCGACCTGATCGCCCCGGCCGTGCGCGAGGTCGTCCTCAACGGCACCGCGCTCGACGCCGCCGCCGTCTTCCGCGACTCCCGGATCGCCCTCGACGGCCTGCTCCAGGGCCGCAACGAGCTGCGGGTCGTCGCCGACTGCGCCTACACCAACACCGGAGAGGGCCTGCACCGCTTCGTCGACCCCGTCGACGAGCAGGCCTACCTCTACACCCAGTTCGAGGTGCCGGACTCGCGGCGGGTCTTCGCCGTCTTCGAGCAGCCCGACCTCAAGGGCACCTTCACCTTCACCGTGACGGCGCCCACCGGCTGGACGGTGATCTCCAACTCGCCGACGCCCGAGCCCGACGGCGACGTCTGGCGGTTCGAGCCGACCCCGCGCATCTCCTCGTACATCACCGCACTGATCGCCGGCCCGTACCACGCGGTCCACTCGGTCTACGAGAAGGACGGCCGGCGGGTGCCGCTCGGCATCTACTGCCGGCCCTCGCTCGCCGAGCACCTCGACGCCGAGCACATCTTCGACGTCACCCGGCAGGGCTTCGACTGGTTCCAGGAGAAGTTCGACTACGCCTACCCGTTCGCCAAGTACGACCAGCTCTTCGTCCCGGAGTTCAACGCGGGCGCGATGGAGAACGCGGGCGCGGTCACCATCCGCGACCAGTACGTCTTCCGCTCCAAGGTGACCGACGCGGCCTACGAGCGGCGCGCGGAGACCATCCTGCACGAGCTGGCCCACATGTGGTTCGGCGACCTGGTCACCATGGAGTGGTGGAACGACCTGTGGCTGAACGAGTCGTTCGCCACCTTCACCTCGGTCGCCTGCCAGGCCGCCGCGCCCGGCTCGCGCTGGCCCCACTCCTGGACCACCTTCGCCAACGCCGAGAAGACCTGGGCGTACCGGCAGGACCAGCTTCCCTCGACGCACCCGATCATGGCCGAGATCAACGATCTCGACGACGTGCTCGTCAACTTCGACGGCATCACGTACGCCAAGGGCGCGTCCGTCCTCAAGCAGCTCGTCGCCTACGTGGGCGAGGACGAGTTCTTCGCGGGCGTGCAGGCCTACTTCAAGGAGCACGCCTTCGGCAACACCAAGCTGACGGACCTGCTCGGGGCCCTGGAGAAGACCTCCGGCCGCGATCTGACCACCTGGGCCGAGAAGTGGCTCCAGACGGCCGGGATCAACGTGCTGCGCCCGGAGATCGCCACCGACGCGGACGGCGTCGTCACCTCCTTCGCGGTCCGCCAGACCGCGCCCGCGCTGCCCGCCGGAGCCAAGGGCACCGCCGTGCTGCGCCCGCACCGCATCGCCATCGGCTCCTACGACCTGGACGAGTCGGGCCGCCTGGTGCGCACCGGCCGCATCGAGCTGGACGTCGACGGGGAGCTGACCGAGGTCCCTAAGCTGGTCGGCACCGCCCGCCCGGCCGTCTTCCTCCTCAACGACGACGACCTGTCGTACGCCAAGGTCCGCATGGACGACGACTCGCTCGCCGTCGTCACCGCGCACCTGGGCGACTTCGCCGAGTCGCTGCCGCGCGCCCTGTCCTGGGCCTCCGCCTGGGACATGACCCGCGACGGCGAGCTGGCCACCCGCGACTACCTCGACCTGGTGGTCTCCGGCATCGTCAAGGAGAGCGACATCGGCGTGGTCCAGTCGCTCCAGCGGCAGGTGCACATGGCGATCGAGCAGTACGCCGACCCCGCCTGGCGTCCCGAGGGCCTGGCCCGCTGGACGGAGTTCGCCCTGGAGCAGCTGCGCGCCGCCGCCCCCGGCAGCGACCACCAGCTGGCCTGGGCCCGCGCCTTCGCCGACACCGCCCGCACCGACACCCAGCTCGACCTGCTGGAGGCACTGCTGGACGGCGGCGAGACCGTCGAGGGCCTGGCCGTCGACACCGAGCTGCGCTGGGCCCTGCTGCACCGCCTGGCCGCGACCGGCCGCGCCGACGAGGGCGCCGTCGACGCCGAGCTGGCCCGGGACCGCACGGCCGCCGGTGAGCGGCACGCCGCCTCGGCCCGCTCGGCCATGCCGACCGAGGAGGCCAAGGCCGCCGCGTGGGCCTCGGTGGTCGAGTCGGACAAGCTGGCCAACGCGGTCCAGGAGGCCGTCATCGGCGGCTTCGTCCAGTTCGACCAGCGCGAGCTGCTGGCGCCGTACACGGCGAAGTACTTCGCGGCCGTCAAGGACGTGGCCGCCAGCCGCAGCCACGAGATGGTCCAGCAGATCGTGGTGGGGCTCTACCCGGCGCTCCAGATCTCCCAGGAGACCCTGGACGCCACGGACGCCTGGCTGGAGGCGAACGCGCCCACCCCGGGCCTGCGCCGCATGATCACCGAGTGCCGGGCGGGCGTCGAACGCGCCCTGCGCGCCCGCGAGGCGGACGCGGCGGCCGGGCGCGCCTGACCGCCCCTCCCCCGCCGGACACGAACGGTCCCGCCCGCCCCTTGTCGCAGGGGGCGGGCGGGACCGTCGTACGTACGGGGTGCTCCCTCAGCCGGTCAGCCGGCCAGGCGGCGGAACCGGTCGGCGAGGGCGGCGGCCCCGGCCTCGGTCAGCTCGCCGTGCAGCCGCATCCGGGCGACGCCGCCGTCCGGGAAGGCGTCGAGGCGGACGTGGGTCGCGGTGGCCGGGGTGGCCAGGCGGAAGCGGTGCGGGGTGTCGGGCTGGAGCCGGGTGCGCGGCAGGATCTCGTACCACTCGCCGTCCTCGCCGTCGCGGGCGCTGAGCGCGACCCAGCCGGCCGAGTTCCCCTTGAGGTAGGCGGTGTCGATCTCCACGGCACGGATCACGCCCTGCGCGGCGAGCCGGAACCGCACCCAGTCGTTGGTGTCGCGGACCCGGCGGCGCCGGTTCTCCCAGCCGTCGTCCATCTTCCGCGAGGTGCCGGGGAGGATGATCTGCGTGGGCGAGGAGTAGAAGCGGTCGGAGGCGTCCTCGTACACGCCGCCGTTGAGTACGGAGGCGAGGTCGACGGTGCCGAGCAGGCCGAGCCACTCCGGGTCGGGGACGACCTCGCCGTAGACCCGCAGGCGGGCGATGCCGCCGTCGGGGTGCTGGCAGAGGCGGAGGTGGGTGAAGCGCCGCTCCACGTCGAAGGCGAAGCCGTTGGCGGCGTGGCCGAGGACCGGGGTGGGCGGCAGCAGCTCCTCCCACTTCACGTCGGAGGCGAGCAGCTCCTCGGGGCCGGGGTTGCCCTCGACGGCGGTGGCCTGGAGCGAGACGCGCTGCGGGTAGTTGCCGCGGAAGTGCGCGGTGTCGACCACCACACCCTTGACGACGCCGGGCGCGCCGAGCCGGATGAGCGCCCAGTCGTGCTCCTCCGGCGCCGGGAACGGCGTCTCGGGACCCGCGCCGCGCCGTCGCCGGGTCTCCCACCCGTCCATGACCTTGCCCTTGTGCCCGAAGTGCTCCGGGTCGAAGACGGCCCGCTCGCGCACCAGCAGGTTCTCCCGCTGCGCGAAGAACTCGTCGTTGGCCGCGATCACCCCGGCCCCCAGCCGCCGGTCGGCGAGGTCGACCAGATCGGTGGCGGAGAAGTCGACTCCGTGGGTCCGGTAGTCGCCGTACGGGTCACCGCCCGGGTACGGCGCGGCGTCGTTGGCGTGCGGGTCGTCGGCGTGGGCGTCCTGGCTGTCCGGGGTGGCGGGGTGTGTGGTCATGGATCGACTGTGGCAGGGGGCGAATGCTCGCGTCCATCGAAACTTTCCGATGGGAATGTTCGGGTGGGGTGAACGGTGGTGCCGCCGTCGGCGAGGGTGAGCCCGTGGTACTGGTCGGAGAGCGACAGATGCGGGTCACTTCGCTTGCCCGCCTCCTGGAAGCATGCCGATGGGCAACTCACCGAGCAGATTCAGCACCACCCGCTCCAGCACCCTGCGGTCCAGCCTCGCCAGCGCCTTGAGCCGCCGCTCGGAGACATCGACCAGCACCAACGTGCGCTCGCCGCGCCCTCGTTCGAGAAACCACAGGTAGCACCGGTACGAAGGCTCCTCTCCCGCCTGCGGAACACCGTTCCGCACCATCGGCATGACCAGGTGCAGCCCTTCTCGGTCAAGCCTGCCGGAGTCGATCAGCGGACCCACGCCCGCCCGGGCCCGCGTATGGGACGGGTCGTCCCGCACCTCCAGAAGCTGCCCGTACGAGGCGACCCGCACCCCGAACTCCTCAGCCGCCACCTGCATGGAGGGGTGCTCCATCGGCCTTGCCCCTTCGCTCGGGCCACTCGACTCCCATGGCGACGCTTCCACGAAGTGGGCCCGCGTAGAAACCCGAGCGCAGACGCCCCCGCGTCCCGAAGCGCATCGCCGGCGACCGGCCCGTCACGCGCTCGCCCCCTCGCCCTCGTCCTCGCCCTCGTCCGCGAGCAGGGCTCTCAGACGCCTCACCTCTTCGACCAGGCGCGGCACGGCTTCCCGCGCCATGGCGATGAAGGCCGCGTTCTCGTCCCAGCGTTCATCGCCGACATCGACGTAGCGCGGGTGCTGGACGAGCGTCGCCGCGACCAGATCCCGGTGATCGAAGTCCGGCCAACGCTCGCCGGCACCGGCCCCCGGGACCGTGCTGACCGCGACGAGATTCATGGCGGAGTCATCGTCCAGAGCCCTGACATGCCAAGATCCCGGGGTGGCGGCGGAGCACAGCTCCTCGATCTCCTGGAGTTCTTCTTCACGCACCGGCAGTTCGACCGCTCTCCCGCCTCTCACATTCCCTCGGACTCGGACACGCCGCGGCTCCGAAGCCCTTTCGCAGCAGCTTCCCGAACGATGCCACTGCCCGAGGCGAGCAAGCCCCGCAAGGCCTCGTCGGCTTCCGGACCAGGCGTACGGCGCAGGGCCCAGACCGCCTTGACGCCCATGGCCCTGCTGTCGTCGTAGTCAAGGTAGTCAGGTACCCAGTCAGCCAGGCACTGGAGAGCGGGGACAGCCGCCGGGCTGCGCAACGTACCCAGCGCGCTGACGACCCCCTCGTGCGCATGATGCCAGTCGGCGGAGCACAAGGTGATCAACGGTTCGAGGCAGGCCGGGGACAAGCCGAACCGGTCAGCGACGATCAGGGCCATCTCCACCTGATCACCGTCCCGTTCGGCCACAGCCCCCCTGAGCAGTTCCAGCCCCAGGGCCCGTCCGTCATCAGCACCGAAATGCCGCAGCACTTCCTCAGGTGTCCCACGGGGCGCGGATCCGGGGTAGGTGACAAGGTCCAGGATCACCCTTTGATCTTCGGGCTTCACCGCCGCACCACCTCCCATTTCACGACGCCTGAATTACCGAACTCAATGGAGAACCTAGCTTCCCATACTCGGGCCCGCGTTACCCACTCAGGCAATTCCTTATCTTGCCGGCCAGCTGCGAACAATCGCTGGTCCTGCACTTAGCTTGACGGAATCGTCGCAACTGTGACTTGCCCATCCATCAGGCATTCGATGAGCACCGAACCGCCGAGCGGGTGGATCCAGAAGTGCGGCCCGGCGTCCAGGATGTCCCTCGCACGTCGCACCGCGACATCCACAGGCATCGTCACGACCGGCATCAGATAGTTGCCCCAGATGACGGCGATCCGCTCGCCCCGCTGTACGTGCGAGGAGAGGAGATCCGCCGCCATCCTCGTCCAGTGCTCCTCGTCGTCCCACCAGAGGCGGTCTCCGAACGGCGTGGACTCGAAGTCGATCACATCGCCGGTCGCAGCCGGAAATCTGCTCAGCGTCGCTGCCGCCAGCGCGCGGTTCTCGGCGAGATCCAGTTTCACCACCTGCCGGCCGTCATCATCACGAGGATCGTTCATGAAGTCCGGAAGGTATTCCGGACGACTCCCGTACGAACTACCGTCGGTCATGCGTTCCACCTCGACCACGTCGAAATACTCCCGCCAACGCCGGGGTATTCAGTTCCGGGACCCAGAACGGATGGACATCCGTCGCGGTCTCCGAGGTGGCACGTCGCCTTGGTTGCCGTCGGTTTCGATGGCGACCGGGAGTTTCCGCTTCCCAACGGAGCCGCTAGCCGGGACGCACCCCACTCACCCACACGGATCAAGAATCCAACAGTGGGTGGGCCACCTCGCGGCGCTCCACCCACTGCTGCGGTTCGTAAGCACCTACTCCCTGTGCCAGGAATACCTTCGAAGCATTCCCTCCACGTCAGGAAGCTCACCGATCAGCCTGGCCACCTCATCGGCAGAAACCGTAAGCCGCTTCGGCTGGACGATGGATTGTCCGCCCACCATCATCTCTACGTCACCCACCTCGGCCGAACCAACCAGGGTATGGAATGCCGCATCGATGATCAGGGTGACGACGCCTCGGCCCTCAGAGAGAGCAATCATCAGGCACGGATCTTCTCCGTCGTTCCAGACCATATTGACGGAGTCATCCGGACTCGTCGAGGCCAGAAGTTCATCAACCGCACCCCGATCAACAGGGAGCACCTGCTCGAAGAAATCGCCATCAACTGACCAGATTTCGCATCCGATCGAATTCTTACTCGCCACGATCTACCTCAACCTAATATATCTGCCCGCCTGCCGACTGTACATTCCGGCCAAACCATTCGGCCCATAAACCATCAGGGCGTTCAGGTTCAGCGCACGTGACATTCCTGCGAAATTGTTCCGGCAGAAGGGGCAGGGCGCACGGTCCGTATGCAAGGTGGCGACACCACCTCTCAAGCCCGCCCGGTGGGCCTGGGCGAGCGCATCACCTTCGGCATGCAGGAGGTGCATGTTCATCACACCTCCCGGATTGCTGTGCTGCACTCCAGGCGCATTCATTCCGTAGAAAGTCTGCCCCTGATAATCGAGCCTGGCGAGAGTACCTTCCTTCTTGGGAGTACTCGTGCCGACCTGATCCATATTCAATTGGTTTCGCATGCTGGCCAGATCGGCCTGAGCATCCGCAGCAGCGTTGCCGCAGTTGTGCGTCAGTACCGGCGCAGCCCCCGCCACCGCATAGTACGTGTGCGCGCCGGTCGGTCGTCATCTGCGTTTTTGCTGGTCAGCGAATTCCGGCCTATCCGTGGGTGTGCGTGGAAGTGCCCTGTTGTGCGACCGTGTTGCCGTCAGACGGCTGCGCGCCTGAGGGCGGTGGAGTGGGGTTTGGCCGGCGTCCTGCCCGGGTTGGGGTCGGGCATGGTCAGGGGGCCGTACGCTGGCCCGGCAACTCGGGCAGGTCGTGATCCTGCCCGGAATTTGAACGAGTGGCCCCCTGGCCTTGCCCGACGCGGGCCCCGGCCCGGGGAGGTGGGTAAAGCCCACGGAGCCGACCGGCCCCATCCCCGGGCCTCCGTCCCGACCAACTCTCCGCCGTCGCCTCGCCGTCGGCCTGGCGCCCGTCGTGCGGGCGCGTCCGGCTTCCTTCGCGCTTCCGGTAGTCCGCTGCGCCGTTTCTGCGCGGCCTGATCGCTGGCCGGCCCGCGGTGGCGGAGCCGAGAGCGGGCCGGGTGGGCGGCCGTGCCGCGCGCGACCCGCGCCAGCGGGTCGCCTTGACCGGCTCCGCACCACCTGCCAGTGCTGCACCCAGGGCCTGGACACCGAACGAAAGAAGTGCTGCACGATCGGCAAGTGCTGCCAGAAACGGCTGTCCCCCTTGACCGTGACCTACGTGCACTCGGTGCTCAAGTCGGCTCTGGAACACGCTGTCCGCGAGGACGAGCTGCCGCGCAACGTCGCCCGGAACGTCAAAGCCGCCACGCCCCGGCCCAGGCACTTCCGGCCCCTGACTGCGACGGAGGCTCGTCAGTTCCTCGATGCCGCCCGCACGGACCGGCTCCACGCGCTGTACGAACTCGCGCTGCGCACCGGACTCCGCAAGGCGAACTCCTGGGCCTCCTCTGGGAAGACCTCGACCTCACAACCGGAACGGCCAGCATCCGCCGCTCGCTCCAGCGCACCCGCACCGGCGGCCTCACGCATCTGCCCACCAAGACCCGGGCATCTGAGCGCCGTATCGCGCTCCCGACCGAATGCCTCCACTCCCTCAAGGAGCACAAACAGCAGCAGGACAAGGAGCGCGGGACGGCAGGGTCAGCCTGGCAGGACAGCGGCCTCGTCTTCACCATCCCTACCGGCCGGCCTCTCGACCCGGCCAACCTCACCCGCCGCTTCCGCAACTTCCTCGACCGGGCCGGACTCCGACGCATCCGCTTCCACGACCTCCGGCACTCGACCGCCACCTTGCTCCTCGAACAAGGCGTCGACCTCGTCGTCATCAAGGAACTCCTCGGACACACCCACATCGGCGTCACCGCCGGCGTCTACGCCCACGTCCGACTCCGCCTCCAACGCCAAGCCATCGACACCCTCGGAGTCGTCCTCGCATCAACCGACGACAACCCCGACAACCCATCCGTTACAGCCGTCGTCCGCTGACGTTGCCGTCACCGTTGCCGTCAAGGCACCCGAAAGCCCCACCGGCACCACTGCCGGTGGGGCTTTGCGATCATTCGGCGAATGAATTCTAATTGCTCGCCGCACCCGCTGAAGGGCGCGCTACTTCTTTCGCGTAAGCGATCGTCTCGGCGACCACATCGACATCAGCCTCCCTCGCCATGGGCATCAGATAGAGCCCCTCTGGAGAATCGATACGGATCTCGCATACGCAATCTCCATTATCCATGGCACGGCATTCAACATAGCTGGCATCTTCGTGAATGCTGGCCACCATGAAGATGCGATATTGACGCCCGGAAATCTCCGCAATCTTCACCCGAGGAACCCTTCGAACGTGAGTCTGCCTCCGCGCATACTCCAGCGTGCACCATAGCTTCCGCTTGGATGCCATATGTCGCGAACAGTTCCCCCATAGTGCGCCGAGGCGGAACCCAGGGTGTCTGTACTACCTGGATTGGTCAGCAACTCAAGGACCATATTGTCGCCAATTTCCGTACGCTCTGCATCCGACGCGAGGGTCGGGAACTTGCTCGCATGAACTGGCCCTCGGCTGGGGTCTGCATGCTTTTGCAACGCCCGTCCTGCATTGCTTTGACCGCGAGCAATCTTACCGGTACGCGTGTCGATTTTGGCCTTCTTGTACGGCCCAGTCGCCGCCTCAGCCAGCTCGTCCACGGACGCATTTCCGCAATTGTGAACAAGAACCGGAGTAGCGCCCGCCAGCACATAGTACGTGTGCTCGCCGGGCGGTCGTCACCTGCATTTTCGCTGGTCAGCGAATTCCGGCCTGTTCGTGGATGTGCGTGGAAGTGCCGTGCTGTGCGCCCGTGTTGCCGTCGGCGTTGACGTCAGACGGCTGCGCGCCTGAGGGCGGTGGAGTGGGGTTTGGCCGGTGTCCTGCCCGGGTTGGGGTCGGGCATGGTCAGGGGGCCGTACGCTGGCCCGGCAACTCGGGCAGGTCGTGATCCTGCCCGGAATTTGAACGAGTGGCCCCCTGGCCTTGCCCGACGCGGGCCCCGGCCCGGGGAGGTGGGTAAAGCCCACGGAGCCGACCGGCCCCATCCCCGGGCCTCCGTCCCGACCAACTCTCCGCCGTCGCCTCGCCGTCGGCCTGGCGCCCGTCGTGCGGGCGCGTCCGGCTTCCTTCGCGCTTCCGGTAGTCCGCTGCGCCGTTTCTGCGCGGCCTGATCGCTGGCCGGCCCGCGGTGGCGGAGCCGAGAGCGGGCCGGGTGGGCGGCCGTGCCGCGCGCGACCCGCGTCAACGGGTCGCCTTGAAGACGTAGAGAAAGTTTGGACGCATCCCGCTTCGGCGGTACGCCCTGACTGTCGGTTGAGCGCCCTGGCTGGGCTGCTGGCCTGGTGCGAATGGCCTGTGGAGTGTGGGTCCTGTTCCGGCTGGCGGTGGTGCTTCTACTCGGCTCGGGTGACCTTGGCGTGGTCGGTGAAGACCCGTCTGAAGAGGTCGTGGCCGGTGCGTCCGGTGTGGCGGAGTGCCCAGTCCTGCGCGGCTTCCTGCTCGTCATGGGCGCCGGATTCAGCTCCGCAGCCGACAGTGACACAGAACGCCTCGTAGGCGATGCCGCCTTCGGGTGCGTGGCGGATGGTGTGGGTGACGTGCCGGTAGACGGTGCGGGAGCTCACTGGTGGCCCTCCGGGTGGCGTCGCATGTAGACGTTGCAGTCGCTGACGGTGGTCATGTCGCCGACCGTGCGGGCCCGGTCACGTACGTTGGCCAGCTCCGCGCACCCCGCACAGCCCTCAACGGGTACCGGCTCCAGCTCCAGGCGCAAGGGGAGTTCAACTGGCGGGGTCGAGTACCTGGTCGGCTCCGTCACTGCACATCGCCACCTCTCGAACGTCACATGGTCGACCTCTTGACAGGTCGGTGCTCTAGTTCAGTATTCGAGTGGCCGAAGCACTCCCGCTTCGGTTCGCAGTGCACTAGTGTGCTTTCACTGACATCACGTCAACTCAACGGAGGGGCACGCCTTATGCCCAGTCCCAAGACGTTCACGAAGATCGCGGATCACTTCCGGGAGCGCATCCTGTCGGGAGAGCTTGAGCCGGGCGCCAAGCTGCCGACGAACCGGGAGATCGCCGGGCAGTGGCAGGCCGCGGCCGCCACCGTCTCCCGCGCCTTGCAGGCTCTCCAGGTGGAGAACTTCATCCGCACCACCCCGCGCGGCACCTACGTCGCTGACGACCCGCGCTGGACGCTGTCGGCGCGGGACCGGCTGGCCCGGGTCCAGCGGGTGAAGTCGTTCCTGGCCGAGGGTGAGACGAGCCGTGTGACGGCTGCCGAACTGATCACGCCGCCGCTGTATGTGGCGGAGATCTTCGACCTGGAGGCCGGGGACCAGGTGGTGCGGCGCGAGTGGCTGGCCGGACGGGGCAAGACCCGGACCGTGTTCGCGGTGACCTGGTACCCGGCCCCGTTCGCCGCACTCGTGCCGGACCTGCTGAACACCGCCCCGGGCCGCAATCACGGACTGTCCGCCCGGGTTCTGGAAGCCACGGGTCGCACGATCACCCACGCTCGCGACGACATGCACGCCCGCCCCGCTGACGCCCGAGAGGCGAGCGCCTTGGGTCTGCCGGTCGGCTCTCCGGCCCTGGCCGGCGCCCATCGCTGGTCGGACGCGGAGGGGATCATCGAGTACGGGGAGTGGTGCCTGCCGCCCCGGTTCACGATCGGCTACGAGTACCAGCCCTGACCGATCCACGCGAAGCGTCCCCGAATGCCAGCCTGCGGCCTTCGGGGACGCCGTCGTTCACGTATCTGCCTCAGTTAGCGCCGCGGCCTTCGAGGCGTTCGACACGCTCCTCAAGCTCCTCGATCCGCTCCAGGGCTCGTTCCAGCCTGTAGGCCAGATCCGCCACTCCGGCCACCGCCGGGAACTCCTTCTGCGGGGCAGTCGGCCCTTCGTCCGGCTCGTCCACCGGCTGCACCGCTACCGGTACCTCCGTACCGAACTCGCCTCCCACGACGACATACGCCATCGACCCGTTGCGCTGGTGGGCCTTCTTCATCCTGCCCTCCAGAGTGAGGAAGGTCAGGGCCTGGTCTGCGGATTCCGGGTCGCCGCCGATCGTGTCGACCACGTCGTCCACGGTGACCGTGGCTCCCCTGGCGAGTGATCCGTCCCTGATCTTGTGGACCAGGCGGCCGTGTGTGAGCTGGGTGGCGAAGCCGTGGTCGTCCCAGTCGCGTACGTAGACCTCGTCGCCGGGCAGCTCGCCGGGGTAGCGCAGGAGGAAGTTGCCGGCAAGCAGAGAGATGGCGTTGGTGACCACGTTGAGCGGCACCGCGTAGTGCTCCGCCAGGACCTCGCGGGCCGGGAGCCTGGCCCCGGGTGCCAGGGTGCCGGAGTAGATCTGCTGTGTGAGATCGCCGGCGACCTTCTCGAAGGCGTCCTCGAAGTCGGCCGAGCGCGTGACGAATGTGCCGCGCCCCTGGCGGGCGATGACCCAGCCCTCGTTCCTGAGCAGCCGGATCGCCTTCTGCACGGTCAGGCTCGATGCCTTGTAGGTCTGCATGAGCTGGCTCTGTGTCGGCAGGAGCTGGCCGGGCCGTAGTTCGCCGTCCCGGATCTGCTGCCGCAGGTCGTCCGCGATGCGCTCGAACGTCAAGCGCGCTTCGTCAGCAGCAGCCATGCCCATCCCCAGTTCGAGTCCGATTCCATCCGCCGCAGGCCGCCCGCTGCCTGTCGTGTTTCACCAGCTCAGCGGCCTCACGGGGTCAGCGTAGCCGCCGGATGGATGGACCACCGCAGGATCGGATGGAACTCAATAGGGATGGACTTCGGATGGAATGAATGTATGGTTGCGGCACACGATCGCCCACACGGGTGACTCGCACCCCTCTACCTGGAGGTTTGCCGTGAAGACCATGCCCATCGACCAGGCCCCGGCCCTGGTGATCCTGGCCTCCGAGTCCCGCCAGCGGTTCAAGGACCGCGACGGCCAGCAGCCCGCGATCGACCGGGCCACCGGCGCCCACCTGCACCTGGTGGACGTGATGTTCGCCTTCAACGGCCGCGCAGAAGTGATCACCGTGAACGTCCCCGAGCCGGGTCTCGGCAAGGGCCTGAAGGTCGGCATGCCCGTCGTCTTCACCGGCCTGGTCGCCACGGCCTGGGAGAACGAGATCAACGGCAAGGACCGGCACGGCATCTCCCTGCGCGCCGACGCCGTCACCGCCAAGGCAGGCGCCTGATGACCGGCAACCCCCTCGGGCTCGCGTTCCTCGCCGTGGTCGGCCTCGGCCTGCTCGGACTGCTGGGCTGGGCCTCGTTCTGCTTCACCCGCTGGTACCGGGCCGACGCCGAGACCCGGATCAGCCTGCGGCAGGCGCGGCGGCTGCGGTGGGGCTGGAACCGGCTCGCCCCGATGCTCGGCCTGGCAGTCAAGGACGCCACTCCCACCGTGCTCCAGCAGTACGGCCCCCAGGAGCAACCGGCCAAGCCGCGCGTGCTGGTCCCGCGACTGCGCACCCGCACCGACGCCTTCGGCGTCACCGTCACCGCCGATGCCCTGCCGCAGGTAGGGCTCAGCGCCTGGCAGGACGCCAACGAGGGCCTGTGCGACGCCTGGGGTATGCGTCGCATCCGGATCAGCCAGCCCAAGCCTGGAGTGATCGTCGCGCGCGGCTTCCGCCGTGAGCCGCTGGAGGCGGTGATCCGCTCAGCACTGCTCGGCCCGGACGGCTCCCCGGTGTGCCGACCGGGTCAGTTCGTCTCCACCGATGATGTGCTGCTCGGCTGGGACGAGGACGGCACCCCCGTCGTGCTCAACCTCGCCTACTCCGCGCACGCCCTGGTCGCCGGCCTCACCCGCTCCGGTAAGTCGATCACCGTCAACACCCTCCTCGCCTACGCCTCCCTCATGCGGGACGTGCGTCTGATCGTGATCGACCCCAACCTCGGTGCGGTCGCGCCCTGGTGGCGTACCGCCTACAAGGTCTCCGACGCCACCCACCCCGACGAGCCGACCGAGATCCTGCGCTGGGTCCGCGAGGAGATGCAACGCCGGGAACGGCTGTTCTGGTCCGGCCGTACCGACCGCATCACCGAATTCAGCCCCAAGCTGCCGCTGCTGCTCGTGGTGATCGACGAGGTGGCGAACTACACCCGCCACCCCGACCGCAAGGCCCGCGAACGCTTCGAGGCCGAACTGCTCGCCATCGCCAGCCAGGGCGCCAAGTTCGGCATACGCCTGTGGCTCCTCACCCAGAAACCCTCCGCCGACGTGCTCACCACCGCCGTACGCACCAACCTTTCCGCCCGGATCTGCCACCGCGTCGACACCGTCGAGGACTTCCTGCACCTCTTCCCCGACGGCCGGGAACTCGACATCACCGCCGCCGACCGCACCATGCCCCAAGGCGTGTCCATCGCCTCCGTCGGCGACATGCGCACCCCCGTCCGGCTGCGCTCGGTCTACCTGCCCACCGAAGCCTGCTGGCAGATCAACGACCTCATGTGCGCCGAAGGGCTCAAGGTCCGCGACCTGCCCGACCACATCGACCTGGACAAGGCCGCGTGACCGCCGCCTCCTGGTCCCGCTTCGCAGTAATCCCCGGCAAGGGCGTGTAGTCGCCAAACCCTCGCCCTGCCGGGGCCTCCCTCCCCAATCCATCCACGACACACGCGTGTGCCGCAGCGCAGAGAGGTCCCGCCAGCATGCCACCGCACGACCCCGCCACCACAATCCCCCGCCCCGAACCCGCCACGGCCGCGCTGCCCACGTTCACCGGGTACCGGAACCTGCTCGGCCTGGTACGGCAACTGTCCTCCCTTGGTGGCTGCGCCCAGCCGATCCGGCTCGAAGGCCAGCGCACCGAGATCGACGCCTTCACCGGCGAGATCCTGCGCGAACTGAAATCCAAGGAACTGCCCGCCGGACATCTCCTGGTGCGCTGCGGCAACCGCCGCACCACCCGCTGCCCCTCCTGCGCCGAGCTCTACCGCCAGGACACCTACCACCTCATCGCCGCCGGCCTGCGCGGCGGCAAGAACATCCCCGAACAGGTCGCCACCCACCCCCGCGTCTTCGCCACCCTCACCGCACCCTCATACGGCCCCGTCCACGGGCGACGCGTGGGCGGGACCGCGCGCTGCCGTTGCGGGCGCACCCACACCAAGGGCGACCCGCGCCTCGGCACCCCGCTCGACCCCGAGCGCTACGACTACACCGGCGCCGTCCTGTGGAACGCCCACGCCCCCGGCCCTGTGGGCCCGCTTCATGCTCCACCTGCGCCGCACCATCGCCGCGGCAGCCGGTCTCCCGCAACGACTGTTCTCCAAGGTCGTCCGGGTCTCGTACGCCAAGGTCGCCGAGTACCAGCAGCGCGGAATGATCCACTTCCACGCCGTGATCCGCCTCGACGGCCGCGCGGGCCCCTACACCCCACCGCCCGCCTGGGCCACCCCCGAACTCCTCGCCGATGCCATCCGGATCGCGGCCACCCGCGCCCACATCGACGGGCCCGAAATCAACGGCTGCGCCCGCTCCTTCGCCTTCGGCGAGCAGATCGACACCAGGATCATCCGGTCCTCCGCCTTCCAGGGCGGGACCACGATCACCGAGGGCAAGGTCGCCGGATACGTCGCCAAGTACGCCACCAAGGGCACCGAAGCCGCCACCGGCAGCCTCTACCACCGACTGAAGAGGATCACCGACCTCTGGTTCGAGTCCGTACCCGAGCACGCCGCCCAGATGATCCGCACCGCTTGGGCCCTCGGCGCCCGCGACGACCTCAAGCACCTGAACCTGCGCAAGTGGGCCCACATGCTCGGCTTCCGCGGCCACTTCTCCACCAAGACCCGCGCCTACTCCACCACCCTCAGCGCCCTCCGGGCCGCCCGCGCCGCCTGGCACCGCCCCCACACACCTCCGCCCTCCCCGACCACCCTCGTCCTCGCCCACTGGGCATACGACGGCACCGGCCTCACCCCCGACCTCGAACGCCTCTCCGCCCTCATCAACGGCGGCCTGACACGAGCAGAGGCGGTGACAGCCGATGCGTGACGACGAACTCCTCACCGTCCCCGAGGCAATGGCCCGCCTCAAAATCGGCCGCTCCGCCCTCTACGACCTCCTACGAACCCGCCGCCTGGCCTCGCTGACCATCGGCCGCGCCCGCCGCATCCCCGCCCACGCCCTGGACGACTACGGCCAGCGCCACCTGGAAGAAGCCGCCCGATGACCGCCCCCAAGCGAAAGAAGGCTCGCGCCAACGGCGAAGGCACCATCTACCAGCGAAGGGACGGCCGCTGGGAAGCCGCCGGCTATGTCCTCGCCGCCGACGGCAGACGAAAGCGTGTCCGTGTCTACGGCACCACGCGCAAGAACGCGGCTGACAAGCTCACCGAGAAGATCGCCGACAGCAACCGCGGGCTGCCGGTCGCCACCGCCGACAGCACGCTCGGTGACTACCTGACGTACTGGCTCAGCAGTGTCGCGGTCCACCAGCTCCGCGAGAACACCCACACCCGCTACGCCGCCTGCATCCGCCTCCACCTCATCCCCGGCCTCGGCACCAAGAAGATCGCGCGGCTCACCGCCAAGGACATCCGCACCTTCCTCGACCGGCTCCGCACCACCTGCCAGTGCTGCACCCAGGGACTCGACACCGAATGGAAGCAGTGCTGCGCCATCGGCGAATGCTGCCAGAAGCAGTTGTCCCCTTCGACGGTGACGTACGTGCACTCGGTCCTCAAGTCCGCCCTCGAACACGCTGTCCGCGAAGACGAACTGCCCCGCAACATCGCCCGGAACGTCAAGGCCACCGCACCCCGGCCCAGGCGCTTCCGGCCCCTCACCGCGACAGAAGCCCGCCGGTTCCTCGACGCAGCCCGCGGCGACCGGCTCCACGCGCTGTACGAACTCGCTCTGCGCACCTGCCTCCGCAAAGGCGAACTACTCGGCCTCCGCTGGGAAGACCTTGACCTCAACAGTGGGACCGCCAGCATCCGCCGCTCGCTCCAGCGCACCCGCAGCGGTGGCCTCACCCACCTGCCCACCAAGACCCGCGCCTCCGAACGCCGCATCGCCCTCCCCACCGAATGCCTCCACTCCCTCAAGGAACACAAGAAGCGGCAGGGCAAGGAGCGTGAGACGGCAGGACCGGACTGGAGAGGCAGCGGCCTCGTCTTCACCACCCCGACTGGCGGCCCGCTCGACCCGGCCAACCTCACCCGCCGCTTCCGCAGCTTCCTCGACCGAACCGGACTCCGCCGCATCCGCTTCCACGACCTCCGCCACTCGACCGCGACGCTACTCCTGGAGCAAGGCGTGGACCTCGTCGTGATCAAGGAGCTGTTGGGCCACGCACACATCGGTGTCACCGCTGGCGTGTACGCCCACGTAAGGCTCCGCCTCCAACGGCAAGCCATCGACACCCTGGACGGCGCCCTCGGCCCCGTCAACGACAACCCCGACGACCCACCCGCCGCGGCAGGCGGCCGCTGACGTTGCCGTCAGCGTTGCCGTCAAACGCCCGAGAGGCCCCACCGAATATCCATTCGGTGGGGCCTCTCGAAATTTGCACAGCATGTTAGGGGCTGAGGCTGACTTACCGAGTCACCTGAAGGCGCTCTTCCAGTGTTTCCAGTGAAATCTCACCTTGCACCCATGCCGTGACGTATTGCAGGTCATGAACCGAAAGACCGAAGGCCGATCGAAGCACTTGGGCCAGCCGGAACGGCGCCAGCCTCAAGTTCGGATGCTTATCGATTAGGAGATCAGCGATCTCTGCGACGCTGCACCCAATTCCGTGGTATTCGACGGCCAAGCGCGCCAATCGTTCAATTTCCTCGTCCATCAGTTCTCTCATCTTCGAAATGTGGCAAGAACTTGCTGGAAGTCCCCGTCGAGCCTCGGAACTGCTTCATCGATCCTCGCGCGAGTGAAGCCATATCTGGCTGCCTGTCTTCCAGTCCAGGTTCCCTTGGCTGCCGACACAAGGCCCGCGCCACCCCGGACAGCTTCATTGAAGCCTCCAAGGTTATCTCCGTAGACCCAGATCCCCTGGATGCCCTGAACTCGGCCCCCGAAGTGGCCCATAACTTCGTCGAACATTGCCTTACCCCGCAACGGCGAACCCTTGTCGGGATTGTTGTGCATCATCATGGTCAGAATGCCGTCACTATCGAGGTCGGCAATCACGCCACTTCCACTCGCATCATGCGAGATAGAGTATGTGCTTTCGTTACCACCACGCGTAACTCCGCAGTTGTGGACCAGAACCGGCGTAGCCCCCGCCACCGCATAGTACGTATGGACGTCCGCCACCGTCAGGTTGTGGACGGTCGCGCGCTGGGTGGTGCTGGAGACCGCGGTGATCTGGACCCAGGTGCCCGCCGAGGTGTGGAGCCACTGGCCCGGCTGGAGTTGGCCGGCGTCGAGCCAAGTGTTCAGTTCCGGGACCCAGAACGGGTGGCCGTCGGTGGCGACGATGGTCGAGGTGGCTTCGCCGTCCTCGTCGGGGGCGAGCTGGGTGGCGTCGACCGGGACCGAGCTGTCGGGCGGTGGGGTGGTGAGGGTGGTCGGGGCGCGCTCGGTGGAGGTGCGGATGGTGACGGTGACGAGGGTCTTGTCGCCCTTGCCGATGATGGTGGCCGCGACCGGCTGTGGCTTGGTCTCGCCGGTCTTCGGGTCGGTGGCGAGGACCTTGTCGCCCGTCCTGACGTCCTCGATGGGCTTCTTCGAGCCGTCGGCCATCAGGACCTTGGTGCCGGGGACGAAGCTGTTGACCTCGCAGCTCTGTGCCTGTGCCTCCTCACCGACCGCGTCCTTGGCCTGCTCTCGGGCCTCCTCCTTGACCTTGTTGGTCTTGCGCTGGGTCGGCTTGGACTTCTGGGAGGGCTTCGACTTCGGTTTCGGCTGGGACTTGGGCTTGGCCTTGGCCTTGGGGGCCTTGTTGGCGCGGGCCTTGCGGGCGGCGGCGCGGGCCGCCTGGGCGCGCTTGGCGGCGGCGCGCTGGGCCCGCTGGCGTGCCGCCGCGGCGGCACGCTTCGCCGCTGCCCGCTTGGCCGCCGCGCGGGCCGCTGCCCGCTTGGCCGCGGCGCGGGCGGCTGCCGCGCGCTTGCGGGCCGCCTCACGGCGGGCCTTGGCGCGGGCCTTCGCCCGGGCCTTGGCGGCGGCCCGGGCGCGGGCCTTGGCCAGGGCGCGGGCGCGGCGCTGGGCCGCCTTGCGGGCGGCGATGCGGGCGGCGCGCTTGGCGGCGGCGCGGGCGGCAGCACGGATGGCGGCGCGGATCGCGATGCGGGCGGCGATGCCGACCAGGATCGGGAAGAACAGGCCGTCGGGGTCGGAGAAGGTGGCCGGCGCGTTGTTGGCGTAGGCGTAGGGGTTGATGGTGGCCGGGTCGGTGAAGTCGACCATGGGGTCGACGGAGAGGAAGCGGCCGGTGGCCGGGTCGTAGGGGCGGGCTCCGAGCTGAGTGAGGCCGGTGTCCTCGTCCTTCAGACCGCCGACGAACCCGCGTCCGCCGGGCCACCGGGACGGCGCCTCGCCCCGGTCCTCGCCGAACGGCGTGAGCTGGCGGCGGGTGACCGGCATGGACGCCTGCGTCATGTCGACGGAGGTCTGGGTGGAGCCGTGGTGGTCGGCGAGGAGGACCTGGAGTCCGCCGTCGCTGCTGCGGACCGTGGTCGAGCCGTCCGGGTGGGAGTAGAAGCGTTCCGTCGTGGTGGTGCCGTCGGGCTTGGCGGTCAGCTCGGTCTCGCCGAGGTAGAGCGTGGTGGAGCCGTCGGGGCCGTGGCGCAGGAGGCGTTCGCCGCTCGCGTCGTTGAGGTACTTGGTGGTCTTGGTGCCGCCGCCCTCGACGGGCTCACTGACCTCGGTGAGAGCGCCCTCGGGGTCCCACTTGAGGGTCTGGGTGGTGCCCTTGTGCTGGCGGGTAGTGGTGTTGCCGGCCTTGTCGTAGCCGTAGACGGAGCGGGTGGTGCCGCCCGGGCCCTCGGAGGCGACCTCGGCCAGGCGGTTGGGGCCGCCGGCCTCGCCGCCGTAGGAGTAGGTGCGCTTGATGTCCTTGGCGGTGTCCCCGGCGGGGTCGTGCTCGGTGAGGGCGGTGCGGTTGCCGGAGTCGTCGAAGGTGTAGCTGTGCCAGTACGGCTGGTCTCCGCCGACCGTCGCCTTGCTGGGGCCGCCGGTGCAGGTGTCGTCGGCGGCGGTCCAGGCGGAGGTCATCCGGCGGAGCTGGTCGTAGACGAAGCACTGGGTGTCGGGGCCGGCCTGGCCGTCGGGCATGCCCTGGCCGGGGGTGCGCTTGATGGAGGTGAGGTTGCCCGCGTCGTCGTAGGTGTAGCCGGTGTCGTCGATGAGGGCGGGCTGGACGCCGCGGTCGTGCACGGTGCGGGTGAGCTGGCGGCTGAACTCGTCGTAGTAGTACGAGGAGAAGAGCTTGCGGCCGGCCGGGCCGGCCTCGGTGCGCAGGACCTCGCCGAAGCGGGAGTAGGTGACGTTCGCGACGTAGGTGGTGTTGCCGGTGATGGAGAGCGGCAGGTCGTCGGTGGTGGTGTAGCGGAAGACCAGGCGCTCGGAGGCGAGGTTGCCGGCCTTGGGGAGCTGGACCCAGGCGAGGTTGCCGGTGTCGGTGTAGTCGTACCGGTAGTCGTACGTGCCGGCGACCTTGCCCGCCGCCGCCGAGACGGTGGTGCGGGTGGCGAGGGGACGGTTGGCCTTGTCGTAGGAGGTGATCTCCTCGCGGTAGGCGTTGCCCTCGTCGTCGTAGCGGATCGCCGCGGTGGGCAGGCCCTTGCCGAGGGTGTCGTAGGTCCACTCCAGGCGCTTCTTGCCGTCGGCGGAGTCCTCGCGCAGGGAGGTGGGGCGGCCGGCCTTGTCGTAGGTGGTGACGAGGCGTTCGCCGTTGGGGTTGGTGGTGGCGACGAGGTTGTCGGTCGCGTCGAACTCGTAGGTGGTGCGCCCGCCGTCGGGGTCGGTGGTGGCGGTCTGGCGGCCCCGCGCGTCGTAACTGAAGGTGTACTCGGCGCCGCCGGGCTCGACGATCCTGGTGAGCTGGTCGAGGGCGTCGTAGTGGTACGTGGTGTCGCGCCAGGCGCTGCGGTCCTTCTTGGTGTACTCGCGCAGGCGGGACTGGCGGCCCTCGGCGTCGGTGTAGGTGGTGGTCACCGTGTCGCCGTCGGGCGGGACGACGGTGGAGGCGTCGCCGTCCTTCTCCAGGGTGGTGCGGGTGGTCTCCTCGCCGTAGGCGTACGAGACCTCGCGGACCGCCTCGCCGGAGCCGTCGTAGGTGACGCGATTCTGGCTGGGGACGACGTTGTCGCCGACGACCAGGATGGTCGTGCTGACGGGCTGGTCGTTGTAGTAGCCGTCGTTGGTGACGACCTCGCGGCCGGCGGAGTCGTAGAAGGTGTCGTTGACGATGCGGCCCTCGCCGCCGACGGCGGGGTCCTGGGTCTGGCGGACGCGCAGGTGGCCGTCGAGGATCTCGTGGCTGACGGCGTAGCTGCCGTCGTCCTTGAGGGTCTCGTTGGTGACGACGGTGGGCTTGGTCTTGGTGATGGCGTACTGGTAGCGGGCGTTGGGCGCCTTGGTCTTGTCGCGATCGATGTCCCAGACCTTGAGCAGGCGGCCCAGCGGGTCGTACTCCATGTCGACGCGCTCGCCGTTGGGCCCGATGTCGGCGGTGCTCAGGCCGCGCTGGACGTCGAACTCGGTGGTCTCGGTGTGGCCGAGCGGGTCGGTGGTGACCTGGGTGTGCGGGACGGCGACGGTGGCCGGGGTGAAGGCGACGGTGGTCTTGTTGCCCTCGGCGTCCCAGGTGGCGGTCTCGCGGCCGTGCAGGTCGTAGGAGGTGCGGTCGGTGGTGGTGTAGCTCTTGCCGTCGACGTCCAGTTCCTGGACCTCGGTGACCAGGCCCTTGGTGGGCTTGTCGCCGAAGGCGCCGCCGTCGTAGAGGGAGCGGGTGTCGTCGATGACGGTGGCCGAGGCGTCGTCGCAGGCGCCGTTCCTGGTCACCTCGCGCGACTCGGTGTCCACGATGTACGCGTCGGTGTCGCGGACGTAGCTGGTCAGGGTGCAGACCAGACGGCCGCCCGCGGTCTTCTCCTCGACCTCGGTGGGCATGCCGTAGCTGTCGTAGGCGGTGGTCTCGGTGGAGCGGCGGTACGTGTCGCCCTTTACCAGTTCGCGGGTCTCGGAGGTGACCGGGTGGACCATCCACGCCTCCAGCGCGGTGGTGCCGGTACGGGCCCGGGAAGCCGTCTTCACGGCGGAGGGGGTCACCTTGACGGCGGAGTCGACGGAGCCGCCGACGGCGTCGTAGGTGATCTCCTCGCGCAGCTGGCCCTGGAACTCGGTGCGGTCGGGGTGGGTGCCGCCCTCGGAGTCGGTGACGGAGGCGGTGCGGGTGCCCGAGGGCAGCTTGTCGCCGTGCATACCGCGGAAGTAGCGGTGCTCGGTGAGCTGCTGGGGGTCGCCGTCACTGGCGTCGCCGACGCGGGTGCGGACCCGCTCGTAGCCCCGGTACTGGGACCAGGTGCGCTCCTTGGCCGCGGTGTGCTCGCTGTCGTCGTACGCCCAGGCGGCGCCGCCCAGGTACTCGTAGGAGGTGACGGTGGCGCGGGCGCCCGCGACGTTGTCCTCCTCGCGGACCTTGGTGACGACGTACTTATGGAACCAGTCCTGGACCGGGTCGGTGGCGCCCTTCGGGGTCCAGAACTGCGGGTAGCAGCGCATCGTGTTGGTGTGCGGCGAGGCCGGGAGCTTCACGGGGGCGCGGGCGCTGCACTCGGCGTCGGAGTAGGTGACCCCGATGGTGCCGCCGGTCTCGGTGTCGACCGCCTGGACGCGCAGCCGGGAGAAGGGCTCCAGCCCTTCGAAGCCGTCGACGCGGTTGTCCAGCTGCTGGCCACGGAAGGTGACCTTCGGCATGTCGGCGGTGGCGCCGTCGGCCGCGTGGCCGGTGCGGCCGATGGACTTGAGCCAGAGGGCGGGCGAGGTGCCGTCGCCGGTGGCGGGGAAGTTCTGGTCGAGGGTGAAGGTGTCGACCGGGCGGAGGGTGGAGCCGGCCAGCACCTTGGTGGTGATCTTGGCGAGCCGCTTGGTGGACCAGAAGGTCGGGGTGTTCTTGTTCTTGCACTCCTCGCCGGGCAGGCACTGCTGGTCCAGCGGGGTGTCGGGCCAGTGCTTGGCGTTGGCGGCCTTGCGGTCTGCCTCGGCACAGGCGAACGCCTCGGTGGGCACGCACCGTTCGGTGACGCCGAACTCGACGCGGGCGGCCGGGTCGCTGGTGAAGAGCTTGTCGGCGCGCTGGCCGTAGTCGATGCGGTGGGGGTACGCGGCCCGGTCGTAGGTGACGCCGGCGGGCTTGTCGTTCTGCCCGTAGCGGTTGGTCTCCTTGGTCCACCAGACCGTCATGGCGTCGCCGAGCGGGTCGACGACCTGGTCGAGCATCCAGCGCCAGCCCTGGGTGCAGAAGGACGAGGCGAAGGCGGAGGCGTGGCAGTCCTCGCCGGGGTGGTTGCCCGCGACGGGGACGGTGAGCACGGAGTCGGTGCGCTGGCTCCCGGCGCCGGGCAGCTTGTTCAGGCCGAAGTGGTACTGGGTGCCGTCGGTGGTGGTGAGGACCCAGTACTCGCCCTTGTACGCGCCGTTGTCGGCGCCGGTCTTGCGCTCCAGCCGGGTGCCGTCGTCGTCGGCGGGGCGCCAGACGCCGGTCTTGTCGTCCTTGACCAGCTCGTTGCTGGAGCCGTCGAGGGACATGACCATCTGCTCGGTGCCCCAGCACAGGTCGCCGGTCTTGCCGCTCTCGCCGGGGTTGTTGGCGCCGCTGCCCTGGTCGTCGGCGCAGGGGCGGTAGCGGCGCTCGATGAAGCCGGGCTCCCAGTCCCAGCCCTCGGCGATCCAGGAGGACTGGGAGTTGGTGGAGGCGGTGCGGCCGTCGACGGCCTGCGAGGAGTAGCCGATCTCGATGTCGGGGGCCGGGCCGCCCGGGGTCTCGGGGACGTCGACCGGGTAGCTCCAGGAGAAGCCGCCGGAGGAGCTGCCGGCCATCCAGGAGCCGGAGGGTGACAGGGAGGTGGCGCCGTAGTTGCCGCCCGCGCCGCCGGCCGAGGCGACGGCGGCGAGGGTGGCGGGGGCGGCCGAGGCGGACTTGGGGAGGGTGATCTCGCCGGTCAGGGTGCGGTCGGCGGTGTCGTTGGCGGTGGTGACCTCTTCGCCGGTGGCGAGGTCGACCAGGCCCAGGCGGCTGCCCCAGTCGGCGCCGAAGTTCTTCTCGTAGGCGGAGTAGTCGAGTTCGAGGCGGACCTTGCCCTCGGC
The DNA here is from genome assembly GCF_011170125.1 of Streptomyces diastaticus subsp. diastaticus. Taxonomy (NCBI): domain Bacteria; kingdom Bacillati; phylum Actinomycetota; class Actinomycetes; order Kitasatosporales; family Streptomycetaceae; genus Streptomyces; species Streptomyces diastaticus. Next base: position 60,730 of record NZ_BLLN01000003.1, on the reverse strand, counting down.
GGGCGTGGCCTCGGGGTCGGCGGAGCGGGCCAGGAGGCCGGGCTCGGCGGGGGCGACGGTCAGCAGCAGGCCGTCGGGGACCCCGGCCTTGCGGGCGGCGGCGCGGTCGGCGATCTCGACGGCGACGTGGGCGGCGGGGCCCTCGGCGGCGGCGCGGGCGGCGGCCTTGCCGGCGGGACGGGCGGCGACGGGCAGGTCGGTGCGGAGGCCGGGGACGCGGTCGGCCTTCTCGCCGAGGAGCGGCGCCTGCTCCTTCGCGGGGGTCTCGCCCGCCGGGGTGACGGGGGTGACGGTGCGGCCGGCGGGCCAGCTGGTGGCGCCGGGGGTGTGGGGGCGCGCGGCGTCGTCGGGTCTGGAGCGCTTCTTCGGGACGTGGTCGGTGCCGGGCACGGACTTGTCGTCGACCAGTTCGGGCCGCTCGTCCTTCAGCGAGGCCGCGTACGCGACGTCGGTGGACGGGATGAGGGCGACCAGGAGCGCCACGGCGGTGAGGACCGCCACGGAGACCAGCACTCTCGCGACGTGCTTGAGCTTCGGAAGGGTGTGGTCCACGTACACGGGTGCGCCCTTGTTCGATCCGACCGGAACGGACGCACCTTAAGAGTGATGATTGTGTAATGGCAAGGTGTGATCAGCTTCATCAAATGGTCATGCTTGGCTAAAACTTGACCACACGTCAGTCACTTCAGCTCGTTTCCGTACCGCTCCGCCCCGGGCGTGCCCGCCCGGGGTCCGGCTCCTTCCGAACAGAGAGACGTGCCATGCCGGTCATGAAGAGACCCGGCGCGCCGCGCCGCGGACGGCTCGCGATACCAGCCGCCGTCGCCGCGCTCGCCTGCCTGATCACCGCCGCCCCCGCCCAGGCGGCCCCGCCCACCGCGCCCCCGCCGAGCACCGGAGGCGAACTCACCGAGGAGTCACGGGCGATGGTCCGGGCCCAGGACTCCGGGACACCGGTGGAGGTGGCCTCCGCCCGCACCGAGACCGGCGAGGTGCACGCCATGCCGGACGGCACCCTGCGTCTCACCCAGCACGCGGCCCCGGTCCGCACCCAGCGGGACGGCGTGTGGAAGGACATCGACACCACCCTCTCCACCCAGGACGGCCGCGTCGCCCCCCGCTCGGCCGCCGGCGACGTGAGCTTCTCCGGCGGCGGTGACGGACCGCTCGCCGTCCTCACCGACCAGGGCCGCAGTGTCGAGCTGAGTTGGCCGAAAACACTCCCCGCGCCGGTCCTCCAGGGCAACACCGCCACGTACCGGAACGTCCTCGACGGCGTCGACCTCGCGGTCACCGCCCAGGTCGACGGCTTCTCGCACGTCCTCGTCGTGCACAGCGCCGAGGCGGCCGCCGACCCCGCGCTGAAGGAGATCTCCTACGGCCTGAAGGGCAAGGGCGTCACCGTCGAGCGCGATGCGGAGTCCAACACGCTGCGCGCCGTCAACCCGGCCGGCCAGGAGCTCTTCGCCACCGCCACACCCCGCATGTGGGACTCGGGCGACGCCCCGGCCCAGCGGTCCCAGGGGGCCCGGTCCGCCGACACGCTCTCCCCCGTCGACCCGCTCGCCCCCGACGTCCGCTCCGCCGAGGTCGGCATGGAGACCTCCGCGTCCACCCTGACCCTCACCCCGGACCCGGAGCTGCTCCGCGGCGAGGAGACCAGCTACCCGGTCTACATCGACCCCAACTTCAGCGGTTCCAAGCTGGCCTGGACGATCGCCTACGACCGCCACAAGAGCTCGTCCTTCTGGAACGGCACCAACTGGACGGGGAGTTACGCCAACGAGGCCCGGGTCGGCTACGAGAGCGACACCAAGGGCACCTCGCGGGCCTTCTTCCGCCTCAACTCCAAGGAGCTGGCGGGGGCCACGGTGCTCTCCGCCCAGTTCCAGATCACCAACACCTACTCGTGGTCCTGCCAGGCCCGCAACGTCGAACTCTGGCTGACCGGCGGCATCTCCGCCTCCACCACCTGGAGCAACCAGCCCTCCTGGGCGACCCACCTCCAGACCAAGTCCTTCGCCCACGGCTACACCGGCTGCGGCGCGAAGTCCGTCGACTTCAACGCCACCGAGGCCGCCAAGCGCTCCGCCGCCAACGGCTGGGCCAACATCACCGTGGGCCTGCGCGCCAGCTCGGAGACGGACACCTTCACCTGGAAGCGGTTCAACTCCAACCCGAAGATCATCGTCAGCTACAACCGCACCCCCAACACCGCCCTGGCGATGGAGACCCGGCCCAGCACGGCCAACGACACCGCCTGCGCCGTGGCCCCTTACGTCTTCGTCGGCAACACCGACGTGACCCTGCGGGCCCGCGTCAGCGACCCCGACGGCGACAAGGTCACCGCCCGCTTCCACCTCTGGCCCACCGGCAAGCACCCCAACGACGCGGCCGACGGCGTCCTCGTCGTCAACGTCGACAAGACCAACATCACCAGTGGCGGCTGGGCCGAGCACATCGTCAGCAAGGACACCCTGAAGAAGTACGAGGGGTTCGGCAGCGGCGGCCGCTTCTCCTGGAAGGTGCAGGCACGGGACGCGCACAGCGCCTCGGACTGGCTGCCCACCAAGGGCGCACCCGGCTGCCAGTTCGGCTTCGACTCGGCCCGGCCCTCCGCCCTCCCCCAGGTCAGCTCCACGGAGTTCCCCGGCAGCGGTGACGGCTCGGTCGGCGCGCCCGCACGTACCCCCGGCTCCTTCACCATCACCTCCGGCGGCGTCCCCGACGTCGTCTCCTACACCTACGGCCTGAACGTCTCCCCGCCCACCACCAAGGCGGAACCCGCCACCGCCGGCGGCCCGGTCACCGTCCGGCTGACCCCCGGTTACGCGGGACCGCACACCCTGTACGTCTTCAGCACCGACCGCGCCGGCAACAAGTCCGACACCCAGGCGTACTCCTTCTACGCGGACAGTCCCGGCACACCCGACAAGCCCGGCGACGCCAACGGCGACGGCTTCCCCGACCTGTACTCGCTCGACGCCTCCGGCGGGCTGCGGCTGCACCCCGGTGCCGGCAGCGGCGGCACCGTCGGCACCGCGGCGGCCCTGCCCGCGCTCGGGCTGAAGGACGCGCTGGTCACCCGGCGCGGGGACTGGACCGCCGACTCCTTCGAGGACCTGGTGGCCCGGCACGCCGACGGCACACTCTGGCTCTACCCGGCCGACGGCACGGGCCGGGTCGCCGACCTCACCCGGCAGGAGGTCCGCCAGTTCACCCGGCCCGGCGACGAGGGGCACATCGACCCCGCCGCCTTCCGGCAGCTGGTCTCCCTCGGCGACCTCGGCCAGCCCGATCAGGCCGTCAGCCCCGACTTCCTCGCCGTGATCGGCGACGCGCTCTGGTACCTGCCCGGGTTCGGCGGCGGTTACCTGGACGAGGGCTACCCGCTGGCCGACAGCGGCTGGGCGGGCCGCACCCTGGTCCCCGCCGGTGATCTGGACGGCGACGGCCACCCCGACCTGCTGGTCCGCGACACCGCCGACGGCAAGCTCTGGCTGTACCGGGGCCGGGCCGGGGCGGACGGCGCGACCGACCCGCTCTCGCTGGCCGACGACACGCGCCGCACCGCCTACGGCACGGGCTTCACCCCCGCCGCCCACCCGCTGCTCGCCGCCCCCGGCGACGCAGACGGCGACGGCGTGGCCGACCTGTGGACGACGGCGCCCTCCGCCCAGGGCGGCGCGCTCCTCTTCCACCGGGGCGGGACCTCGGCGCCCGGCACCCCGGTGACCGTGCACGACGGCACGTGGGGCCAGGTGAGGTCACTGACCTGACGCCCACGCGTCCGAGCCGTACGTGAACAGCGGCCCCCGCCTCACCGGCGGGGGCCGCTGTTCACACTCCCGGGTCGGCGACGCAGACGCCGGTGGCGGACGCGCCGCTGACGGTGACCCGGGCGCGCTCCCGCCCGTCGACCGTGACCACCAGATCGGCCCGTCCCCCGTCCTCGTCCAGGGTGGCGCTCAGCACCGGGATGGCGACCGGGCCGCGCATGGTGACCTCCTGGCGCCACGGAAGACGGGGCTGGCCGACGGAGACCTCCTCCTCGCCCTCCTCCCCCTTCGGGGCGTAGTTCAGCTCGACGACGCCGCGTCCCTCGACCCGGTACTCCACCCGCAGCCGCGTCCCGCCCCCGGTCACCGAGAACCGCGGCGACCCCGTGATCGCCCCGTCCAGTCCCCCGGCGTCACCCCAGCGCCCCCGCCCCTGGTCGTACTCGCTCATGGTCTCCCCTCCCTCTGCGCGGCCCCGTGCCTCGCCCCCGTACGGTAAGCGCCCGGCCGGCGGACGGTACGTCAGACCCCGGCCCTCAGCGCCGCCAGGACCCGGGCGACCGGTCCCCCGCCCTGTTCGGCGCCCCGGCGGACGGCGGCGATGACGTGTCGGCGCGGGCGGTCGGCCTCCAGAGGGCGGACCACGACGCTTCCCGGGGTGTACTCGGCGCTGACCATGCGTGGGACCAGGGCGACGCCCAGGTCCGCGCCGACCAGGGCCAGGATGGCGGGCCAGCCCGTCGCGGTGTGGGCCTGTTCCGGGCGGAAGCCGGCGGCCTCGCAGGCGGCGCGGGTGATGTCCGACCAGGGGCCGTCGGCGCCGTAGATCCAGGGGTCGGCCGCCAGGTCGGCCAGGCGCAGGTCGGGGGTGCCCGCCAGGGGGTGGGCGCTGGGGAGCGCCACGTCCAGGGGGTCCGCCAGCAGGGGCACCCTCGTGAACCTGGGGTCGCGGACGGTCGGAGCGTGGGCCGCCAGGGACAGGGCGAGGTCGACCTCGCCGGCGGCCAGCAGGTCGTACGCCTCCCCGGCCTCGGCCTCGCGGACGCGTAGCTCCAGGCCGGGGGCCTCCTCGCGCAGCCTCGTCACCAGGGGGACGACCAGGGCGGCGACCGCCGTCGAGAACGCGCCGATCCGGACCTGGCCCGCGTCGCCCCTCACCAGGGCCGCCAGGTCGGCGTCGGCTAGCTCCAGCTGGGCGAAGACTTCGTCGGCGTGGTGCAGGACCAGGTGGGCGGCGTCCGTGAGGCGGACGCGGCGGCCGTGTGCCTCCAGCAGGGGGACGCCCAACTGTCGGGCGAAGTTCGACAGTTGCTGGGAGACCGCCGACGGGGCCATCAGCAGAGCCTCGGCTGTCGCCGTGACCGTGCCGTGCTGGCGCAGGGCACGCAGGATTCTCAGTTTGCGGAGGTCCCATTCCGGGGCGGGGGGCGCCATGCCCGGCACCTTACGCCCGGCCTCACTCCCCGGCCTGCGGCCCGGCTGGGCTGCCTTCCGGCTGGTCCCCGGTTAGCCCGTGCCGGTCCCCGACCGGCATCGACCGCCGGCCGGGCTGTTGATTGCGGGGCTCCGTCTCGACCGTGCCGGTCACCGATGGCCTCAAACGCCGGCCGGGCTATGAGGGTCGCGGTGCGTTCGCCGGTTGGGCCGGGCAGGGCAGCACCGGGGCACCGGAGGAACCGCGAATCCCTATAGCCCGGCCGGCGCTTGAGGCCATCAGTGACCCGCAGGGTCGGGGTGGGTAGGCGGAGGCGGAGCCCAGCCACATCGCCACCCCATAGCCCGGCCGGCGCTTGAGGCCAATCAGTGACCCGTGCGGGCAAGTGGGCCCCAGCCAAAAGGACAGCCCGGCCGGGAGGCCGAGGGCCACCGAGCCGGGCAGACGGGCAAGCGGGGTTCAGGAACGCTTGCCGGACTTGTCCATGACCATGACCAGCCCCGCGATCACCACGAAGAGCACGATGGGCAGCGCCACGTAGAGCCCGAGGGTCTCCACCACACTCAGCCCCGTCCCCGGGTCATCCCCGTCATCGCGCGTGAGCGCCAGCGCAGGGGACGTCATGAGCAGCGTCGTCAGCGTCGTACCGGCGACCACCGCACCGGCGCGCAGAGAGTTCTTCTTGTCCACGGTGCCAACGTAGCGAACGCCTAGACGGGCCGCGCGTCCGGGGGTGCCGTACGGGCCATGGGGGCGGGTGTCTGGTCCTCGGTGGCGACGGTGCGCAGCAGGCGGGCCAGGCGCGGGGAGGCGGTCAGTTGTTCGAGGGTGACGGGGTGTCCCTGGGCGTCGGCGACGGGGAGCCGCCAATTGGGGTACTGGTCCCAGGTGCCCGGGAGGTTCTGGGGGCGGCGGTCGCCGGTGCCGTCCGGGAGCCAGACGCCGATCATGCGGGCCGGGGTGCGGAGCAGGAAGCGGTGGACGGCGAGGACGGCGGCCTCCTCGTCGGGGGCGGCGCCGGGCAGGTGCCCGCCGGGGGCGGCGCCCATCAGGCCGAGGCCGTCGAGGACGGTGAGCCAGGTGGCGGTGGCGGCGGCCTCCTCCGCCTCCTCCTCGGCGAGGGGGCGGGTGAGCAGTCCGAGCCGGTGGCGGAGGCGGACGTGGTCACCGGTGAGGCGGGAGGCGGTGGAGGGCAGGTCGTGGGTGGTGGCGGTGGCGACGCAGGAGGCGCGCCACGCCTCGGCGGGCAGCGGCAGCCCGGAGCCGTCCCAGTCCCGCTCGAACCAGAGGACGGAGGTGCCGAGGACGCCGTGCCGCTGAAGGGTCTCGCGGACGCCCGGCTCGACGGTGCCGAGGTCCTCGCCGATGACGACCGCGCCGGCGCGGTGGGCCTCCAGGGCGAGGACGGCGAGCATGGCCTCGGCGTCGTAGTGGACGTAGGTGCCGTCGGTGGGCGGGGCGCCGGCCGGGACCCACCAGAGGCGGAAGAGGCCCATGACGTGGTCGATGCGCAGGGCGCCGGCGTTGCGCAGCAGCGAGCGGAGCAGGCCGCGGAAGGGGGCGTAGCCGTTGTCGGCGAGGCGGTCGGGGCGCCAGGGCGGCAGGCCCCAGTCCTGGCCGAGGGCGTTGAAGGCGTCGGGGGGCGCGCCGACCGACATGCCGGCGGCGAGGACGTCCTGCTGGGACCAGGCGTCGGAGCCGTCGGGGTGGACGCCGACAGCCAGGTCGTGGACGAGGCCGACGGCCATGCCCGCCTCGCGTGCGGCACGCTGCGCCTCGGCGAGCTGGGTGTCGGTGTACCAGGCGAGGCGACGGTGGAAGTCGACGCGGGCGGCGAGTTCGGTGCGGGCGGCGGCGGTCTGCGGGGAGCGCGGGTCGGTGAGCGGGGCGGGCCACCGTGACCACTGGGGGCCGTGGCGTTCGGTCAGGGCCGCCCAGGTGGCGTGGTCGGTGAGGGCCTGGCCGTGGGCGGCGGTGAAGTCGTCGAAGGCGGCCTGGCGCCCCGGGGCGAGCGGTACGGCGCAGAGGTGTTCGAGCGCTTCCCGCTTCAGCTCCCAGACGGCGTCGCGGTCGATGAGCGCCTCTCCGGCGAGCACCCCGGCGCGCAGTGCGGCGGCGCGGCGCAGCAGCCCGTCGAGGCGCGGGCGGACGTCCGCGGTCAGCGCGATGTACTCGGGGACGGCCTCGACGCGCAGGTGCACCGGGTCGGGGAAGCGACGGGAGGACGGCCGGTACGGAGAGGGGTCGGTGGGGGCGCCGGGGACGGCCGCGTGCAACGGGTTGACCTGGACGAACCCCGCGCCGTGGACGCGTCCGGCCCAGGCGGCGAGTTCGGTGAGGTCGCCGAGGTCGCCCATGCCCCAGGAACGGTGCGACAGCAGCGAGTAGAGCTGGACGAGCAGGCCCCAGGAGCGGGTCTCGGGCCCGCGGATGTGGTCGGGGGCGATGACGAGGTGGCTGCAGGCGGTGCGCCCGTCGGGGGTGGTGGCCTCGACGCGGTGGACGCCGAGCGGCACGGCCCACAGCACGTCGGCGGCCGGGGGGAGGGCGCTGCCGGCGGGGGGCGGCGGCGCGGTGGCGGCCGGCACGAGGGGGACGGTCCAGTTCCAGGCGGGCGGTGGCGCCTGGGCGGCGGGGGCGGCGCGGCGGGCCGCCTCGCCCGCGTCCCGGCCGCCCGCGAGGGCGGGCCGGGCCGGGACGGGGTCGGGGTCCCGGGTCAGGCGGACCCGGGTGCCCGGGGGCAGTGCCGCCAGTTCGGGCGCGGTGCGCGGGTCGGCCGACGGGGCGGCGGACCGGAGCACCACGGTGGGCGGCAGCAGGCGGGCGGCCTGTCCGGCTTCGGCTTCCTCCAGGGCGGTCCGGACCGCCTCGGGGCCGCTCGCGTCGACGCCGAGGGCGGCCAGCGCGGCCACGACGGCGGATTCGGCGGCCGGGACGACACGGTCCGGAGAGGGGGAGTAAGAGGTGGCGACACCATGGAGCTCGGCGAGCCGGGACAGGGCCAATTCAGCCTCCTGAGGAAACCGCTCCGAGCAGGGCGTCCTCCGCGACGACGGCGGCGGCCGCGGCCGGCTCGCTGGTCAGCGGGGCGGTGTCGGGCAGGGGTGGTTCGCTGGTGAGCGGCGCGGCGTCGGCCAGCGGCGGCTCACTGGTGAGGGGCGGCTCGGAGAGTCCGTAGGCGCAGGAGCCTTCGAGGCCGGAGTCGGGGTGGGACACCAGGGAGTAGTCGACGGTGTCGGGGTCGAAGGGGTCGTCGGGTCGGCCGGCGAGGGTGGTGGGGCTCGGAATCGCCGGGAGGTCGTGCAGTTCCGGACGTTTGGAAAGGGCGGACAGAAGCAGGTGTGCCGATGCGGCCACGTGGGCCTCCTTGGTCGCGGGTGCGAAGCACGGTCACGGCAGCCCTACCCAACTTGTCCGAACGCAGACGTACGCGTTCGGCCAACGTGTTCCGGGTCACATTGTGCGTCGTGGGCGGGACATCGCGAGGGGGCGCGCCCGGGGCACGCACAATGGAGGGGCCACCGGGGACGCCGAAGGCCCGGATCGGCCGTTGACACCGCTCCCGGGGGGTGATGGGCTTCCTTGCCGTCCGGTCATCGCGGGAACACCGCTTCCGGGCGTGTGCCCCGTCCCCAGCGCGCCACACCTCGCGCGTCATACTCCTTCTGGCCCACCCGTCCCCGCCGCCCGTTGGGAGAGGACCCGTGCAGCTCCGCCGCAGCAGGACCGCCGCCGCTCTGGCGGTGGCGGTGATCGCCGGAGCGCTGGGGGGCGCGCCGAACGCCCTGGCCGCTCCGCCCGCCCCGGACCCGGCCACCGCGGCCGAGGAGTCCCCGGACGACGCCAAGGGCGAGGCCGCCGGGCTGCCGCCGGTGTGGCCGCGGCCGCAGTCGATGCGGGCCGCCGACGGCAAGGTGGCGCTGGGGACGCGAGTGGTGCTGGTGGCGCCGCCGGGTACTGATCCGTACGCGCTGGAGGCGTTGCGGGAGGTGCTGCGCGCGGCCGGTGTCCGCGAGGTCACCGAGGCCGGCTCCGAGGGCGAGGTGCCCGCCGGGAGCACCCCCGTCGTGCGGGTGGGCGGTGACTCCTCCGGCGAACCGGTCGCCGGAGGCGCGGGGCTGGAGAAGGCGCTGCGCGCGCTCGGGGCGAACGCCCGCGACGACCTGCCCGCCGGCGGCTACCGGCTGGCGGCCGGCCAGACCGGCGGGCGGCCGACGGTGGCGATGGCCGGGGCGGGCGAGGACGGCCTGTTCCACGCGGTGCAGACACTGCGTCAGCTCGTGCGCGACAAGGTGGTGCCCGGTGTCGTGGTCCGCGACTGGCCCGGCACCCCGGTGCGCGGCCTCTCCGAGGGCTTCTACGGCACTCCCTGGACGACCGCGCAGCGGTTGAGCCAACTGGACTTCCTGGGTCGCACCAAGCAGAACCACTACCTCTACGCGCCCGGCGACGACCTGTACCGCCAGGCCCGCTGGCGGGAGCCGTACCCCGCCGAGCAGCGGGCGGCGTTCCGCGCGCTGGCGGAGCGGGCCCGCGCCAACCACGTGACGCTCGCCTGGGCGGTGGCGCCGGGGCAGGCGATGTGCCTCTCGTCCGGGGACGACGTGCGGGCGCTCAAGCGGAAGGTCGACGCGATGTGGGCGCTGGGGGCGCGCGCCTTCCAGCTCCAGTTCCAGGACGTCTCGTACAGCGAGTGGCACTGCGACGAGGACGAGGCGGAGTTCGGCTCGGGCCCGGCCGCCGCGGCGCGCGCCCAGGCGCGGGTGGCCAACGCGGTCGCCGCGCACCTGGCGGAGCGTCATCCGGGATCCCGGCCGCTCTCGCTGATGCCGACGGAGTACTACCAGAAGGGCGCGACCGAGTACCGGCGCGAACTCGCCGCCGAGCTGGACGCCGACGTGCAGGTGGCGTGGACCGGTGTCGGGGTGGTACCGCGCACCATCACCGGGCGGGAGCTGGCGGGCACCCGCGAGGTGCTCGGACACCCGCTGGTCACCCTGGACAACTACCCGGTCAACGACTACGCCCAGGACCGGATCTTCCTCGGCCCCTACACGGGCCGCGAACCGGCGGTCGCCACCGGTTCGGCGGCGCTGATCGCCACCGCGATGGAGCAGCCGGCCGCCTCCCGCATCCCGCTGTTCACCTCGGCGGACTACGCGTGGAACCCGAAGGACTACCGGCCCCAGGAGTCCTGGCGGGCCGCCATCGACACGCTGGCCGGTGAGGACCCGAAGACCCGGGAGGCGGTCCGGGCACTGGCCCGCAACACCGCCTCCTCGGTGCTGGGCGCCGACGAGTCGGCGTACCTGCGGCCGCTCCTCGCGAGGTTCTGGGCGACCCGGGCGGACGCGGCCCGGTCGGCGGGGCGGCCGGGCACCGCGGGCGGGGACGACGCCGCGCGCGCCGCCAAGGAGCTGCGGGCCGCCTTCTCGGTGATGCGGGCGACCCCCGAGCGGCTGGCCGACAGCGCCCCGGCGGGGCTCGGCGAGGAGGTGCGGCCCTGGTCGGAGCAGTTGGCGCGGTACGGGCAGGCCGGTGAGCTGGCGGTCGATCTGCTGGCGGCCCAGGCGCGCGGCGACGGCGCCGCCGCCTGGCACGCCGAGCGGGCACTGCGTGCGGTGCGCGCGGAGACCTCGCGGAAGAAGGTGACGGTCGGCGACGGTGTCCTCGACCCGTTCCTCGACCAGGTGGTGAAGACGGCCGACAGCTGGCACGGCACGGTCGGCGGCGACGGCGAGAAGGTCGCCGACACCGGCTCCGCGTACACCGTGGTCCTCCCCCGGGTGCGGCCGCTGGCCGGGGTGACGGTGCGGACCGACCCGGGCGTCTCCGGGACGGTCGAGGCGCGGGTGCCCGGCAAGGGCTGGCAGCCGGTGACGCGGCTGGAGCCCGACGGCTGGACGGACGTGGAGAGTTCGGGGCTGCGCGCCGACGCGCTGCGGGTCTCGGGGCCGGAGGCGGAGCGCGTCGACCGGCTCGTGCCCTGGTACGAGGACGGCGCCGAGGCGGCGCTGCGCCTCGGCCGGGGCGAGGCCGACGCCGAGATCGACGGCGAGGCCAGCGTGATCACGGCCCGGCTGACGGCGCACCGCCCGGGCACCGTGCGCGGTGCGCTGCGGGCGCGGACGCCGAAGGGCATCGAGGTCTCGGCGCCCGAGGAGTCGGTGCTGCCGCGCGGCACCGAGGTGCGCATCCCGGTCTCGGTGCGCGTCGCCGAGGGCGTGCGGCCGGGCAGCTACGAGGTGCCGGTGGAGTTCGGCGGCCGCTCGGCGACGCTGACGGTACGGGCGTTCCCGCCCACCACCGGGCCCGACCTGGTCCGCTCCGGCAGGGCCTCCTCGTCGGCCGACGAGACGGAGGACTTCCCGGCGCGGGCGGCGGCCGACGGCGACCCGGAGAGCCGCTGGTCCTCCCCGGCCGAGGACAACGCCTGGTGGCAGACGGAACTGCCCGAACCGGCCCGCGTCGGCCGGGTGGAGCTGCACTGGCAGGACGCGTACGCCGCCGCCTACCGGGTGCAGGTCTCGAAGGACGGCCGGATCTGGCGGACGGCGGCGACGGTCAAGGACGGCAAGGGCGGCCGCGAACGGGTCGGGCTGGACGCGAAGGACGTGCGCTACCTGCGTGTCCAGGGCGACAAGCGGGCCACCGAGTACGGCTACTCCCTCTTCTCCGTGGAGGCGTACGCGGTCGCGGAGAAGGAGAAGCCGCGGGAGAAGGAGAAGGAGAGGGAAAGGGAGCGGCCCGGCCGCGACTGAGGTGCGCGTCCGGGCCGTCGAAGGCGTCCGGCGCCCTCACTCCCACTCGACGGTGAGCCTCGCCTCCGCCCCGGTGCGCAGGAAGAGGTACGCCGCGGCGGCGGGCGGGTCGGCCAGGCGCAGCCTCAACTGGGTCGGCCCGCCGCGGTTGATCCCGGTGAACGCGGTCGAGTCGGCGCTGCCCGAGGTGAAGCGGACCAGTTCGGCGGCGCCGTCCGCGGTGGCGGGCGCGGCCCAGTCCTCGGCGGCGGTGGCGCAGCTCGCGCCGAAGCAGCCGGTGCGCACGTCGACCAGCAGCCGGTTGCCGCCGGCCCACGGGTCGCCGCCGCCACTGGCGCGGGTCACGGTGACGTGGGCGCGGGTGACGGTGGCGTCGTCGGGTACGACGGAGGTGTCGAAGGAGAGCAGCGTCCGGTTGTGCCGCCCGTCGGCGCCGCGCCCGACGGCGGCTCCCATGGTCGCCTCCAGGGCGCCGACGGCCGCTCCCGCCCCGTCGGCGGACGCCTTCACGTACCCGTCGTCGGCGGCGGTGCCGGGGATGACGGCCCGCTGGGCGGGGGCACCCGGCCCGGTGCCGCCGCCGTCCTCGGCCAGGCCCCAGAAGCGGCCGATGTGGTAGGCCGCGCAGATGTCCGCGTCGAGGATGTACGCCCCGGCCGTGCCACACTGCTCCGCCCCGGTCCCCGGGTCGACGGGTTGCCCGTGGCCCGTCCCGGTGATCGTGTACGTCTCGACGACGGCCCGGCCGCCGCTGTCCCGGTAGACGGCGTGCGGGTAGCCGTTCACGGTGTCGGTGGCGTCCGGGGTGGTGTCGGTGCCGTGCACGGCTGTCCACTGCTCGACGGTCTCGGTGAGGTTGGCGGGGACCACGGTGGTGTCCGTGGTCCCCTGCCAGACGGAGACCGCGGGCCAGGGCCCGGCGTACCCCGGGTGGGCGTCGCGCACCTTGGCGGCCCAGGCGGCGGGGGTGAGGTCGGTGCCCGGGTTCATGCAGGAGTAGGCGGCGACGACGCTGGTGGCGCAGGCGTAGGGCAGTCCGGCGACGGGCGCGCCGGCAGCGAAGACGTCCGGGTAGGCGGCGAGCACGACGTTGGTCATGGCGGCCCCGGCGGAGAGCCCGGTGGCGTGCACCCGGGCGGGGTCGCTGCCCACGTCGGCCTTCATCCGGTCGGTCATCTGCTTGATCGACAGCGCCTCACCGGCATCGCGCCGGATGTCCCCGGCCTCGAACCAGTTGAAGCAGTTGTTCAGGTTGTTGGCCGACTGCTGCTGCGGCAGCAGCAGGGCGAAGCCCCACTGGTCGGCCCACGTCGTCCACCCGGTCTCGTCGTCGAACCCGCCCGCCGACTGCGTGCACCCGTGCATGGCGACCACCAGCGGCCGCCCGGCGGGCAGCCCGTCCGGCACGTACCGGAACATCCGCAGGTTCCCCGGGTTGCTCCCGAACCCGGTCACCTCGGTGAGCGAAGCGGCCTGGGCGGGCGCGGTGAGCGAGGCGGGGCCGGTCACCGCGAGAAGCGTGACCAGCAGCACCCCGACCGCGGCTCCGGCGAACGACCGCCGAAGACGGCCGGGGGTGCGCCGGAGGAGCTCCCGGCGGTGGCGTACGCGGGCGGACGGCAGCGGCATCGCGACTCCCTCGTCTCTTCCCCGCCTCCCGGCTCCCGGCGGGGTACTCGCCAGGGACGGTAGGGCCGCCGCGGCGCCGGGGGGACGGGGCGGCGCCCCATGCGAGAGCCGCGGGTATGGGGCGCGGCCCCATTTACGGCACCGCGGAGTCGCCTGCCGGCCGCCGCCTCGCCGCCTCCTCCCCCACTGCTTCCGGGGCCCCGGAGGAGGACGGCCTGTCCCACGTCCTCACCGCGTTCGACGGCCCCCGGGGCGACTTCTGCCGCCCGGCGCTCGCCGGGACACCGGAGGACGTCACCGCCGGCCGCTACGAGAACCTCTCGTACCACCTGGAAGCCGGGCCGCCTCCCGGCACGCCGCGCGTTCCGGATCCCGGGGGCGGGCGGCCCGCGGCACCCGTCGTCGCCGTCCGGCGCGCCCGGTCACGGCAGAGCCGACCCGGAGGGGACGGCCCGGGCCCCGGCCCTGACGGGGCGGGCCGCCAGGGCGGCCTCGCCGCCGGCCGCGTCGATGCGCGCCAGCGCGTCGTCCCCGCCGAACGGCTGGAGGTAGGGCAGCCAGCGGGGGTCCCGGTGCCCGGTACCGATGATCCGCCAGGCCAGCCCGGTCGGCGGCGCGGGCTTGTCGCGCAGGCGCCAGCCCAGCTCCATCAGGTGGCGGTCGGCCTTGACGTGGTTGCACCGGCGGCAGGAGGCCACGACGTTGTCCCACACGTGCCGGCCCCCGCGGCTGCGCGGGATGACGTGGTCGACGCTGGTGGCGACGCCTCCGCAGTACACGCACCGTCCTCCGTCCCGGGCGAACAGCGCCCGTCGCGTCAGCGGCACAGGGCCCCGGTACGGAACCCTCACGAAGCGTTTGAGCCGCACGACGCTCGGTGCGGGAACGGTTCGGCTCTCGCTGTGCAGGAAGGCGCCGGATTCCTCCAGGCAGACCGCTTTGCTCTCCAGCACGAGCACGAGTGCGCGGCGGAGCGGTACGACGCCGAGTGGCTCGTAGGACGCGTTGAGGACGAGAACGTGCGGCACGTGTGCCTCCTTGTACGCCGGCGGCGCGTGGCTCGCGCCGGGACGATCTGTCTCAGTTTCCCCTCACGCCAGGCCGGAGCGCCACCATGTCCGGGTAACGGGGTGAGGGGGTTTTTCCGCCGCCGGGACCTTCCTGGGGCCCGGTGGGCGGCTGTGACCTGGGGTGCGAGCGGCTCGGCGGACGTTCGGGGCGGCTCGGTGTGCGGTCGGCCACATCGGTGGCCAGGCGCGCGGGCAGCGACGCAGGCCGGGGGTGGTGCGCCTGCGCCGGGGGCCCGGCGCGAGGGTGGGGGGCCGTTAATGTGGAGAGGCCGTCCACACCGTCTTCACCCCTGTCGCACCGCGCGGCGGGGCCGCGTACTCCGGTGGGCGGCTCGTCACCGCCCGGAGGTAGCCCCGTGTTCCCATCCGCACCGGCCGCAGGCCGGGAGGACACCGTCACGCTCGAAGAGGCCCAGGAGCGGGCCACCGACGCGGCGGGCTGGGTGTCGGAGAACTGGTCGACGTGGCTGGAGACCGGCCTGCGCATCCTGCTGATCATCGTCGTCGCTGCGGCGCTGCGCATGATCATCCGCAAGACGATCACCAACCTCATAGACCGGATGAACCGCACCGCCTCCGCGGTGGACGGTACGGCCCTCGGCGGGCTGCTGGTCAACGCGGAGCGGCGGCGCCAGCGGTCGCAGGCGATCGGCTCGGTGCTGCGCTCGGTCGCCTCGTTCCTCATCGTGGGCACGGCCGCGCTGATGATCCTCGACACCTTCAGGATCAACCTGGCGCCGCTGCTGGCCTCGGCCGGTGTCGCCGGTGTCGCCATCGGCTTCGGGGCCCGCAACCTCGTCACGGATTTCCTCTCCGGCGTCTTCATGATCCTTGAGGACCAGTACGGCGTGGGCGACACCGTCGACGCGGGCGTCGCCACCGGTGAGGTGATCGAGGTGGGCCTGCGCGTCACCAAGCTGCGCGGCCCCAACGGCGCCATCTGGTACGTCCGCAACGGCGAGGTCAAGCGGATCGGCAACCTCAGCCAGGGCTGGTCCACCGCGGCCGTCGAGGTCACCGTCCGGGCCGACGAGGACCTCGACCAGGTCCGCGACACGCTCACCGAGGTGGGGGCGCGGATCGCCAAGGACGAGCCGTGGAATGAGCGGCTGTGGGGCCCGGTGGAGGTGCTGGGCCTGGACTCGGTGCTCCTGGACTCCATGGTGGTGGGCGTCTCCGCCAAGACGATGCCCGGTCAGGACCTGGCCGTCGCGCGGGAGCTGCGCTGGCGCATCAAGAAGGCGTTCGACGCGGCGGGCATCTCCATCGTGGGCGGCCCGGACGCCGCCGAGGAGGAGGCCGCGGCCGACCCGTCGGCGGCGGTCGCCGCCCCCTCGGCGTACGCCTCCGCGACCTCGCCCCAGTCGCTGGCCGCCTCCCCCATCCCGCCGCCGGCGGCGGGGCCGAAGCTCGGCAAGTAGCCCGGCGCCCGCTCCGGGCGGGACCGCTCCGCGTCCGCCGCCCCGCTCCCGGTCCTCCCGTGGGGCGGGGCGGCGGCGTGTGCGCCGAGGGTTGCCGGGCGGGGCGCGGATCGGTAGGTTCGCCCACTGGCAGGAAGGTTTCCTGTCAGTCGCGCGGAGTCCTCGGACCGGGCCCGGCGACCGGTGCGGAGACGGGCGGGGCGGATGGTGGCGGGGACTCCCCGGGTGCTGCGGGTGATGAACGAGCGGGCCGCGCTGGACCTGTTGACCGAGCACGGCGCCCTCTCGCGGGCTCGGCTCGGCGCGCTGACCGGTCTCTCCAAACCGACCGTCTCGCAGCTCCTGACCCGGCTGGAGGCGGCCGGACTGGTCACCGCGGCGGGCACCAGCGAGGGCCGGCCGGGCCCCGGCGCGCGGCTGTACGCGCTGCGCGGCGAGGTGGCGCACGTGGCCGCGCTCGACGTCCGCCCCGGCGGCGTCCGGGCGGCGGTCGCCGACGTCACCGGGGCGGTCCTCGCCACCCGCACCCTGGCGACCCCCGCCCGGCCGGGGCCCGGCGGGGTCGCGGCGCAGCTCACCGCCGCGCTGGACGGCGCCGCCCGCGCCGCCGGGGTGGAGCGGACGGCGCTGCGCCGGGTGGTGGTCGGTACGCCCGGCGCCTTCGACCCGCGCACCGGACGCCTGCGGTACGCGGGCCACCTGGCGGGCTGGCACTCCCCCGGCCTGCTGGCCGAGGTGGCGGCCGCCCTGCACCCCGTACCGGTGGAGTACGAGAACGACGTCAACCTCGCCGCCGTCGCCGAGCGGCGCCTCGGCGCGGCTCGCGGCCACGAGGACTTCGTCCTGCTCTGGAACGGCACCGGTCTGGGCGCCGCCCTGGTCATCGGCGGCCGCCTGCACCGGGGCTGGACCGGCGGCGCGGGCGAGATCGGCTTCCTGCCGGTCGCGGGGGCGCCGCTGGCGCGGGGCGTGGCCCGGTCCGGCAGCGGCGGTTTCCAGGAACTGGCCGGGGCCCAGGCGCTGCCCGGGCTGGCGCGGGAGCTGGGGGTGCCGGTCCCGGAGCCGGGGGCGGCGGGTGGGGTCCGGGGCGCCGGGGCCGCCCCGGACGGCGAGGCGGTCGCGGCGGCGCTGCTGCGGGCGGCGGCCGAGGCGTACGCACGGCCCGGTGACGAGCCGGCCGCGACGGCGCCGGGCGGCCCGGACGCGGGGGTCTTCTCGCTGCACGCCGGGCCGACGGCGCTGCTGCGGGCGTACGCCGTACGGCTGGCGACGGGCATCGCCTCGCTCGTCGCCGTGCTGGACCCCGCGGTGATCGTGCTGACCGGCCGGGTGCTGACCGCCGGCGGCGAGCCGTTGCTGCGGCTGACCGAGGAGGAACTGGCCGAGCTGGCTCCCTCCCGTCCCCGCCTGCTGGCCGGCGAGGTCACCGGCGACCCGGTGGTGCGGGGCGGCCTGGAGGTCGCGCTCGCCGCCGTCCGCGACGAGGTCTTCGACACCTCCGCCCGGTGAGGGGACCGGCACGCCCACGGCACGCACCGGCGCAGGACGTACCGACACATCGACGCATCGACCCGAGGAGCGATCCATGAAGCTGACCGTCGTAGGGGGCGGGTCCACCTACACCCCCGAACTGATCGACGGGTTCGCCCGGCTGCGGGACACCCTGCCGCTGACCGAGCTGGTCCTCGTCGACCCCGACGCGGGACGGCTGGAGCTGGTCGGCGGGCTGGCCCGGCGGATCTTCGCCCGGCAGGGCCATCCCGGCACCGTCACCACCACCGCCGACCTGGACGCGGGGGTCGAGGGCGCCGACGCCGTCCTGCTCCAGCTCCGGGTGGGCGGCCAGGCGGCCCGGCAGCGCGACGAGAGCTGGCCGCTGGAGTGCGGCTGCGTCGGCCAGGAGACCACGGGCGCGGGCGGCCTCGCCAAGGCGCTGCGGACCGTTCCCGTCGTCCTGGACATGGCCGAGCGGGTCCGGCGCACCAACCCCGACGCCTGGATCATCGACTTCACCAACCCGGTCGGCATCGTCACCCGCGCCCTGCTCCGGGCCGGCCACAAGGCGGTCGGGCTCTGCAACGTCGCCATCGGCTTCCAGCGGAAGTTCGCCCGCCTCCTCGACGTGGCACCCGCCGACGTCCACCTCGGCCACGTCGGCCTCAACCACCTCTCCTGGGAGACCTCGGTCCGGATCGGCGGCCCCGACGGCGAGGACGTGCTGCCGCGCCTGCTCACCGGCCACGGCGACACCATCGCCGCCGACCTGCGCCTGCCCCGCCCTCTCCTGGACCGCCTCGGCGTCGTCCCCTCGTACTACCTGCGGTACTTCTACGCCCATGACGAGGTCGTCGGCGAACTGCGCGCCGGCCCCTCCCGCGCCGAGAAGGTCGCGGCCATGGAACGCGAACTGCTGGAGCTGTACGCCGACCCGACGCTCGACCAGAAGCCCGAGCTGCTGGCCAGGCGCGGCGGCGCCTTCTACTCGGAGGCCGCCGTCGACCTCGCGGCCGCCCTCCTCGGCCGCGGCGGCAGCCCGTTCCAGGTGGTCAACGTCCGCAACGACGGCACGCTCCCCTTCCTCCCCGACGACGCGGTGATCGAGGTCCAGGCCGAGGTCGGTCCCGAGGGAGCCCGCCCGCTGGCCGTCCCCCCGCTCGACCCGCTGCACACCGGGCTGGTCTCGCACGTCACCGCCTACGAGGACCTGGCCCTGCGCGCGGCTCTGGAAGGCGGCCGGGACCGCGTCTTCGCCGCGCTGCTGGCCCACCCCCTGATCGGCCAGTACGACCGGGCCGAGACCCTCACCGACCTCCTGCTCTCGCACAACCAGGAGCATCTGCCGTGGGCGTGAGCGGAGCGGTGCTCGCCATCGACGCGGGCAACAGCAAGACCGACGTGGCCGTGGTGACGGCCGACGGCGAGGTCGCGGGCACCGCCCGCGGCGGCGGGTTCCGGCCGCCCGCGACCGGCGTCGAACGGGCCCTGGACACGCTCGCCGAGGCGGTCGGACGGGCCCAGGAGGCGGCCGGGCACGTGCCCGTCGCCCACGTGTCGGCGTGCCTGGCCAACGCCGACCTCCCGGTCGAGGAGGAGCGGCTGGCCGCCGCGACGGCCGCACGCGGCTGGGGCCAGGCGGTCGAGGTGCGCAACGACACCTTCGCGGTGCTCCGCGCGGGCCTTCTGGAGGACGCCGACCCGCGCGGAGTCGCCGTGGTCTGCGGCGCGGGCATCAACTGCGCCGGCATGGTCCCCGACGGCCGCACCGCCCGCTTCCCCGCCCTCGGCCGCGTCTCCGGCGACTGGGGCGGCGGAGGCGGCCTCGCCGAGGAGGCCCTGTGGCACGCGGCCCGCGCGGAGGACGGCCGAGGCGAACCCACCACCCTGGCGCGGGCCCTCCCCGCCCACTTCGGCCTCGACACGATGTACGCCCTGATCGAAGCCCTCCACCTGGGCCACGTCCCGCCGGCCCGCCGCCACGAACTGACCCCGGTCCTCTTCACGGTGGCCGAGGCGGGCGACCCGGTCGCGGCGGGCCTGATCACCCGCCTCGCCGAAGAGGTGGCCACCATGGCGGCCGTCGCCCTGGACCGGCTGGATCTGGTGGACACCCCGGCCCCCGTCCTGCTGGGCGGGAGCATCCTGGCCGCCCGCAGGCCGGGGCTGGACGCGGGGGTGCGGGAGGCGTTGGCCCGACGGGCGCCCCTGGCCGAGCCGCGCGTGGTGACGGCGGCGCCCGTACTGGGGGCGGCGCTGCTGGGGATGGACGCGGTGGGGGCCGGGGCGGAGGCTTACGCGAGGGTGCGGGCGTGGTTCGGCTGAGGCCCCGGACGCCCGCCCGGGTCCGGACCGTGAGCTGACTCCTTGCGCGCCGGTGCGGGCGTGTGTCTTCCGCCCGTGCCGGCGGAGGCCCTCGGGCGGAGCGCGGGGCCGGTCCGCACACCGTGGTGCCGGCCCGCGCCGCACGCCGAGCGGCCCGGCCGTCAATCTCGTACGGAACGGCCGCTCCCCGGATTTCCCGGTGCCCTGTGCCGGCCCGTGCGGGGGAACCGATCCCGCGTCAACGGCGTATTGCAGAAGGGGATCGCGTCGCGGGCCGTGGGTCGTGCCGCCGGGCCCGGCAGGGGTGAGGCACCTGCCGGATCGGGTGAACGCCGGTGTCGTCCGTGGGCGGTGCGGCCATACTGGCCGCCGAGCACTACGTTCCCCGGGACCGGGGAAGGGTGTTGACCGACAGGGCCGAGGGGGAGGTCGCGTGAGCAGTCAGCCGACGGGCGGGGCGCCGCCGGGTTCCGTCGCGGCGGCGCCCGTCGTGCCCGGGCCGCGTTCGGGCGCCGGCGGTACGGTGCCCCCCGCCCCGGCGGCCGGGGCGTCGACGGAGCCCTCCGGTGAGCCGGGGCTTCCCTCGCGGTTGCGGGCGCAGGCGCGTACCGTGCCCGGTGGACTGCGAGTGGTGGCGGGGCTGTTGACGGTACTGATCGGGGCGTTCGGAGTGGCGGCCTCGTTCCAGATGGGCGACCGGTCGGACGCCGCCGAGGACGTGCTGCGCCGGTCGCAGCCGCTGAGTGCCGACGCCGCCGCGGTGTACCGGTCGCTCGCCGACGCCAACACGGCGGCCTCCAGCGGGTTCCTGGCCGGCGGGCTGGAGCCGGCGGAGGTCCGCGAGCGGTACGACCGGGGCATCGCGACGGCCTCGCGGAAGCTGGCCACGGCCGCGGCGGCGACCGACGGGGCGGCCGGGCCGGCGGCCGAGATCGCCGAACTGGGCCGGCTGCTGCCGGTGTACACCGCCCGGATCGAGGCGGCCCGGGCCAACAACCGGCAGGGCCTGCCACTCGGCGGCGCCTGGCTGCGCAACGCCAACGACCTCATGCAGGAGGAGATGCTGCCCGCCGCCGAGCGGCTCTACCAGGCGGAGAAGGAACGGCTGCGCACCGACTACGCCACCGCGCAGGGCTTCCCGTGGGTGGCGGTCGGGCTCGGCGTGCTGACGGTCGGTGCGCTGGGCGGCGTGCAGCACGCCATGTACCGGCGCACCAACCGCCGCTTCAACCTGGGGCTGCTCGGCGCGACCGCCGCCTGCGGGGCGCTGCTGCTGTGGGTGACGGCGGGGCACACCCTGGCCTCGGCGGCGCTCTCCGATTCGTACGAGGGAGGGGTGCGGTCGTTGAACGTGCTCAACGACGCGCGGATCAGCGCGCTGAAGGCGCGCGGCGGGGAGAACCTCACGCTGGTGGCGCGGGGCGCGGTGACGGTGCCGCAGGGGCAGAGGTTCGCCGGGCAGGACAGTTACGACGTGGCGTACCGGGCGGAGATGACGCGGCTGCTCGGCCCGGAGGACGCCGGGGCGGGCGACGGGCTGCTCGGGCGGGCGCGGGAGCTGGCCGACGACCCGCAGGGCCGCGATCCCGTGCGGGCCGCCGCGGACCGGGGGGCGGAGTGGCGCGAACGGCACGCCCGAGCACGCGAGTCCGACGAGGCCGGTGATTACGAGCAGGCGCTGGAGCGGGTGATCGGCGCCGAGGGCGACGAGGCGACCGGCGCCTCCTTCGACCGGCTGGACGCGGCGCTGGAGCAGGCCCTCGTCCACGAGCAGGACGAGTTCGAGCGGGCCGCGCGCGCCGGTGGCGGCGCGCTGACCGGCCTGGTCGCGGGGTCGCTGGCGCTCGCCGCGGTGGGTGCGGCGGCAGCCGGGGTCGGCATCGCCCGCAGACTGGCGGAGTACCGGTGACAGGAGGCGCGATGAACCGTGGCGACCGTGAGCGGCCGCGCCCTTCCCGGCTGCGCGGCTGGGGCGGGGTGACCGCGATGGCGGTGGCGTGCGTGCTGACGGCGGCGCTGGCGCTGCTGCCGCTCCAGCGGGTGAGCGACGCGACCCTCGGCATCCACGACGACGGCCCGCGCGGCCCGGCGGCGGCGGAACCGGCCCGCGCCGAGTCCTGTGAGCGCCCGGAGGCGTCGCGGGCCCGCCCCTCGCGGACCGGGGGACCGACGCTGAAGCGCATCAAGTCCCGTACGGACAAGCCGCGGAAGCTGATCGTGGGAATCGACCAGAACAGTTACCGGTGGGGGTACCGCGATCCGGCCACCGGTTCCCTGGAGGGGTTCGACATCGACCTGGTCCGGGCGATAGCGGCGGACCTGATGGGCGATCCCGAGGCCGTGGTGTTCCGGGCGATACCGACCAACCGGCGTGTCCAGGCGATCGACAGCGGCGAGGTGGACATGGTGGTGCGCACCATGACCATCACCTGCGACCGGATCAGGGAAGTGGCCTTCTCCACCGCCTACTTCGAGACGGGCCAGCAGTTGCTGGTGCCGAAGGGGTCCCCGATCACCGGTCACGACGCCTCGCTGAAGGGCCGCAGGGTCTGCGCGGCGGCCGGGTCGACGGCACTGGCGGAACTGGAGGCCGAGTCGCACGGCGCGGACATCTCCACCACCGTCCCCAACCAGCTCGACTGCCTGGTGCGGCTCCAGCTCGGCGAGGTCGACGCGGTCGTCACCGACAGCGCGCTGGCGGCCGGCCAGGCGGCGCAGGACCCGATGGTGGAGCTGGTGGGCGAGCCGTTCACCGAGGAGTTCTACGGCGTGGCGATGCACAAGGACGCGAAGGACCTGGTGGCCCGGGTCAACCAGGTGCTCGTCGAGTACCGCAAGGACGGCTGGGAGCGGTCGTACGGCAAGTGGCTGAAGGCCGGCCTGGGGAAGTCCCCCGGGCCGCCGCCCGCCACCTACCGGGACTGACCGGGACCGGGGCGGGACGGCGCTACGCGCGGGACGGGAAGCGGCAGGTGGCCGCCGGGCACTCGCCCGGCGGCCGCACGGTGAAAGGGGAGCGATGGATGTCGCGCGAGCGGACACCGGGGCCGGGGGTCCCGGTGGCACGGCCGGTGGGCCGGTGCTCGACAGGGACGAGGCCGACCGCGCGCTGGCGCGGCTCGGCGCGGAGCGGGAGGCCGTCGAGACCTCGCTGCTGGCGCTCCAGGACCACGCCGGGCGGCGGCTGCTGGAGGGCGCCGAGCTGACCGGGACGACGGCCGGGCGGTGGCGCGCGGCGGAGGCGGACATCACCCGGCTGTGGGCGTACTTCGACGCGTACACGGCGGCGGTCGCCGAGGCCCGCGAGGTGCGGTCGCGGCGGCGCTGGCCGGGCCGGGAGGAACTGGTGGCGCTGACGGAGCTGCTCCAGGGCTCCTCGGTGACGGTGCCGGGCACGCCGGGCGGGGGGCCGGGCGCGGCGGTGCTCGCCGAGCGGTTGTCGCTCACCGAGCTGGTGGACCGGATGAACACGCTGTACGCCGAGTCGCTGGCGGTGGTGGTGGCGGCCGACGCGGTGTGGTCGGCGCTGCCCGCCCGGATCGACCTGCTCGCCGCCGAGCAGCGCCGGACGAGGTCGCTGGCCAGGTCGGTGGGTGTGCTGCCGGGCGAGCATCCGGCCGGGGACGACCTGGAGCGGATCGGGCGGGTGCTGACGGTCCTGCGCGAGCAGGTCGTCTCGGACCCGCTCTCCTTCTGGGTGCCTTCGGACGGCGGCGCCACGCCCGGCGCGGGCCGCCCGGACACCCGGCGCTACGACCGGGAGGCACGGGCGCTGGAGGAGGTGCGCCGGGAGATCGAGGCGGTGCTCCAGGTCCGGCGGGACGCCGAGGCTCGGCTGGCCCGGCTGCGGGACGTGCTGTCACGGGCCGACCGGACGCTGGCGGAGGCGCGGACGGCGCGCGGCGAGGTGCTGGCGAAGATCGCCGCCTCCGAGGTCCCGGCGGTGAGCGGCCCGCCGAGTGCCCTGAAGGAGCAGTTGTCGGCGGCGGCCGACCACCGCAGGCACGGCCGCTGGCACCGGCTCTCGCCGCTGCTGGACGCGCTGGAGCGGCGGGCGGAGGACGAACTGGAGCGGGCCCGCGACTCGTTGACGGCGGTGACGGCCCCGCTCGCGGTCCGCGCGGAGTTGCGCGGGCGGCTGGACGCGTACCGGGCGAAGGTGTCCCGGCTCGGGCTGGCCGAGGACCCGGTGCTGGCGGAGCGGTACGACGCGGCGCGGCGGGTGCTGTGGAGCGCCCCCTGCGACCTGCGGGTGGCCGAGGACGCCGTCCTCAGGTTCCAGCGGGCGGCCGCCGAGGCGCTGGCGCCGGGCGGGAGCGACGACGGGAGGGGCGGGGCGTGAGACGGAGCTGTCGGCGGCCGGGGTGCACCGGCGCGTACGAGGACGTCGGCGGGGGCGAGTTGTACTGCGACGTGTGCGGGATGGCGCCGGTGGTGTCGCCCGACGGGTCGCTCTCCTCGCCGCCGACGGGCATGGCGGCGGGCGGCTCGGGCCGTTCGGGGCGTGGCTCGGCGGGGTCGGGGCGCGGCTCGGGGCCGGCGCTCACGGCGGCCTCGGCGGGCTCGCGTTCCTCGCGCCGGCCGGTGTCGGGGCGGCTCTCGCGGTCGCTGCCGGGCCGGGCCACCACGCGGTCGGTGTCGGTGCGCAGTTCGGCCTCGGGCGGGGTCTCGCGACACGGGCGGCTCGGCGCGGGCCTGGTGACGGTGCCGGACGTGCCGCGCCCCGATCCGCGTACGGCGGTGGCGGCCGATCCGCGGGTGCCCGAGCGCAAGCGGTTCTGCAGCCGGGCCGAGTGCGGGGCGCCGGTGGGCCGTGCGCGGGGCGGACGGCCGGGCCGTACCGAGGGGTTCTGCACCAAGTGCGGTCACCCGTACTCCTTCGTGCCGAAGCTGCGGCCGGGCGAGGTGGTGCACGGGCAGTACGAGGTGGTGGGGTGTCTGGCGCACGGCGGGCTCGGCTGGGTGTACCTCGCGGTGGACCGGGCGGTCTCGGACCGGTGGGTGGTGCTGAAGGGCCTGCTGGACACCGGCGACGAGGACGCCATGGCGGCGGCCATCTCGGAGCGGCGCTTCCTCGCCGAGATCGAGCACGCCAACATCGTGCGGATCTACAACTTCGTGGAGCACCTCGACCAGCGCACCGGCTCCCTCGACGGCTACATCGTGATGGAGTACGTCGGCGGCAAGTCCCTGAAGGAGCTGGCCAACGAGCGGCGCACACCCGAGGGCCGGCGCGACCCGCTGCCGGTGGAGCAGGCGTGCGCGTACGGCATCGAGGCGCTGGAGGCCCTCGGCCACCTGCACAGCCGCAACCTGCTCTACTGCGATTTCAAGGTCGACAACGCCATCCAGACCGAGGGCCGGCTCAAGCTGATCGACATGGGCGCGGTCCGCCGGATGGACGACGAGGAGTCGGCGATCTACGGCACGGTCGGCTACCAGGCCCCCGAGGTCGCCACGCACGGCCCGTCGGTCGCCTCCGACCTGTACACGGTGGCGCGCACCCTGGCCGTCCTCACCTTCGACTTCCCGGGCTACACCCACATCCACGCCGACAGCCTCCCGGACCCGCACGACGTGCCGGTCCTGTGGACGTACGAGTCGTTCTACCGGCTGCTGATCCGCGCCACCGACCCCGATCCGACACGGCGGTTCGCGACGGCCGAGGAGATGGCGGAGCAGCTGACCGGGGTGCTGCGGGAGGTGGTGGCGCTCCAGTCGGGCCGGCCGCACCCGGCCCTCTCCACGCTCTTCGGCCCCGAGCTGCGGGTCCCCGACACCGAGGTGGTGCCGGACGACGGGGTCGTCTCGCGCCTCGGTGAACGCCCCGCACCCCTGGTGCGGGGGCGCCGCCGGGTCCGGTCGGCGGTCCCCGCCGTCGCGGCGCCGGGGGCGGTCCCGGCGCTGCCCGGGCAGGCGCCGTCGGCGCGCGTGCCGGGGGTGGCCGCCGGGACGGTCCCGGCGGCGGACCCGGTCCCCCCTCCGGGCGGTGTCGCACCGCCCGGTGCCCCGGACCCCGCGGCCGCCGCGCTGGCCCTGCCGATGCCGCGCGTCGACCCGGCAGACCCGAACGCCGGGTTCCTCGCGGGGCTGGCGGCCGCCGCGCCCGGCGAGCTGGCGGCGGCGCTCGCGCCGGCCCCGGTCGACTCGCCGGAGCTGCGGCTGCGCAAGCTCCGGGCGGAGCTGGAGCAGGGGCGGGTGGCGGCGGCCGAGGAGGGGCTGCGGGAGCTGGAGGCGTATGTCCCGGACGACTGGCGAGTGGTCTGGTACCGGGGTGTGACGGGCCTGGCCGCCGGGGACTTCGAGGGGGCGGCGCTCTCCTTCGACGCGCTGTACGACGCGTTCCCGGGCGAGCCCGCGCCCAAGCTGGCACTGGGTCTGGCCGCCGAGGTGCTCGGCCAGGCGGACAACGCCGCCGAGTACTACCGCCTGGTGTGGAGCCGCGACCCGGGCTTCGTCGGCGCCGCCTTCTCGCTGGCGCGCGTGCAGTGGGCGGCGGGGCTGCGCCAGGAGGCCGTGCGGACCCTGGAGTCGGTTCCGGAAGCCTCCATCCACTACACCGCCGCGCGGGTCGCGGCGATCCGGGCGCGGCTGCGCCGGCGCGACCCGGCCGAGCCGCTGCTGGCCGACCTGACGGCGTGCGCGGCCCAGCTCGAGGCGTTGGAGGGGCTCGGTCTCGACGCGGTACGCCGGGAAAGGCTGGCGGCGGAGGTGCTGGGAACGGCACTCGACTGGGTACTCTCGGGTAGCCCGGGGCAGACGGCCGAGAGAGCTTCCGGTTCCGGGCTTCGGGCCGGTGGCACGGCCCGTACGGTGCTGCTGGGCAGCCAACTGGACGAGCGTGGCCTCAGATTCGGTCTGGAGCGCGCCTACCGGACGCTGGCCAGACTCGCCCGGCGGGGCGAGGAGCGGATCGAACTGGTGGAGCGGGCCAACCGCTTCCGCCCCCGGACGATGGTGTGATTGATGTCGCGGATTCCCCAACTCTCCGCCTGTCCCAGCTGCGAGGAGCCGCTGGAGCCGGCCGACCACTTCTGCGGGGCGTGCGGGTTCGACCTGTCGTCCGTGCCCGAGCCGCCCCGCGGCCGCCCCGACGCGGTCTCGCCCGACGGCCCGCCCGCCGAGGGCGGCAGGGGTGCCCCCGTGGCCTGGCCGGCCGCCCCGCCGGTCCCGCCGTCGGCGGCCCCCGGCGAGACCTCGCCCCTGCGCGGGGCCGAGGACCTGCCGGGCACGGACCCGGCGGGCGCCCCGCCGGCCGGCCCACCCGCGGCCACCGCCGACGCGGCCGTCCCGGACGGCCCCGCCCCTGACGCCCCGGCAGGCACCCCGGCGCCCGCCCCGGGGCCGTGGGGGGCGCCACCCACCGCCACGCGTGTGCCGGGCGCCCGGGACGGCGAGGAGGCGGCCGGGTCCGCTCCCGTCGGCGAGCAGGGCGACTTCGCGCTGGCCGAGCCGGGGGCCGCACCTCCCGCACCTCCCGCACCTCCCGCACCTCCCGCACCTCCCGCACCTCCCGCACCTCCCGCCACGAGCGGGCCGCCGACCCTGGTCGACCCGGCGCCCTCGGCCCGGGCCGCCGAGGAGGGCGCGGGCGTGTCCCCGGCGGGCGGCGGGGCGCCCGCCGATCCCCGCACCACGGCGGCCGGTGCCCCGGGCGGCGGGGGGAGGACCTGCGTGGCATGCCGGGCCGGTCGGGTCGACCCCGACGGGTACTGCGAGAACTGCGGGCACGCCCAGCCGCGTGAACGCGACCACATGGAGGAGGAGATCGCGGGGGCGGCGGCGGTCAGCGACCGGGGGCTGCGCCACCATCGCAACGAGGACGCGTTCGCGCTGGCCTCGGCGCCGCTGCCGGACGGCTCCCCCGCGGTGGTGGCGATCGTCTGCGACGGGGTCTCGTCGGCGACCCGGCCCGACGAGGCGTCCCTGGCCGCCTCCCGCGCGGCCACCGACTCGCTGGTCGCGGCGCTCGGGCAGGGCACGCACCCGCAGACGGCGATGCACGAGGCGATCGTCGCGGCCGCCCGCGCCGTGGACGGCCTGGCCGAGGAACGGCCCGCCGACGCGGACTCCCCCCGGCAGAACGCTCCGGCCTGCACCATCGTCGGCGCCGTCGCGGCGGGCGGTCTGCTGGTCGTCGGATGGATCGGTGACAGCCGCGTCTACTGGGTGCCCGCCGACCGCGAGGGGCCGGTGGCCCGGCTCACCGAGGACGACTCGTGGGCGGCCCAGATGGTCGCCGCCGGGCTGATGAGCGAGGCCGAGGCGCACGCCGACTCGCGGGCCCACGCCATCACCGGCTGGCTCGGCGCCGACGCCTACGAACTCGACCCGCACACCGCCTCGTTCAAACCGGACCGGCCGGGCGTCGCCGTGGTGTGCAGCGACGGCCTGTGGAACTACGCCGAGTCCGCCGAGGAGATGGCGGCCGCGCTCCCGGCCGACGCCCTCACCCGCCCGCTGCACAGTGCCCAGGTCCTGGCGGGCCACGCGCTGGACGGCGGCGGGCACGACAACGTGACGGTGGCCGTGGTGCCGTTCGACGTGCGCCCGTGGGAGGACGCCTGAGGCACCGGCGCGGGTCCGCGGCCCCGGTGCGCCGAAGGCGCGTACCGGACACGCCGGGCACCGTGCGGGGTTGACCGGCCCTCCCCCAGGGGCAGGATCGGGCTGACCGGGCCGGGCCGAAGGCGCCCGGCGCACGTCGCCGACGTTGTCCGCGCGGCCGGGCCGGCTCCGGCCGTACGGTTCCCAGGGGGGACGGACCAGATGGCCAACTTCACCAAACCGGACGTACCGCGGTTCGCCGTGGAGGTCTACCAGAACGAGTTCCTGCCGGAGGGCGGGCGGGACGTCAACGCGATCGTCACCGTCACCGCCACGGGTGGCGGGACCCGGGGGGCCGCGCCCGCGCACACCGCCGCCGAGGGCGCTTCCTCGGCGGTGGCGCTGATGGTGGACTGCTCGGGCTCGATGGACCACCCGTCGGCCAAGATGCGGCACGCCCGGGACGCCACCCGGGCCGCCGTGAACGCGCTCCGGGACGGGACGCGGTTCGCGGTGATCGCCGGGACCCATGTCGCCCGGGAGGTGTATCCGGGCGGCGGGCGGCTCGCCCTCGCCGACGACCGGACGCGGGCGGAGGCCGGGGACGCGCTGCTGAGGCTGCGGGCGGGCGGCGGCACCGCGATCGGCACCTGGCTGCGGCTGGCCGGACACCTGCTCACCTCGGAGCCGGCCGGTGTCCGGCACGGCATCCTGCTCACCGACGGGCGCAACGAGCACGAGACGCCCGAGGAGCTGCGGGACGCGCTGGAGGTCTGCGCCGGGCGGTTCACCTGTGACGCGCACGGCGTCGGCACCGACTGGGAGGTGAAAGAGGTCACAGCCATCGCCTCGGCCCTGCTCGGCTCCGCCGACATCGTCGCCGACCCGGCCGGCCTCACCCCGGACTTCCGCCGGATGATGGAGGCGGCGATGGGCAAGGAGGTCGCCGACGTGGCGTTGCGGCTGTGGACCCCGCAGGGCGCGGAGGTCACCTTCGTCAAGCAAGTGGCCCCCGCTGTAGTGGACTTGACCGGGCGTCGGGCCTCGGTGGGCCCGCGGGCCGGCGACTATCCGACCGGTTCGTGGGGCGACGAGTCCCGCGACTACCACCTCTGCGTACGCGTACCCGCGGCCGACGTGGGCCGGGAGATGCTGGCCGCCCGCGTCTCGCTGGTCGTGCCGGGGCCGGACGGCGGTGCGACGCCGCTCGGCCAGGGGCTGGTGCGGGCGGTGTGGACGGACGACACGGCCGTCTCCACCTCGCTGAACCCGCAGGTCGCGCACTACACGGGCCAGGTCGAACTGGCTCGGGCGATCCAGGACGGGCTGGCCGCGCACAAGGCCGGCGACGTCGACGGGGCGACCGCGGAACTGGGCCGGGCGGTGCGGCTGGCGGGCGCCTCGGGCCACGCCGATACGGCGAAGCTGCTGGCCAAGGTGGTGGACGTGATCGACGAGGCGAACGGTACTGTGCGGCTGAAGGCACGGGTCGAGGACGCCGACGAGATGACCTTGGACACCCGCTCGACGAAGACGGCCCGCCTGCACCAGCAGCACCCGCCCGCGCCTCGCCCCGGGAGGTGACGGCGGGCATTGCCGTCTCCGCGGTCACAGCGGACACTGACGACTGCGGTCGCCGTGCCCGGTGCCCGCGGTGGGCGGCGGTGCCGTACACCGACGAGACGACGACGTGCCCCCGGGCACGGACGCGGCCCCGGCCGCCGGAGGAGAGGGGAAAGGCCCGACATGCCGACCTGCCCGAACGGACACCAGTCGGACGCCGACGACTGGTGCGAGGTCTGCGGCCACCGCATGGCCGGCCCGGGTGTGCCTCCGGGCCCGGGCGGCCCCGCCGGCAGCGTTCCCCCGCCGCCCCCGCCGCCGCCCGCACCTGGTCACGGCTACCCGCCCGGCCCCGGCGCCCCAGGTCCCGGCTTTCCCGGCGGCCCGCAGAGCGGCCCGGGCGGGCCCGCCGTCCCCGGCGGCCGGCCGCAGCTGTGCCCGCAGTGCCACACCCCGCGCGAGGCCGACGCGCCGTTCTGCGAGGAGTGCCGGTGGAACTTCATCACCAACACCGCGACCTCGTACACACCCGCCGCGCCCCGGCCCCCGGCGGGCGGCCCGCCCGGCGGCTTCCGCACGCCCCCGCAGTCGTACGACTACCAGGGCTCACGGCCCTCGCAGATGAACCGTCCCGCCGAGCCGCTCGGCCCGGGCGCCCAGCAGACCCCGCCGCCGGTGACACCGAGCCGGCCCGGCGTGCCGACGGCGTACCCGGCGCCGCCGTACGGCGGCGGCCCCGCGCAGGGTCCGCCGCCGCCCCCGCCCGCGACCGGCGGCGGGGCGTTCCCCTCGCAGGCTCCGGGCGAGTCCGGGCGGACCGGCGCCGGGCAGGACGACGACTGGGTGCTGCCCCCGCCCTCCGCCCCGGCCGCGCCGCCGCAGGGCGGGCCGGGCGCGCCCCCGCAGAGTCCTGGCCCGCAGAGTCCTGGCCCGCAGAGTCCTGGCCCGCAGAGTCCTGGCCCGCAGGGGCAGCCGCCGCGGGCGCCGGGGCCGCCGGCTCCGGCGAGCTGGTCGGTGTCGGTGGGCCCCGACCGCGGCTACTTCATGGCGATGATGCAGCGCAGCGGCCCCGAGGCGGACGGGCTCAACCTGCCCGCGTACTCGCCGGAGCAGCGCCACGCCCTGGTCGGGAACCAGTTCACGATCGGCCGGCGGCGCCACTCCACCGGTGACACCCCGGACATCGACCTGTCGGTGCCGCCGGAGGACCCGGGGGTCTCGCACCAGCACGCGATGCTGGTGCAGCGGCCCGACGGCGGCTGGGCGGTGGTGGACCAGAACTCCACCAACGGCACCACCGTCAACGGCGGCGAGGACCCGATCCAGCCGTACGTACCGGTACCGCTCTCCGACGGCGACCGGGTCCACGTCGGCGCCTGGACCACGCTGACCCTGCACCGCGACTGACCGCCGCCCACCGCGCTCCGCGAGGCCGCGTCCACCCCGCGCCGGGGCGGACGCGGCCTCGCGCGTACGCCCCGCGGTTCAGGTCAGCCGCCAGCGGTACGGGCCCTCGGGGTCGTCGAGCCAGGCGGTCAGGGTGCCGGCGTCGGCGGTGAGGCCGAAACGTTCGCGGACGGGGTGGTGCTCGCGCTGCCACACCTCCAGCGCCTCGGCCGGGGTGAGCCTCCCCGCGGTGAGCGTCAGCAGGAAGCGGAACCGTTCGTTGTCGAGTACGTGGCGGGCGACGCCCTCGGCAGAGGGTTCCCCGGCGGTACGGGGCTCGGTGCCGCGTAGCGGGACGAAGTAGGCCGGGGTGGGCAGGAAGCGGCCCTCGGCGCGGTCGGGGCCGTGCACGGTGAGGCGGACGAGGCCGGTCGCGAACGGGGTGAGGATCAGCCCGCCGGGCCGGGTCTGCTCCAGCCAGGGGCGCGGCACCGTGTCCAGCGCGCAGGTGGCGAGGATCCGGTCGTACGGCGCGTCGGCGCGGCAGCCGCGGGCCCCGTCGCCGGTGACGACGTGCGGGTGGAGTCCGGCGGCGTCCAGGTGGCGGCGGGCGGAGTCGGTGATGTCCGGGTCGAGGTCGACGGTGGTGACGTGGGCGGAGCCGAGCCGGTAGGCGAGGAGGGCGGCGTTCCAGCCGGTGCCCGCGCCGATCTCCAGGACCCTGTCGCCGTCGCGGACCCGCAGCTCCGCGAGCATCCTCGCCATGAGTGAGGGCTGGCTGCTGGAGGAGAGGAGTTCGCCGTCGCGCAGCCTGGTGGCGAGCGGCGTGTCGGTGTAGACCCCCTCCAGCCAGCTCCGGCGCCGGCCCGGGTCCGGGTCCTCGCCCCACATGCGCCGCCAGCCACCGGCCGACGGCCCGAAGTAGCTCGGCACGAAGAGGTGCCGGGGAACGGCCGCGAACGCCTCCCGCCACTCCGGCTCCCCGTCGAAGACCCCCTGGTCGGCGATGTCCCGTACCAGCCGGCCCCGCGCCCGGGCCACCACCTGCGCCCAGCCGCCCCCCACCGGATCACCCTCGGGGGCCTGCCGGGGCCAGGGAGGCCCCCCGCCGCCCCGCGTTCCCTGCGTGCCACGCGGATCGCTCATACCTCCACTGTGCTGCGCCGCACCGACCCCGGCCAACCCACACGCGGAACCCGGCCCGGAACACCCCGGACACACCGAACCGGGCCACCCCGAGAGCCCCCGCCCGACGCCGCATCCAGCAAGCCCGGCACTTGAGGCACCGGTGACCGGCACGGACACGGACCCGGCGCCCCGCGTGACAGCCCGCCGGCGTCTGAGGCAGTCACTGACCGGCCGGGCCGACAACCGGCCGGGGCGGCCCGGCCCCAGCCGCGTCCGGCCCGGCCGGCGCCTGAGGCCATCCCGCCCCGCCGCGCCCGGGGCGGGCAGACGCCGGACCCGGGCGGGACCGGCCCCGGCCCGGCCGGGAAGCCCCGCGCGTCTGCCACCATGGTGGCGTGACTAACGATCCGCGCGACACGCTTCAGGAGCAGTCCTTCTACGAGCAGGTCGGCGGCGAGGAGACCTTCCGACGCCTGGTGCACCGCTTCTACCAGGGGGTCGCGGAGGACCCGCTGCTGCGGCCGATGTACCCGGAGGAGGACCTCGGCCCCGCGGAGGAGCGGTTCGCCCTCTTCCTGATGCAGTACTGGGGCGGCCCCCGCACCTACAGCGATCAGCGAGGCCACCCCCGGCTGCGGATGCGGCACGCCCCGTTCAAGGTGGACCGGGCGGCGCACGACGCGTGGCTCGGGCACATGCGGGTGGCCCTCGACGAGCTGGGCCTGCCCGAGGAGCAGGAGCGGCTGCTGTGGAACTACCTGACGTACGCCGCCGCGTCGATGATCAACACCGAGGGCTGACCCGCCTGCCGCACCTCCCCGCCCCGTTCCCCCGCATCCCCTCCCGTGCGTGAGGGGATGCTCACATTCCGGCGACGGGTGAACGCATTCCGGTCACAATCTGATCAAGTCGGCTCCGGGAGCGTTGTCGTGGCCGCCCCGCGCCGGAGAGGCTGCCCGGCAGGCGTGCGGGACGGCGACGGGGTGCGGGGGGCGCCTCCCCACGACGGGGATCGGGGGGAAGTTCGTGACCAGGTTCGTACTCCTGCGGCTGCGCGCGCACCGGCTGCTGCTCACCGCGGCGCTCCTCGCCGTCCTGCTCACGGCCTCCGTGCTGGCCACCCTCACCGCGTTCTCCGGCTCGGTGGGCGAGGCGGCCCTGCGTCACACCCTGGATCACCGCGCCGCCGCCGACGCGGCCCTCGTGGTCCGCGGCGAACCGGAACCGGAAGCGCGCGAGGCCGCCGGCCTGGCCGTCGCCGAGGGGGCCCGCCGCACCTTCGGCGGGCTGCCGGTGACCGTCCGCACGCTGCCGCGCTCGGCCACGTACGCGCTGCCCGGGGCACGGGTGGGCGAGGAGCCGCCGCTGACCCACCTCGCCGCCCTCGACACCTCGCAGCTTCGGCTGGCCGCCGGCCGCTGGCCCGGCGACGGCGGCACCGGGACGCGTGCGGACCCGCTGCGGGTGGCGCTGCCGGAGAGCGCGGCGGCGGCGCTGAGGCTCGCGCCCGGCGGTGAGCCGCTGACCCTCACCGACCGGGCCACCGACCGCGCCCTGACGGTGGAGATCACCGGCCTGTACCGGCCCGCCGACACCTCCGCGCCGTACTGGCTCCTCGACGAGCTGGGCGGGCGCGGGCAGCGCACCGTCGACTTCACCACCTATGGCCCGCTGCTGACCGGCCCGAAGGCGCTCGCCGCGCCCCTGGTCGCCCCCGGGCCGACCGGCTGGCTCGCCACCGCCGACTACGCCGCCCTCGACACCTCCACGACCGACGCTCTCGCCCGGGCCGCCACCGCCGGGGCCGCCCGTCTCGCCGAGGACCCCGCGCTCGGTCCGGGGGCCTCGGCCGAGACGGGGCTGCCGCAGGTCCTGGAGCGCTCCGAGCGGGCCCTGACGGTCTCCCGCACCACTCTGCTGGTCGTCGCCCTCCAGTTGGTGCTGCTCGCCGGGTACGCGCTGCTGCTGGTCGCCCGGCTGCTCAGCACCGAGCGGGCCGGGGAGACGGGGCTGCTGCTGGCCCGGGGCGCCTCGCGGCGCCGGGTCGCCGCGCTCGCCGCCGTGGAGGCGCTGCTGCTGGCGCTGCCCGCCGTCGTCCTCGCGCCACTGCTCGCCGGGCCGCTCACCCGGCTGCTGGCCGGGCAGGGCGCGCTGGAGCGGATCGGGCTGCGGCTCGACACCGCGCTGACGCCCGCCGTCTGGCTGGTGGCCGCCGCGACCGCGCTGGGCTGCGCCCTCGCCGTGGTCGCGCCCGCGCTCTCCGCCGCCTCCGGCGAGCAGGACGCGGGAGCCCGTACCGGCGCGCTGCCCGGCTGGGTGAAGGCGGGCGCGGACGTGGCGCTGCTGGTCGTCGCGGGGGCGGCCTTCTGGCAGCTCGACCGTCAGGCCGCGCCGGGCGAGGGGGCGTTCGGCGTCGATCCGCTGCTGGTCGCCGCGCCTGCCCTGGGCCTGCTCGCGGGCACCGTCCTCACCCTGCGGCTGCTGCCGCCCGTGGCGAAGCTCGCCGAGCGGCGCGCCGCCAGGGGCCGCGGGCTGGCGGGCGCGCTCGCCGGGTGGCAGCTCAGCCGCCGTCCGCTGCGCGGCGCCGGCCCGGTGCTGCTGATGGTCCTCGCCATGGCGATGGGCATGCTCGCCGTCGCCCAGGGCGCCACCTGGGAGCGGTCCCAGCGCGACCAGGCCGACTTCGCCGCCGGCGCCGAGGTCCGGGTGGCGGGCGGCCGTGTGCCGGAGTCCGACCGGGGCGTGGTGTACGGGGGCCCGGACGGCGTACGCGACGCCGCGCCGGTGCTGCGTTCCACGATGGATCTGGCGGCGAACCGCACGGCGGAGGTCCTCGCCGTGGACGCCGGGTTCGCCGCCGACGGGCTGCTGCTGCGCGCGGACCTCGGCGACCGGCAGGAGATCGCCCGGCAACTGCGCCCCGCTCCCCCGCGCCGGGCCGGGCTGCCGCTGCCGGAGAAGACCGGCAGCGCGGTGCTGACGACGCGGCTGAAGGCGGTCGGCGGGGACCACGCGGAGCCGCTGGCGCCCCGGCTGTCGGTGGTTCTCGAGGACCGGTTCGGCTCCCGCCACCTGGTCCATACCGGGGCCTTGCCCGCCGACGGCCAGGTCCGCGACGTCGAGGTACCGCTCGGTGCCGGGAAGCCCGGGGCACGCGACGCCGCCGCGCCCTACACCGTCACCGAGATCCGGCTCCAGGTCGACCAGCCCGCCGAACGCGGGCAGCGGCACGAACTCACCGTGGCGGAGATCCGTGCCGTACCGGCGGGCGACGAGGGCCCGGGCACCCCGGTGCCGCTGCCGGACGGCTTCGCCTGGGAGGGCCACCGCGACTCCGGTGAGGAGGCGGTGGAGGGCGGCACCCCGCCGGTGACCCCGCTGGAGCCCGCCACCACCGCTCAGACCCCGCTACGCGTCACCTACCGCACCGGGGTCGCCCCGGCCTCGGTGGACTCCTTCCACCGCTACGGTCCCGAGGCGGCGCCCGGCGTCGACATCGCCGTCACCGCGAAGCGGCCCGCCCCGCCGCGGCTGACCGCCGTCGCCACCCCGCGCTTCCTCGCCTCCAGCGGCGCGAGGACCGGGTCGGTGGTCGACGTGCCGGTGGGCGCCGAGACGCTCAGAGCCGAGATCACCGGCACCGTCGAGGCGGTGCCCACCACCGGCGGCCGCTCCCCGGGCGGCGGCGAGGACGGCGGAGCGCTCCTGCTGGACCTGGCGGCCGTCAACGCCGCCCTCCACGACATCGGCGCCGACGCCCCCGTTCCCGGTGAGTGGTGGCTGCGGACCGCGCCGGGCGACGCGGCGCGGACCGCCGCCGCCCTCGCCGCCCGGCCCGACACCGACCCGGAGCAGATCACCGACCGGCAGGCCATCGGCGAGCGGCTGCGCGACGACCCGCTGGGCGCGGGCCCCCAGGCCGCGCTGCTGGCCGTCGCCGTGGTCGCCGCCGCGCTGGCCGCCGTCGGCTTCGCCGTCAGCGCCGCCGGATCGCTGCGCGAACGCGGCGCCGAACTCTCCGTGCTCCGCGCCCTCGGCGCCCCCCGCCGCCAGCTCGCCCGGCTCATCGCCATCGAGCAGGCCGTGCTGATCGGCGTCGCCCTGCTGGTCGGCCCGCTGCTCGGCGCGGTCCTCGCCCGCGCCGTGGTGCCGCTGGTCGTCCTCACCGGGGAGGCGACCAGGCCGCTCCCGGACGTCCTCGTCGAACTGCCCGCCGGCCAGGTCGCGGTGCTGCTCGCCGGGGTCGTCGCCGTCCCCCTCCTCATCGTCGCCGCGCTCGCCCTGCGCCGGGGCGACCCGACCGTGACCCTGCGCCACGAGGGAGGCCGCTGACATGGCCGGACGATCGGCCGCGCCCTGGGTGCGCACCCGGCTGCGGGCCGCGCCGCTCCAGGCGCTCTCCCTCGCCGTCCTGGTCCTCGTCACCGCCTTCCTCGCGGGAGCGCTGCCGCGCGCCGTGGAGGACGCCGAGGCGGAAGGAGTGCGCCACGCGATGACCGGCGAACCGGCCGGCGGGGCGATCGAGGTGCTGGGCAGCCCGCCGGGTCCGCACCAGTCCGCCACCGTACGGGAGGAGGCGGTGCGCGCCGCGACGCTGCGCGCGGTCGGCGCGGAGATCGACGCGCTCCTGCCGGCGCCGCTGACCGCCGCGCCGCAGAACGGCTCGCTCGGCGTCCAGCTCTCCGAGCCGCTGCCCTCCGAGGACCCCGGCCTGCCCCGGCCCGACGGGCTCCCGCCGCGCTTCCTCGTCGCCGCCCAGGACGGCCTCACCGACCACGCCCGGCTGGTCGCCGGAGCCTGGCCCCGGGGCGAGGGCGTCCGCGCCGCAGACCCCAGCGCCGAGGCGGTCGTCACCCGGGCCACCGCCAAGACGATGCGGCTGAGGCCCGGCTCGGTCGTGCACCTGCCCGCCGTCCAGGGCCCGGACCGCGCCGTGCGGATCACCGGCGTCGTCGAACCGCTCGCGCCCCGGACCACCTACTGGTCCCACACCGAGGTGCTGCGCACCCCCGGCCTGCTCGCCGCGCCCAGCAACACCCCCTTCGACACCAGCTACTACTGGCAGGCCGGCCTGCTGCTGGCCCCCGACGCGGGCCCCTTCCTGTACGGCCTGGACCCGCTGCCCCGGATGTACTGGCGGATCAGCCCCGACACCTCCGGGCTCACCGGACGGGACGTACCGGCGCTCCAGGCGGGCCTGGCCTCGCTCAAGGCCGGGCCGCTCCAGTCGCGGCTGCGGACCGTGGTCTCCTCCGACGCCGAGGTCAGCACGGGACTCGACGGGGCCCTGGACGATTTCGCCGGCCTCAGCCGGGCCGTCTCCTCGGTGACGGCCGTCGGCCTCGTCGGCGTCGGCACGGTCGCGGGCGTGGTGCTGCTGATGGCACAGGCGCTGACCGCCGACCGGCGGCGCGCCGAACTGACCCTGCTGCGGGCCCGCGGCGCCTCCGTCCCCGGACTCGCCGGACGGCTGCTCGCCGAGACCGCCGTGGTGGCGCTCCCGGCGGCCGCCGCCGGACAGGCGCTGGCCTGGCTGCTGCTGCCCGAGGCGCGGGCCTGGCCCTCGTCGGCCGCCTCGGCGGCGGTCGCCGCCCTCGTCTGCCTGGCCCTGCCGGTCCGCGCCGTCCTCACCCACCGCAGGCCGCGCGTCCACGAGGCCCGCTCCGACCTGGTGCTGTCCCGCCCGTCCCGGCGCCGCACCGTCGCGGAACTGGGCCTGCTGGTCCTGGCGGCGGGCGCCGTGCTCGTCCTGCGCGGCCGGGGCACGGACGCGGGCGGCCCGCTGGTCGCCGCCGCGCCCGTGCTGGTCGCGGTGATCGCCGCGCTGCTCCTGGTCCGCCTCCATCCGCTGCCGCTGCGGCTCGCGCTGCGCCCGCTCGCCCGGACCCGGGGCGCCCTCGGCTTCCTCGCCGTGGCCCGCACCGGGCGCGGCTCACCCGCCCAACTGCTGCCGCTGCTGGCGGTGCTGGTCGCGCTGACCACGGCGGCCTTCGGCGGGGCGGTGCTCGCCGGGATCGACGACGCCCGCGACCGGGCGGCCCTCCTCGCCACCGGCGCCGACGCCCGCGTGGAGCGGAGCCGGACACCGCTGCCCGACGGTCTCGCCGACCAGGTCGGCTCCGTGGACGGCGTACGGCACACCGCCTCCGTCCACGTCGACTACAGCCTCGCCCTGCCCGACGGCACCACGGTCGCGATGGCCGTGGTCGAACCCGGCGCCTACGCGCGGCTGGCACGGGAGACCGGGCTCGGCGCCTTCGACGCGCGGGTGCTGCGCGAGGCGCCGCCCGGGCCGGCCGCCACGAAGGAGTCCGGTCCGGTCCTCTCCGCCATCGCCTCACCGAGGACCGCCGGACTGCTGGGTGCGGGGCGGCACAGCTGGGGCGGGCCGCTCGGCCGGTTCACGCTCCAGGTCACCGAGGTGCGCCCCACCACGCCCGCCCTGCCCGGCCAGGAGTTCCTCCTCGTCGACGGGGCGGACCTGCCGAAGGCGCTGCCGACCCTGGTCCTCGCCACCGGGTCCGGACTGGACACGGCCGCGCTGAAGAAGGCCGCGGACTCCGCCGGGAAGCACACGGAGCTGACCCTGCGGACCGCCGAACGCGCCGCCTTCACCGACTCTCCGCTCCAGTCCGGCGCCGAGCGCCTCTACCTGGTCGCGGTGGCGGCCGGGATCGTCTTCGCCGCGCTCGCCGTGCTGCTGTCGCTGCTCCGGTCGGCCTCGGAGCGGACGGCCCTGCTGGCCCGGCTGCGCACGATGGGGCTGAGCGCGCGGCAGGGCCGCCGGCTGCTGGTGCTGGAGGCGCTGCCGCAGGCGGTGCTGGCGGCGGCCGGCTGCGTCCTGGTCGGCCGGGTGGCCCTCGCGCTGACGGCGGGCGGGGTGAGCCTGGAGCTGCTCGCGCTGCCGCCCGGCTCCGACGCGGTGGCGGCCGTGCTGCGGGCCGACCCCTGGTCGCTGCTGGTCCCGGCCGCCGGGAGCGTCCTGCTGACCGTGGCGGTGGCCGCCGCGCAGGCCTGGTGGACGGCGCGTCGCACCGCGGCGACCGAGCTGCGCGCGGGGGACGGGCGGTGAGGGCCCGCCCCGGTCCGCCGGACCGTCCCCGGCAGACGCGTTCCCCACTCCGTACGGCATCGAAGGCGGGAGTACGACCATGACCCACTCCACCGAATCCGGGCCCGGCGCGGGCGGCGTGTCGCTGGCCGAGCTGGAGGCACGGGCCGCCGCCCGCCGGGACCGCCCCGCGTACGGTCACGACGCGCTGATCAGCTGCGACCGGCTGGTCCGGATCTTCTCCGCCGACGGTGTGGAGGTGCAGGCGCTCCAGGGGCTGGACCTGCTGGTGCGCGAGGGCGAGCTGATGGCACTGGTCGGGGCCTCGGGCAGCGGCAAGTCGACGCTGATGAACATCCTCGCCGGGCTGGACGAGCCGAGCGCCGGGGCGGCCACCGTGGCCGGGTGCGACCTGCTCGCGATGGACGCCAAGGAGCGGTTGCGCTACCGGCGGGAGGTGGTGGGCTTCGTCTGGCAGCAGACCGGCCGGAACCTGCTGCCGTACCTGACGGCGGCACAGAACGTCTCGCT
Source organism: Streptomyces diastaticus subsp. diastaticus (assembly GCF_011170125.1). Lineage (NCBI taxonomy): Bacteria > Bacillati > Actinomycetota > Actinomycetes > Kitasatosporales > Streptomycetaceae > Streptomyces > Streptomyces diastaticus. Next base: position 20,610 of record NZ_BLLN01000003.1, on the reverse strand, counting down.
GCCCATGCAGTTGCGCGGCGGCGCCCGCAGACGCGCGGGCCGCGCCCAGGAACTGCTGGACCTGCTCGGTGTCGGCCGGTGCCGGGACCGGCGGCCGCACCAGATGTCCGGCGGCCAGCAGCAGCGGGTGGCCCTCGCCGTGGCCCTCGCCAACGAACCGGCGGTGCTCCTCGCCGACGAGCCGACCGGCGAACTCGACTCGCACACCGCAGAGGAGATCTTCGCCGCCTTCCGCACCGCCAACGAGGAGCTGGGCACCACCATCGTCATCGTCACCCACGACCAGGCCGTCGCCTCGGAGGTCCGCCGCACGGTCGCCATCCGCGACGGCCGCACCTCCACGGAGGTGCTGCGCCGCACCGAGGTCGACGCGACCACCGGCCAGGAGGCGGTCGTCGCCCGGGAGTACGCGATGCTGGACCGCGCCGGACGCCTCCAGCTCCCCGCCGACCACGTCGCCGCGCTGGACCTGCGGGACCGGGTGCTGCTGGAGCTGGAGAGCGACCACCTCGGGGTGTGGCCGGACCCGGAGCAGCGGGAGAGCTGACCGGCGACCGCTCCGCCGGGTCAGCCGTCGGCGGGTTCGACCGGCTGGCGGAGGATGGTGCGCAGACGGGCAGGGTCGGTGCGGCGCGCGTCGGAGAGGTAGATCTCGTGGTGGGTGCCGCGCGGCCTGAGGCCGTGGCGGGGCAGGTGCTCGTCGTGCAGCCGCGCGAGGGTGGGACCTTCCTCGTCGTACGGGCCGACGTGCAGGATCTGGACGGCCGGGCCCTCGTGGAAGGCGTCGAAGCGGACCCGGCCGGCGGCGGCGGGGGCCTTCTCCTCGACGGCGCGCCCGAGTCCGGCCTCGAAGAGGTCGCGGGTGATCCAGTCGGGCTGGACGATCAGGAGCCGCCACTGCCAGGCGTCCTCGTCGCGGTCGACGAAGGCACGCGGGTCCTCGGACCACCAGAGCCCTTCGAGCGGGCCGACGGTGTGCTTGCGGCCGAGTTCCTCCACGGCCAGGGCGCGGACGGCGTAGGCGGTGGCGTACAGCGCCTGGACGATGTCGGTGTGGAGCCGCGAGGTGTTGGGGCTGCCCGCGCCGTCGGCCATGAGGAAGTTCATCGTGGGCACGTCGACGGGGGCGAAGCTCGTCGTAGCGGTGTACAGGTCCCGCCGGTCCTTCTTGACGTCGTAGTTCCGCATGGCGGGGACGTTACGGGAACGGACGGACCCGAGGGCGCAGGCCCGGCGGGCAGGGCCCCCGGGCGGCGCCCCCGGTTCAGCGGACGCTGACCCCGAAGGCCCCCAGCCCGGCACGGCGTACCGCCACCGAACCGTACGGCGTGCGCAGCCGCAGCCAGGCGCCGGCCGAGCGCAGCGCGAACGACTCGGCCGGGGCGGCGTCTTCGGCGGCGGCCCCTCGGGACGGTGCCGGCCGCAGGAAGCCCATGGCGTGCGCGGCGTGGGCGGCGCGGAGCGGCAGGGCGGTGTCGCCGAGCGGCCGGGACCAGATCTCGTGGCCGATCGCGTCGAGCGCCGTACGGGTCCGCTCCTCGGGCGCCAGCGCCTCGGTGCGGGTGCGGAACTCGGCGACGACCCCCGCGACGGCGGCGCCGATCGCTTCGGGGGCGGGCAGGCCCGGTTCGGGCCGCCAGCCGGTGCGCGGCGGCAGCACTCCGGCCCAGGGCGGGCCGGTCACCGGGGCCGGGACGCCGAAGGGCGCGCCCGGTTCGGGCTCCGCGTGGACCAGTTCCAGCAGCTCACCGGCGGAGACGGTGCGGTCCAGGCTCGGCGGGGCGCCGTCCAGCAGGACGGTACGGACCGCCAGCACCTCGAAGGAGGCGGGCCGGCCGAAGACCGCCAGCCGCTCCCCGGTGAGCTGGAGGCGGACCGCGGCGGCCTTGTCGTAGTGGACCAGGCGGCGCAGGAAGGCGGCCAGGTCGGCCGCCTCCCCGCGGTCCGCCGGCCGCAGGGGTGCGGTACTCACGCGGTACGCGCCCCCGGCACTCCCGCCTCCTCGGCGCCGGGCTCCTCCGGGAGGTACTTCTCCAGGAAGTGGCGCTCCTCGTCGGTGATGCGGCGCGGACGCTGCGTCCGGAAGTCGTAGGGGACGACGACGGTGGAGGCGCGGACGTAGACGGTGCCCGGGCCTTCCTCGGTGTCGGGGTCCTTGACCTCGTAGGCGATGGTCAGCGAGGCGCCGCGGATGCCGGTCACCCAGGACTCGACCAGCACCGGTTCGTGCCGGTGGACGAGGGGGCGCTTGTAGTCGATCTCGTGGCGGGCGACCACGGAGCCGCCGGAGAACGACTTGCTGCCGTTCCCCGGCGCCAGCCGGAACATGAAGTCGATCCGCGCCTCTTCCAGGTACCGCAGGAAGACGACGTTGTTGACGTGCCCGAAGGCGTCCATGTCCGACCAGCGCAGGGGGCAGCGGTAGAGGTGGCGGGCCACTACGGTCAGCTCCGGGTCAGCTTCTTGTAGGTGGCGCGGTGCGGCCGGGCCGCGTCGGCACCGAGCCGCTCCACCTTGTTCTTCTCGTACGACTCGAAGTTGCCCTCGAACCAGAACCACTTGGAGTTGCCCTCGTACGCCAGGATGTGCGTGGCGACGCGGTCCAGGAACCAGCGGTCGTGGGAGACGACCACGGCGCAGCCCGGGAACTCCAGCAGGGCGTTCTCCAGCGAGGAGAGCGTCTCGACGTCCAGGTCGTTGGTGGGCTCGTCGAGGAGGAGGAGGTTGCCGCCCTGCTTGAGGGTGAGCGCGAGGTTCAGGCGGTTGCGCTCACCGCCGGAGAGGACCCCGGCGGGCTTCTGCTGGTCCGGGCCCTTGAAGCCGAACGCGGAGACGTAGGCGCGGGACGGCATCTCGACCTGGCCGACGTTGATGTAGTCCAGCTCGTCGGAGACGACGGCCCACAGCGTCTTCTTGGGGTCGATGTTGGCGCGCGACTGGTCGACGTAGCTGATCTTGACCGTGTCGCCGACCTTGATGGAGCCGGAGTCGGCCTCCTCCAGGCCCTGGATCATCTTGAACAGCGTGGTCTTGCCGGCGCCGTTCGGGCCGATCACACCGACGATGCCGTTGCGCGGCAGGGTGAAGGACAGGTCGTCGATGAGGACCTTGTCGCCGAACGCCTTGCTGAGGTGCTCGACCTCCACGACGACGCTGCCCAGGCGCGGGCCCGGCGGGATCTGGATCTCCTCGAAGTCCAGCTTCCGCATCTTGTCGGCCTCGGCCGCCATCTCCTCGTACCGGGCGAGGCGCGCCTTGGACTTCGCCTGGCGGCCCTTGGCGTTGGAGCGGACCCACTCCAGCTCGTCCTTGAGGCGCTTGGCGCGCTTGGCGTCCTTCTGCCCCTCGACCTTGAGACGGGTCTGCTTGGTCTCCAGGTACGTGGAGTAGTTGCCCTCGTAGCCGATGGCGCGGCCGCGGTCGAGCTCCATGATCCAGCCCGCGACGTTGTCCAGGAAGTACCGGTCGTGGGTGATGGCGACGACGGTGCCCGGGTACTGGGCGAGGTGCTGCTCCAGCCAGTTCACCGACTCGGCGTCGAGGTGGTTGGTGGGCTCGTCGAGGAGGAGCAGGTCGGGCGCCTCCAGGAGCAGCTTGCAGAGCGCGACGCGGCGCTTCTCACCACCGGAGAGGTTGGTGACGGCCCAGTCGCCGGGCGGGCAGCCCAGGGCGTCCATGGCCTGCTCCAGCTGGGCGTCGAGGTCCCAGGCGTTCGCGTGGTCCAGCTCCTCCTGGAGCTTGCCCATCTCCTCCAGCAGCGCGTCCGAGTAGTCGGTCGCCATCTGCTCGGCGATCTCGTTGAACCGGTCGAGCTTGCCCTTGGTCTCGGCGACGCCCTGCTGGACGTTCTCCATGACCGTCTTGGACTCGTCAAGCGGCGGCTCCTGGAGCAGGATGCCGACGGTGTAGCCCGGGGAGAGGAAGGCGTCGCCGTTCGACGGCTGCTCCAGCCCGGCCATGATCTTCAGCACCGTCGACTTACCGGCACCGTTGGGCCCGACGACGCCGATCTTCGCCCCCGGGAGGAAGCTCAGCGTGACGTCGTCGAGGATCACCTTGTCGCCGTGCGCTTTACGCGCCTTGCGCATGGTGTAGATGTACTCAGCCAAGAGAAACCGTCCGGCAGTCTGGATCAGGCGTGTGGGTGGTCAGCTCCGCCGTGAGGGCAGATACACCCATCTTGCCGCACGGGGGCCGCACGGCGAAAACGGGTACCCCAGGGGGGTCTCGCCCGGACGGGGGCCCGGGAGGACCGGGCGCCGCCCCCGGCGGCGGCCCGACGGCGGCGCGGGACGTACCGCGGCGCCGGTGCCCGCCGGAAGGACGGGCCCCGGCGCCGGAGTGCGGGACCCAGGTCAGGGCAGGGTCCTCGCGGTCCGCCGCGCGCCGGGACGGCGGCGGACGCCGGGGGTGCCGGCGCGCCCTGTGCGGTGTCCGCGGTGCTCGGTGCGGGCTCCGGCCGGTGCGGCGGGAGCGCTGCCGTGCGTCGCGGGCTCCGCGCGGAACGCGCCGGACACCCCCTGGGTGGCGCGGTACCGCGCCACGGCCGGTCAGCTCTCGGAGACCTTCTTGCGGCGCAGGAGGAACACGGTCGCGCCGCCGATCACCACGAGGGCCACGGCGACGCCGCCGATGACGGGGGTGGCGCTGGAGCCGCCGGTCGCGGCCAGGTCCTGGCCGTCGCCGCCGACGGGGGTGCTGCCCGCGGAGGCGGGGCTGGGCCCGCTGGACGGCTGGGCGCCGCCCGCACCGGCCTCACCGGCCGTCTTGCAGTCGAGGACACCGGTGACGCGCTTCTCGAAGCCGTTGGGCCCGGTGATGGTGAAGTCGTACGCCTGGTCCTCCTTGAGAGGAACCGTGACGGTCTGCGTCCTGCCGGCGGCGATGGTGTGCTCGACGCCCATCAGCTCGAAGGTGAAATCCTCGTCGCCCTGGTTGGAGGCGGTGAGGTCGATGCCGGAGGCGGAGCAGTTCTTCTCGGCGGAAACCGCCGGGATCGGGCCGGTGCCCGCCCAGTGCGCGGTGGCCGTCGCGGAGACCGTCGACTCGCTGGAGCCGGCCAGGATCTGCGTCTGGCTCTTGCTGTCCGAGGCGAAGGCGCGGCCGACCGGGACGGTGGTGGACGCCTGCACGGTCAGCGCGGCGCTGCCGCTCTGCTCGGCACCTTCCTCGGCGGCGGGCACGTCGAAGAAGAGGCGGCTGCCGTCGGCGGCCTCGGTGACGGGCTTGCCCGCCTCGTCGACCACGGTGACCCCCGCGGAGGCGTCGGCCGGGCCGGTCACGCCGACGCTGCCGGCGTCGGTGTGGACGGTGACGGGGCCCAGCTTCTCGCCGGCCTTGCCGGAGACGGCCGGCGGGTCGAGCGTCAGGGACGCCTTCGGCTCGGCCAGCGCCTGCGCGTTCTTCTCCAGGTAGTCGGCGAGCTTCTCCGCCGCCGGGTCCAGCGCCTCGACGTCCGCGCCGTCCGAGTAACGCCAGATGGCCACCTGGGTACCGGCTGCCGCGGTCTTCTCGGTGAGCGCGCCCGCACCGGCCTTGCTCGCCAGCGCCGCCAGGTCGTTCACCTGCGGGTAGGAGTTCTGGAGGATCCAGCGGATCTTCCCGGCGTCCTTGTTCGCGTTGAGGGAGGTCGCGTCCCAGGCGGTCTCCCGGTACTTCGCCTCCTTCTGCGTGGGGTTGTGAATGTCGATGCAGTACGTCTGCAGCGAGCCGCCACCGTCGACGACCATCTCGAAGAGCCCGGCCGACACCTTCTGGTCACCACGCTGCCCGTGGATGACGGCCTGGTCGTACGTCTTCAGTCCGCTCAGCGTCGACGAGGCGCCACCGGGGTGCCCGGCTGCCGCCTCGTCGGCCACCGCGGTCCCGGCTCCGGTCAGGACACCCGCCGCGACCAGGCCCGAGGCCACGGTCGCCGCCGCCAGGCGCGAAACAGCCCGACTACCAACAGAAAACATGCAATTCCCCTCCGGGCAGGACGCGTTCACGAGTGGGGAGTCGTCCCGCCAGCAGAATCAAGTGCCCCGTGAGCTATGCCGGGCATCCTATGGAGGCGAAAGCTGGCCCTTGCCCACGAGAGCGCTCGCCCAATCGATCCGCGTCGGAATCGTTATTGGCGGGGCGTCAGAAGTCGGGGGAAGGGCGGAATTGGGGGGATGGAGGGCGGTTGCGAAAGGGTGGCCGGGCTGCACCCGCCCCCGCCCCGTACGCCGTCGGCACCCCGGCCCCGTACGCCGTCGGCGCACCCCGGGCCCGCGGGCCGGCGGCGGCTCAGGCCGGAGAGGTCGCACGAGGGCCGACCGCCGTCACTGGCGCCAGGCGTCATCGAGCGCGGGCATCCGTGACGGCCGGTGCCGGGGGCGACACGCCGTCGTCGGCGCCGGCCTCCCCGCCCTGCTGAGCGCCGCCGGCCCGGTCACCTGCCTTCGTGCCACCTCGCGGCCTCCCTCCCGCCTGCCGCTTCGACGCGGGCCGCCTGCGGCTCCGTGCTCCGGCCGTGCCCCCGGCCTCCGCCCCCGCGCCAGGATCAGCACCGCCCTGCTCCCCGCCGGCCACGTCCGCCTCTCCGTCCCCGTTCACGTCCCCGTCTCCGTCTCCGTCCCGGTCGCCCTCCCCGCACGCGCCCACAGCGGCACGCGCGTCCGCTCCCTCGTCCGCCCCGGCCTCCACCCCGCCCGGGGCACCATGCCCACCCCGGGCTCCCCAATCCCCGTCGGCTCCCGCCCCGTTGACGCTCCAGTCCGGCTCCTCCACCGGGCGCGCCATCCCACCACCGCCCTCCCCGGGCCCGTCGTCCCCGCCGCCCGCCGCCCGCCGGGCCGCCGAGGCCGAGCGGCTGTCCTGAGGCCCGGTGGCGCCGGGCCAGGTGCCGGTGGGCCTGCGGACCCGGCGGAAGGCGGCCGTGCCGCGGGTCAGGTCGTGGCCGACGGAGGCGGCGTCGATCTCCGCGGTGGTCCACTGCTGCCCGCCCCGCTCGGTCTCGCGGACCCGCAGGCGGCCCTGGACGATGACGGGCTCCCCCACGGTGATCGAGGCGGTGACGTTGGAGGCGAGCTGCCGGGTGGTCCAGACGGTGAAGAAGCTGGTCGGCCCGTCGGACCAGCCCTGCCGCTGCCGGTCCCAGCGGCGAGGGGTGGCCGCCATCCGGAAGCGGGCCATGGGGCCGTGCGCCGACTCGCGGTAGACCGGTGTGGTCGCCACGTTGCCGACCACGGTCACCATCGTCTCGTTCATCCTCATCCGCTCCCGCCAGGTGCGGCGGGAGGCCGCGCGGACCGCCCGCGCCGTCGCCTGCCCGCCGGTGCGCGGGACGGTCCGCCGGCACGGCCTGCCGGGGCCGCCCGGGGACCGGCCTCCCGCGCACCGCCCACTCTCGTCGGGTCGCAAGCGGCCTGCCTGCGCCTGTGGACTACCGGCCGGTTGTGGACAACTCCGCCATCCGGCCGCCGGACCGGCCTCCCGCCGGCCCGCGTGCGAAGCTCCCGCCGAGCGCCGGGGCACCGCCCGCGCGTCCCTGGGAGCTGCCCCCGCCCACCGGGTCGAGCACCCGCGCGTACTGCTCACGGACCTCCCGGTAGCGCAGCAGTTCCGCCGCCACGGGGTCGAGCACCCGGGCCCGTCCGCAACCGGCCGCCGCGTCCCGCAACGCCCGTTCGGCGTCCGCCCCGTACCGGCGGGCGGGCCCCCGGGCGGCCAGCCGGCTGCCGTACTCGACGCAGGGGCCTCCGGCGATGCCCGCGAGCATGAGCAGGACCGGCGGGAGGAGGTCCGGGGCGCACACCCCCAGCACCTGCCCCAGCAGCCAGATGCCTCCCACGACCTGGAGAAGCGTCATCGCGACCTGGGCCAGCACCGCGACCGGCCACCACCCGGGACGGGGCGGCCGGGCCGGTACCGACTCGGGCGCGGCCAGGCCGTCCAGCGCCTCGGGCAGCCCGTCGGCGCCGCGTCCCGCGGCCTCCCGCACGGCGTCGGCCCAGGGGGCGGGCAGCCCGCCGGCGGCCTCGTCGGCGACCAGGCGTACGGCCTGCTCGACGCGCTGGCGCGCCGTGGTCGTCTCCTCCTCGTGCGTCTCGCCGGGCGGCCGCTCCGTGGTCCGGGGGGCGCGTCGGGCCTCGTACCAGCGCCACAGGCGAAGCCACGGGGTGCCGCAGGCACGGCCGGCGTTGCGGCGCCAGGCGCGTTCGGCCGCCTGGCCCGCGGCGGTGGCGCCGACGGCTTCGGCGAGGCGGTCGGCGAACTGTTCGCGGGCCTCCTCGCTGAGGCCGACCCGGCCGGTGGGCACGTAGACGGGGCGGAGCCGTTCGGCGGCGGCGTCGAGGTCTGCGCCGATCCGGCGGGCGGCGGCGCGGCGTTCGGAGGTGAGCTGGCCGAGGCAGTCGCGGAGTTCGCCGACGCCCTCACCGGTGAGGGCGGAGAGCGCGAGGACGGTGGCGCCCGGCTCGCCGTGCTCGCCGAGGGCGATGCCGTCCTCGTCGAGGAGGCGGCGCAGATCGTCCAGGACCTGGTCGGTGGCGTCCTCGGGGAGCCGGTCGACCTGGTTGAGGACGACGAAGGTGACCTCGGCGTGCCCGGCCAGCGGCCGCAGGTACCGCTCGTGGAGGAGGGCGTCCCCGTACTTCTCCGGGTCGACCACCCAGATCACCGCGTCCACGTGGGCGAGGACGCGGTCGACCTGGGCGCGGTGCTCGACGGCGGCCGAGTCGTGGTCGGGCAGGTCGATGAGGACCAGGCCGTCGAAGGCGCCGGGCCCGTCGGGGCCCTGGACGGGCCGGCGGCGCAGGCGGCCGGGGATCTCCAGGCGTTCGAGGAGCCCGGCGGCGCCGTCGGTCCAGCTGCACGCGAGCGCCGCCGAGGTGGTGGGACGGCGGACGCCGGTGTCGGAGATGGTCACCCCGGCGAGGGTGTTGAAGAGGGTGGACTTGCCGCTTCCGGTGGCTCCGGCGAGGGCGACGACGGTGTGCCTGCGGGAGAGGCGGCCGCGGGCGGCCGCGTCGTCCAGGACCCGCCCGGCCTCGGCGAGGGCGGCGGCGTCGACGCGCGGCCGGGAGAGCCCGGTCAGTTCGCGCAGGGCGTCCAGCCGGGCCGCCAGGTCGGCGTCGCCCACGCCGGAGGCCGTGCCTCCGTCGTACGGCGCGGGGAGTCCGGCCCCCGCCTGCCGCCCGGTGGCGGCCACGGCGGCCGCCGCCCGCCGGGCGATGAGCCCGTCGTCCCAGGCGCCGCCGGCGGCGGCCGCGTCCGCCCCGGCCCGTACCGCGGTGCCCTCCCTCGGGGCCTCCGCCGCCTGACGGGTCTTCTCCGCCTCCTGCGGGCGCGCCTCTCGGTCCCGGCCGCCCTCGGCGTACTCCGCCTGCCCGGTGTGCTCGGCGTACTCGGTGTGCTCGGTGGTGCTGGTCACCGTCACCTCACCTCTCCTTCTGAAGGACCGACAGCGCGGCGATGAGTTCGGCCTGCGGCTCGGGGTGGACCCCGAGGCTCTCGACGGCGACGAGCCGCCGGTCCCGCTCGGCGTGCACGGCCCGGTCGAGGTATTCGTCCAGCAGCCGGCCGGCCCGGTCGCGCAGGCGGGTCGCGCCCTGGGCACCGACGCGTTCGGCGAGGTCCTCGCCCGCGGTACGGCCCCGCCGGCCACCGAGCAGCACGGCGCCGAGCAGCCCGGCGACCGCTTCCGGGTCGGGTGCGGTGGCCCGCTCGTGACCACGCAGTTCGTCCTCGACGTACTCGTCCGTCACGCGCCGCCAGCGCCGTACGGCCATGCCGAGGCGGTGTTCGACGGCGGCGTGGTCGGGCCGGGCGGCCACGAGTTGTTCGGCGCGGGCGGCTGGTTCGGACCGCCAGGCCTCTTCGACCGCGGCGTCGGCGGTGGTGACGGCGCACAGGACCAGGGAGACGAGGCCGTCGACGAGTGAGTCGAGGAGTTCGGTTCCGGTGCAGTCGAGGGGGAAGCCGCGCCAGCGGTTGACGGCGTCGCCGGTCAGCACCTCGCCGTCGTCGAGCCGGGCACGCAGCCGGTCGTACTGGCCGGCGTACGCGTCCTCGACGGCGCCGCCGAGGCGCAGGGCCGCGGCGTACTGGGCGGCGACGGCGGCCGCCAGTTCCGGCATCCGGGCGCGCAGCGAGTCGAGGGCGCCTTCGGCGGTGCGGGACATGGCGTACCGCCGGGCGTCGGGGTCCTGGGCGCGGTGGGTGAGCCAGGCGCGCAGCGGGGCGACGGCGGTGGCGGGGAGCAGGCCGCCGCCGCCCGCGGATTCGGGGAGTTCGGGGACGGTGAAGCGGGGCACGTCGCCGAGTCCGGCTTTGGTGAGCAGCGCGGCGTAGTGCCGGGAGACCTCGGCGACGAGCTGGTGCGGGACCCGGTCGAGGACGCTGACGAGGGTGGCGTCGTGTTCCTTGGCGGTGCGCAGCAGGTGCCAGGGGACGGCGTCGGCGTAGCGGGCGGCGGTGGTGACCATGACCCAGATGTCGGCGGCGGCGATGAGCTCGGCGGCGAGCAGCCGGTTGCCGGTCACCAGGGAGTCGATGTCGGGGGCGTCGAGGAGGGCGAGGCCGCGGGGGAGGGTCGGCGCGGTCTCGACGCGCAGGACGGGGGCACCGGCCGGGTCGGCGGTCTCCTCGTCCTCGTCGTCGTGGTCGGGGTCGGCGCTGGTGTGGCGGGTGGGGTGGGGGATGCGGGCGAGGCCCGGCAGGACGCGGTCGGTGCCGAACCAGTGGTGGTCGTCGGGGTGGCAGACCAGGACGGGGACGCGGGTGGTGGGGCGCAGCACGCCCGCCTCGCTGACGCGGCGTCCGACCAGGGAGTTGACGAGGGTGGACTTGCCGGCGCCGGTGGAGCCCCCGATGACCGCGAGCAGGGGGGCCTCGGGGGCGCGGAGCCGGGGCAGGAGGTAGTCGTCGAGCTGGGCGAGGAGTTCGTCGCGGTTGACGCGGGCTCGGGGTGCGCCGGGCACGGGTAGCGGGAAGCGCGCGGCGGCGACGCGGTCGCGCAGGGCGGAGAGAGCGTCCAGGAGCTGAGGCCGTACGTCCAAGGTCACCACAAGCGAAGAATGCCCAATTTTGGTGGCTTTTTGAAGCGTATGGGGCATTTCTGCGTGGCTGTGCCTCGCCGACGGTCCTCGGCGCCCTCACCGCGACGGGCCGGAGCGGCGGGAGGGCCCGCGCGGACGGGACGGGCGTCCGGTTCCGGGCCCGCGCGTGCTCGGGCTCCCGCACGACGGCGGGCCCGCACCCCGTCGAGGGGTCCGGGCCCGGCCGCCGAGGACCGCCCGCCTCCGCGGGGGCGGACTCAGGAGTTCTGGAAGCTCCAGACGAACGGGTCGGCGTCGCGGTCGGCCGCCCACTGCACGGTCAGTTCCTTCGCCGTCTCCGGCACCATGAAGGTGTCGCAGATGACGTGGCTCTCGCCGGCCTTCCAGTTCTTGATGTCGGAGGTCGACTCGCACCCCGGGGCGTCTTCGGAGGCGCCGATCAGGATGGTGCCGCGCTGCCCGTCGGCGTGGACCTCGATCTCGCCGCCGACGTCCGGGTAGTCGGCGACCGGCCCGCCGTCCTTGACGGTGAACTCGACGTGCGCCACGGCCGGGACCAGACCCTCGGCCTTCTTCGGGTCGGAGACCAGCTTCTTGGTGTCCTCGGCGGTACCGACGTCGACCTTCTCGGCGACGATCTCGTACGTCACCTCGGTGCCGTCCTCGTCGAACGCGCTGGTGGCCTTCTCACCGGCCGCCAGCTCGCCGCCCTTCCCTCCCTCGGCCTTCCCCGCCTCGCCCTTCTCCGCCTCGCCCTTCCCCGGCTCCTTCTCCTGCGAGGCCCCGCCCTTGCCGGTGGTGGCCGCGCCGTCCTCCTCGCCGGACCCGCCGCACGCGGTGAGGGCCAGCGCCAGCACGGCGGCGGAGGCGGCCGAACGCAGCCACAACTTCTTCTTCGACACGTACAAACTCCCAGGTAGGACCGGCCCCGCCGCGCCCGGTCACCGGGCGTCCGGCGCCCGTTTCGCACGGCGCGCCCCCTCGCACGGGAGGCTCGGCGCATGACGGGTGCCGGGGCGTGAACGTACAGCCGACCCAGCCTAGGCAGCGGCCGCGCGTGGATTGTCCGGCCCGGGCGGAACGCTCACGACACCTCGACGGAATCCCCCCGCCCCCGCGGGGTTGAACGGCGGACCGCGCGGCCGCTCCGCCGTTCACCCGCCTCCCGGGTGACGCCGCTGCTCCGTTGTGCCGAGACACCGGCGTCCCACGCGTACGGCACGGTCGGATCATCACATGAGTGGAGGTGTCATCTCTTCGACCGGAGGTGTCACCCTTCACACGTACGGAGCCGGCCATGCCCCCACCACGCCACCGCGCCCTGACCCGTCACCGCACCGCGGCCCTCGCCTCGGCGCTCACCCTCGGCGCCCTGGCGGCGGGGTGCGCGAGCCCCGAGCCCGCGCCGCCCCTGCCGCCGAGGGGCGCCGCCGCTCCCCCGGCGACGCGGCCGGACCGGTTCACCCTGGTCGCGACCGGCGACATCCTCGCCCACGACGCGGTGATCCGGCAGGCCGCCGCCGACGCCTCGGGCGTGCCCGACCGGGACGCGGGGCCGGACCCGTTCGCGCCGGAGAACGACGGGCGCTACGACTTCGGCCCGCTGCTGGCGGGCGCCCGAGCCGTCACCCGCGGCACCGACCTGGCCATCTGCCACCTGGAGACCATCGTCGGCGAGGACGACGGGCCGTTCACCGGATACCCGCTGTTCAAGACGCCCCCGCACATCGCCCGCGCGATCCGCGGCGCCGGTTACGACACCTGCTCGACCGCCTCCAACCACGCCATGGACGACGGCGAGGAGGGTGTCCGCAGGACCCTGGACGCCCTGGACCGCGCCGACGTCGCGCACACCGGCACGGCCCGCTCCCCGAAGGACCGCGACCGGCCGCTGCTGCTGCGCGCGGGGGACGCCCGGGTCGCCCACCTCTCCTACGTCCACTGGACCAACAAGGAGGTCCCGCCCGGCAAGTCCTTCCTCGTCAACGAACTCGACCCGGACCGGGTCGTCGCCGACGCGCGAGCGGCCCGCGCCGCCGGGGCCGACGTCGTGGTCGCCAGCGTCCACTGGGGAACCGAGTGGCAGGAGGCCCCGGACCGGCAGCAACGCGCCGTCGCCGAGCGGCTCACCGCCTCCCGCAGCGACGGCCGCCGCGACATCGACCTGATCCTCGGCACCCACGCGCACGTCCCGCAGGCGTACGAGAAGGTCAACGGCACCTGGGTGGTCTACGGCATGGGCGATCAGGTGGCCGGCGAGATGACCGACCCGCGCGGCCAGCTCGGCTCGGCCGCCCGCTTCACCTTCACCGCGCCCCGGAAGGCGGGCGCCGAGTGGGTGGTGACCTCGGCGGAGTTCATCCCGCACCGGATGGCCAACGACCCGCTGCGCCTGGTCAACCTCGCCCGCGCCGCCGAGGCCGCCGCCTTTGACCCGGAGGACGCCGCCGCGCTGGCCGCGGTCCGCAAGGCGGTACTGGGCCGGGGCGCGGACCGGGACGGCCTGCGGATGGGGCGCTGAGCGGCACCGCCGCGCGAGCCCGGGGCGCCTGGCGGAGGAGGGCCGCGTTCCGCCCGGACCGGGCCGGTCGCCGGCCGGATCGACGCGGTCCGCCCCCGCTTTCCGACCGCTCTCCGGGCCACCGGGGAGCGGTTCATCCCGTATGGCGGGAAAGGTCAGCCTTCCAGGTGACGCAGGTATAACGAGTGCACAACACCCACCGCACGAGCCGCGAAAAGAACTGCAAGATCGCCACTCACCTGCGAGTATCGCTGTGCTTCACCGAACCTCCACATCATGCCACGCGCGTGATGCAACCGGGCCGGGCCGACCGGAGCCCTATCCTTGTGCCCGGCCGCAACCCCCCGGACCACCCGGTACCCGGGCACACCGCACCGGCCCCCGTAGCTCAGTGGATAGAGCAGGCGCCTTCTAAGCGCTTGGCCGCAGGTTCGAGTCCTGCCGGGGGCGCCAGCGGAACATCGTGCGGTGTTCCACGGCCGTCGCCGCCCTGCGCCGATGCCCTCCCCCGCCTCACCGCCCGCTCCGTGCCGTCCTGCCCCGGGTAGGGTTTCAGCCTCGTCGGTGCGGACCTCGCGGGGCGGCGTGGTGTCGCCCGGTCGTCGTGGTCGGGTGGGAGTGGGAGTACGGATGGCTGGGGCGCAGCGGGTCACGTCTCGCAATGCCCGGTTCCAGCAGTGGGAGGCGCTGCTGGGGAACCGGAAGAAGCGCAATCAACTGGGGCGGTTCCTGGTGCAGGGGGTACGGCCGATCTCCTTGGCCGTGGAGTACGGCTGGCCTGTCACCACGTTGTTGTACGACGACAGCCGGAAGCTGTCCGGCTGGGCGCGGGAGCTGCTGCAAACGGTCCCGGCCGAGCGGGTCGCTCTCGCGCCGGAGCTGCTGGCCGACCTCGGGGAGAAGGCCGAGGGTGCGCCGGAGGTGGTCGCCGTGGTCGAGCTGCCCGCCGACGACCTGGAGCGGATCGGGACCGGGCCGGACTTCCTGGGGGTCCTCTTCGACCGGCCGGCCGGCCCGGGCAACATCGGCAGTGTCATCCGGTCGGCGGACGCGTTCGGCGCGCACGGCGTGATCGTCTCCGGGCACGCCGCCGACGTGTACGACCCCAAGAGCGTACGGGCGACGACCGGCTCGCTGTTCTCCCTGCCGACCGTGCGGGTGCCCTCGCCGGCCGAGGTGATGGCGTGGGTGGAGCGGCGGCGCGCCGCCGGGTGTCCGCTCGTCCTGGTGGGGACCGACGAGAAGGGCGACGCGGACGTCCACGCGTTCGACTTCACCCAGCCGGTGCTGCTGCTGGTGGGCAACGAGACGTCCGGGCTCTCCAGCACCTGGCGCGAGCTGTGCGACGCCACGGTGAGCATCCCGATGGCGGGGGCGGCGAGTTCGCTCAACGCGGCCAACGCGGCGACGGCCGTGCTCTACGAGGCTTCGCGGCAGCGGATCACCGCCGGGCGGCGCGGCCGCTGACCGGGCCGCTCCCCGCCGAGCGCCGCTGCTCAGGGCGGCTCGGCGGGCATTAGACTCGGGTTCCATGTCGAAGACTGACGCACTGCTCGTTGACATCGCCGCGCTGGTGGAGTCCGGGCGCAGCAACCAGATGTCTCTGACCGTGGTCACCGGTGGCGCCGTCATCACCGGGCGGCTGGCTCCCGAGGCCGTGTGGCGCGAACGGGTCTCGGAGGTTCTGGCGGACTCGGTCCAGTTGGGCGCGTTCTCCTCCGTCTTCACCGACGATTCGCGGGAGGACGGTCCTCCCCGGCACCTGCACTTCCACGTGGCGCGCATCCTCCAGGGCACGGTGGGCATCCCCGAGACCGGCGGCATGTACCGCGTGGCGATCGAGGACGTCAGCGCGTGGACCGTCGGAGACTTCAGCTACTCGGACAACTGACACCCTCCCCCTCTCCTCACCCCGGACCCGGGCGCGTGGACCACGCGCCCGGGTCCCGCTGCGCGAGGGCGACGGCGAGCACCCTCGGTCCGGACACCTCACGACCGGAAGCAGTGCCGCTCCTCGCCGTCCGCGCGGACGAGGCAGGCCGTCATGCCCTCGGGTCCGCCCGCGAGCATCGGGGTGGAGAGGTAGTCGAGCGCGTCGTACTTGTCGGCGACCTCGGCGGACTGGCTCTCCCGGCCCGGACCGGTGATCTCGACGCGGTCCCCGACCGAGCCGAACCGGACGCGTACCCAACTGGCCCGGCAGGAGGGGCTGTAGCGGATCTCGACCGCCGTCCGTCCGCCGAACCCCTGCTCCGCGACGGTCCGCAGACCGCTGCCGGGGATACCGCACCCCTGCGCCTGCGAGGACTTGCCCCGGCACTGTTCGCCCACGCAGCCCGGCCAGAGCCCCTCGTCGGCCGGCTCCTCGCGGGCGCCGCCGAGCAGCAGGGCCCCGGCCACCATGGCGGCGGTCGCCAGTGCCCCGGCGCCGGTGAGGACGGTCCCCCGGCGGCGATGGAACGGGACGCGCGCGGGGCGGCCGGAGCCCGGTGGGGCGGATAAGGCGCCGTCGGCCGGGAGCGCGGTGTCGGAGGCGGCCTCTGCGGATGCGTCGTTTCCCGTGCCGGGCGCCGCTTGTCGCCTCGGCCCGGGGATCTCGGGGGCGGCCGGGGTGGCGGCTCGGGTCGGGGCGGGTGGTTCCGGGGCCGGGCGGGGGTGGCGTCGGGACAGCTCGGCCAGTTCCCGCAGGGCCAGCAGTCGCGCGGGCGGTTCACCGGCGAGGGCACAGAGTTCGCCGACCAGTTCCGGCGGCGGGATGAGGACGCCGCCGAGATAGCGCTGCCAGGACGACTTGCTGGCGGTGGTGCGGGCGGCGAGCCCGGCCAGACTCAGTCCGGTGGCGGCGCGCAGGGCGGCCAGCTCGCGGGCGAGGTGGGCGCATTCCAGGGACGGCTCGCCGGTCACCGTCGCAGCACCTCCCAGGTGTGCGGGCCCATGATCCCGTCGACGACCAGCCCTTCCTTGTCCTGAAGGCGTTTGACGGCCCGTTCGGTGGCCGCCCCGTAGGCCCCGTCGACGCTGCCGATGCGGTACCCGCGGTGTTCCAGCAGGCACTGCGCCTCGACCACGTCCCAGGTGGTGGAGATCTGCTGGAGCAGGGCCTCGGTGGTGTCGCTGTGCCCCGCGTACAGGCGGCCCTCGAAGCGGTGGATGTCGCACGGGTGGGTGCGGCCCGGCTCGAAGGTGAACTCCTCGGCGGCCACCCGGCGGTGCTGCTCCTCGTCGGCCTCGGCGGCGCCCGTCCCGGGCAGGACGAGGCCGAAGACGACGGCCAGCGCGCCGGCCACGACGACCAGGGCGGTGCCGGCGACCAGCAGGCCGCGGCGGGCGGGCCGTCGCGGGGCGGACTTCGCGGGAGCGGCTGAGCCGCCGATGACCACGGTGTCGCCGCGCCCCTGGCCGGCGGGCTCCTCCGGTACGCCCGGGGCGCCCGGCTCGCCGGGCCCGGCGGCTTCGGCCTCGGGAGCCACCTCGGGGCCGGCAACGTTCCCGGATGCGGTTACGGACGCGGACGCGGACCCTGCCGGCGCGCGCTTCCCCGGGACCGGCTCCGCGGGCACGTCGGCCCGACCGGCCGCAACGGTGCCCGCCTCCGCCGGCCCAGCGGCCTTGGCCGGAGCGGTCGCCCTCGGCGGAGGTGCCGTCCAGGTCTGGGCGGCGAGGGTGTGCAGGGCGAGCATGCGGTCCGGGTCGGCGCCCGCGAGGGCGGCGAGTTCGGCGACGGCGTCGGACGGCGGGAGCTTACGGCCGTTCAGGTACCGCTCCCACGAGGAACGGCTGTAACTCGTCCTCGTGGCCAGGGCCGTGAAACTGAGCCCGGTGGCGTCCTTGAGCCTCCTCAGCCTGTCCACCAGCCGCCTGGCCTGTGGATCGAGGTGTTCCGGAAGCGTCTTCCACGGCGCCATGCTGTGTGTCCTCCCCCACTCGCCCCGGCTCCGGTGGCCCCCAGCATGCTCTCCTGGGCGGGAAAACTCCCTGGTCAGAGCCTGGGACGACCCAGAATACCGCCAAGTCGCCCGGCCAGGTGGCGGCGATCGGCCGCCCCTCGCCAAGCTGGGGCCCGTCACTCAGCGCCACCCCGCGCTCCCCGGTCCCTCCGGACCGGCGGTCCGGGCGGCCGCGAGGACGGCGTCACCAGCGCCTTCCGGGCCGGCACGGGGGTCCGGCCGGGAAGGCGCTGCACGCCTCTCCGCGCACCCCGCCCCGTACCGGTGAGCCTCCGGATGCCGCGTGGCCGTCGGCCCCGGACCGCCCCGGACATCGTACGAACTGTCAGCCGCTCCCTCACTGTGCTGTCCACCGCCCCTGCGTGGCCCGGCCGGGCGGCACCCGGTCGGCCCTGCCGTGGGGCGCGTCGCGGGGCCGGTCGGGGTGCGTTGCCTATCGTCGGGGCGGTCCGGGTGTCGACGGCTGGAGGTGTGGTGGGCGGCGGACGGTCCCGGGCGGTGCGGGGCCTGGCCGCGGTGCTGCTCGGCGGGGTGCTGGCGGGCGGGTGCGCGGGCGGCGGCGGGCAGCCGGTGGCGGTGGGGACCGGTGCCGGGGAACGGGCCGGCGCGTTGGTGTGGGGCACCTGCCCCGAGCCGAGCGAGGCCGAGGCGCAGGTGTGGGGCGCGGCGGAGCACCGTCCGGCGTACGCCCGGCACGCGGGGCGGCTGCGGTGCGGCACGCTGACAGTGCCGGTGGACTGGTCGGCGCCGGAGGGACGGCGGTTCGGGCTCGCGGTGGCGGTGCTGCCGTCCACCGGCGGCGGCCGGGCCGAACCGCTGGCGCTCAACCCGGGCGGTCCCGGGGTCTCCGGGCGGCTGATGCCGGTGGGCGTGGCGGGCGGCGGCGCCCGTGGGCTGCTGGACCGGTACGACCTGGTGGGCCTGGACGTGCGCGGCACCGGCCGCTCGCGTCCCGCGGTCTGTCCGGCCGCCGAGTCCCTGGACGCCGGTCCGCCGTCCGCCGCCCCCTCGCGCCGGTCCGCCCGCGCCCACTGGGATCGGCTGGCGCGCGCCCACGCCGCGTGCGCGGAGGCCGACCCGGCCTGGGTCGCCTCCCTGACCACCGCCGACGCCGCCCGCGACCTGGAGGCGCTGCGTGCGGCGCTGGGCGCGCCCCGGCTGCACTACTACGGGGTGTCGTGGGGGACGAGCCTCGGCGTCACGTACCGCACGCTGTTCCCGGGCCGGTCCGGCCGGATGCTGCTGGAGTCGGTGGTGGCGCCCGACCCGGATCTGCGGGGACTGCTGGACGGGGTGACGCGGGCGCGGGAGCAGCGGTTCGAACGGTTCGCGGCGTGGCTCGCGGACCGCTCCGCCCGCTACCGGCTCGGCACGGACGCCGAGGCGGTACGCACCAGGCTGCTCGCCCTGCGCGACCGGCTGACGGAGCGTCCGCTGCGGACGCCCTCGGGAACGTACGGGTCGGCGGAGACCGAGCAGTATCTGGACGCCGAGCCGGCCGACCGGGCGGGGGCGGCGGCCGCGCTGGCGGCGCTGGCCCGGGGACGGGCGCCGGACGGGGGCGGGGACGGGAAGGCGCGGGTCGCGGCGCCGCCGCTGGTGGCGCCGTTCGCCGGGACCGCGCTGCTCTGCTCGCAGGTGACCCATGCGGGGTCGTTCGCGGAGCAGTGGGCGGCCTACGGTGAACGGCGGACCACCTACCCGGTGCTGGGAGGGTCCCGTCCGATGTTCCCCGGCAGTGGTCAGGTGCCGGGCACCAGCACCTGCGCGGGCCTGCCCGCGCCGGACCGGCCACCGGTCGAGCCCGGCCGCGCCGGCGGCCCTCTGCTGCTGGTGGCCCACCGGGACGAGGTGGTGACACCGCTGCCGTGGGCGCGGGCGATGCGGGCCCGCACCGGAGGCTCCCTGCTTGTGGTGGCCGACGGCGAGCACGCCACCGTGACGGGCGGGGCCTGTGCGGGCCGGGTCACGGCGTTCTTCACCAGGCCGGAGGAGACGCCGGCACGGGAGGCGGTGTGCGAGCCCTGACGCCGGGGCGGCCTCGCGGCCACTCACTCCGTGCGCGGAGGCGGAGACCTGGGTGGGGCTCGGGGAGCCGACCGCGCGGAGGGGTTCTGTGGTGGGCGGGGACGACGCGGGCAGGGGTGCCGCCGGTGAGCGGCACGGCGCCGGGCGGGACCGTGGTCCGCCCGCTGGTGCAGGCGGGGCGCATCGACGCGCCGGCGCCGGAGGCCCGGCCGGGCCACGCGGCCGGCGCGTGTGCCCTGTTCGCCTCCTCGGTCGAGGCCGCCGGCACCGGCTGCGGGGACCAGCACGGCGTCGTCGTGCGGAGCCACCATCTGGCGGACGCCGGCGGGCCTGCGGCGACCACGACGAGGCGAAGCGGCTCCAGGACGGGGCCGCGGCTGGCCCGGAGACGGGTGACGGACGACGGGCGACGGGCGACGGGCGACGGGCGACGGGCGACGGGCCGGGCAACGGGCGAGCGCGACGGGCGACGCGGGCGACACGGGTGACGTGACGACGGTCCCGGCTGAAGCTGGTGACCGGCCCGGGTGCACGCGGACGCCGGGGAGACGGGACAGGCCCTCGCCCTCGCCCTCGCCCTCGCCCTCGCCCTCGCCCTCGCCTCGCCACCGACGCCGTCGAGCAGGCCGAGGAGGAGCGGCCGCCGGCCAAGGTCCCTCAGGTGCTGGAACTGCTCGCGGCTCTCGCCGACCGGACGGGGCCGCCGCCCCGGCCGAGAGCTGCGAGCGGCGCCTTGCCGGGCTACGAGGGCCGGGCGAGCGGTCCGGAGGGACGAGTGGACCCCGGAGGCGTTCCGGCGACTGCCGTCATCGAGCATGGTGAGCGCGGCACCGGACGCCGGCCGCTGCCTGGTACGGCTGCGCGACGGGGGCGCGGGAGGCGGTGGCGGAGCGGCCTTGGGCACCGCCCTGGCCCGGCCCGAACCGGTGGTCGCCGCCTATGCCGTGCCGCCTCGGGGTGCCGACGGGGCCCCGCGTCGGCACCCCGCGTCGGGGCAGCCGCTGGTGGTCCGTACGGGGCGGCGTCTGCGCCGGGACTCCTGCCGGGGCGGGGTCCGGGGACGGCTGAGTCGCCGGGCGGGGTCGACGGC